>NZ_JBQFUT010000008.1:0-258751 GCF_056539305.1 Ruegeria sp. BC1
AAATCACTTCCCAAGATGCCCACCGTCTCTCCGATGCGTCTCCGCCGTCTCCAGCGTCCCAACAACCGCCTCAGCAGCGCCGGTGAAGGGGGTTCTAAGGTTTACCAAAACAACCCGCAAGCAGAAAATTACATATTGCGCGATTTTTTTACTGCTTGCTGAATTATAGATTACTTTCAGATAGTTAACCCAAGTACTCTTTCCTCCTATTCACGGGTTTGCGTGCCTGATGCCTCCTTAAGTGTCCGACCAAGACCAAAGTCGCAACGCTCCCACCCAATATATAGTGAGTCTTTCAATCTCACCCACAAGAGCAATCCGACTCGGCCCGCGAAACTGATTCAGATTTGGGTCAGTTTCTACGACTCATTCCACAATCCAAACGCCGGAAACAGTGTGGGCATATCCCTGCTCTTGCGCATTGGCCTGGAATACGGTCAGGTCACCACGAAGATACGCCCGCGTTGTGATATGACATTAATGAATACGGACTCTTTTCCCCGCATAAGCACAGTTGGTCTGGATGGCCTGCTGGTGTCGTTTGCGGACACAATGGCCGAACCCTCTAATCGGGCAGCATTGGCCTTTCGCAATGCGGTCGATTCTCTGCAATGGTACGGCGTGATTGAGACATCCGCCTCTCTGGCGTCGGCCTATGTTCGGTTTGACCCCCTCTGCCTGTCGCATTCAGAAATAAAAGAGCGCATAACAGATGTGCTACGGCAGCAGGATTGGTACCATGCCCCCCTGCCCGCCGGTCGACGTCTATGGCAGGTCCCGACAGTATATGGAGGCACGCTTGCGCCGCAATTGGACGAGGCGGCGGCCGCCGCCGGACTGTCCGCCGCTGAAGCAATAAAGCGTCTGAGCGAAACCCGCGTTCGTGTGTTGACCATCGGGTTCGCGCCGGGGCAGCCGTATCTCGGGCCGCTGGGTCCGGAATTCAACATACCGCGCCTTAAGGAGCTTACCCCAATGGTGCCGGAAGGGGCTCTGGTTCTGGCGATTTCCCAATTCGTTCTGTTTTCCAGCCCGACCCCAACAGGCTGGCGGCACGTGGGCCAGACGGCCTTTCGCTGTTTTCGCCCTGACTCCGCGCAGAGTTTTGCTCTGCGCCCCGGCGACGAGATGCAGTTCCTGCCAGTCTCGCAAAACGAATTGGAGAAGGTTCGCGAAATGGATGTCGACGGATCGGGCGGCGCCACTTGCGAGGAGATCCGGGAATGAGCCTGATCGTTCGCTCGATAGGGCCGTCCTGCACAGTACAGGATCAGGGGCGCACCGGTTATCTGGATCAAGGGCTTTCAAGATCGGGCGCAGCGGATCAGTTGGCCCTACATGAGGGCGCGGCCCTGCTGGGGCAAAACCCGGATTGCGCCGCCCTGGAGATGGCGGGGATGGGCGGCACGTTCGAGGCCACCCAGACGACCACCATCGCTCTGACCGGAGCACCAATGCAAGTCAGCATCGATGGCAACCCTGTCGTCTGGAATGCCTCTTATACATTAGAGCCTGGACAACAGCTGGTGGTCGGAGCGGCCAAGCAGGGCACTTATGGTTACCTGCATCTTGGCGGGGGTATTGATGCGCCGGTGTTTCTGGGCTCGCGCTCGGCTCACCTGACGGCGAATATCGGACGTGTGGTGCAAGTGGGCGATTTACTTTCTGCTAGGGCACATGCGGCAATCTCAGGAATGAAACTACACGCCGTCGACCGTTTTGCCGGCGGCACATTGCGCATCGTAGCAAGCTTTCAGACACCCCTGTTTGACGAAGAGACGCTGGATCGCTTTACCCGCACAGTTTTCCAACGCGGAGCACGGGCCAACCGGATGGGGATGCAACTGGATAGGGGTGGCGAAGGTTTTGCCGCCAAAGGGCAGTTGAACATATTGTCCGAGGTAATCACCCCCGGAGACATCCAGATGACCGGCTCGGGAAATCCTTTCATCCTTTTGCCCGAATGCCAGACCACTGGCGGGTATCCCCGCATCGCCACCATTCTGCCCTGCGACCTGCCCCGAGCGGCGCAGACCCCTGCTGGCGCGCCGGTGCAATTCGAATTCGTGTCAATGGAGAGCGCAGTCGCCCTGAACGCCGCTTATCTGACCGAACTTGCACGGCTGCCGACGCGAGTAGAACAACTGGTACGCGATCCTCATGACATTCCGGATTTGCTATCATACCAATTGATCGGCGGAATGATCTCTGCCACCGACTAAGGAGTTTAGCCAATGCCCAGCGTCGATCTGAATGCAGATATGGGGGAAAGCTTCGGCCCCTGGAACATGGGGGACGATGAAAGCCTGCTAAAGATCATCACCTCGGCCAATATCGCCTGTGGTTTTCATGCGGGCGACCCGGATGTGATGGCGCGGACAATGGCGCTGGCGGCCGAAAACGGCGTGGGTATCGGCGCACACCCCGGCTTTCCCGATCTGCAAGGCTTTGGCCGCCGGAATATGAAAGTTCCACATGCCAGCTTGCGCAACCTCGTGCGGTTTCAGTTGGGGGCCGCCATCGGCATGGCCAAGGCGATCGGAACTGAAGTGCGCCACCTGAAACTGCATGGTGCCTTGGCCAACATGTGTTCGGTCGATATCGACATGGCGCGGGCTTGCTATCAGGGTGCATTGGATGTCGCCCCGGACATCATCATCATGGTGCTGGCCGTCACCAAACAGGAAGAGGCGGTCCGGGAACTGGGCTGCAAATGGGTCGGTGAGATTTTTGCGGATCGTGCGTATAATGACGATGGCACGCTGGTCGATCGCAGCCTGCCTGGCGCGGTCATCCACGATCCTGATCTGGCGGGCCCACGCATCCTGAACATGGTCCGCGAAGGCGCCATCATAACCGAATCCGGCAAACTGTTAGAGACATCAATCGACACGATCTGTTTGCACGGAGACGGCCCGACGGCGGTGCAGATTGCGCAATCCGTGCGTCAGAACCTGATCGAAGGGGGCGTCGAGGTAACAAAATTCACCCGATAACCATGCAGCCGTAATATCAACGGACGACCTTCTAACTGTTGCCCGCCCGAAAATCAGCCCCTAGCATGCCTGCAAGTGCATGTTCTGATTATTGGAAATTCAAGCATGGCCACGCCCGAGGATCATCGGGCATGTGCAAGGAGGTAAGTTAATGTCTTTCGATTTGATGTCTTATGAGCCGCGCGGGGATAAAAAGAACTCGGAGTTTTTTAACGAATACCTGCCCATGATTTACGAGCGTCGCACCAACTCGGGCGTTGCCGATCAGGTCGGTGCGATGCGGGCGATCGTGATGCAGGTGGAAACAGCAGCCGTTTTCGACACGCTGATCGAGCTCTATGTGATGACACCCTACCGTCACACGGCCTCTTACCTAGGACAAACCCACAAATTCGCGATCCTGCATTCCCACGCCGACTATCCGGCGCTGATTGTGATGGCACCGCTGAACCCGGGGTTCGAGGATTTCATCCCACGCGTCAACCGCATGTACCCGCTGGCGCGCAAAACCCCGCAAACCCGCTATGTGGGCGAGATTTACGGCGCGACCGATTTGAAAAACCTGTCGAAAACGCTCGAAGATCAGAATATCCGCTTCGAATATCGCGGTGACACCGAAAATCCCTTTTACACGCTGGATGGGTTCTGTTTCACCACCCCGTCCGATTTCACCTGCAATCGGGTTGGTTATTCCACACTGGATTTCAACGACACAGACAGTCTGGGATTGGGAGACCGCGTCCTGCTGAGCGACGCGGAACAGGCGCAACTGGATCAGGCTGCGGCCTTTGGCACGGACAGTAAGATTTCTCCGCTGATGCTGGGAATCGACCATCTTGCCACCCGTATTCTGGCCGGTGAACGTGAGGACGCGATCCTCGAGTTCCTGACTATGGTACCCTATTACTTCTGGGGGGCGTACAACATCTTCGACATGAATTCGTCCACCAATGTGAACCGCAACCCGAACGTGGATGACGACAAGAAATCACCTGCCAAGGTATTTACGGCGAACAACACACCCTCTTTTGTGAATTCATTTGCCAAATTGCCGATGCCGACCGAGGACTTTGTGCGCAACTTTGGCCGCCGGTTGCATCACATGGCCGTCGAGATTCAGGATGGGAACCACAACGCGGGCGAAAAGAACGTCGATTTCGTGGTCAACACGCTCAAGGACAAGGGCGTGCCGTTCCTGGCCCATGTGGTGGGTGAATGCAAAGACGATCCGAACCTGAAACAGATATTCTCGAAACACTCAAAGAACACGCTGCTGATCACGGAATATATCGAACGCTGCCATCACTATGACGGGTTCTTCACCAAGGACAACGTCGCTGCCCTGACTGCGGCCGCCGGGCAGGATGAGCAATACCAGCATGGCCACGTCTTCGATTAAGGTGATTTGCCCAAAAAATGGCTGCGAGTTCCCTCGCAGCCAATGTCCAACCAGGAGAATGCATGTCGGGTCTTATGACGGCCCGATCATGAAACAGGTGACATTCCGGGCCTGAAGCCTGCGACACGCCAGATCGGCCTGTTCGCGAGTCATGCCCTGGAACGTTGCCTCGAAGCCGCGCGAGCTTTGGTTTACCTTGCGCAGCGTGCCTTCCAGAGTGGTCATTTCCGACAAGGCGGTTTTCAGCAAAACCTTCTCTGCCTCGTATCGGGTGGTATATCGGCCCACATTGACGCCCCACAGGTGCCCGCCCGAAGTGGACAACCGTGTGACGATTTCCTGTTCTGGCTCAGGCTGTACCGTCGGTTCGGTCGAGGCCAGAACCAGGTTTTCAGGCCGCGTGGCGGGCCGCGTCGTATCGTCGGTCGGTGCCTGGATGTCGGCCGCTGCAATGGCGGCTGCGATGCCGTCCTGAATGCGCGAACCGTTCTTTGCGGCTGTCGCGGCGACAGTCCCGGCCACCTGAACGGCGGCACCGGGCCCCGGACGCAGCACGGGCCGTAGGCTGGTGGTCGGCGCACCGACCAAGCTTGCAACGGTGGCATTCAAACCCGCGTTTCCAGCATAGGCCGGACGGGCTGGTTTGCGAATGGGCGCGCGCGACGGAGCCCGGCGAAAACCCATATCCAGAAGCTCCGCAACCTTGGCATTACGTGATGCACCGGATTTGCCGCCGAATACGGTCGCTATGATGCGTTCATCCTTGCGCTTGGCTGATGCAACAAGGTTGAACCCTGCGGCACGTGTATACCCGGTTTTGATCCCGTCGGCCCCTTTGTAGGCCGCCAGTAGGCGGCGATTCGTATTGGGAACCGTTTTGATCCCCGCATGCGTAGATTGCCGCGAGAACAGGTTATAGTACTGAGGATAATCATAAAGCAGATGCCGGCCCAGCGTGGTCATGTCCCGCGCCGTCGACAGGTGGCCCGATTCTGTCAGTCCGTGCGCGTTTTTGAATGTCGTCCGGCTCATGCCCATGGCCTTGGCGGTGCGCGTCATGCGGCGGGCAAACGCCGCCTCAGAACCGCTGATCGCGATTCCGATGGCCGTAGCCGCGTCATTCGCGGACTTTACCGCCGCCGCGCGGATCAGATAGCGGAATGCAATCGTCTGACCGCTGCGCAGACCCAGTTTCGAGGGCGGCTCGGATGCGGCTTTCTTGGTGATGCGCACAGGTGTGTCCAATTCGATCTCACCGTTCCGCACCGCTTCGAACGCGATGTAGAGAGTCATCATCTTGGTCAGTGACGCCGGGTGTAGCCGAGTATCGGCATTACGCGAATGCAGCACCTCGCCGGTGCGAGCGTCAATCACCATCGCCGCATATGGCGCGGCCATCCCTTGCAACGGCGCAAAGGAAAGCAGCCACAAGAATGCTATAAGAAATAAGCCCATTCGGGCCGGAACTGTCCGCCGAACCTGCACGATCTTTGCCTCTGTCTACCTCGCGCCGCCGGGTTTTCCCGGTCGGCTAATCATTTATTTTATTATTGGTCAGGCTAGCACACGGACCGGGCAAAATAAACCGAAAGCTCATAATTTTGAGGTTTTGCATTCACGCCGCTGACATACCAGATATGGCCAGTTGCCGTGCAACACCCACCAAATCCTTGAAAATGGCCAGATTGTGCCGCCAACCCATGTCGAATTTTCAGGACTGAGACCAATCGGCAACATCACTTTAATGACTGAACCAGCCCCGCCAGTTGCCCCAAATCCCGTATCTCTTTGAATCGGGGGCTATCCGTCGGGGTTTCAGCCTCTTCAATCTCCCAGACCAGACCATGCGGCACATACACCCCCCAGCACCCGGCCTGAATCGGCGCGACCACATCTGACCGCATCGAGTTTCCAACCATCATTGCAGACGCCGGACCCTCACCGTACTGGTCGAAAATATGCTGATACGTCCGCGGCGTTTTTTCGGATACGATCTCGACCCCATCAAACAATTCTCCTAATCCGGACTGGGCCAGCTTTCTCTCCTGATCAATAAGATCGCCCTTGGTGATCAGTACCACCTTATGAGTCACCGCCACGCTTTCAATTGCCTCGCGTGCATGGGGCAGCAATTCGATCGGGTGGGCCAACATCTCTTGCCCGGCTTCGATCAACTGACGAATAACCGAGGCCGGAACACGGTCTTCGGTCACTTCGATCGCGGTTTCGATCATCGACAGGGTAAAGCCTTTGATTCCGTACCCGTAATGGCGGATATTTCGTTTTTCGGCAGCCAGCAGACGCTCTAACAGGTGGTCACGTCCGGCGTGATCTGCCAGCAGATCAGTGAAATAAGCCTGCGTCAGTTGGAAAAAACGTTCGTTGTGCCACAAAGTATCATCCGCATCGAAGCCGATTGTGGTAAGATTTTGGCCCATATCTATTACGTCCTGCTGGCTCTTTTCTCTGGCCCGTTCGACGTTATATAAGCGCACAGATAAACCGAAGCCTGAATCGGACAGTAGAACGCGATGCTTGAACACCAATGGATGATGTCTGACAAATCGGACGACGACCCCGATACGTCCGTCCTGGTGCAAACGCGCCCCAAGACCAAGCGGCCGCCTCTGTACAAGGTTCTACTATTGAACGACGACTACACACCAATGGAATTTGTCGTGCATGTGCTGGAACGCTTCTTCAGCATGACCCACGCACAGGCGTTCGAGATTATGCTGACTGTGCACAAAAAGGGCGTCGCGGTTGTGGGCGTGTTCAGCCACGAGATTGCCGAAACCAAGGTCGGGCAGGTCATGGATTTTGCCCGCAGGCATCAACACCCCCTGCAATGCACCATGGAACGCGAAGAGTAGGGCGCCTCAGGCCTGAACGCTGAATCGGATTCGTTTATGTCCCCTCGCCTTGATCTTGCGCTGCAAAGCGGCCTTGAGTTGTCACAACCTTTGACGGTGATCGGACCAACCCCGGATCATGACCTGTCTGACCTTCCACGCGAAACGCAGGTGGTTCAGCCGTTCAAGCCCTTTCACGACCATTTTGCGGATCGGGGCTTTGCCACGGTACCTGAGACGCAGGACACATGTCAGGACGCAATCGTTATCCTGCCCCGCGCCAAAGCATTGGCCCGCAGTCTCGTACATCAAGCCTGTCAGCGTGCCAGTGGAATGGTTGTGGTAGAAGGAGCGAAAACCGACGGCGTTGACAGCCTGCTGAAAGATATCCGCAAGAGGGTCGCTGTCGAAGGGCCGATTTCCAAGGCGCATGGTAAAATCTTCTGGTTCCAATCCGACGCGCAGGCCTTCACGGATTGGACCGCGCCAGAAAGCCAGACGGCAGATGGGTATCAAACCGCTCCGGGTGTGTTTTCCGCGGATGGAATCGATCCTGCCTCGGCCCTGTTGCTGGCGGCGCTGCCCGAAAAGCTGGGGGCGCGGGTTGCCGATCTGGGGGCCGGATGGGGATACCTGTCCGCTGGTCTGCTTCCAGCTCCGGGTCTGAAGGCGCTGCATCTGGTCGAGGCGGATCATGCCGCACTGACCTGCGCACGCACCAATGTCCCTGACTCACGCGCCTGTTTTCACTGGGCTGATGCGGTGACATGGCGCGCGCCGGACCCGATAGACGCGGTGGTGATGAACCCGCCCTTCCACACCTCGCGCAGTGCAGAACCCGCGCTGGGTCAGGGGTTTATCAAGTCCGCAGCCAAGAACCTGACTCGCAATGGCCACCTTTGGATGGTCGCCAACCGCCACTTGCCTTATGAAACCACGCTGACAGACACCTTCGCCCATATCGAAGAAGTCGCAGGTGACAATCGATTCAAGGTGTTCCACGCCTCTCGCCCTAAACGATGATCCCGGCTAACCTGCGCCGCAATTCAGGAGGAAACGCATGTCCTTTTCCATAGCTGGCAAAACAGCGATCGTGACGGGCGGAGCCAATGGCGTCGGGCTGGCCATCGGACGCCATTTTGCCGATGCGGGTGCCAACGTGATGTTCGCCGACATGGACGAAAAACGGCTGATCGAGGAACTGGGTGAGCAGGCGGACGACAGCAACATCCGATTCTTTGCGGGCGATCTGCGAGAAAAACTGACCATTGCCAATCTGCTGTCGGCCACCATCGACGCTTTCGACCAAGTCGATATCCTGATCAACGGCGCGCGGCAGGTGATCCCGTCCGATCCACTGGATACCGAGGACGACTCGGTCCGCACCCTGCTGAACCAGAACCTGATGCCCGCATTGCGTTTAAGCCAGCTTGTGGCCAAGCGGATGATCAAACAGTCAGGTGACGACGATGAAAATCCCGCCGGATCGATCATCAACCTGTCATCGATTGCGGCGCGGCGGACTCATCCCGACCTGATGGCCTATTCGGTATCGACGGCGGCCCTGGATCAGATGACGCGCTCGCTGGCCGTGGCACTGGCCCCAAACCGTATCCGGGTAAATTCTATCGCGTTGGGGTCTGTTATGAGTGCGTCGCTACAATCCACCCTGAAAGAGAACCGGGATTTTCGCAACGACATCGAAAAACACACACCGCTGGCGCGGATCGCAGCCCCGACCGAGCTGACCGAAACCGCGCAGTTTCTGGCCTCGGACGCGGCCGGGTTCATCACCGGACAAATTCTGACCATTGACGGCGGCCGCACCCTGCTGGACCCCGTCGCAGCCCCTGCTCACTAAACCTTATGTTCGAAAAAGAAAAATCCACCGCTTCGGCCTGGTTCCGCCAATTGCGTGACGAGATCGTCACCGCCTTCGAAACCCTTGAAGACAGCCACAACACGGGACCGTTTTCAGACAGCAGGCCTGGGCGGTTCGAAGTCAAAGAAACGACCCGTCAGTCCGATGACGGTTCTGACGCGGGCGGCGGGTTGATGTCCGTGATGCGCGGCGGTCGTGTATTCGAAAAGGTCGGCGTCAATATCTCGACCGTTTACGGCACGCTGGGCGCCCGCGCGCAACAGGCAATGGCCGAGCGCAAGGGCATTCCCGGGATGACCGAAGACCCGCGATTCTGGGCCTCGGGAATCTCGCTGGTGGCCCATATGCAGAACCCGCATACCCCCGCGGTTCATATGAACACGCGCATGTTCTGGACGCCCCATGCCTGGTGGTTCGGTGGCGGGTCCGATTTGAACCCCTGTATCGAATATGACGAGGACACCTCCCATTTCCATGCCACACAAAAGGCCTATCTGGACCCGCACGGGCCAAGGCACTATCCACGCCTGAAGGAATGGGCCGATGAATATTTCTATATTCCCCATCGCAAACGCGCCCGAGGTGTAGGCGGGATTTTCATGGACGACTATTGCACCGGCGACTGGGCCTCGGACTTCGCACTGACACAAGACATTGGCCGAGCCTTCCTGCCCGCTTTCCTGCCGCTGGTGGAAAAGCGCCGCGTGCAGGGTTTCAGTGACGCGGACAAGAACACCCAACTGGTGCACCGAGGGCTCTATGCCGAATACAACCTTGTGTATGATCGGGGCACCAAGTTCGGCTTGGAAACCGGCCATGACCCGGACGCAGTTCTCATGAGCTTGCCGCCCATGGCCAAGTGGGTCTGACCAGAGGTCAGCGCCTGAATTCAAGGAAGTTATCGTAGCAGTGGTTCTGGGCCGAATTCGCCGACATGTTTGCCCCTACACGTTTTACCGTCACGGAATAACTCGGCGAGGTGTCCGCACCCTCGGGTGGCGTCAGGGAAAATTGAACGGTCCGCACATGCTTTTCATAGGCCCTGGCGACATAAATACGCTGGTTCCCCTTTAATCCGAGGCCGCGTTTGACATAGTCGCCAATGCCACACCAATAGACGATTGGCGCAGATGAGCCGTGCGTGGCAACCTCGTACCAACCGTTTTTCAGTGGCGTGATCGTTGTGCGAAAGGCCGGGTTGATGCCGACGCCGAACCCCACTGCCTGCGCTTGCACCAGCCCAGGCAACAAGACCAATGCGGCCACGCAAGACATTTTCCAAATACCCATGGTGACATTCCTTAACAAAAAAACCTTTTCACGATCATAGGTTGCTGAGGCGATCAGTAAAGTTCTGAACAACCAGAACGCTGCTCTAGGATTGGCGCAGACGCCCACCGACGTCCTGCGGAGCCAGCGCCACCGTCTTGATCACTGCGAAACAAGAATTGCCCGGCGCCAGCCCCAACGCCTCGACCGAGCGGCGTGTAACGCGGGCCAGAACAGGCCCGGCCGGGGTTTTGACGGACACGATTGCACCCGGCCCCTCACCTGCACGTATTGTATCGACCACACCTTCCAGAATGTTCAGGGCCGAAAGTCCCTCGGGCCGCTTGTTCGACAGGATCACCTCCTGTGCGGGAATTCGAATTCGCAGACCCTCGCCCACTTTGTGCGTAATGCGCGGTAGAAACAGGCGTGCACCTCCGGCATCTAACTCGGTCAGCCCATCCGAATGATGGGCATGAACCCGGACTTCAAGTACGGCGCCGACGGCTCGCACCCCGGCCGGGGCCACTGATGGGTCGGCCATCACCTCGGATGCCGGGCCATGCCGCACGACCTTGCCGTCTTGCAAGGCAACCACAGACGTGGCCAGTCGAGCGACTTCGGCGGCGGAGTGTGTGACATAGAGAATGGGCACAGACACCTCATCCCGCAGACGTTCAAAATAGGGTAGAATCTCAGCCTTGCGCGCGTCATCAAGCGCCGCCAGCGGCTCATCGGCCAGGATCAGGCGCGGGCTGGCCAGCAGCGCGCGCCCGATGGCCACACGCTGCTTTTCCCCTCCTGACAAACCGGCTGGACGTCGGTCCAATAGATGCCCGATTCCCAACATCTCGATCACCTTGTCTGGGCTTTCCCGGCGGGCATTCTTCGGTGAGAACCAGCGGCCATAGGACAGGTTCTGTCGCACGGTCAGGTGGGGAAACAAGCGCCCTTCCTGAAAGATATACCCCAGACGGCGGCGATGCGGCGGCAACCAGAGGTTCCGCGCGGTGTCAAACAGTTCCCAGTCATTCACGGCGACACGCCCGGCCTTGGGCCTCAGCAACCCTGCCACCGCATTGACAACAGTTGTTTTACCCGAGCCGGACCGGCCAAACAGAACCGTCACTCCCGGCGGCGCATCAAAGCTGAGATCCAGATTGAGATCGGGCAAATCATGCTGCAGGCGAACAGACAGACTCATGACCCCGACACCCTTGCGGCGGCGCGGCGGCCTACATATTCCGACAGCAGCAACGCCCCCATGGCGATGATGATCGAGATCACGACCAATCGGGTCGCTGCAGTCTCACCCCCCGGGACCTGCAAGAACGCATAGACCGCCGAGGGCAGTGTTTGTGTCTGGCCCGGGATATTCGACACGAAGGTGATCGTTGCCCCGAACTCACCCATCGCTTTGGCAAAGGCCAGTATTCCCCCGGCGATCACACCAGGCAGGATCATTGGCAGAGTCACAGTGGCAAACACAAAAGGTCGCGACGCGCCTAGGGTTGCGCCGGCCTGTTCCAGTTTGGGATCAACCGCTTCGATCGACAATCGGATGGCGCGCACCATCAGGGGGAAGGCCATGATACCTGCCGCCAGCGCTGCCCCTGTCCATCGGAATGCCACGACAATGCCAAACTCAGCCAACAGTTTGCCCAACGGCCCTTGGACGCCGAAGGTCAGTAACAACAGATAGCCAGTCACAACGGGCGGCAGAATCAGCGGCAGATGCACCAACCCGTTCAGCAACTGGCGTCCGGGAAACTGCCAGCGCGCCAGCGCATAGGCCACAAAAATTCCAAACGGCAAGGTCACCAGCGTTGCCCAGAATGACACGCGCAGCGACAGCCTCAACGCCTCAAGCTCGGCAGGGCCCAACCAACCCATCGCTTAATGGTCCAGCAGGGCAAAGCCCTGTTCCGCAAAGACAGCACGGGCTTCGTCCGATTGCAAAAAGTCCAGAAATGCAGTTGCTTCGGGCGACGCCGGTGCGATCAAGGCTGCCGGGTAAATAATCGGGGGATGTACATCGGGCGGAAACGAGGCCACAATCTGAACCCGGTCTTCCGCCTGAGCATCGGACTGGTAAACAATCCCCAGCGGTGCCGCCCCGGCCGCCACCAACGCAAGCGCCGCACGGACATTGTCGGTTTGGGCGATCCGGGCCTGTACATCCCCCCACAGCCCCAAATTCTGCAGGGCGGCCTTGCCGTAAATGCCTGCTGGAACAGCATCGACCAAAGCCATCGCCAGATGCCCATTACCCAGCGCTGCAGTGAGATCAACATCGGGTTGCATTCTGCCAATCTGCCTTTGATCACCCGCGCCTATCAGCACCAACCCATTGCCCAACAGATCAATCCGCGACGCCTCGTCGATCAGCCCCTGTTCCTGCAGAACATCCATCCAGTCCACATTGGCCGAGATAAAAAGACCCGCAGGCGCCCCCAACTGTATCTGTCGCGCAAGAACAGATGAGGCGGCGTAGGACACAGTCACGTCATGCCCCTCCGCCTGTTCAAATACTGGAGCGATCTCATCCAATGCGGTCTTCAGGCTAGCGGCGGCAAAGACCAATACTTCCCCGGCACTGGCCCGTACAGGAGCCAGAGTCAAAGCGCCCAGCACCAAGGCGGTGGCCACAAATCGGCGAGCAATGGACAGGATCATGTGCTCCCCCGTCTGGAAGGTTACGATCCCTTCCGGAATATCTGAGGCAACAGGTAACACGCAAGCGCGTTTCCCGAGCGTGGGTCGCACAATTCACCGAAAACGCACGAAAATACCGGGGCCTGCAGTCATTAAGGGTTATTCGACCACCATCAAATCACTGAGACATCTACACCCTACCAACCTCTTCCCATGCAGGATGGGCTAGCGGCCGTAACGGTCCATTCCAGATTCCGAGAAAGAAATTGCGCAGACCCTCTTGCGTCCGCGCGCTGGCTTAGCTACATGCACCGTCACGGGTGATTAGCTCAGTTGGTAGAGCGCTTCGTTTACACCGAAGATGTCGGGAGTTCGAGTCTCTCATCACCCACCATCCTACCCCAATAAGTATCACGGGCTAACGCGCATAGGACCCGTCTAGGAACTCTTGCCGCAAACGCAGACGTTCGGGGTATTCGCCCAGAAATTGCTCGGGTGGTTTGCCTTCCCAAACTTGTGCAAAAACCCGCATCTTGTTGCCGCCATAAATCTTTGCAAGATCTTCGTTGGAATAGCCGCGGGTCCAAAGGTCATCGGTGATCGCCGCAAGGATTTTAGCAAGTTCACCGTTACCAGTGGCCCCTTTATTGAAGGCGTCGATCATGTAGCCGCCATCATCGTACATGCTGGCGTTTGCCGTCGCCCACTGCACAACCAGTTCAAGTGAGAACATGTCGTCCGTCGCGATCCCGACATGATCGACACCCACAAGTTGAACATAGTAATCGATCATATCGGCGGCCTGTTTGGGTGAAATATCCTCGGGCCAAACACCGTCCATCATCCATTCAGTGAACGTAGGGGAAATGTAGCCGCCCGATTTCGCCGCACGCAGTGCTTCGTCGTCGGGAATGGCGCGATAACATCCTTGTGGCGTGGCATTAGGCTCGTTCGCGTAAAGGCCCGCAGGGACCGAGTGTGTGTAGACATAAGGTACGCCGGGGTAGTTTTCGTCCATGTAGTCCATGGCATCGTGGGCTGTTTTGGAGCCGGTGTGGCTGAGGTCAAGCAGGATTCCGAACCGCACCATTTCATCGATGACCGACTTTCCCCAAGGTGTCAGCCCGATATCGCGCCCGTTATAGGCTGCCAACTGCCCCGATCCGGTTCGAAAAATGTCATTGTAGGCCAGGATCATACTTTTGATTCCCATGTCCTTGAGCAAGGCCATCTTCTTGAGGTCGCCATTAAGGATTGTGGCGGTTTGGCTGTTCCAGATGACGGCCGTCTTGCCCTGTACATGGGCAGCCTCAATATCGCGGGTTTCATTCACGATCAGATAGTTTTCTGGCTGCTGGGCCATGGCCGCGCGGAAGTGGTAGTGTTGATCAAGCAAAGCGTCAAAAGACATGCCCGCCGCGGCCAGCGTCATCTCATGCCCTGTAATGCCGTTGTCGCGAGCACGTTCAAAATAGGTGTGGAGTTGCTCGTACTCGGTCCAGCCGGTGCCGTACGGACTGGCCAGCATGCCCAAAACGATCGTGTCCTGCACAAATTGCTTCGCCTCGTCTGACGCGTCCCACGTCTTGCTTTCTTCACTGGCAAGTAGCGCTCCACCATAGACGATTGCAATTGCGCTTGCGGCCAACAGGGTCTTCATTATGGATCCTCCCTAAATACATCGTTGTCAGCTACTGCTTTTAAACCGCATCAGAAAACGATCCGGGTTCTTAGGCCGAACAGCGTTATGGTATCCTGAGTGGGGTTCAGCAGCGGGTCGGAAATGAACTGAACCGACGGTGTGATCTGCAAACCGGGCGAGATTGAAAAGCGATAGAATGCCTCAAGCGTGAACTGGTTGCCGTCAATGCCTCTTGCCTCGGCCCAGTTCAGGCCCAGACCGGCCAGATCAGTGTTGCGACCGTAATAGCCCAGGCCGGCAGAGACGGCCCTATCATAAAGCGCCGCCGTACCTTTTGAGGCACCCGCCCGAAAGAACGGCATCCATTTATTGCCGACAAACCAGGCCGCAGAAAACGCCGCGCCATAATCCTCAGCTCGGCTACCATCCTTGGCCGCATCCGCATGCCAAAGGGTCAGGTGGACATTATCGAAATAGATGCGATCAAAACCGGACGTATAACCAATCTCGAGCGATTTGAAGAGATTGCCATCGCTGAATAAATCGAAATTGGGATCAGACGGGTCGGCGTTGGCATCGGCGACGCTTGCAACCGCATACAGGTTGCTGCTGAGCTTCAGGCCGCCAGCTATTCCCAATCCGGGGTTCGGAGCATTTATGGTCGGATTGGTGTTAAATGCGAGGTTCTGGAACCCGCTGTAGGGGCTGACCAACCCATAGACATCAACGAAATCAGTCACGTCGATCTGCCCGGCTTGCAGCGTCCATGAGCCGTCCTCGGCCCTCTGCGTCCAGAACAGGTTTGTCAGCAGTAAACCGCTGTCGTTGAAAGCTGTCCCAGTGATCGAAAGGGCTCCGCCATTTAACCCGAGAAATTGCGGAGCAACGTCAGTATAGCTGTGCCGGTGTTCGATCTTGAACACCAAAGAGCCCCGTTCAGTTGCCTGCCAATTGCCGTAGAACCGGGCAATACCGCTGGCCGCGTCCCCTGTTCCCAGATCAGCGTTCGTAGTTTGGCCCAACGCCAAATAATCAATGTTGAACCGAAATCCGTCCTTAGCCAGCTGATCCTTCCAGTTGAACCAGCCCGGTGCAATGTTGCGCGGGAAGTCCGAACGATATTGCGGATCCGTCAGGCCATCCCCTGGCTGTAGGTCAGCCTCAACAGATGACGGTCCGGATAGGCCTTGCGCCGAGACCTGAGCAGCGCAGGCGATACCCAATACCGCAATCAGTGTTCTGATCATTCGGACGCCGATGCCCCGCCAGTCTTGCGATTACCCGCTGCGCGCACGTGATCGGCAGTACGCTGCTTCCACTCTAGCCTGTCAGCTTCCGATTCCAGGGTTTCGACACTGTCCGTCTCTAACCGGAAGGTCGCATTCATTGGCACAAGGCCATCCACCACCATCATGTTTTGAACAGAGGGGGCGATAGTCAGCGTACCCGTCAACCGAACAGGTTCGTGAAAATAGGCGGGCGCCCAGTCGCCGTTCAGAAGCACACGGATCATTTGGTTTGGCGGGGGTGGAGGCATGTGGCTGCACATCCCGCGTTCTGGCACCAAATATGCCACGGGCTGCCCATCTGGATCAGTTGGTGCTGGAATGGCAAAGCCCGACAGAGTAACCGTCTGACCGTCGAATAGCGGGTTTCCGTCCGTTGCTGCCTTTCTCCGGCGTTCTGTCACAACCTCTCGCTGATCCAACAGCCAGTCGATATTGATACCTTCGGCCGCCAGAGCGTCCTCTGTCTCGGTCAGAAGATCTTGCCATTTCTGCCTTTCTTCATCGCTGCCACCGCTCTGATACAGCTTGCCGCGCAGGCGCAGGACAAAGAGGACGTCGTCGAACTGTTCGGGGCTGAGATCGCGGTAGGGATCTTCAAAGACCTGCGAGGAAGGCTCGGGCAGGTCCGCCCAATCAAGCATCGTCCCCGGCGTCGCGAAGGCAGATTGGCAACACCAGACAAACCCTGCGACTACAGCGAAATGAAACCAATGGCGCATAAAGAATCTCCGGCTGGTTTTCGGATCAATCCAATGTGTTTTTGTATATCACACCATCCTTCATGATCAGGCGAATTGTTTCTGGGCTCTCTGGCCTTGGATCGGCTCCAAACCACTGATCGCCTGTTCCTACGACCGAAAAATCTTCAAGGGGGTTGCCATCAATCAGCAGAAGGTCTGCGTAGGCGCCCTCTTCGATCACACCCAGTTTGCCAGCTGTATACGGGTTCATGAAATCGCCAGACAGCGCGACGACCTCACCGCCGGTGGATGTCAGCGTCACCATCGACGTATAGGGCCCGAAGAATTCATTGTTCAGGTGTTTCTCGTAGGCAATCTGAATATTGCACGCCTCGACCGAGCCAACACAATCCGTCTGAAACCCCCGCTTTACCGGGCATTCCTTCATGTTGTCGATATAGCCCGCAAAAGTGGCCGACGCCGACTTTGCTTTGGCCAGGCTAGACGGTACGTTCGCCACCGCTGGAATATCCAGCAGGCCGGGATCAAAGGCTGTCAGGTTCGTGGTAATGTAGGCCCCTTTTTCGTTCATGACCTGGGCAATATCACAATCAAACGAGAAGCCATGTTCGATCGACATCACGCCGGCATCAAGCGCATTCAGGATCGCTTCCTTACGGTAGGAATGCGCCATGACATAGCTGCCATACTCATTCGCCACCTGCACGGCGGCCCTGATTTCCTCGGGCGACCCGGCCAATAATTGCCACGGGTCAAAGGCGGACACTACGCCACCGGACTGCATGTACTTCAGTTGGGTCGCGCCCATACGAAAATTGTTCCGACCATACTTCTGCACATCTGCAACGCTGTCGACTTCCTGCGCTAGGTTCAGGCGGCTCATATTCGTCTCAGACCCCGGCGGTGCCGTAAAATTGGCAAAGTCTGCATGACCACCGCGCGTTCCCAGAAACGCACCAGAGGCATAGTGGCGCGGGCCGATGATTTGCCCCGAGTCAATTGCTCTGCGCAGCCCTCCATTGGCACCGCCTGCATCCCGCACGGTAGTGAACCCCTGCATCAGGTACATCTCAGCCATCCGAGCACCGTGAATGGCAAAGTCTTCCCAGGTTGTGTTGGCTTCCATCGCCGGCAGCGTTGGCCCCATCAGCATAAGGTGTGCGTGGAGTTCGATGAATCCGGGGGTCAGTGTACGCCCCCCACCATCTATGACTGTCGCGTCGGGGGCATCGATCGCATCTAAGGATACGGCCCTGATCAGATTGCCCTCGACCAGAACACTGGCATTTTCGATGCGTTGTTCATTCACTCCATCGAAGACGTGCACGTTGGTAAACAGCGTTTGTGGTTCTTGTTGATCCTGAGTCTGCGCAGACACCGGGAAAGTAAGAGTTGCTGCGGCAAATACCATCGAGCAAAGGGACATTCGCATGCCGGACATAGGGACCCCCTTTATATTCAGGTTTTCCTAACTGTAGTTCGGAAATCCTTAGCCCGGTTGCCACTTTTGCATTAAAATGTTCGAATGTGATTTCAAAAGTGGCCACTTCGCAAAACTTCTATTCGCACCAAGGGTGACGAACTTGCCAATAAACTCCACCTCTCATGAGCATAGCGAGGGTTTTATCCGCCTCGTTTTGGCGGCACCGTTTTTTCAATACCTCACCGACCGCAAAATCGATCCGCAACCGGCCCTGGATCAGGTCGGCCTGAAAGCAGAACTGCTGTCTGACCCATCTGTCTATGTCCATTCCGAGCTGGTCTATGGCCTGTTGAATGCCTTTTCGGAATTGTCAGGAGAGCGATACCTTGGACTAAATGTGGGGGAGACATTTGACCTGCAGGGGTGGCCTCCATTCGCACAGTCCCAGCAGACTTCAAAGACGTTGTTCGAGTTCTTCGCCCGTTTCGTAAGACTTGTGCCCCAGGAATCCAATTCAGTGCGGCACAGTCTGGTTATCGAAGCTGACAAAGCGACCTATCGGATCACACGTCAACAGGAACCAACTGTCCCACCCATTCAGGTCACCGGTTTCGGAGCCGCGATCTACGTACGCCTACTGCAGACCGTGGTTGGAAACTCGTGGGATCCCGCTCGAGTGCGATGGGAAAGCAGATATGTCAACGGCCTGCCCTTTGATTACAAGGGCATTCAGGTCGGTCTTGGAACCGATCCCGGAATGCAAATTAGTTTCCCTGTGGAATGGTTGTTATTACACCATGATCCTCAGGCCCCTACCACGCTCAACTCCTTACATCGGCAAGACGAAGAGGTAACCGTGGTGGCCGCTTTGCGGTCTGTCCTGCGCGAAAAGCTGGATGAAACAGAGCTGGGGCCGGAGATGGTGGCGGGATTGTTGGGTATACAGCCAGAGCGGCTTCTGAAAGCCCTTCAGAAACAACAGACAACGCTAACCCGCGAGATAAAACGGCTACGTATTGATGTTGCCAAAGAACACCTCAGAGAGGGCAAGCTGACAATTGCAGAGATCGGACTCATGCTGGGCTACTCTGACAAGTCCCACTTCACCCGTTTTTTCCGAGGTCAGACCGGCATGACGCCGACCAAATTTCGCCTGGATTCATAGCATCGGGGCGCATTTCCGAACAGGCTGTTCGGCGTGCCGCCAAGGCTGACAAGAATACCGAACCTATTATTTAGAATATTTTTCCAATGGCCTAAGAGGGACGTTTACCCCCAAAACACAACGCGATAGACACGGGCTTGGCGTAATTTGCATCAGACCCTTGCAACCGATTGCAAGTTCTGCCCGTTGAGGCATAGTATTTCTCTCATGAATTCACTTACCAGCCTCTCCCTAATCCGTGGTTGCCAACCATGAGTGTCACCCTGAAAGACGTGGCCGCACTTGCAGGTGTATCGCGTTCCGCGGTTTCACGAACCTTTACAGAAGGTGCCTCTGTCTCGGCCAAGACCCGCAGCAAGGTTGAAAAGGCCGCGAAGGAGCTTGGGTACAGCCCCAATGCGTTGGCCTCGTCGCTAACCACCGGGCGAACCAAATTGATCGGGCTGATCTCGAACAACTTTCATAACCCAATCTTCCTTGAGGTGTTCGATCAGTTTACCCGCGCCCTGCAGGAACGGGGTTTGCGGCCCCTTATCGTCAATCTGACGGATGAAACCGAACCGACCAACTCGGTGCGGATGCTGCGGCAGTATTCAGTGGACGCAGCCATTGTCGCCTCGTCTACCCTGCCACCCAGCTTTGCCAAGGCGTTCCACGACGCGGGCGTGCCCGTGGTGCATACCTTTGGGCGCTCAGCCACCTCGCCCGAAGTTCACGTCGTAGGGATCGACAATGTGGAGTGCGGACGCATGGCGGCACGGGAACTGATGGCGCGGGGGTACAAGCGCGTCGGGTATCTGGGTGGCCCCAAGGATGCGACCTCGGCCATGGACCGGTATCGTGGCTTCATGGAAGAAGTTGAAAACCATGCCGGTCTCGACGTTTCTCATTCCTTTGCCGACAATTATTCCTTCGAAGCAGGACGGGCCGAGATGTTGCGCCTGCTGGATGGCGCACCGGCTGATGGCTATTTCTGCGGCGACGACATCCTGTCCATCGGTGCGTTGTCCGCTTTGTCGGACCATGGATTAAATGCAGGTCAGGACATCGGCATCATCGGCCTGAACGACATGGAGATGTCGCGCTGGGAAAGCGTGAATCTGACCACCATTCACCAACCCATCAAGCAGATCATCACATCGTCTGTCGATCTGGTCGAGGAGATGCTCAAAGATCCCGAACGGTACCCCGAAGCGCGTATCTTCCCCTGTCGGGTGATTGAGCGGGGCACGTTGCGCCCCCGCCTCTGATCAGCGGAACATCGGCGGGCGCGCGTCTTTCCAAACGCCGTCTTCTTTCCCCGACGCGACCGCGGCATGCACGGCTGCGATGGAACGAACACCATCTGCTGCACCGGGCAATCCATCGCGAGCTTCGCCCCGGATAGCATCGGCCAGATCGCAGTAGACATTGGCCACGGCCAAGGGAAACCCTTCGGGATGGGCGATGGCAACACGGGACAGACGCTGCACTTCGTCATGTAGGCCGCTTTCCCCTTTTTCGATGATTTGGGTGCGCCCGCCGACCGGGGTGTAAATCAACTGGTTGGGCCGCTCGGATTCCCAAGACAGGCCACCCGTCTCGCCAAAGACCTGAATGTCGAACCCGTGCTGACGGCCAATCGCCACCGAAGACGTCCACAGCCGTCCGACGGTTCCTCGCTCGGTGCGGAAACAGATCAGGGCGTCGTCCTCCAACTCTCGGCTTGGGATGGTCGAAGCCATGTCTGCCGATAGGGTCTTTACCTCATCATCACAGATGAAGCTGGCCATATGCAGCGCGTGGATACCGCAATCCGCGAATTGACCCGACACCCCGGCCATCGCAGGATCATAGCGCCAGCGGACCCGCGGATTGTCGGCATCGGTGGCGTCGCCGTGATGGCCGTGACTGAAATTCGTCACCACCAGCCGAACTTTGCCAATTTCCCCCGCCCGCACCATCGCACGGGCCTGCCGCACCATAGGATAAGCCGAATAGCAGTAGTTCACAGCGCAAATCTTGCCCGAAGCTTCGGCGACGCGAACGATCTCTTCGCCTTCTTCCACGGTCATGGTCATTGGCTTTTCACACAGCACATTGAACCCGGCTTCCAGAAACGCCTTAGCGATTTCGAAATGCGTGGCATTCGGAGTGGCAATCGTCACCAGATCAATCCGGTCGGCGCGGGCCCTTTCCCCGGCCAGCATCTCTTGCCAGTCGCCATAGGCGCGATCGGCGGCTACACCCAACCGCTGGGCGTATTCGCGACCAACATCCGGGCGGTGGTCCAACGCGCCTGCGGTGAATTCGAACATTCCGTCCGCCAGCGCCCCCAGCCGGTGGGCCGGACCGATCTGGCTGCCTTCGCCACCGCCAATCATGCCCCATTTCAGCTTTGCCATGGTTCGTATCTCTCTTCAGGTCGTTCGTGTTGTGCGTTCAGAAATCTTGGATGTCTTGCCAGGTTCGTCGCTCGGACGACGCCAGCGCCGCGGCCAGTACCCGGTTAACCTCGTGCCCATCGCGGAAAGTGGGCCATGTTGGGTGACCGGTATGGATGGCCTCAAGGAAATCCTTGGCCTCGATTATGATCTGGTCCTGATAGCCGGTACCGTGACCGGGGCCCTGACAGAAGGGCTCGTAATCGGGATGGGCCGGGCCGGTCAAAATCTTGGTGAACCCACGGTGCGCTTCGGGACCCTCACGGCGATAGAACCATAACGCATTCTGGTCCTCCTGATCGAACCGCAGCGCGCCCTTGGTGCCTGAAACCTCGTAGGCATACCCCATCTTGCGCCCGGTCGAGATTCGGCTGACATAGATATTGCCCATTGCACCGCTTTCAAACCGACACATGATCTGGGCGTGGTCGTCATTGGTGACTTTGCCACCGGGGCGGGTTTCGTGAACGGTTTCGACCTCGGCCATAACGACCTTGATCGGCCCCATCAGCGCAAGTGCGCCGTTGACCATATGCGGCGCAAGATCGCCGATTGTTCCGTTGGCCATACCAGTGGTGCGCCACGTCGCCGGGGCCTGCGGGTCGGCATAGAAATCCTCGGTGTGCTCGCCCCGGAACCAGGTGATATCGCCCAGCTCACCATCTGCGATCAGTTGGCGCGCGAATTGAGTGGCCGGCGTGCGGACATAGTTGAAACCGACCATGTTGGTCACGCCCGACGCCTCGGCCGCAGCCACCATGGCGGCACCGTCCTGAATCGACGCACCCAGAGGTTTTTCGCACAACACCGGCTTGCCCAAGGCAAAGGCCGCTTCAGCAATCTGCCGATGGGTTTCCTGAGGTGAGGCAATAACCACGGCCTCGACGGCTGCATCGTTGACAAGCTGCCGCCAATCCCCGGTCGCGCGCTGAAACCCGTAGGCGGCACGGTAACGCTCGGCGCTTTCAGAAGAGGACGCACAGATCATCTCAAGCCGTGGGCGTAGCGCAGTGTTGAACACCGCACCAACAGCTGACATCGCGACTGAATGAGCCTTGCCCATATAGCCGCCACCAATGATTCCAATTCCGATTTCAGGCATCTGTCACGGCTCCGAACATACTATTTGCAACCGGTTGCAAAATGAGTATCGTGTGAATCGATTCAGCGCAAGGTCCAAACTTTGCCAACCCCACTTTGCCGGAGGACATGACGTGAGCGCTTTGATAGACGGTATCAAAGGAAATCGCTTTGCCGTACTGGGGCGCGCGGGCATGGACCTGTATGCTGATCCCATTGGTGTCAAAAGCGAGGACGCTGATATGTTTCACGCCGATCTGGGCGGGTCGTCCGCCAATATCTGCGCCGGTCTGGTCAAGCTGGGCAGTCAGGCGTCGCTGATCACCTCGGTTTCGGATGATGCTGTGGGACGGTTCTGTCTCAACCGGTTGCACCACTACGGGGTGGACACGTCATATATCCGGGTTCTGGGCGGTGAATTCCGCATGTCGCTGGCCGTTTATGAAAGCCGGATCGAAGATTTTCAGAACGTTATCTATCGCAACGGCGCGGTCGATTTTCAGGTCACCGATGCAGATATGGATCGTGTCGATTTCACAACTTTCTCCGCGCTGATCTCGGCAGGCACAGTCTTTGCCGCCGAACCTTCGCGCAGCGCCACATTCCGGGCTTTTGACAATGCCCGCGCGGTTGGCCTGCCGATCATCTTCGATATCGATTACCGCCCCTACAGCTGGCCCTCACCCGAAGTGGCTGCCGACGTTTTGTCCCGCGCCGGAGAAGCCAGCGATTTGATCGTCGGCAATGATGAAGAGTTTGGTTTCATGGCCGGTGGCCTCGACAAAGGGTTCGCCAAGGCCAAGGAGCTGGCCGAAAAACCGGGCCGGATCGTCATCTACAAGATGGGCGAGAAAGGTGCCGTCACGCTGATGGACAGTCAGGAAGTCCACACCGGGATCTACCCGGTGACTGCCGTTAAACCCAATGGTGCCGGTGACAGTTTCATGGCCGGTTTGCTGGCCTCAATCGCGGCAGGGCACACGCTGAAAGACGCCGTCATGCGCGGTTCGGCCTGCGCCTCGGTCGTGGTGTCAAAGCCCGGTTGCGCACCCGCCATGCCGACAACGCCGGAACTGGACGCGTTCCTCGCGGATCATCCCGGCCCGACCACATAGGAGTACCCCATGCACATCGCGCCCTATGACAACCAGAATAAACCCATCGTCGATGCAGAGGACCCTACGGTACCGCTGAACTATTTCAACATCGTCAAACTGAAACAGGGCGAGGCGTTTGATTATCAGGTGCCGGGTTATGAAACCTGCATCGTACCCGCCACCGGCAGTGTGGATGTCGATGTCGAAGGCGTACAGTTTCCCAAACTGGGCAACCGCAGCGAAGACGTCTGGGATGGCGAACCCGAGGGCGTTTACGTCCCTGTTGGCGCCAAGGCACAGATGGTCTGCGTTTCGGACGAGGCCGAAGTATTCGTTGCTGGCGCGAAATACGACAAAGTGCTGGACCCGTTCGACGTGCGCCAGCATGACCTTGTGCAATACGGCAGCGACGACACCAAGACGCACCGTAAGATCAAACACATCCTGGGTCAGAAACAGCACGACAAGGTTGGCCGCCTGCTGGTCAGCGAATTGTTCACGGTTGGTCAGGGGGGCTGGTCTGGTTTTCCCAGCCATAAGCACGACACCAACCGCCTGCCGGATGAAACCCGGCATGATGAGACCTATAACTTCCGCTTCAAACCCAACTGGGGCTCGGGCCTGCAAATGTTGCAGCGCGAGGACAACGAACCGGGAGATGCCTATCACATCGTCGACGGCTCAACGATCTGCATCGACACGGGCTATCACCCCTGCTGCGTCCTTCCGGGATATGAAATGTACTATTTCACCATTCTGGGCGGTCTGAGCCAACGGTCGCTGGTGCAGTATTTCCAGCCCACACATGCCTACCAAATCGAGACAATTCCGGGCATCAAAGACATGATTGCAAAGTTCAAATGACCCTTGCCACGCTGAAAGACGTCCTGACCCCCGCCTATGAACAAGGTTACGCCGTGGGCGGTCTGGTGACGCTGGGTTGGGAGGACATGCGCGCCTATGTGGCCGCAGCCGAGGCCGAAAACGCCCCCGTGATCCTACAAGCCGGCCCCAGTTGCCGCGAGCACACGCCCCTACCCGTGCTGGGCAAGATGTTTCGCCATCTGGCCGAGTATGCTTCGGTGCCCGTAGTGGCTCATTTGGACCACGGATATACGTTTGACGAGTGCAAGTTGGCCCTCGACAGCGGGTTCACGTCACTGATGTTCGACGGGTCGCGCAAACCATTGCAACAGAATATCGACGAAACTGCAGCGATTGCCGAGATGGCTCATGCCGCTGGGATTTCCTGCGAAGGTGAGATCGGCTTTGTCGGGTATTCCGGCGGCGAAGGGTCGAACGGGACCGACCCAGCCGAAGCCGCGCAATTCGCGCGTGAAAGCGGTGTAGACGCGATGGCGATTTCGGTCGGCAACGTCCACTTGCAACAGAACAAAGAAGGTGGGTTGGACGAAAATCGCATCCGCCAGATCGACGCCATAACCGAAGTGCCTTTGGTTATTCACGGTGGTTCGGGTGTACCAGTGGAACAGCGCGCGCGCCTGGCGCGCGAAACCTCGATCTGCAAGTTCAACATCGGAACCGAACTACGCATGGCCTTCGGCGCGGCCCTTCGCGATGCCGTCAACCGCGTTCCCGACAGGTTCGACCGAGTCACCATCCTGAAAGAGACCCACGACCCGGTCGAAGCTGCCGCGCGAACCGTGATCCGTACATTTGGCGCGCCACCGCATAGGTAGAGTGTATTTTATCACTCAGACGGGTGCTGGTCACACCAGGTATTTATTCAGGTCATCCGTCACGTTCCATGATCCATTCGACTTCGGGTGCGGCAACGAAGCGCCACTTGCGCAGAGGGCCGGCCATGACGTTCAGATAGTACATCTCGAACCCGTAAGGCGCGCCGCAGGGATGATGGCCGCGCGGGACCGTCACAACATCGCCGTCTGACACCGCCATTGCCTCATCCAGTTGGCCGTCATCTGTATAAACTCTTTGAATACCAAAACCATTGGCTGGGTTGAGCCGATGGTAATACGTCTCTTCCAGATAGGTAATCCGGGGATAATCGTCTTCGTCATGCCGATGGCTGGGGTACGATGACCAGTGGCCGTTTGGCGTAAAAACCTCGGTCACCAGCAGGCTGTCGGCGTAGTCCTCGGCCTCCATGGCAATATTGTTGATGTAGCGCGTGTTCACGCCCTTGCCGCGTTCTGTCAGAGTAATGCCATCCGGCCCAATGCGCCGGGCCGAATGGCCGCCTTTGCCCGGAGCCGAACAGACAGCAATAACGCAATCTGTTTCGGCAACAGCCGCCCACTCGGTCCCGTTGGGCAGGTACAGACAATGCGGCGGGGACTTTTCGAACACATTCATCCGGTCGCCCAAGATCCCCCACTCCTGCCCGGCCCCAGTGATCTGCGCCTTGCCTTCGACCATGACCAGAATAACCTCGCGGTCGCCGGTTGCCTCAGCCGCGCGGTCGCCCGCTTGCAGGTGATAGAGGCCGAACCCGACATAACGCCATCCAGCACTGTCCGGCGTGACATCGTGGACCTTGCCGTGGGCTCCGACGGGCTTCTTGAGCAGATCTGCCATCATTGTCTCCTCTTTAGGCGTTCACGAGGACCGCCACGTTCTTGTTTCAGGCAGCTTGCCTTTTGTGCAGGGCCGACAAAGCCTCAGCCAGATACGCTTCGGTCCACCCCTCGACCACGGCCCGACGTAGGATTTCGGCCTGACTTTCCGGCGCGTTTCCCCCGACCGGTGGGTCGGTGTCCAGATTGGTGGGAAAGGGATAACCTTCGGCTGTGGCCGCAATCGCCGCATCCAGCTCTGAGGCGCTCAGGTCGCCCCGCTGTTTCAACGTGATCAGCGAGGGGAATATCGCTTGCGCCATGGTGCGACGATCAACAGCCTCCATCGCCCGACCGAAGGCCGAAGAAATCTGCAACAGGTTCGCCATTCTGTGGATATCCGCACTGCCGTTTTCGCCAGCGGCATGAAACAGCGCCGGGTTGAAAAAGACGGCATCGCCCTTTTCCAACGGAAGTTGGACAAACGCGTCATCGAAATGATCCCGATGGGCCGCATCGTGAAACGCCAGATAACCGGGCGGATAAAGCTGTGAGAACGGCAGGAGTCTGGTCGGGCCGCTTACCACTGGCATATCACAATGGGCCACCGCCCCCTGCAGTGTCAGCGACGCCGTGACCAGATGAGCGTGCGTCGGGTATTTTGCCGCTCTGTCGGCGCTTTGAAACCCCAGATGGTAATCCCGGTGCGCCTGCTGCGCTTTGCCTCCGGGGCGAACCTGATTGATCTGTGCGGTAACCTGATAGTCCGGCCCCAGCCACGCCTCACACGCCGCGGCAATTGCGGAATTGCCAAAGTACAACGCAAAGCCCTCCGGGTCGCGCAGGCACTGCTTTTGCAGGGCATTCCAAACTCGGTCATTGGCGCCAGAGGCGGCGAAGTGGTCTCCTTCACCTGCACCGCTTTGGCGTTCATCTTCAATGATCTGGCGAAACACATCCGTCGCCCGGTCAATCACCGAGGTATCGGCAAATGCGCCTTTCAGAACGATCACACCAGCCGATTTACCCAGAACCCAGCCCCATTCACTGAGCAATGTCTGACGCGTGTCCGCCTGTTCCAAAGCAGGGCGCAGCACCTGCATGTCATAGATTGGCACGTTCTTCTGAACACACGTGGCATGAGGCACCGCGTCTGCCGCAAGATCCTGCGAGGTCAACACCTTGAATTCATCCAGATCACAGGATTCCCGGTCAAAATATCCGACATATCCAAGCTCTTGATTTACCATGAACATCTCCCTTCTCATGGCTTCGGCATTGCCCCTTGAGGCGTGTGTTAAGTGCTAATCTCCAATCCGGCCTGCCCGCAGATTTCGACGATATGTTCGAACCCCTTCTTGGAATACTCATAGGGCGGTGCTTTGGCCGGGTCCTGTTCGGCCTCGACTACGATCCAACCGTCGTAATCCATCGCCTTAAGCGCGTTGGCGACCGACTGAAAATCAATGCAGCCATCACTGGGCACGGTAAATGCCCCCGAAATCACGGCATCCAGAAAACTGCGATTGTTTTCGCGCGTATCCTGTACGACAGCTGGCCGGATATCCTTGAAATGCACATGATGCACCCGGTCGCCCCAACGGTTCAGAGTCGCCATGACATCACCGCCGCCAAACAACATGTGGCCGGTGTCAAAACACAGCTTCACCTCGGGGCCAGAACCCTCCATCAACCAGTTCACATCGTCTTCGGATTCGATGATCGTACCCATGTGATGGTGGTACGCCATCGTCATACCCTGATCACCCATCCACTTCGCCAATTCAGTGATTTTACGCGCGTAGGCCAGCACGTCGTCTCTGGACAGTGTCGGGCGGCCATTAACCGGCGTTCCGGCCTGCGTCTGAATGGTGTTGGAACATTCCGCATAAACGATGCAGGGGCTGTTCAGCGCCACAAACTGCTCAACCTGATCGCGCACCGCTTCACGCTCGGTTGCAAAGTCATTGATCAGAGATGCCCCGGAACACCAGCCGCCGCACAGCGCGATGTCATTGCCATCCAGGTAGGCGCGCAAACCCTCGGTATCGCCCGGCATCCGCTGACCGCGCTCAACGCCGGTATAGCCGATCTCACGCGCCTCTTTCAGCGCTTGCTCCATGGTGTAGGCCGCCGTCAGATCGGGCAGGTCATCATTCTGCCACGCGATCGGAGAAATCCCGATTTTCACGCTCATTTTGCGTTTCTTTCTTTAATGGCGACGTCGTAGGCCGCACGTTTTTCGTTCACTTCGGGGCGGATGCTGACTTCGGGCACGGCCACTTCCCACCAGGTGCCGCCATATTCGGTGGACGGGTACGGATCGGTGTCGATGACCACGACGTAAGGCCCCTTGATATCACCGCGTTTCGCCAGCGCGCCCTCAAGCTCGGCAATCGAGCCGACCTTGACCGAGGTTGCCCCCATCGCTTTCGCATGCGCCGCAAAGTCGATGGCCGAGGGGGTCTCGTGCACTGCGTGATCCAGAAGGTTGTTGAACTCGGCCCCGCCTGTACCCATCTGCAGCCGATTGATGCAGCCAAAGCCTCGGTTGTCGGTGATGACCACGGTAAAAGAAACGCCCATCATCGCAGCCGTCGCCATTTCCGAATTCGCCATCATGTAGGTGCCGTCGCCGGTAAAGCAGATCACGTCGCGATCCGGTTGGGCCATCTTGATGCCCATAGCGCCTGCGATCTCATACCCCATGCAACTGAAACCGTATTCCATGTGGTAGGCCCCTGGACGCGGCGCTTTCCACAGCTTGTGCAACTCTCCTGGCATTGTGCCTGCAGCACACATCACCACCGTGTCGTTATTTGAGGTGCGTTGCACCGCACCCACCACTTGCATGTCGGTTGGAAGCGCGTTTCCGTCGCCCGGCGCATCGGTCAGAGCATCGACCTTTTCGTACCAGTCGGCTTTCAACGTGTCAGCCACCGGGTTAGCACGGTACCCCTGCAAGGCTGCGCCCATTTCTTCTAACCCGACCCGCGCATCAGATTGGAGCGGCATAGCACCGTGTTTGGCGGCGTCATAGGCGGCGGTGTTCAGACAGATCGTCTCGCGTTCGGGGTTCGAGAACAGACCCCACGATCCGGTGGTGAAATCCTGTAACCGTGTGCCAACGGCCAGCACCAGATCGGCTTCGGCACAGACATCATTGGCCGGTTCGCCGCCGGTCACACCGATGGGGCCAAGGTTCAGCGGATGATCCCAGGCCAGTGCTGACTTACCGGCCTGTGTCTCGGTAATGGGGATGTTGTGCGTTTCTGCAAAGCTTTGCAGCGCATCGGTCGCACCCGAGTAATGCACCCCGCCCCCAGCCACGATCACCGGACGCTTTGCCGCCTTGATTACCGCTGCAGCGCGGGAAAGTTCGCCTTCATCCGGGCGGATACGGCGTTGATACCAGACGCGCGGTTCAAAGAAACTTTCGGGGTAGTCATAGGCCATTGCCTGCACGTCCTGACACATGGACAGGGTTGCAGGCCCACAATCGGCCGCGTCCGTCATGGTACGGAATGCCCGTGGCAACGCGGTCAGCAATTGCTCGGGGCGTGTGATACGGTCGAAATACCGGCTGACAGGTTTGAAGCTGTCATTGACAGTGACTGTGCCATCCCCGAAATCCTCGACCTGTTGCAGCACCGGGTCAGGCCCACGAGTGGCAAACACATCGCCAGGTATGATCAGAACCGGGATACGGTTTACGTGCGCCAACGCCGCCGCCGTTACCATGTTGGTGGCTCCCGGACCGATCGAAGAAGTCACCGCCATCGCCCGTGTCCGCCGCATCTGCTTAGCATAAGCAATCGCGCAATGCGCCATGGTCTGTTCGTTATGCCCACGATAGGTGGGCAGGCTGTCCCGGACGCCATGCAACGCTTCGCCCAGCCCGGCGACGTTGCCATGACCGAAAATGGCCCAGACCCCAGCGATGAACGGCTCTCCGGCCTCGTTCATCTGTGCACCCAGATAGCGCACCAAAGCTTGCGCTGCGGTCAATCGGACTGTCTTGCCCATTGTGATCCCTTTCAACACATGGCCGTGCCGGCCAATTCCGCGATTTTGATAGTTTTGGCAGCCTGGAGCCTGATGCAAGAAGGAACGGTGTTAAACCGTTCCGCCTAAAGACCCCTCAAGCTGGGCCAATTCCTGACCGCCTGCCATCAGGTCCTGCAATTCTTCTGGTGTGATTTCGCCGCGTTTCGCGGTTCCAAGCGTCTGGCCCCGGTTCAGCACGGTAAAGCGATCGCCCACGGCCAGCGCGTGCCGCACGTTGTGGCTGATGAAAACCACACCTATTCCCTGACTGCGCACCTTGTCGATGGTGGCCAGCACGTTTGACGTCTGACGCACACCAAGGGCCGAGGTCGGTTCGTCCAGGATCAGAATCTTGGCCCCGAAATGCACCGCTCGGGCAATTGCAACCGTCTGACGTTCACCGCCGGACAAAGTGCCCACTGCCTGATCCGGCCCCCGCAGGTTGATGCCCATCTTGCGCATCTCTTCCATGGTGATCTCGTCCGCCAGCTTCTTGTCAAAGAAATTGATCCCGGCAACCTTGCGCGTGGGTTCATTACCCATGAAGAAGTTGCGGCTGACACTCATCAGCGGGATCATCGCCAGGTGTTGGTGCACTGTTGCAATCCCGGCAGAAATCGCGTCACGCGGGTCTTCAAAGTGCATCGGCTTGCCTTCAAAGAAAATTTCACCAGACGTCGGCTTGTGCACGCCGGACATGGTCTTGATGAAGGTCGACTTACCTGCGCCGTTGTCACCCAGAAGGCAGTGACACTCACCCGGCCGCAAGTCAAAACTGACCCCTGCAAGCGCAATGACCGAACCAAAGTGTTTTTGGATGTCGACCATCCGGATAATCGGTTCCTTGGCCTGCGCGTCGCCGTGATGGAATGTGGTATCTTCGGTCATCTCAGCGTTCTCCTGTGATGATGCGACGGATGTAGGTGTTCAGGATCACCGCGCCCAGCAGGATCACACCCAGAAACACCCGGAACAGAGAGCTTTCGACCCCGGCGAAGAACAGCCCTTGCTGAACCACCCCAAAGATCAACGCCCCCAGGGCCGCCCCAAGGACCGAGCCATAACCGCCGGTCAGCAACGCGCCGCCTATGACCACGGCGATGATCGCCTCGAATTCTTTCAGCAAACCGCGATCCGCACCAGCCGAGCCGAACTCCATCACCTGACAGGTTGCAAATACGGTGGCGCAGAAGGCTGTAAACATGAACATCAAAATCTTGACCTTGTTCACTGGAACACCTGAATTACGGGCCGCTTCGGCATCGCCGCCAGCCGCAAAAATCCAGTTTCCGAACTTGGTCTTTGTCAGTAGCACATGACCAAAGACGATGATCACGATAGCCCAGATGATCAGCATCGGAATCCCGTCAACTACCGGCTGCCCCTCGCGCGTACCGCGCTCGAACGTGGCGATGATCCCATTGTCGCCAAGCCAGACAAAAAGGCCTTGAAACACTTTTCCGCCAAACAGCGAGGCCAGCCAGTCACCTTCGGCCACGTCCTTGATGCCGCCGATGATGGTTTTTCGCTCGATGGTCTGCGGCAGGTAAATTGTGAAACCGCGCAGGATGAACAGAAATGCCAGCGTCACGATAAAGCTGGGAAGACCTGTCCGCACCACTATGTATCCGTTCAGCGCACCGATTGAGACACACAGAACAAAGGTCACCACAATCGCCATCCAGACCGGCCAACTCATCGTGACCGAAAAGATCGCGATCATCATCCCGGCAAAGCCGATCATCGAGCCGACGGATAGGTCGAATTCACCTGCAATCATCAACAGGCAAGCGCCTACGGCGATGATCATGAATTGCGCCGATACGATCGACCAGTTCAGAACGCCCTGGCTGTTGAACATGCCACTGTCAAAGGCGAACAGCAGGAAAAACGTGAACACGGCAACTGTGCCAACCATTCCGCCCAGTTCCGGGCGGATCAGGGCGCGGCGTAACGGCGAAATCTCTTTGATCCGTTCGTCGCCGCCTACCGTGGATTGTGCTGACTCAGACATTGTTGTCCTCCCTCGCGCGGGCTTCTGAGTGTTGGAACGTGCAGCGGGTGCACATCATCTGCGCCCGCTGCAATGTGAAGATCAGCGGTATTCGCCCGCGAACTCTTCGATTTTCGTCAGGCCATCCGCTGTCACGAAACCAGGACCCGAGTTGATGTTGTTTCCGGGCAGAACGCCATAGCGGTGGTAGTTGGTCAGAACCACAACCGGCAGATAGGCTTGCAGGAAGGGCTGCTGGTCGATCCCCCACTGAATGGTTCCGTCCTTGATACCTTTGACGATTTCGCCGCCCAAATCGAACGTGCCGAAATAGATATCACCGGCCATTCCATTTTCCTGAAGCGCCAGAATGGTGGGATCAGCCGAGGTGGGCCCAAGCGTCAGAACCGCGTCCGTGTCTGGGTTGGCTGACAGATAAGCCAGTACTCGGTTCTTGATTTCTGCCGGGTCCTGACCCGCGTCGATCATCTGCTCACCCAGCTCGACGCCCAGACCGTCGGCAAAGCCCTGGCAGCGCTCTTGGCTGGAAGGCTGGACGATATAGTGGTTCACACACAGGAACGATCCGATTCCGTCCGCTTTGGCCCGCTGACCAGCGGCAAGGCCCGCGTCGTATTCGGGCTGGCCGACATACATCAAAGCCCCCACTTCACGCGCTTTCTCCGGGGTTCCGGTATTCATGATGATCACATCAATGCCGGAATCGACAGCTGCCTTTATCGGTCCTTCCAGAATGTCAGGATCTGCCAACGTGGTAATGATACCGTTCGGACCGGACGCGGCTGCCTGATCAATGATGCGCGCCATGTCCGCAAGATCGCCTGTCGGAGGGTTGCGGTATTCCACCTCGACACCCATCTGCTCGCCCGCCAGCGCGATACCGTTTTTGATCGTATTCCACCAGCTATCGCTGTCAGGGGCGTGACTGACCAGAATGTATTTCTCACCCTCCGCGGCAGCGCCAGATACGGTCGCCAGCGCCATCGCACTGGCAGCCAGTGCACTTTTTACGAACTTATTCATTTGGTTTCCTCCCATAGAACAGTTTGTCTATTTACCCGGGCCTCTCCCCGATCCTTTCGGGCACCCCGATTCTCCTCCGCTCCGGGAATCTGGCGGAGCTATCCCCAGTTTCCGGAAATCCGATCATTTTGCAACCGGTTTCAAAAAACATCGGTCATTGCGACCGCCTTTCCAGACTGGGCCGACAGGGTTGCCGCTTCGGCCATTGCAAGGGCTGCGACGCCGTCCTCCATTGTCACCGGCATTGCAGACCTGGACTGTACAGCCCGAACAAACGCATCCCATTCCGCGCGGTAGGCAGGCATGTAGCGTTCCAGGAAAAAATAGGTCGGCTTTGCGCCGGTGACGCCATCAGCAGTCGACTTGACCACAGCATTTTCCAGTATGTTGTGCGCCTGCAATAACCCACCCGATCCCAGCATCTCGACTCGCTGATCGTACCCATACACCGCCCGGCGGGAATTCTTGATAACGGCCACCTGCCCATCGGCGTAAGCCATTGTGACAACAGCCGTATCCACGTCTCCGGCGCGTCCGATCTCGGGGTCAATGATCGAGGTGCCTACTGCTGAAATCCGCTCTGGCAGCTGGCCCATAAGAAAGTTCGCCATGTCGAAATCATGGATCATCATGTCCCGAAACAAACCACCTGACACCTTGATGTAACTGATAGGCGGCGGCGCAGGGTCAAATGACGTGATTGACAGCAACTCGGGTCGACCGATCTCACCCAGATCTGCGGCGGTCTTCAGGGCAGAAAAGCTGGGGTCAAACCTGCGGTTGAACCCCACCATCACCGGTTGGCCGGCTTCCTCGGCAGCCAACCGGCACTCCTGCGCCCGTTCAAGGCTGAGATCCACGGGTTTTTCACACAGAACCGCCTTACCCGCCCGAGTGGCAGCCTCGATCAGGTCGGAATGGGTGTCTGTGGGCGTGGCGATCAAAACGGCATCAATTGATGAATCAGCGATTATGTCTTGAGATGCGCGCGCGACGGCACCGTGTTCGGCGGCAAGGCTTTCTGCGGCGTCAGAAATCGCGTCGGACACCGCGCAAAGGATGCTATGAGGGTGCGCAGCAATGGCATGTGCATGCACGCGCCCGATACGCCCCGCCCCAAGCAGTCCGACTCTCAGCATGCGACTCTCCCGATTCCCTACTTTGGTGATACAATGTTTATTCTTGCAACCGGTTGCAAGAAATTTTTCAAGACATTAGTGTGAACTTGCCCCGCAGCGCGCATTCCAAGCCGGTTCATCGCCAAACATTGCAGGTGTAAAAGACGGACCGCAGACCAGCATTACTATTGAAAAACAGCCACTCCGAGGTTGGCGCTGACTGAATAGAATGCGTCAATTTTTGGTGGAAATGGCGATCCCGGAAGGACTCGAACCCTCAACCTGCTGATTAGAAGTCAGCTGCTCTATCCAGTTGAGCTACGGGACCGCTGCGCCCTTCTTGCGGTTTTTACGGGCGGGGTTCAAGAGGCAAGCGCATGAAGGCGCTGTTTGGATCAGATTCATAGCCAAAGATCGGGCCGCAATGAGAATATCCCAGCGCCTCGTAGAGCTTACGCGCGGCGTCATATTCCGGCAAATGGGCAGCGCCGGTTTCCAGAACCAAGGCCCGAAACCCTTCGGCGCGTGCCAAATCGGCCAAGCGGTTCATCATAGTGCGCGCCAAACCCCGACCACGTGCCTGCTCCAATATGTGCACCGATTTCACCTCGACCGTGCCATCGGGCAGCGCCTTTAACGCACCGCAGCCTATGGGGTGCCCGGCTTCATACATGGCCCAAAATCGAACCCCCGGCCCAGCCAAGGCTTCGGCATCCATGGTGTGATTGCTCTCCGCGGGCCCTGCCGTTTCGCTATGGGTATAATGCGCCTCGACCAGCGGGCGCAGCTCGGCCGAGGTCGGGTCGGCTTCGCGGATGTCGATCATTCAGTGGGTCCAGGGACCGCGGCGGTCGGTAGCAAAATTTTCGCCATAGCCCCGGGCTCGCAGGTTGGGTTTGCGTTTGTGGGGCTCGCTAACCTGCGCGTCGATCCCATGATCCTTGGCGTAATCAAGCGCTTCTTCTTTGGTGTCAAATTTCAGGCGCACCTGAGTCTGCGTGTCCGAGGAAGACGTCCAGCCCATAAGCGGATCCACCTCACGTGCAGACGCAGGGGCATATTCCAAAACCCATTTGCGGGTCTTGGCCATTCCCGAAGTCATCGCATTCCTTGCAGGCTGGTAAATCCGTGCGCGCATGTCGCCTCTCCGTACTCACTTGGCTGGCCTTGTTTATGCGTCAGAGCGCGACCGGGGACAAGATCGCAATTGTCGCGGGGCTCTAACAGCAGCCAAGGCGCCGCGCGCGTCAGCTGGTGTCAGAAGATGTCATTAGGGCTCTTTATGAAACGCAAACCCCCATGGCGAGGACACCGCAATGATCCACCACGATAGAGACCTTGAAACCGATGCCCCTGAATGAGGCGAGCTTGACCATCACCATCATTCCGCCGTCTGGCCACAGGGTCTGAGTTGTCTGGAGCATGGATTACCGCATGAAGTACGGCCCCTTGGAGTGGCTGCTGGGGCGGTCGATGGAGAAAATGATGATCCAGCGCGTGCTAACTGAAACCCTCAGTGCGCTTGCAGACTATGTGCAATTCAAGCCTGAAACCCTGCCGCAAACTGCCTGAAGGCAAATGAATCCGGATCAGGTCTTGCGGATGGACAAAATAAGAACAAATGTAGGGACCTGACCCGGAGCCTGACCATGCCCTATGCCCATTCCGACAAGACCCAGCTGACCGCCGAAGACGTCCGAGCGCGGCTCAAGCTGGAAGGCGGCAAACAGTTCGTCATGCATACAGAATTCGCCCCTGCTGGCGACCAGCCGACCGCCATAAAGGAACTTGCCGGTGGCGTGAACGACGGCGAACGCGATCAGGTACTGCTGGGCGCGACCGGAACGGGCAAGACCTTCACCATGGCCAAGGTCATCGAGGAAACCCAGCGCCCCGCCATCATTCTTGCACCGAACAAAACTCTGGCCGCCCAGCTTTATGGTGAGTTCAAGGGCTTCTTCCCCGAAAACTCGGTCGAGTATTTCGTCTCCTACTACGACTACTACCAGCCTGAGGCCTATGTGCCGCGCTCGGACACGTACATAGAAAAAGAATCGCAGATCAACGAACAGATCGACCGGATGCGCCACTCGGCCACGCGGGCGCTGTTGGAACGGGATGACGTGATCATCGTGGCCTCGGTGTCGTGCATCTACGGCATCGGTTCCGTTGAAACCTACGGGGCGATGACGCAGGACCTGAAAGTCGGTCACGAATACGATCAGCGGCAGGTGATGGCCGATCTGGTCGCCCAGCAATACCGCCGCAACGATCAGGCGTTTCAGCGGGGCTCATTCCGGGTGCGTGGTGATTCACTGGAAATCTGGCCCGCGCACCTTGAGGACCGCGCATGGAAACTGTCCTTTTTCGGCGAGGAATTGGAACAGATCACCGAGTTCGACCCGCTGACCGGCGAACGCGCCGCGACGATGGAGCATGTGCGGGTCTACGCGAACTCCCACTACGTGACGCCAAAACCGACGATGCAGCAGGCCATTATCGGGATCAAAAAGGAACTCCGCATCCGGCTGGACCAACTGGTGGGCGAGGGCAAATTGTTGGAAGCCCAGCGGCTGGAACAGCGCACCAACTTTGACCTTGAGATGCTGGAGGCCACCGGCGTCTGCAACGGGATCGAAAATTACTCGCGCTATTTGACCGGCCGCGCGCCGGGCGAGCCGCCCCCAACCCTGTTCGAATTCATCCCCGACAATGCCATCGTCTTTGCCGACGAATCCCACGTCAGCGTGCCTCAGATCGGTGGCATGTACCGGGGCGACTATCGGCGCAAGTTCACGCTGGCTGAACACGGATTCCGCCTGCCGTCCTGCATGGACAACCGCCCGCTGAAGTTCGAGGAATGGGACGCCATGCGCCCGCAGTCCGTCTTTGTCTCGGCCACGCCTGCGGGATGGGAGCTGGACCAGTCAGGCGGCGTTTTCACCGAACAGGTGATCCGCCCCACCGGCTTGCTGGACCCCGAGGTCGAAATCCGCCCCGTGTCGATGCAGGTGGACGACCTGCTGGACGAGGTGCGCAAAGTTGCCGCCGACGGCTACCGCACGCTGGTCACCACGCTGACCAAACGCATGGCTGAGGACCTGACCGAATACCTTCACGAACAGGGAATTAAAGTCCGCTACATGCACTCGGACATCGACACGCTGGAACGCATCGAAATCCTGCGCGACCTGCGGCTTGGGGCCTTCGACGTGCTGATCGGCATCAACCTGCTGCGCGAAGGGCTCGATATCCCCGAATGCGGGCTGGTTGCCATTCTGGACGCCGACAAAGAAGGCTTCCTGCGGTCCGAGACCTCCCTCATCCAGACCATCGGCCGCGCCGCGCGGAACGCCGATGGCCGCGTGATCATGTATGCCGACAAAATCACCGGCAGCATGGAGCGCGCCCTGAACGAAACCAACCGCCGCCGCGCCAAACAAATCGCCTATAACGAAGAACACGGCATTACGCCTGAGACAGTGAAAAAGAATGTCGAGGACGTTCTGGCCGGTCTCTACGAAGGCGACGTCGACATGAACCGCGTCACCGCCACCATCGACAAACCGATGCACGGCGCGAATTTGGAGGCCCATCTGGACGGGTTGCGCGACCAGATGCGCAAAGCTGCCGAGAACCTGGAGTTCGAAGAGGCCGCCAACATCCGCGATGAGATCAAACGCCTGGAAGCGGTCGATCTGGCCGTTGCCGACGACCCCATGGCGCGCCAATGGGCAGTCGAGAAAGCGTCTGAGGATGCCGTGAAATCGCGCGGACGGTCAACGGCTGGACGTCCGGGGCAGCGGGGTGGGAACGTGAAGAGAAGGAAGCGGTAGGATAAAATTGGCTGTCGAGATCAAGTTACCATTTTAATTGGCACAAGCCCTGGACTGAACCTCTGTACTTCGTCGCGTGGCCTTGATCCGAATCAATGCCGAAACATGAATTTGTTGGCAGTGTGCAACGCATGAAGGTTCACAATCCAACCGGCGTAGACGCTTACAAACCTGCACAGATTGCAGAACTCGTTGAAACATCTGGTGTCGCAAAGGCACATCTTTCCATCGTTCAAACGCTGACACTTGCAATACTCGCAGGTGTCTTTATCGGCTTCGGTGGGGCCGCTTACACTATGGTTATGACCGGCGTAGATCCCGGATTTGGGCCAGCCCGGTTTCTGGGTGGGGTGGTGTTTTCTCTGGGCCTGATCCTTGTGGTCGTTGGTGGGGCGGAACTGTTCACTGGAAACGCGCTGATGACCATAGCGGCAGTGGATCGAAAAATCTCGATGCGTGACCTTTTGAGGAACTGGGGATTCGTGTATCTTGGGAATTTAGTCGGAGCCGTCGCACTAGTTCTGGCTTGCGCTGCAAGCGGTTTGCTGGAAGGACCAATGGGGGCCACTGCTGCAGCGATCGCAAATGGCAAGATTGATCTCTCTCCAACGCAAGCCTTTATACGAGGCATTCTGTGCAACGCCTTAGTGTGCCTTGCCGTCTGGCTGAGCTTCGCCGCCAGATCGGTCGTGGGAAAGGTCATGGCAATACTCTGGCCAATTGCGGCCTTTGTTCTGTTGGGTCTCGAACACTCGATCGCTAATATGTACCTGCTGCCTCAGGGTGCACTAGCAGGTGCCGAACTCGGTTGGGGCGCCACCATCAGCAACCTTTTTTGGGTGACATTCGGCAATGTAGTCGGAGGCGCGGGCGGTGTCGCCCTCGCCTATCGACTTGCCTATTTGGGCAAGGCAAGCGGCTGACACAACCTCAAGTCCTGTCTCGATCGACAATATCCATACACTACAAGGTTGCAGCGCAGCCCTCTCTCCTCCACGTTCGCAATCACAGATTGTGATTCCAAACGGCTGATATGACGAAACCCAACACCCTGCCCAGCACGCATCAGGTCCAAAGCGCCATTCACCGGGTGCGCGGCACCCGTGTGGTGCTGGCCGAAGATCTGGCGCAGTTCTATGGAAAGTCCGTCAGCGCCTTCAATCAGGCCGTCTCGCGCAACAAGGACCTGTTCGAGGCATACCGCTTTCAACTGACCGACGCCGAGGTTGCCGATTTGCAATCACAGAATGTGATTTCAAAACCCAAGGGCCGCGGCGGGCGGCGGGTCAATCCTTGGGTCTACACGGATTACGGCGTGGCCATCGCCTCGGCCCTGTTCAAGGACCCGCGCGCGATCAGGATCACTCGGATGATCACCGAAGCCTTTGTCGACGGCGCGAATGCGCTGGCCGAGACCCCGCGCAGCGTGCCCGAGATTCTGCCGCCCGAGGACGCCCCCGCCCCGCTGCTGCCCAATGGCGAACAGTTGCGCGATCTGGCCGAAAACATCCTCGATTCCGGTCAGCAGAGCCTTGTCGATTACATCGCCAACCCAACCACCAAGCGCCAGCAGGCCGTGGCGGCGATCATGAAGACCCTCGCCGAAACCGCCGGGGAAGAGGTCCGCACCCAGCACGAGCGCCTGCGCCTGAATATTGCTCAGCGTCTGGCCTCGGGCGACTATACCGATGATGACGACCGCAAACGGTTGCTGGAACTGCTGCACGCGATGAAGGGTTAAACCCCCAGTTCGGCCCGCAGCTTCTTGGTCAGCTTGGCCACGACCAGATCATAGGACGTCACGATATGTTCGCGCAGTGAAGTGTCAGACATGCCGCGTTCTTCATAAACCTGAAGCCATTTCATCCCCCGTGACGCCAGATAAGGCGCTGGGCGGATGCCGGGTTCGTCGCCCAGCACCTCAAAGGCCAGATCGGTGGCTTTGAAGGTAAAGGCATCACGCCCGTCGTTCCAGCCGCAGATCGCAAAGACCTTACCACCCACTTTCCACACATCCGCATTGCCCCATTGCACAACATGGCTGGTGGCCTTGAGACTGGCACAGAATGCATTGAACTCATCACGGGTCATGGTTTGATCTTGGCTTGCAAGATCAACTGAAAGCAAGCGAGATGGTCAATGCACTCGCTTACTTTCGTTTCAAGTATTTAGTAGCTGAGCCACCAATCATGTAAGTTGCGTTTTCCGTCCGTAATTCTCAGGTCACGACCGAGAAAATAGACATTCGAACAGAGTTCGCCCTTACCAGAGGTATCAGACTCCCGGCATAGTTCGTTGCCTTTGACCAACCACGTGCCTTTGTCTGTCAATGACCCGTCATTTGCGGTTGAAGACTGTTTTCCATCTTTTTCAAACGTCCAGGTCCAGTTGGAACTATTCAGAGTATTTCCCGAAACGATCCTTTCTATCGACGCACCGTCCATTTGCTGTGCGCCCATATCCTTAATCTGGGATACTTTGGTCGCCGTCAGGAATTCTGTAGACGTGTCTGCAATGGCGATTCCGGAAAATTGAATCGCGACTAACGCAATAGCTGAGCGTTTCGAAAAGTTCATTGAACTTTCCTTCTGAAAAAAACCGACACTAGAATTGAAAATTTTGGCCCTGGGTTCGCGGTGCTATCCCTTATCCCAATGAACGACCACGTCGAACCCGGCCGGTGATGGCGGGCCTTCGAGGAATTCGGCGAAATGCCCCCAAAGCGCGGCTACTTTAGGCGCGTTGGCGTTCGAGGTTTCCTCGCTTTGAACCACCGCCACAACAAATCCGGTGCCATCTTCGTTCATGACATTGGTAAAGCTGTGCATGCCCTCCATGCCCATAATCTGATCTTTCAGTTCATTCATCTTTGCCTCGGCGGCATCCCGCATTCCGGGCTTCATTTTGAACTGAGTAATTCGTGCAAACATATCTTTCCTCCCATTCAGGGCGAAATCCCCCAATGACCGCCACAATGGCGACCGCGCGGACTGTACCACACATTCAGGAATTCTCAGAGCGCAAGAGCACAGGCCAGAACGAGCCGATGTTCACGGCTTGATAAATTTGGCTGTTCCGACTGTTCGTTGCCTTGGTGTTTCAACTCGCGGCGCCGAGGGCGTTTCATCCGGCGGCGGCGCGGCTGATCCACAGGCTACACCATCACCTTCGGGGTCGTTGCGCAGGTGGTACCCGGGCTCACCAGCCAGAAACGGACCTGGCACGACAGCCTCGACCGTTTTGCACCCCGCCAGCGCGATCAGGTGAACCAAGGCGTCTTGATGTTCAAATTCCGAAGTTCGGATAAAGACCCCCGTAGCGATCACCGCCGTCGTCACCGGCAACATGAGGATCATCAACAGAATTCGTACCGGCGATAGAGCTCGTCTGCGCAGGGCATCGGCCCGCTTCTGACGTCCTGCGGAACCCGGATCGGAAAAACGTACCCGGTGGTCGGGCTTTCTGGATGACATGCAAACCTGTTAACCAAGGTTTATGGCGAATCCGAGACGATAATCCAACAACACCTCGCTCTGATCTGGCGATAGGGTTATTTTCGGGGTGGTTCGGACTGTTAGGGGTACAGATTACCTAATGACAAAAAATGATCCCTTCCGTCCTGTTGACGACACGGCGCGCACTTTGGCCCGCAGTTTGATTGATACGGCAACTCACGGGGCGCTGGCGACAATGCGCCCGGACAATGGGGCACCCTCGGTGTCCCGTATTGCCATTGCCCCGGACACAAGCGGTGGATTGGTCACGCTGATATCCGAACTGTCGGATCATACGTTGGCCCTGCGTGCCAACCCAGCATGCGCACTTTTGATAGGCGAACCCGGAGAAACTGGCGATCCTTTGACCCACCCGCGCTTGACGCTTCACGCGAATGCCAAATTTGTCTTACGCGACAGTGCCGAGCATGAGCGGCTTCGCAGCAGGTATTTGGCGCTGAGACTCAAAGCAAAACTCTATATCGACTTTACTGATTTCAGCTTTACACATTTCGACGTCACGGATGCCGCCTTAAATGGTGGGTTCGGAAAGGCCTGGCGCCTTACCCCCAGGGATATCTGGCCTGCTCAGCGCACCACGTGAACTGCACAGGCTGCATGGCGGACCACGTGGTTCGTGGTCGATCCCAATAGCAGGTCCTGCATGCCCGGCCGGTGCGAAGCCATGATGATCAGATCGGGTTTGTGCGCTTCGGTCCAGTCCAGAATAGTGCGGCCGGAATGCCCTTCGACCACGACGCCGCTCGCGTTGGGCAGCTTGGCCGCCAGTTCATCCAACTCAGCCTGAATCGCTTTACGGGCCGCGCTGAGATATTCCGGCGGCATGTAAGAAATCGCGTAGTTCGGGATATGCTCGACCACATGTAACAACGTGATCTGTGCGTCTGGCGTAGCGAGTATTTCGGCCAGTTTCAACGGACCGGAAATGTCGCGCTCGGCATCGAAGGAAATGGGAACAAGAATATTGTGATACATGATGTGTACCTCTGCTTTTCCGGCATCCATTCTGCGAGGTTCAGTGCCTTATGGCATTGATCCAGGTCAGGAACCGCCAAATGTTTCGGCCACATCATACATTACCGGCTCAAAGCTTTTGCACAGTTCGTTGATCTTGCGGTTGCGATCGCGCATTTCCGGGGTGCGCAGCATGGCCAGAAAGTCCTCGCGGCGTTGCCATTGGGAATAATTGGCGATCCGTGTCTGGGCATCGTTCACATGCAGCCCTGCTGAAACAAAACCCGGCTGCTTTGATATGAACTCTGCATAGGCGTCAGTCAGCGCCTCCAGCAGATCGTGGCAGGTGCCGGGTGTCATTTCAAAGGTGGTAATGACTGTCTGGACGCTGTTGCTCTTGGAAATCGTCGGCATCTGAATACTCCCTTGTCTTTCCTAAGCCTAACACATGATTTGGAAAGGTCTTGTGTTTCCTTTGCTGAAAGCACTCGTTGTTGGCTTCCAGGGAATGAGCAAAAAACTAACGATCCGTTAACCATGCTGCTGGATGCTGCGCGCATGCGCCGGCTTCTTTTCTTTTTACCTTTTATACTGATAGCAGCACCCGCCTGGTCTGGAGCCTGGTTGCGGGAAAAGGATTCGTCGTTCACAGCAGTCTCTGTTACCGCATTCAAAGACCCCGATGGCGCTTATGATTACAACACAGCGCTCTACGCCGAATGGGGGTTCAAGCCAAACCTGACGATCGGGCTTGATTTCGAAGAGAACCGTGACGTCTACGGCCACGCGCTTGTGTTCGCGCGGGTTCCGGTCGCCGATTTCCAGCGATGGGGGCGATTTGCAGCCGAATTTGGGGTGGGCGCCCACCACCGAAGCCTGGACGCATGGGCGCTGTACAAGTTCACCTTGTCTTACGGCAAAGGGTTCCAGACCGGTTGGGGTAACGGATGGCTGGCGGTTGACAGCGCTCTGGAATACAGGACGCATGAAGCAGTTTACCGGAAATTGGATGTGACCACAGGCCTGTCAGCGGACAGGTTGCTGAATCCGTTGATCCAAATCGAAACAGCTTATACCCCTGACAAGTCGCTGTTCTGGCGGGCGCGACCTTCGGTCATGATCCGAACAAAGAAAGGAAAACCTACCTGGATACTGGGCCTCGAGCGCAAAAATACCCGCAGCGAAACGGGCCTTAAACTATCGATCTGGAACGAATTCTGAGACCCGCAAACCGGCCGCCCCGCAACAGGGCGGCCGGATTTCCAGTCAGGTATCCATTCGAATGAGGGTGGATACTTCTCCACTCACGGCTTCGGGCCATCTCAGTCGGATGTCTCCGCCGGAAAAGCCTTGCTGCAACTCCACATAAGGCGAGGCATAAATTGTGGACCCAAAGACAGACTTCAAAGGTCCCAAATTGGTCACAGCATCACAGCCACGCGCACGGGAAGCAAAAGGTAAGTGCTTAACGGAGGAAATCGACCAGGCCTGAGACGCTGAACTCTGTTTATGCCGCAGCCTCAAGGGGTTCGAAACCTCGGTTGTGACGCCGTGAAAGGTGTTGTTCTCAAACAGAACATTTTTATGCCTTTGGTGGTTCAGATCGGCCAGTGTGGTATTCACACGGTCTACCCGGTCAATTTTACCGCTCGTCGAACGGAACTTATTTCCTGTCACGACCACACCGTTCAGGAAATGCCCACCCCCATGAGGACGAATGACAATATAGCTGAACCAAGGTGCCACCTCACTGGAATAGAAGATATTGTTCGTGATGCTCAGAGAACTGAACGAAAAGCCGACCGTATAAACAGGGGATGCATCCCGCTCGTTTGTCCACTCGATATAGCAGTTATCGATATAGTTTTCAGAGATGGTCGAACTGTTATAGGTGCCGATCAGTATCAGGCCAGAGCTGCGTATTCCCTGCGGGATACTGTCACCCTGAAAAAAGTGGTTGCCAAGAACCAAGTTGTTGGTTCCCCCCAACACTGCAAAGTGCAGGAACCGAACCGCTCTGTTGTGGCGCAGTTTAACATCATTTGCCGTTGCATTCAGAGCGATCGATTTGCGGTCTGAGACATTGAAGGATTCCTCGGTCGACAGGAACTGACAATTGTCGATCAGCATGCCCTGACACCCGGTTCCGATAGAGGTGATCCCCCGATCCAACGGTCGGCTGATGAAACAGTTCGAAATCGCAAACGTACTGCCCGAGGGGGCCAGTCGAATGCCGCTGCTGCGGCCATTGCACTGAAACTCGATCTCTTCCATTCCGAATTTTCGCAGCGTGCTGAACCCGCTGAAATCCAGCAGATATTTGAATGAAACAAAGGTAAAGTTCTGCGTCCCTGCCGCGTCATAAATCGGTGCGTTCAGCGTAATTTCACCCGCACCGACATTCTTGGATCGAACATAGATCTCGCGCCCCACTCCGTTGCCTTTCACCAATGCACCAACCGGGATGTTTGCCACGTTGGTCACATTGGTCAGACGGGTCGGAGCAGAGGGGTTATAGGTGGCAACCGAGTTAAAGGTTTCGGTATCCCAGGCTGAACTGCTCTGAACATCAAACTGCCCATTGCGGATTATGCGGCGCGTCGAAAACCCGGACTGCCGGTTCGGAACCGCCGCCGCCATGTCAATCGGCTCGCTGACGGAAACCTTTCGCCCGCCCATATCCAGCGATTCATGGTCGGAATTGTTGAGCAACGCCTGAAACGCCTTTTTGAAGGCCAGCGTTTCGTCTCCAAAAGCGGAGATATAGGTTGGCAGGTCAAAGTTCTTGGTCAGTAGCAGCATCTTGTCATCAGGCATCGTTACCGTACCCTGAAATTCAATCTCGGATGCCATCGATGTGTTCTGTGACAGCAGATAGGTGCCATCGGACACAAACACCGTCCGTCCGTTCGCAGCCTGATCCGCCGCCTCGAACGCGGCCGAGTCATCCGCCACGCCGTCACCGACTGCGCCGAAATCACGCACATCGACCAAGCTGATCAGATCGCGCAGGAACACCCCGGTCACGTCCGTGATCTTGATGTCGTCAACCCGGATCACAGCACCGTTTGCACCGTCGATATCCAAGCCAAAATGCCCGTAAAGCGCCTGCACGCCCCACGCCATATCGACCCCTGGCCTTTGTCCGGTGCCAACAATGGCAGTGATCTCATGCACCGTGCCATACCCCGAAAGCTGCGTTGCCGGGCCTTGTTCAACCACGCCTGTTACCTGAGCGTCTCCAGCACCACCGGCCCACCCTGCGATACGCACTTCGGGCAGTGGGCCGCTGATGGCCTTGACCCGTGCCTTGATCTGCAAATAGCACCCCGGCAAAATCGGTGTTTGCCCCATATAACGCAAGCGCTGCGTGGTGCTGACCTTCAGGATTTCCAGACAGCCACCAAAATCCGCATCGGCCGGAACAAAAGCACCGGTCCCCGATCCGTCATAGGTCGGAGACCCCGGTGTACCGTTGCCGCTGGACCAAACATTCAAACCGTTGGCGAATGCAGGCGGCATGAATTCGATGCCGTCGGTGATAGCCTTGTTCATAGAAATCCCTTTCCCAATCGCGTCACGGCGGATCACCGCGCGCATCAACCCTGTGTGCGGGGTTGCCCACCCCGAACGCAAAAGCCTGAGTATCGAAAAGAAATTAATCGCCGCTCATGTCACCGTGACGGTGGCGTTGCATCAGGTTGCCGGGTCCGAGTTTCCCAACAACTGCACGCCGTTGATCTTCCAGCCGTTTTTGAGAGAGACCATCTGGTAATCGAGAATATGAACCCGCCCATCGCCATCGGTGATCATGACCTTTTGCCAAAGCGATCCAGCCACTTCGCGCAGTTCCAGAAACCGCACATCGGCCGGGCGCCAGACCATCGGGTAGCCGCGTTTCACCATGACCCCGAAATTCTCGGGCGTCTGGAAAAGGCGCTGTATATTGGGACTGGCAAAAGTGAAGGCGGTGGCAAAATCATCCACCTTGAAGGCCTGTATCTGCGCCGAGATATTTGCCTCGATCTCAGAGTTTTGGGCGGACGCACCCGTGGCCAATCCGACACTGACCAATACAGCAAGTAGTAAACGACGCATGGGGCCACCTCCTGTTGAAAGGGTAGCCCCACACTGTTTCAGGTCAAATCAGACCAGCTCTCCGGCCAGAGCCTTGTCGATCAAAGCGATGGTGTCAGGCACGCCGTAAAGCGCGATGAAACCGCCAAAGCGCGGACCTTGCGACGCGCCCAGCAGCACTTCGTATAGCGCCGTGAACCAGCCACGCATCGGGTCGAACCGCTCGCGCCCAATTGAATAGACCACCGATTGCAGCGCTTCGTCCTCGGTTGGGCCGTCATATGCTTCCAATGCCGCTTTCAGGGCCTCCAGTGCCTCGCGTTCCTGATCGGTCGGTGCACGGTGCTGGCGGGTCGGTTTGACGAAATCGTTGAAATAACGCACGGCAAAGCCCGCAGCCTGATCCAGGTCGGGGTGCGTTTCAGCCGTAGCTTCGGGCGCATAGCGGCGGATGAACCCCCACAGCGCCTCCTTGTCCTCGGCCCCGGAAACGGAAGCGAGATTCAACAGCATTGCAAACGGCACCATCAGCGTGGATTCCGGAACGTCTCCACCGTGGATATGCCACACGGGGTTGTTCAACTGCGCTTTCAGGTCCTGACCCGGATAGGCCCGCAGTTGCTGATGATACTCATCATAAGCTTTCGGTATCACATCGAAATGCATCCGCTTGGCGGTCTTTGGCTTTTGGTACATGAAGTACGCCAGCGACTCGGTCGGCGCATAGGTCAGCCATTCGTCAATCGACACGCCATTGCCCGATGATTTGGAAATCTTCTGACCGTTTTCATCCAAAAACAGCTCGTACGAGAAATGCTCGGGCGCACGACCGCCAAGCGCGCGACAGATCGCGTCGTAGATCTTTTCGTTGGTGGCGTGTTCCTTGCCGTACATCTCGAAATCAACGCCCAGCGCCGCCCAGCGCGCGCCGAAATCGGGCTTCCATTGCAGCTTAACATTACCGCCGGTGACCGGAACGGTCCATTCCTTGCCCGTCTCATCATCAAAGGTCACGGTGTATGTTTCGGCACAGACCTTTTTCATCGGCACATACATGACCCGTCCGCTCTCGGGATGCAGCGGCAGAAAGATGGAATAGGTCTGCTGGCGCTCTTCCCTTAGGCTCTTGAGCATGATCGCCATGATCTCGTCGTATCGCTCAACCGCACGCTTGAGGATCTCGTCAAACTGCCCGGACTCGTAAAACTCTTTGGCCGAGTAGAACTCATACTCGAACCCAAACGTGTCCAAGAACCGCCGGAGCATCGCATTGTTATGCTCACCAAAGCTGTCATATTCCCCAAACGGGTCTGGCACCGAGGTCAGCGGGCGCTGCAGATGTTGCTCCAGAATTTCTGGATTCGGCACGTTGCTAGGTACTTTACGCATCCCATCCAGGTCGTCCGAGAAACAGATCAGCTTAGTTGGAATATCCGACAATGCTTCAAACGCGCGCTTGACCATCGTGGTCCGCGCCACTTCGCCGAAGGTGCCGATATGCGGCAGCCCCGAGGGGCCGTAGCCAGTTTCAAACAGCACAAACCCCTTGTCCGGGGCCGCTTTCTGATAGCGTTTGAGCAACCGGCGCGCCTCTTCGAAAGGCCAGGCCTTGGACGTCATAGCGGTTTCACGCAGTTCAGACATTTGAATTCAGCTCCATCGGGAAAAACCACCGGTCGCCACATGCAACCGACCGGCCCCTCCTATTGTGCCGGTGCAGCATGAGTCAATAAAGCGTCGGGTTTTTCCTCATGGAAAAGCCAGTTTCGGGTCGTTTCAACCGGTCAACTGATCCAATTTGGCGGCCCAGATAAAGTCGTTCTCGCTGAGCCCGCCGATTTCATGCGTGGCCAGTTTAACATCGACATAACCCCAACCAAACGCAACATCCGGATGATGCCCCTGCTGATCGGCCAGCCAGGCGCAAAGATTTGCCAGATACGTGGCCTTGGCGAACCCTTTGAACTTGTAATGGCGGCTCAGCATCTTTGCATTCGCATCCAATGTCCATTCGGTTGAGAGCTCGGCCATATGGGTGTTTGCCTCGTCCCGGGTCAAGGCCGGCACACCACCGGAACAAGGGACACAGGTTCGGTCCGACAGGCTACAGGTTTCTCCTGATGTGGTCATGATCCGCTCACTCCGCTGCTGTTGACTTTGGCGGGAACTTGTTCGGCAGCAAACCAAGGGATTGCGCCTGCCGCACATCCGCCAGCAAGTTGCGGTCAGCTGCAGCAAAAAGCTCCTCTGGGTCATTTAACACGAAATAGCCCATCTGGTGCATATCTATCCGATACGGCGTGCGCAGAATTGTGAGAATATCGAACGGGTCGCGGTCGGGAATATCACTTTCCACGGAATACACCAGTTCGGTTGGGGATGATGCAAGCCCCGACCCCAGCGCCTTGATCTCGCCGTCCCGACGGCGCAACCCGAATTCGATCGAGAACCAGTACAGCCGGATCAACCAAGCATAATCCTTGTCACCTGCCTGAACCCCAGCCTTCCCGATGGCATGACTAAAGGCCGCAAAACGCGGATCGCTTAGCAAGGGTGTGTGGCCGAATATTTCATGAAAGATATCCGGCTCCTCGATATAGTCGAAATCCTCACGCGACCGAATGAAAGAAGCGGCTGGGAAAACCCGGTCAGCCAGCATGCCAAAGAAGGTCTTGAACCCGATCAGCGCTGGCACCGGCTGAACCCGCCAACCGGTCAAATCCAACAGACGCTCCGAGATGTCCGCGCAGGAAGGCACACGGGTTTTCGGAAGGTCCAGACGCTCAAGCCCATCCAAGTAGTCGCGCGCCATATAACGTTGCACGTTTTCCTGCTGCGCAGCATAGAGATCGGCCCAAACCGCATCCTCTTCGGCAGTGTAAACAATATGTCCGCGCGCATCGGCGATCTTGGCGACGTATTTGGTCGACTTTGGCATCACTCTTCCTCCTTGGGAAAAGTATAGCCGTACACATTGGGAATTTTGGTTTGGTCTTCAGGTGTTTTCGCAGTAATTTGGCAAATATATATCGCTTAGGCATGTTTCATGAAACAAACCCTTCAAACCGCAGATATCGCCATCCTGCAAGAACTTCAGACCGATGGCCGCTTGTCGATGCAAGAGCTTGCCGACCGCACCGGCCTTTCGGCTTCGCAATGCTGGCGACGTGTCCGCGAACTGGAAGCCTCTGGCGTGGTCGCCGGCTACACCGCGCAGGTCCGGGCCAAGTCTGTCGGTCTGGACGCCATCGCCTATGTTCACGTGGCACTGCGCGACCATCAGGAGGACAGCATCACGTCGTTCCTGCGCTTGATTGAAACTGAACCCCAGATCGTCGAGTGCGCCTCGATCACCGGAGATCACGACTTTATCCTGAAGGTCTATGCCAAAACCCCCGAAGACCTTGAGCACTTCATCATGCAACGTCTGCTCAAGTCCGGCCTCGTCCGCGACACCCGCAGCAATTTTGTGCTGCGCCAGACCAAGACACGCGGGCCACTGCCCATTCTCTAGCCACCCATGGTTCAATATCCGTTGAACCTGCCGTCAAGCCCACCTATCGTGCGGGCGCAGAAAAGCCCAATCAGGACGAAATCATGACCGAACAAGTACCCCACCCAATGTCCCCTCAGGATTGCCTTGTTGCGATCATGGTTGCGGTGTCCGCGTCGGACGAAACGATCCGCACGGCCGAGTTGGTCAAGATCGAAGGCGCGGTAAACATGCTGCCGGTGTTTGCTGAATACGATATCGACCGCACCCGCCGCGTATCGCAAACCGTGTTCGATCTGTTCGAACAAGAGGACGGCCTGGATGCCCTTTTCGGCCTGATCCGCGACAACCTGCCGGAACGCCTGAACGAGACAGCATATGCGCTGGCCTGCGACGTAGCCGCGGCAGATGGCTCTCTTGCGGAAACCGAGCTGCGACTATTGGAAGAAATCCGGTATGAGCTGAGCATCGACCGCCTTCACGCGGCGGCCATCGAACGCGGCGCACGGGCACGTCATACGACCTGAGGTTAGCTGCCTTTAAGCGTTCCCCAACGCTCGATCAAAGCCCGTTGCAGCTTGCGCGATCTACTGTTCCAGCTGCGCGCGCCGTCTGGACGTTCACGTAGTGCGCGCGGGATCGTCGCACGGCGGTCGACATCAGCGGTAAAGATGGCGAAGGCCAGCTCGGAACCATTCGGAGCAGTGATGAAGCCACCCAATCCTGACACGAAATTCAGCGTCCCTGTCTTGGCATCCACCCTGATCGGGTGGTCCTTGACCGGTCTCCCCTTGCTGTCCATCAACGTGAACCTCTTGAGCAGCGGTCGCAGTGCTCCGTCCTTTCGCGCCGCCACCAAGGCCGTTACCAGATCCGCGGGCGCGACGCGCGACGCATCGCCAAGCCCTGAGTGATCCACCATCTCAATCCCGGACACGCCATAGGTTTCAGCCGCCCAAAGGTTCATTTCCGCAGCCGAGCCGGCCAAACTCTGGATATTTGCACCCCGCGCTTTCGAGGCCGCCATTCCGACCATTTCCGCTGTAATATTGGTCGAGTACTTCAACATTCCTCGCAGGATACTGTCCAGCGGGTCACTTTGATGGGCAACCAGAACGGTTCCCTGTGGTTGTTCCCGTGTGATCTGGACCCGCCCCAACTTGATGCCATTAGACCGCGCTAAAGTTCGAAACACATCCCCAGCATAAAGCGCGGGCTTGCGCACGGGCAGCCACCGCGCACCGCCGTTACCTAATGCAGCTTTGGCCACAGTCCATCGATCCTGCCGCGCACTGGGCTGATACGTGTAGATCGGGGCCTTGCGGCCCTCAACCAGCATCGACGCCATATCCACCGATGGTTTGTAGCGTGCACTACGCGCATCCATAGCGATATCATAACTTGTGCCCTGCCGTTTCCATTCAAAATGCACGCGATTGAAGTTCAGGGAAATACCGCTGATTGCCGGGCTGTACCCCAGATGATCGGGCTGTCCGGGGTCGATACTGAACACGTACGGCAAAGCGCCGTCATAGACCTTGAAGGCCCCGCGCACCTCGGTGATCCCTGCTTCGCGCAGATTGGCTGCCATGGTGGCTAGCGCATCCGTGTCCAGCAATGGATCTCCGCCGCCCACTAGGATCAGATCGCCCTTGATGATGCCGTTTTCGATAGGCCCGTCTGCCACCAGCTTGGTTTCAAACCGATAATCCGGCCCCAGGACGTCAAGCGCGTACAGCGCGGTCAGCGCCTTTGCCACGCTGGCAGGCGGCAGGCCGTGATCTCCTTCAAACGCCTCAAGCTGCGCTCCGGTTTCCACGTCAGCGACAGCAAAAACAACTTCGCCCCGCAACCCTGCGGCCTTAACAAGCCGCTCGGCCCCGCTGGGCTGTACACCGCGAAGCTGAGGGCGCAGTGACACCAACGGTGCATCTGCCAGAACCGAAGCCGGAACAAGTGAGGCCCCCAGGCCTGCAAGAAAGAAGCGACGCGAAATACGATCAACCATGGGTCAATTAAAATCCCAGAGATCACAGGCAAACAACCACTGAATGGCATTATGCCCGCATGGGGGCTATTCAGGCAACACCCCGCCATCCCATCCACCACGTATGCGAATTTCGGTCGAGCTGACATCGATCATCGGCACATTCACAAAACACCACGCCGGAGCCTGCGCCCGCCCCAGCAAATGACGCGCCTGACCGTCGATCCGGTACCTAGCATAGACACGCGCAGCAGGCGACATCCGGGCCGATATCCGATCCCCCGGTCGCGCGACCACACCCACAGGCACATTGTCCATAATGGCCCGCCAATCCTTCCAGCGGTGAAATTGAGCCAGATTGTCGGCCCCCATCAGCCAAACGAACCGCACTTGAGGATAATAATCTTGCAGAGCCTTCAGTGTATCCGCTGTCGCTCGGGTTCCGGTCAGCGCCTCGATATCCGTCACATCGACCCGGGGATGTTGCATTAGGTCTCTCGCGGCGGTCATTCTTTGCATCAAGGGAGCAGGCCCATGTGCCTTCAACGGATTACCCGGAGAAACCAGCCACCACACCCGATCCAGCCCGAACGCCTTCATAGCCTCAAGCGTGACATGCACATGCCCTCTGTGCGGCGGATCGAATGACCCACCAAACAATCCGATAACCTGACCGGGTCGTGCATAGGGAATGGCATTTCGCAACATCCCTTGCTGTTGTTCAGAACTGAAGCGGCTTGTCAATCAACAGGTTGCACTACATCACCCAGCCTCACCTGCCCGGGCCGCACCACTTCGGCACACCACCCACCATGTCCACGCACGGCGGAATAGCCGCCTTTGCCCAACGCCTCCTCCATCCGGCTGCAGGGCGCGCAGATCACAGTAAAGCGCAATATTGCCCCTCCAACCTGCACTTCACGCTCCTTGAGTGCCGCCAGATTGATCCCTGAAACCACCAGATTGCGCCGCAGCACCTCGGGCGCAACTGGTCCTTGTCCCAGATACGAACCAATAGCCGCAAGATACTCCTGCTGGATTAGTGTCACCGCCCGTTTGCCCGAGCGGCCTCGGTCGCCATCGAGGCCGTCGGCAGAGATCGTGACCTCTTTCATTACCCTTATTCCGGCCCGTCGGGCAGGTCGGAGACCAATCCACCTAACACAGCCGGGCTTAGCCCAACTCGCGATCAACTCAGCCAAATCGGTCAACTCACACCTCTTGCTTGTCTCGGCCCTTCTACGTCAGGCCCATTCCCAACAAAAATCACAAAACCACCAGCTTGCCCCGCCCGCTCGGCTTGGATATCTAGCGTTTCAACCCAATTTCCCCGACCCAGAGGACGCGACATGGCCGCCTATCAATATGTCTACCACATGCAGGGTGTCTCCAAGACCTATGCCGGTGGCAAGAAGTGCTTTGAAAACATCCACCTGAGCTTTTTGCCCGGCGTGAAAATCGGTGTTGTCGGCGTCAACGGCGCGGGTAAATCGACGCTGATGAAGATCATGGCTGGCCTCGACACCGACTTCACCGGTGAGGCATGGGCCGCCGAGGGTGCCAAAGTCGGCTATCTACCGCAGGAGCCGCAACTGGATGAATCCCTCAGCGTCCGGGAAAACGTCATGCTGGGCGTCGCTGCGAAAAAGGCCAAGGTCGACCGCTTTAACGAGATCGCCATGGAGATCGCCGAGAACTACTCGGACGAGCTGATGGAGGAAATGACCACTCTGCAGGACGCCATCGACGCCGAGAACCTCTGGGACCTCGACAGCCAGATCGACGTCTCGATGGAGGCGCTGCGCTGCCCGCCGGACGACGCCAACATCGCCAACCTCTCGGGTGGTGAGAAACGCCGCGTAGCGCTCTGCAAACTGCTGCTGGAAGCGCCCGACATGCTGCTGCTCGACGAGCCGACCAACCACCTCGATGCCGAGACCATCGCCTGGCTGCAACAGCACCTGATCGACTACAAGGGCACCATCCTGATCGTCACCCACGACCGGTACTTCCTGGATGACATCACCGGTTGGATTCTGGAACTCGACCGTGGCCGCGGCATTCCTTACGAGGGCAACTACTCCGCGTGGCTGGAACAAAAGGCCAAACGGCTGGAGCAAGAAGCGCGCGAGGACAAGTCCAAGCAGAAGACCCTGCAGCGCGAGTTGGAATGGATGCGTCAGGGTCAAAAAGCCCGTCAGGCCAAATCCAAAGCCCGGATCAATGCCTATAACGAGCTGGCAGAACAGTCCGAACGCGAGAAGCTGACCCGCGCTCAGATCGTCATCCCCAACGGCCAGCGCCTTGGCGGCAAGGTGATCGAGGTCGAGGGCCTGTCGAAGCACATGGGCGACAAGCAACTGATCGAAGGGCTGGACTTCGCCCTGCCCCCCGGCGGCATTGTCGGCGTCATCGGCCCCAACGGTGCCGGTAAATCAACCCTATTCAAAATGCTGACCGGTCAGGAACAGCCTGACAGCGGCTCGATCACTTTGGGCGACACTGTGCAGCTGTCCTATGTCGATCAGTCCCGCGACGACCTGAAAGATGGTGATACCGTGTGGGAGGCGATCACTGGCGGTGCTGAGATCATCCAGTTGGGCGACGCGCAGGTCAATTCCCGCGCCTATTGCTCGTCCTTCAACTTCAAGGGCGGCGACCAGCAGAAAAAGGTTTCCTTGCTGTCAGGGGGTGAGCGCAACCGCGTCCACATGGCCCGCCTGCTGAAAGAGGGCGGCAACGTCCTGCTGCTCGACGAACCGACCAATGATCTGGACGTCGAAACCCTGCGCGCGCTGGAAGACGCGCTGGTCGATTTCGCCGGCTGCGCCGTCGTCATCTCACACGACCGCTTCTTCCTCGACCGGATTTGCACGCATATTCTGGCGTTTGAGGGGGATGCCCATGTGGAATGGTTCGAGGGCAACTTCGAGGATTACGAAGAGGACAAAAAGCGCCGACTGGGACCGGATGCGTTGGAACCCAAGCGGTTGAAGCATAAGAAGTTTGCGCGGTGATCAGGCAGAAAGCTCACAGGAAAACCGAGTAAATTGCCGCACCCAAGAACGACTTGTTCAGGTTCTGGAAGGATGTTATGGGTGATTCATTCTCTTGGGCGCCTTTTGGCGCCCTAAATCTATGAGGACGTAATTATGACCGGAAAAACACCTTCTGACTGGGACCAGGTCAAAAAAGCCAGAGACGCTGCGAAATCCAACCCGGAATATAAGCGGATTGGCTCTAACCGTGTGCCCGAAGATGATCCGTTTTACAATGAAAGCCCAGAGGCAATACCAGCGCGCATTTCGTACATCGTACAACATTCCCTAATGTGAATTTTAGATCCAAGAAATATAAGAGTCATTTGTGACCAACGGCCTAAAGACAAGACTCGCGATTTATCTGCGGGAGCCCGATAACCTTCGAGGCGAGCTAGAGATGCGAGCAGAAGAAGTGGCGCATAGTTTCGATTGTGGGCCACTTGTAATCAATGATGACGGGTTCAACCGCGCAATCGCTTCTTTTCAAAGAAATTGCAGAAACTACTGGAAAGGTTTGGGAGTGGACACTCCAAGCCACCTGAAAGTTTTTGGCTCCCTGCTGTTTGCACTGACGCAATCCGATGGCGAATCTGGCGAAAAGCCTTGCTTTTTTGGTTTGTTGCCGGAGGAATCAACCCCTCTCGAGCAACCTAATCAGTTTTTTGTCGATTTCTTTCACGAATATTGCTGTTTCGTTATCGTCTATGAGATGTTGTGTAGCGCGCAGAGGCAGCGAAAAGAAGCACTCAAATTCGATCCGCTGAAACCGCCCACAAATCCAAGATTCTCGCGAAGCATGGTCGACTATATTCGCGATTGGGAAAGCGGCCCGCTATCAGGGCAACGCACACCTTTCGATTTTTACATGGTCTTCAAGGCGATGGACCTTTTCGGAGTCGAAGCATCCTACGCGGACTAAAACATAGGATCGGCTGAAACCGCAAATCCTCTGTTTTGGCGCAAAGTCTACTTTCACTCTACCCTTGCCACGTCCCCAACCGAATGCCATATCTACAGCGCTAACGTTTTTCTATTCGACCTACTGTCTCCTTCACCGGCGCTCAGTCTATCGATCCAGACAACGACGCCAGGCTGCCGCATCCACGTGGGCAGCACCTATCAGGAGACAACGGATATGCCCGCAGGCACCGTAAAATGGTTCAACACCACCAAAGGCTACGGCTTCATCGCACCCGAAGATGGGGGCAAAGACATCTTCGTACACATCTCGGCCGTCGAACGCTCGGGCCTGACCGGTCTGGCCGACAACCAGAAAGTCACGTACGAGCTGCGCTCGGGTCGTGACGGCCGCGAAAGCGCCGACAACATCGAGCTGGCATAAGCTTTTGAAAGGGTGAGGTGATTTCCTCACCCTTTTTCGTTTCACCATCAGGCCCGGTTCGGCCTGTGTGGCACGCAGAATACATCACATTTCAGTTATACATTCCCGACGATTGACCAAATCGGCTATCATTTCGAAACTATAGTCAAAAGTTCATTGGTCTTTGGAAGGGACGCAATATGTTTACTCGCCGCGCTTTTGTGGCCGGGACAGCCGTATGTCTGTTGCCCGGCATAGCCAGCGCCAAGAAAGCGGTCGAATATGACCCGACGCCGCAGTTTGTACGCATCAAGAAGCAGTTTCAGCCGGGTCAGTTGCTGGTCGCGCCGCGCTCATTCTACCTGTACTACGTGACCGAGCCGCGCAAGGCGATCCGCTATGGCGTTGGGGTCGGCAAGGCCGGGTTGGAGTTTACCGGCACCGCAACCATCGACGTCAAGAAAGAATGGCCGACCTGGCGTCCGACTGACGAGATGATCGAACGCGAACCCGTGACCTATGCCCGGTTCAAGGACAATGACTATGTCCAGCCCGGCGGCGGTGACAATCCGTTGGGAGCCCGCGCGCTGTATCTTTTCCAGAATGGCGTCGACACCTATTTCCGCATTCACGGAACCACGCAGCCGCAGACCATCGGTCATGCGGTCTCAAATGGGTGTATCCGAATGCTGAACGCGCATGTGATCGATCTGTATGAACGCGTGCCGATTGGAACCGTCGTGACCGTTGTCTGATCACTGCCGGGTGGCGTTCACAAGCTCCAACACAAGGGGCCCTAGGGATTCGACGATCAACGCCACACCCTCGGCATTCGGATGGATGCCGTCCGGCTGCATGAAGTGTCGGGCTGCATCCGGATCGCTTTCAGCGGTTAAACCGGCAAAGAAGCTCGAGGCGTAGCCCGTTTCATAAGCCGTAGCCAATTCTGGGTATATCGCGTCAAAGGCCGCTTTGTAGTCAGGCCCGTAATTTCCCGGCGCTTGCATCCCAATCAGCAAAACATCAACATCCGAGGCTTCGGCAGCTTTGACTATTGCCTCAAGATTGGCACGCGACACCGTCGGGTCGATCCCCCGCAGCAGGTCGTTTCCACCCAGCGCAACGATCATCCCGTCCACATCGGGTGTCAGCGTCCAATCCACTCGAGCGGCTCCTCCGGCCGTGGTATCGCCGGAAACACCAGCGTTGATCAGGCGCACATCCGCACCCTGCGCTTTCAGCCACCGGTCCAATTGCGGAACGAACCCGTCTTGTTCCGGTAACCCGTAGCCTTGGGTCAGGGAATCCCCCAATGCGGCGATCACAACCTGTTCGGCTGTGGCCGCAAAGCCGCAGCAGACAAACAGCACCGACATCAAAGCCTTGCGCAACATCTGAACCGCTCCATATCCCAAATGACCGCCCTCGTTTGGAAAGACCTATGACAACACCTGTTCTTGCACTCCAAAATGCTGCTTTATCCCTGGAAGGCAATGCCGGGCGGGTAGATATCCTGCACGATATCAACCTGACCGTAACAAAGGGCGAAACGCTAGGGCTGGTTGGGCCGTCGGGATCGGGCAAATCTTCTCTACTGATGCTGATGGGTGGGCTTGAGCAGGCAACAGCGGGCAGAATTACCGCACTTGGCCACGAACTGACCGCCATGGACGAAGACGGGTTGGCCTTGTTCCGGCGCGACGCCATGGGCGTGGTGTTCCAGAACTTCCATCTGATCCCGACAATGACCGCACTGGAAAATGTAGCCACACCATTGGAGCTGGCCGGTCACAGGGACGCGTTTGATCGGGCCGAAGCGGAACTGGCCTCGGTAGGGTTGTCGCATCGAAGGGATCATTACCCGGCACAATTGTCGGGGGGTGAGCAACAAAGGGTGGCACTGGCGCGGGCATCCGCGCCGCGACCTCAGATTCTGCTGGCAGATGAGCCAACCGGAAATCTGGACGAGAAGAACGGCGCCGCCATCATCGAGCTGTTGTTCGGCCTGCGTGACAAACACGGCGCGACATTGGTTCTGGTCACGCACAGCCACTCTCTGGCCCGGAAATGCGACCGGGTCGTGAGGCTGCGGGATGGGCGCATTGCCGAGAACACCCGGCAGGAGGCGGCGGAATGAGCCTGCGCCTGGCCGGCCGTCTGGCCCGCCGAGAACTACGCGGCGGCTTGCGCGGTTTTCGAGTGTTCCTCGCCTGTCTGGCGCTTGGGGTTGCGGCCATTGCTGCCGTCGGATCTGTGCGCATGGCAATTCAGACCGGTCTGGCGCAGGAAGGTGCGGCACTGTTGGGTGGGGACGCGCAACTGGAGTTCACTTACCGTTTCGCCAGCGCCGAGGAACAGGACTGGATGGATCAGATCGCAGCGGAAGTCTCCGAAGTGGTCGATTTCCGCTCGATGGCCGTTGTTCGACTGGGGGAGGAAACCCGGCGCGCATTGACACAGGTGAAATCGGTGGACGCGACCTATCCGTTACTGGGTGTTCCGGTCCTTGAGCCCGAGCAGACGCTTGCCTCAGCTCTGGATGGTCAGGACGGTCTGCCGGGTGCCGTAATGGACCCGTCTCTTGTGGACAGGCTGGGTCTGTCAATAGGAGACCGTTTTGCCCTTGGCACGCAGGATTTCGTCCTGACGGCTGCTTTGATCCATGAACCGGACGGGGCTGCAGATGGATTTGGACTGGGACCGCGCACGTTGGTTCTAACCGAGGACCTGCAAGAATCGGGCCTGTTGGCACCGGGCACATTGTTTTCCACCAAGTACAGGTTGAAACTTCCCGCACATACCGATCTTGAAGCTTTGTCCGCTATGGCAAAGCAGAGTTTTGAGGGCACCGGCATGCGCTGGACCGACGCCCGCAATGGGGCACCGGGAATCGCGGAATTCGTCGCTCGCCTTAGCTCATTTCTGGTTCTGGTTGGGCTGTCCGGTCTGGCGGTCGGTGGCATCGGGGTCTCGGCTGCTGTTCGCGCCTATCTGGCGCAAAAAACAGAAACCATCGCCACTCTGCGGACGTTGGGGGCGGATCGGGCAACGATCTTTCAGACCTATTTGATCCAGATCGGGGTTCTGTCTGGGGTCGGCATCACGCTTGGCATTGTCCTGGGTGGGTTCATTCCCCTGCTTCTGGCTCCGTTGATTGAGGCCCGCCTGCCCGTCCCGGCGGTCTTTTCAATTTATCCCCGCCCCCTTGCCGAGGCCGCGCTGTACGGAATTCTCACCGCGTTCCTTTTCACGCTCTGGCCTCTCGCCCGGACCGAAGAGGTACGTGCCGCAACCCTGTTTCGCGATGCGCTGTCATCAGCCCGCGCCTTTCCGCGACTGGTGTTTGTCGTGGCCACGGGTATTGGGTTGGCGCTGTTGATAGCGTCGGCTGCATTGTTCAGCGGGTCGACCCGTCTGACGCTCTGGACCGCTGGAGGGCTTATCGGCGCGCTGTTCTTGCTGTCCTTCGCAGCCATCGCTATTCGCAAGCTGGCGCGTGTCAGCGTACCCTCTGCCCGCGGTCGCCCCGCATTGCGGTGGACTTTGTCCGCCATCTCGGACCCGCGCGAGGGGGCAGTCTCGGTTGTTTTGTCTCTTGGCCTCGGGCTTTCGGTTTTGGCTGCTGTAGGTCAGATCGACGGTACCCTGCGCAACGCGATCTCCGGTAACTTGCCGGATGTGGCACCTTCCTATTTCTTTGTCGATATCCAGAAAGATCAGATGCCCGGCTTTACTGACCGGTTGGAAAAAGACCCCGCCGTCAGCCGGATCGAAAGCGCCCCGATGCTGCGCGGGATCATCACTCAGATCAACGGCCGCCCTGCGCGTGACGTTGCTGGTGACCATTGGGTGTTGGACGGAGACCGGGGCGTGACCTATTCCGTCAATCCGCCCAAAAACACCCGCATCACGGCAGGCACGTGGTGGGGTGAGGAGTACACCGGTTCGCCACAAATCAGCTTCGCCGCCGAAGAAGCGCAGGAAATGGGTCTGTCCTTGGGCGACGAACTGACCGTGAACATTCTGGGCCGGGACATCACTGCTGAAATCACCTCCCTGCGCGAGGTCGATTTCTCGACCGCCGGGATGGGGTTTATCATGTCGATGAATCCCTCTGCGCTGGCTGGCGCCCCACACAGCTTTATCGCCACCGTCTATGCCGAAGAACAGGCCGAAGCCGCCATTCTGCGCGATCTGGCCGGGCAGTTTCCCAACATCACTGCGATCCGTGTGCGCGATGCGATTGACCGCGTCTCGGGCCTGCTGGCCGGGTTGGCAGCGGCGACGTCCTATGGTGCTGGCGTGTCACTGCTGACCGGTTTTCTGGTTCTGATCGGAGCCGCCGCGGCGGGTGAGACCGCGCGACGATACGAAGCCGCAATTCTCAAGACGCTGGGTGCTGACCGGCGGCGTATTCTGTTCAGTTTTGCCTTACGCTCAGCCCTGTTGGGCGCGGCAGCGGGTGGTGTCGCCCTGCTGACAGGAATTTTGGGCGGTTGGGCCGTCGCCACCTATATCTTTGACACAGGGTTCACGGTCATTTGGGCGTCGGCCCTAAGCATCATTCTGGCCGGAATCCTTGTGACATTGGGCGCGGGCTTAATCTTTGCCCTGCGCCCATTGAACGTACGCCCGGCCCGCATCCTGCGGGCCGCCGACTGATTTCAGCGAACGCAGGCGACCGGTTGCAGTATCTTCAACAACTGGTCGTTGTCGCAAACCAATGCGTCCAGCGTGATCTCATCCAGCGAGGCATAGAACACCTCGGCAGCATCGCGCAGCGCCAATCGCAACCTGCAAGCGTCCGTCAGCGGGCAGGTGTTATCCGCATCGGCAAAGCACTCGGCGATCGGCAGATCCCCCTCGACATGCCGAAACACTGACCCAATGCGGATCTGATCCGCCGAACGGGCCAGTGACATGCCTCCGTTCCGGCCCCTTTGCGTACTGAGGTAATTCAATTGGCTTAGTTGGTTGATTACCTGCGCAAGGTGGTTTTCCGAGATATTGCACACGTCGGCAATCTCGGATTTGGTCACCAGTCTGTCCTGATGCGCAGCACAATACATCAACAACCGCACCGCGATATTTGTCCGTTTGGTAATCCGCATATTGGCCTCCCAAATTTCAAGATGCGATCTTATTGCATGTCGGGCAAAAAAGCGGTTTGACATACATCAATCGTTCAATAGGAACTGTAAGGCGCATGGCAGACCCATATTTCTTTGGCTATGGCAGCCTCGTGAACCTGGCGACCCACGATTTTCCCGATCCTCATCCGGCGCGTTTGAAAGGCTGGCGTCGTGCCTGGCGTCACACCGATCTGCGTCCGGTTGCCTTTCTGACCGCCATCCCGGACGCCGATTCCGAAATCGAGGGCATGATCGCCCACGTCCCCAAGAACGATTGGGCCGCGCTGGACGAACGGGAATGGGCATATGACCGGGTGCTTTCAACACAAGCCGTTACGCACCCATTGACACATGACGTCGAAATCGCCGTCTATGCAGTGCCTCATGGCCGCCACACCGAACCGAGCGACCGACACCCGTTGTTGCTCAGTTACATAGACGTGGTGGTACAGGGGTATCTGCGCGCCTTTGGCGAAGACGGAGCAGACCGGTTCTTCGCCACTACCGATGGATGGGACGCCCCCATTATGAACGACCGGGCCGCCCCGCGGTATCCCCGCCATCAAGAATTGAAGTCCACCGAAACCGAATTTGTAGACGACCGCCTAAACCGGCTGTCCGTGTCGCTTGAACTGCCAGATTAAGAGACACCGGTGCAATCTGCGTAAAAGATCTTATCCAAAGCATCTAACGGCTTTCAGTTTTCCGAGACGTTTTTTTCCACCCGATAACGTATCTGAATGTAGTCACTGGGGCAGACTACAGCGCGCGCATCCGTCAGGTTTACATCTTTGAGTGTCTTACCGAATAGTGGCTTTCCCTCACCGATCAGGATTGGCAATTGCGTGACGAAAATCTCGTCCAGCAAATTTTGATTTATGAAGGCCTGAATGGTGGTGCCTCCGTCAATATAGGCATGCCGATGGCCTGCAGCTTCCAGCTTGCTCAAAAGCGTCTGCAGCTCACCTGAATAGATCTCAACCTTTTCCTTCAGGTTGTCCGGGGGCGTCTTGACGGTTTTGCTCAACGTAATGATCTTTAATTTACCATAGGGCCATTGAGCTGGTGCAAGATTGAAGCTGCTTATCTTCTCCATGGATTTGCGACCCATGATCAAACAATCCACGGAAGCCAAGTAGGAAGGAAAATCGATATAACCTTCACCCACCCCAGCCTCTGGTCTGCCCGCAGTTTCCAGCCAATCGATACTATCGTCCGCCCTGGCGATAAAACCATCGGCACTTGTGGCGATATACGCAGAACACTTCATTCCAGGCTCCTCCTTCCCCAGTAAGTTTCGGGTCAACGATCAGGACGCAACAAGACTGCAGATCTCGGTGCAGTTGGTTTGAACAGCGCCACACTGCGCATAACACACTTGGGCCGTCCGACTATGCGAAAGAAGCTCCCGAACTAACTCGGGAGCTTCAGATTGGCCTTTGCCAAGACTTTGATTTTTTGAACTGGCAATCCCTGGGATCAGCCCCGGGCGCGGATCACCTGCAGCAGCGGCATCAGGGCCGCCATTTCCGGCCCGCGTTCCATGCCGGTCAGTGCCTTGCGCAGCGGCATGAAAAGACCTTTGCCTTTGCGGCCCGTGGCCTCTTTCACCGCTTTGGTCCATGTGCCCCAGGTTTCACCGTCGAACGGGCCTTCCGGCAGCAACGCCACGGCCTCAGCGATGAACGCCTGATCTTCGTCTGCGATCAAAGGCTCGGCCCCGTCGCGGCACAGCTCCCACCAGCCTTTCAGGTCGGCCAGAGTGGTGATGTTCTCGCGCGCCATTGCCCAGAACGGCTCGGCCAGATCAGCGGGCACGCCAGCGTCGGCCACTGCTTCAGCCACATCCGCCAACGGCAGCGACTGCAGATGCTTTGCAGTCAGCGGGAACAGGTCCTGCACGTCAAACTTCGTGGGCGCGGCACCAAAGCGGGTGACATCAAAGCCTTCGATCAACTCGGCCATGTCCGAGCGCAGCTCGACCGGATCAGAGGACCCAAGCCGCGCCATAAGACTCAGCAAGGCAGCGGGCTGAACGCCTTGTTCGCGCAGGTCGCGCAGGGCCAGCGTGCCCAGACGCTTTGACAGCGCCTCACCCTGCGGGCCGGTCAGCAACGAGTGGTGCGCAAAACGCGGGCAGGAGCCACCCAGTGCTTCTATGATCTGAATCTGGGTCGCGGTGTTGGTCACGTGATCTGATCCGCGCACAACATCGGTCACACCCATCTCGGTGTCGTCCACCACAGAAGCGATCGTATAGAGAACCTGACCGTCAGCCTTGATCAGAACCGGATCGGAAACCGAGGCCGCATCAATCGAGATGTCGCCCAGAATGCCATCTGTCCACTCGATCCGCTCGTGATCCAGCTTGAAGCGCCAGACGCCATTGCCACGTTCAGCCCGCAGCGCGTCTTTCTCGGCCTCCGACAGATTCAGCGCCGCCCGGTCATAGACCGGAGGCTTGCCCATGTTCAGTTGCTTCTTGCGCTTGAGGTCCAGTTCAGTCGGCGTCTCGAACGCCTCATAGAACCGGCCCATTTCACGCAGCCTGTCGGCGGCTTCGGCATAGCGGTCCAGACGGTCGGACTGACGCTCGACCCGATCCCAATGCAGGCCCAGCCATTCCAGATCCTGTTTGATGGCATCGACATATTCTTCTTTCGACCGCTCGGGGTCGGTGTCGTCGATACGCAGAATGAACGTGCCGCCAGCCTTGCGGGCGATCAGGTAATTCATCAGGGCGGTGCGCAGGTTGCCCACATGGATGTAACCGGTGGGCGACGGGGCGAAACGGGTGGTGGTCATGGGTGTCTCCTGTTGGCGCGGCTCTTGTCACAGGATTGGCCAATTGTCCAGCCGAACGGATCGCGGCGGACCGGGGTTGCAGAATAATCCAACAGGAGTTTCAGGTCGGCTCGACCTTCCAATACTGGCTAAGATCCTTCAGCCCGGCGAGGATAAGTTCGGACAGGGCATCCTGATCGATATCCGCCAGCTTGTTCACATACAGACAGGACTTGCCAAGCTTGTGCTTGCCCAGGCGGGACAGGATATCCCCAAAATCCGCATACCCAGGCATAATATAGATCGAAAGGGCGGCCTTGCGCGGGGAAAATCCGGTTGCCAGAAAGTCCCCCTCGCGCCCGGATTTATAGCGATAGTGGTAGCGGCCATAGCCAACAATCGACGGCCCCCACATCACCGGCGCAAACCCGGTTGTTTCCCGGAAACGAGCATCCAACACGCGCGCGTCTTCGGCTTTAGCCGCCGGTTCAACGGTGGACAAAAACGCCTCAACGCTTTCACTTGTGGGTACAGTTTTGTTCCCGTATCGCGACATAAACAAAATTTAACACGTAAGTTTTGCTCACGCAGCCCATATCCTTGCAGTCTATACTGGCAAGCAACTCGCGCCGACCTATTTCATCGATTGGAGTTCGGACAGGGAGAACCAAAATGACATTTAAACTTACACGCCGCGCGGTTTTGGGCTCTGCTGCGGCTTTGCCATTCGCCACAGCCGCAACGCCATTGCTGGCCGCAGGCGCTGAATCCAAAGCAAATTCCACCATCGCCAGATCGTTCAAGCTGGGTGATTTCACGGTTACCACGCTGCTCGACGGCAGCGCACCACGCGACGACGTCAAAGAGATGTTTGGCGACGGCGTACCAGATGAAGAATTTGCCCGGGTCTCGTCTGAGAATTTTATCTCGCCGGATAAGGCTTTGTTGCCCTTTACTCCAACGTTGGTCAACACGGGGACGGAACTTGTTCTGTTCGACACCGGACTTGGACAAGGCGGCATTCAGGCTGCGCTCGCGGATGCGGGTGTGAGCCCGGATCAGATCAACGTCGTTGTCATCACCCACATGCATCCCGATCATATTGGCGGAATGACCACAAACGACGCACCGACCTTCCCGAATGCACGCTACGTCACCGCAGCCGCCGAATACGATTTCTGGTCAGCGCAAGAGGCCGGCAATCGAGTGGGTGATATAGTCGCCGCCAAGGTCACCCCACAGGCCGAAAAGATGAGCTTTATTGATGACGGCGGCGAGGTCGCCTCGGGCATTACCGCGATGACCGCCGCTGGGCATACGCCGGGACATACGGTGTATCATCTGGAAAGCAACGGTCAGCGGCTGGTGCTGACTGCAGATTTGGCCAATCACTATGTCTGGTCATTCGCCCATCCAGAATGGGGGTTCAAGTTCGACATGGATAAGGCCGCCGCCACCGCATCAAGGCGCAACGTGCTGGGAATGCTGGCAGCGGATAAGGTACCGATGGTCGGTTACCATATGCCCTTCCCGGCAGCAGGCTTCGTCGAAACTCGTGGCGACGGGTTCCGCTTTGTGCCCGTCAGCTATCAGATGATGGGTTAACCCTAATATCCTGGATCCGGCCGTACCTTGGAGCCATCCGTGAAACGGGACAGGCGAAAGGCGGTCGGATCGACGCAAGGTGTCGTTTCGGCGACCAGATCAGCCATCAGACGACCTGCCGCCGGACCGATTCCAAAGCCGTGACCGGAAAACCCGGTTGCAATATACATCCCCGGCATGTCCTCGACGCCCGAGATGACAGGCAAGGCATCCGGGGTGACATCGATCATCCCCGCCCAGCTTTGAACAATTTCCGCTTGCTCCAACACCGGAAACCCTTTGCGCGCCGCAGCCCAGGCCCGCCGAAGTGCCTTGCGTGACGGCTCGGGGTCGAGCACACGGCATCGTTCAAACGGTGTCACATCGGTCGGCAGCCACTTCCGATCCTGCCGCACCTCGGCTCTCCAGCGATCCGATAGCCGGAACCGAAGGGACCGCCATTCCTGTGCGAAGGCGGGCAGAAACTGCCGGCCCAACCTGAAAATGTCGGGCACGACATCCACGGTGTTTTCCTCGCCCGACGCGATCGAATAGCCACCATCTGCCCGCTTGCGAATCGCAAAGTCATCGGACCAGAGCGCCGTCTCTGGCCCCTTAACCGGTGAAGTCCGCAAAACCGTGCTCAGAACCTTAAGCTGCGGCAGCTCTATCCCCGCATTCCCGGCAAATAGACGCGACCAGGCGCCCCCGGCCAAAACGACATAACGGCAAGCCACACGGCCCCGCTCGGTGATCACTCCTGAAATGCCATCACTTTCGGATTCGACACTCCGCACGGCGCAGTTGGTCATCAAGACCGCGCCCCTGTCTCGGGCGGCCTCGGCGATTGCGGGGGCGGTCCATTGCGGCTCTGCCCGACCGTCTAGCGGCATGTGAAGCGCGCAGTCGAACGGCGTCTGATTGCCTAGTAGCAGGGCATCCAATTCCGCCCCGTTGATCAGCTTTGCACCCGTCTGCAACCCGTCCACATGGCGCATCCATTGTTCCAGATGCCCCCGGTCGCGCTTGCCGGACGCGCCAAACAGAATGCCAGAGCGGGTATAACCGGTTTTGCGCCCGATGCGCTGATCTAGATTCCACCAGATTCGCAGAGCCTCTTGCATAAGCGGGATTTCCCTCGGATCACGCATTCCCAGACGCACCCACCCCCAATTGCGAGAGCTTTGTTCACCGGCAATCTGGCCCTTTTCGCACAACAGAACCGACGCGCCACGCTCGACCAACTCCAACGCGGTTGACGCGCCGATGATCCCTCCGCCAATCACGACGACATCCACGGATTTGGGCAGGTGTAAATCTGGCTCGACAAAGGTTGGCTTTGGGCCTGGCATCAATTGCTCTTACTTCATGGCTTTGATCGCCATGAAGGCGCGAAGCAAGCATGCAGACAACACGTCTTGTACCGCAAGGTTTACAATTTTTAGGAATTGTGGCCATCACGCCAACAGACGCAAAATACGCGCCATCTCACCTGAGAATCTCGGCTGTTTATGCTGCGCCGCGCAACTCGGCCCATTTCTGGCGCAACGTCGCCGCCAAGCCGGAATCTTTCGTTTCGCCCTCTTCATCCATCTCAGCCTGATCAGGCAGTTCAGGAAAAGCCGGAGGAGTTTTCACATAGTCCACAGGGGGCTCGGGCTCTTCGGGCTCCTCATCCCGCAACAGATCGGCAATTGCCGTATCCAGCGTGGTTTCATCCAGAACCTTTGCCTCGGATTCCATAGACTTGTACCTCAGAGGCGGATGAAGCGGTTTATCGTATCCTTCATACATAATAACACCAAACCGTTAACTCAGAATTCGAAATTTAGTAGTGCCACACAACGGCACTGTCGAAATTAGACTGCACCGCCCCACATGGGGCAATAATTAAGCTAAAATGTGTCAAGAAAATGGCACATCTACAAGTCTTTAGCGCCCGAGACGTCGGAATAATTAACAATCCATTTAACTTCTCGAAACAATATACGAAAGATGATGCAACTGGCCCGATACAAGAAACGTGCGACAACCGTACCCGGAAAGGTTCGGCCAGCTCAGCCCTGATCCCGCCAGCGATTCACAATTGGATACCTGCGATCCAGCCAGAAAGCCCGGCTGGTCAGGCGCGTACCCGGAGCCGATTGAAAGCGTTTGTATTCACTGATGTAGATCAGATGCTCGACACGCCGCGCGACGGCTTCATCGAACCCGGCGGCCACGCAATCGGCGATTGATCCGTCCTGATCGACCAGAATATCCAGAATAGCGTCAAGCACCGGGTAGTCCGGCAGGCTGTCGCTGTCTTTCTGGTCCTCGCGCAGCTCGGCACTGGGCGGCTTGTCGATGACGGACGGGCGGATCACTTCACCGTCAGGCCCCATCATCCAGTCGCGGTGATTGGCATTGCGCCAACGGCATGTCTCGAACACGCGTGTCTTGTACAGATCCTTGATTGGATTATAGCCGCCGTTCATGTCGCCATAGATGGTGGCGTATCCGACAGCCACTTCGGATTTATTGCCAGTGGTCAGCAACATCTCACCAAACTTGTTCGAGATCGCCATCAACAGCAAACCCCGCAGACGGGACTGGACGTTTTCTTCGGTCAAATCCGCCTCGCGCCCAGCAAACAATGGGGCCAGAGTCTCCGTCACTGCTGCCCGGCTGTCCGATATCGGAACATAGTCATAATGAACACCCAGTGCCTTGGCGACTGCCTCGGCATCGTCCAGCGAGGCCTGACTGGTGTATTCCGACGGCAGCATCACGCAGCGGACATTCTCGGCCCCAATGGCATCCACGGCAATCGCCGCGACCAAGGCGGAATCGACCCCGCCCGACAAACCCAGCAGAGCCTTTTTGAACCCGGTCTTGCCCATGTAGTCGCGCAGAGATTGCACCATCGCGCGATAGTCCTGCTCCCATTCATCCGGTTGAGGCACGATTTCGACAGGCACGATGCGCCAGCCCTCGTTGCCGCGCTCCAAATCGACATGGGTTACAGCCTCGTCGAAAACGGGCATCCGAAAGGCCAGCTCCCCGCCCGGGTTCAGGCCGAATGTGGCTCCGTCGAACACCTGATCGTCCTGACCGCCCACCATGTTCAGATAAATCAGCGGCAGGCCGGTTTCGACCACACGGGCCACCATGTGGTTCAATCGCACATCGTATTTGTTGCGGAAATAAGGCGAGCCATTGGGGATCAGCAGAAACTCGGCCCCAGTCTCTTCCAGCGTTTCGGCGACGTCGGGATGCCAGCTGTCTTCACAGATCGGGCTGCCGATGCGCGAGTTGCCAACGGAATACGGCCCGCCCAACGGCCCGGCATCGTAAAGGCGCACCTCGTCGAATACGGTTTCATTCGGCAGGTGATGTTTGAGCACTTTGCTGCCGATACGTCCGCCTTTCAAAATCAGGTAGGCGTTGTGCAGGCTGTCGCCTTCTGCCCATGGGCCACCAATGGCCATAGCCGGCCCATCCGCGCATTGGGCCGCCAATTCTTCGACCGCAGCCATTGCCGCGCGGTGAAACGCAGGTTTAACCACCAGATCCTGCGTATTGTAACCGGTTATGAACATTTCCGGGAACGCCACAAGATCAGCCCCGGCCTTGCGCGCCTGTTGCCACGCCGCCAACGCCTTGGCGGCGTTGCCCGCGATATCCCCCACTACGGGGTTGAGTTGCGCCAGAGTGATGCGGAAACGGTCGGCCATTGTGCCCTCTTGCCCTCGTCAGACTTACTGCCATTTAGCAGATCATTGCGCGAGTGAAAGGCAAATGCGGCAAAACCCGTTGCTCTGCCCCCACGGGTACCTTAGTTTTGCGCAAAAGTATGAACACCCGGCAGACAGGACCGATTATGAAAGCTCTCCGCATTACACTTGCCGTATTAGCGATAGCTCTGATCGCCTCGGGGGGTGCCGCACAGAACGGTCAGGTGATCACCAAGAATGACGAAGTCGGCGGCGTATACGAAGGCACGTTTGAAAACGGCCTGCGGCATGGGACAGGCACCTACCGTTTGCCCAACGGGTTTGAATACACGGGCGAGTGGGTGGAAGGCGAAATTCAGGGGCAAGGTGTCACACGCTATCCGGACGGCTCCACCTACGAAGGAACGTTTGCTAAGGGCAAACCTGAAGGGCAAGGCAAAATCATCTACGCCGATGGCAGCACCTATGAAGGCGAATGGTCAGACGGTGCAGTCAACGGCACAGGTGTCGCCCAGTATGCCAACGGTATTCGGTACGAAGGTGGATTCCAGAACGCCCGCCATCACGGCAAAGGCGTGATGACCGACCCCAGCGGGTACAGGTATGACGGAGACTGGGTGGACGGCGTCAAGCAGGGCAAGGGCAAGATCACCTCGACTGACGGCAGAGTATACGAAGGCGATATCAAGGATGGCCAACGCCACGGTCAGGGCAGCGAGACCATGCCAGACGGGATGACCTACGTCGGAGAGTGGAGCGAGAACCGCATTACCGGCAATGGTGTCCTGACTAATGCCGACGGAACCGTCTATGAAGGACCGCTGGTCAATGGGCGGCGTCAGGGCATGGGCAAGGCGATCTATGCCAATGGAAACACATACGAAGGTGAATTCGTAGATGATTTCCGGCATGGAAAGGGCACCTACACGGGCACGGATGGCTATGTTTACACCGGCGAATGGAGCGACGGTCAAATCCACGGTCTGGGCGAGCTGACCTATCCCGACGGATCAGTTTATGTTGGCGATTTCAAAGACGATCTGCCTGAGGGCAAAGGCCGGATCACCTATTCGGACGGTTCGACCTATGACGGCGACTGGATTGCCGGGGTGATGGAAGGCCAGGGTGCGTTGTCCTTCCCCGATGGCACGGTCTACAAAGGTCAGTTCAAGAACGCCAAGAACCACGGCAAAGGCATCCTGACCTTCGCCAACGGCTACAGCTATGATGGTGACTGGAACGACGGCTTGCGGCAGGGCACGGGCACGGCCTCCTACCCAGACGGAACTGTCTATACCGGGGACTTCTTTGAAGGGAAGCGCCACGGGCAGGGTGATATCGAGATGGCAAACGGATTCAGCTATTCCGGTGAATGGACCGAAGGGAAGATCACCGGCGACGGGGTTGCGACATACCCGAGCGGTGATGTCTACGAAGGCAGTTTCGTGGACGCCAAACGTCAGGGCAACGGCACGATGCGCTATGCCAACGGCCAGGAAGAGACCGGTGTTTGGGAAAACGATCAGATCGCGAATCCCAATGACACCTCATCCGAGGCAGCGCCCGAGCCTGCTCCCGCTGACGCTGGCGGTTCGGACGGATAAAGTCGGTAAGTTACCACGACACAGGCTTTCCCGCCCAATCGAAAAACCCTCCGGTATCAGCTGGACTCAGCTGCTGTATCACGTTCATCAGGTTCAAAGCCGCTTGATCTGGCATAACAGCAGGATTCCGGCCCAGGTATTTTCGGGTAAATTCTGTCTGGACAGTACCCGGATGCAGGGCGACGCAGATTGCCTGTTTATGGGTGCGAGCCAGTTCAATGGCCGAGGTGCGGACAATCTGGTTCACTGCCGCCTTTGACGCCCGATAACTGACCCATCCGCCTAGCCGGTTGTCCCCGATCGATCCGACGCGCGCAGAAAGAATGGCGAAAACCGCGCGCCTGTCACGCGGTAGCAGACGCGACGCATGGCTCAGGACCAATGCGGGGCCCACCGCATTCAGCGCGAACTGATCCATCATCGCCCGAGCGGAAATGGCCCGAATGGTCTTTTCCGGTTTTGCCCCGTTGATCTCCAACGCGCCGGACGCAACCAAAATCAGATCAAACGGCCTGTGAACTGCATCCAACGCACTGCGAACACGTTCAGAATCCGTCAGATCAAACCCATCGGCAGAACGCGACAGGGTTGTCACCGCCACCCCCTGTCCGTTCAGCAGTTTGCAGATCGCCCGCCCAATTCCACCGGATGCGCCGATTACCAAAGCCGTTTCCATATCGTTCCACCTAGCCGTCTGGGCTTGCGTATCAATGGGCTGCCGAAATAAAGGTCTCCGCCTCTGTTACGCTGCAAAATGGTCTTTTCATTCGCGGCGCGACCTGTATAACCTCAACCCATGATCAACCGCGCAGATATCCCTTTTGCCGACACCGCTCTTTGCGGTGCGTCGCTGCGTGGCCTACTGATCCTAATCCGCCTCTGAGCGTGCCATCCGGCGCGCCCGCTCAGAGGAGGACGCCCGCGCGCCAAAGGCTTTAGGACAGAAGAAGAAAGAGATTCCCATGACCAACGTGACCGACCAAGACCGCGTCTTGATCTTTGACACAACCTTGCGCGACGGCGAACAAAGCCCCGGCGCCACCATGACCCATGACGAAAAGCTTGAGATTGCCGAGCTGCTGGACGAGATGGGCGTCGATATCATAGAGGCTGGCTTTCCGATTGCGTCGGAAGGTGATTTCAAGGCAGTGTCCGAGATCGCCCAACGATCAAAAAACAGCCGCATCTGCGGTCTGGCCCGTGCGAATTTCGCCGATATCGACCGCTGCTGGGAGGCGGTGAAACACGCCAAAAAGAACCGCATTCACACCTTCATTGGCACCTCGCCACTGCACCGCGCCATTCCGAACCTCACACAGGACGAAATGGCCGAGAAAATCCACGAAACGGTCAGCCACGCTCGCAACCTGTGCGAAAACGTGCAGTGGTCGCCGATGGATGCAACCCGGACCGAGTGGGATTACCTGTGCCGTGTGATCGAGATAGCGATCAAGGCTGGTGCGACCACGATCAACATCCCCGACACTGTTGGATACACCGCGCCATTGGAATCCGCTGATTTGATCAAGCGGCTGATCGAAACCGTGCCGGGCGCGGATGAGGTTGTGTTCGCGACCCACTGCCACAACGACCTTGGCATGGCGACAGCGAACTCGCTGGCGGCTGTTGCCGGCGGCGCACGGCAGATCGAATGCACCATCAACGGTCTGGGCGAACGTGCGGGCAACACTGCTCTGGAAGAGGTCGTAATGGCCCTGCGCACCCGCAACGATATCATGCCGTGGCGCACTGGGATCGACACCACCAAGATCATGCATATCTCGCGCCGTGTGGCGACGGTGTCGGGTTTCAACGTGCAGTTCAACAAGGCCATCGTCGGCAAGAACGCCTTTGCACACGAAAGCGGCATCCACCAGGATGGGATGCTGAAGAACCGCGAAAACTTCGAGATCATGCGACCTGAGGATATCGGCCTGTCAGGCACCTCTTTGCCGCTGGGCAAACACTCGGGCCGGGCAGCGTTGCGCGACAAGCTGGAAACACTGGGCTATGAGGTCGGAGACAACCAGTTAAAAGACATCTTCGTGCGGTTCAAGGACTTGGCAGACCGCAAGAAAGAGGTGTTTGACGACGACCTCATCGCGCTGATGACGATGGATGACGACGAGGCCAACGACCACCTGCAACTGGTGTCGATGAAGGTCACCTGCGGTACCGGCGGCCAGGCGGAATCGACGGTCGAACTGGAGGTGGACAGCAAAGACATCATCGCCACAGAACACGGCGACGGTCCGGTCGATGCAACCTTCAGAGCGATCCGGGCGATCTATCCGAACAAGGCACATCTGCAACTTTATCAGGTCCACGCGGTCACTGCCGGGACCGACGCGCAGGCAACCGTCTCGGTCCGGCTGGAAGAGGATGGCATGATCGCCACGGGCCAGTCTGCCAATACCGATACCGTGGTGGCTTCGGCCAAGGCGTATATCCACGCGCTGAACCGTCTGATCGTGCGCCGCGAAAAAACCGGCCCCGGTGCAGACGCGCGAGAGATCAGCTACAAAGACCTGACCTGACAAACCGAGCGGCCTGCGATTGCGGGCCGCTTTTCCCTTTTTAGGTCAGGACAATCCGGCCTTTTCCACCCCCTGAACAAAATGTTGCAAGTCCTCATCGCGACCGTAATGCAAGGTCGCAACAAGGTCTTCCATTGTGGTGTCGGGCTGCGCGGTATGGATGGCCTCGACATGTTTTCGGGCCTTGGCGTCGTTTCCAAGCCACGCGTGACACGCAGCGACATAAGCGTCCTGAATGGGGTCCAGAATGGGCAAATGGGCAAAGTCGTCTATCGCCTGCTCATAGTGCTTTTCGCCGAAACGCGCCTTTCCCAGATGGCTCCAGAACCGGGGCGGATGATGCGGGTTCAACCGCATCGCTTTCTGAATCCACTCTGCGCCTTCGTCGGGTCGGCCTGACCATGTCAGCAGCTCGCCCATCTGAACGACGACCAGATCGTAGTTAGGGTTCAACGACAAAGCACGCTCCTGATGATACCGCGCCCGCCCAAGGTTGTTTCGCAGGATCAGAACCGCGGCCATCAGACGATGAACATCCGCGTCGTTGTCATCCATCGAAGCGGCCTTTTGGATCGCGTCCTCGCAGGAGGCCAGCATGGCATCGCGATCCTCGCACCACCCGTATCCCCAGGCCTGCCCGCGAATGCAGCCGCTCCAAGCATGGGCATGAGCGTAATCCGGATCAAGTTCGATGGCCCGGTCAATCAGCTTCATCGCCTCGACATTGTCCTCACATGTGCTGCGGTGGTGCAGAACTTTTGCCGCCAGCACGCATTCATAGGCCGCAAAACTCGATGGCTTTCTGCGTGTCAGCCCCTCTTGCTGCGAGGCCTCGATCCGTCCCGGCAGTGTGGCGACCACCGCCGAAGTCACCTCGTCCTGAATGGTAAAGATATCGTCCAGGTCGCGATCATATTTCTCGGCCCAGATGTGGCCATCACTCTGGCTGTCGATCAGCTGGACGGTGACACGCACCCGGTTTCCGGCTTTGCGTACGCTGCCTTCGACAATGTACTGAGCACCCAACTGCTCGCCCACCTCGCGCACATTTACCGCCTGCCCCTTGTAAACAAAACTCGAGTTGCGCGAGATCACGAACAGCTCATGCCGTCGGCTGAGTTCCGTCAGCAAATCCTCGGTCAGCCCATCTGCGAAGAATTCCTGCTCTGAGTCTCCGCTCATGTTTTCGAACGGCAAAACCGCAATTGACGGTTTGACGACCTTTGTTGTTTCCTGTCCCACCGCGCCCTGCTCAGGCTCACCGGCGGGCTGGTCCAGCCCGACCCGGTAGGCATGCACGGGCTGCGACAGGTTCTTGAGCGTCAAATCTCCCAAATCATGAAATTGCAACTCCAACCGGCTGGAGACCTGTTCATGCACAGCGCCGGAAATCAACACGTCGCCCGCTTCGGCGGCCTGCTCCAGACGGGCGGCAATGTTGACGCCGCTGCCAAAGATATCGCCGTCTTCGAAAATGATTTCATCCAGGTTAATGCCAATGCGAAACTGGATGCGCTGATTGCGCGGAACATCCGTGTTTCTACGCACCATACGGTTTTGAATCTCCGCAGCGCAGGTAACGGCATCGCAGGCGCTTGGAAATTCGACCAGCATCCCGTCTCCGGTGGTCTTGATGATCGTTCCGTGGTTCTTCTCGATCGATGGGTCGATCAGTTCGATCCGATGCGTGCGCAACCGCGCCAGTGTCCCCTGTTCATCGGCTTCCATCAAGCGGCTGTAACCCACCATGTCGGCGGCCAGAACCGTTGCGAGTCGGCGAGTCATGGCGCCCCTCCTTGCGACAATTCTAGGACTGCACATCATATTCTAACAAGGGATTTTGTTGACTCACTCGTGGCGTGTAATTGATCATCGACATTGCGCGCTCTGCCTGTGCTCAGGCTCGATCAAGCCGGGCGAATATTGCATCCAGTTTCGCGGTCTCTTCGGTCAATCCGAACGGAGCGTTCACGAAGAACATCCCTGAACCAATCATACGGTGACCTTCGCGTGCGGCCGGAAACCGAACCTCATGGCACACAGCCTTGGTCAGATTCTGTTTCTTCAGCGCATCTAACATGGGTTTGTGCCGCCCGTCCGTAAGTATCGGATACCACAGAGCAATCACTCCGACATTCCACTTGCGATGCACCTTGCCGATTATACCCGGCAGGCGATCGTATTCCGATTTCACCTCATAACTCGGGTCGATCAACAACATCCCGCGCCGGGGGGTAGGTGGCAGCAAAGAATGCGCCAGTTCGTAGCCGTCTTTTTTATAGACCTTGGCCCCATAGGACGACAGCACATTGGCCAGGGCCCCATGTTCCTGCGGATGTAGTTCGGCAAAATGCAGACTGTCCTGATCCCTTAGCAAGTTGGCTGCAATCAATGGCGAGCCCGCATAAGCCTGTGCTCCATAGCGCGCCTGCACCTTTTGCAAGGCAACCGAAAGTGGATGCTCCGGACTGAACCACCCTTCACGCTGCGCGCGTCCGATACCGGCTGACGCCTCGCCCGTGCGCACCGCCTCGGCTGCGTCCAACTGGTACAGCCCGCGCCCCGAATGCGTTTCAAGGTAGGTCAGCGGCTTGTCTTTGCGGGTCAGATAGTCCAGCACATATGCCAATAAAGCGTGCTTTTGTACGTCAGCCAGATTCCCAGCGTGGTAAATGTGTTGATAAGAGAGCATTTTGCCTTCTAAAGTCCCTTTCAATAAGGCGGAAAGGTGCTGATTGTCGCGGAATCAGCCCTTTTACCGGGCGAGATGGCACCCTATAAGACATGCGTCCCGGAACCGTCGAGTCGCGGGCAGTGGAAATTCTGACGAACGGGATCATTGAAAACATGGGAATCTTTGGCAATCTGGGCGGCCTGTTCACAGCGGACATGGCCATCGACCTTGGGACAGCGAACACGCTGGTTTATGTCAAAGGGCGCGGCGTGATCCTGTCGGAACCTTCGGTGGTGGCCTACCACGTCAAGGACGGCGTCAAAAAAGTGCTGGCCGTTGGCGAGGACGCCAAGCTGATGCTGGGCCGAACCCCCGGCTCGATCGAGGCGATCCGCCCGATGCGCGAAGGCGTCATTGCCGATTTCGACACCGCCGAAGAAATGATCAAGCACTTCATCCGTAAAGTACATAAACGCTCGACCTTCTCGAAACCCAAGATCATCGTTTGCGTCCCCCACGGCGCGACACCCGTAGAAAAACGAGCGATCCGTCAGTCGGTTCTGTCCGCAGGCGCCCGCCGCGCTGGTCTGATTGCCGAGCCGATTGCCGCCGCGATTGGCGCAGGCATGCCAATAACCGATCCGACCGGCAACATGGTTGTCGATATCGGTGGCGGCACAACCGAAGTTGCGGTTCTGTCGCTGGGCGACATCGTCTATGCGCGCTCGGTCCGTGTCGGCGGCGACCGCATGGACGAAGCCATCATCTCCTATCTGCGTCGTCAGCAGAACCTGCTGGTCGGTGAATCCACCGCCGAACGCATCAAGACCACCATCGGCACCGCCCGCATGCCTGACGACGGGCGCGGCCAGTCGATGCATATCCGTGGCCGTGACCTGCTGAACGGCGTGCCGAAGGAAATTGAAATCAGCCAGGCGCAAGTGGCCGAGGCGCTTTCGGAGCCCGTGCAGCAGATTTGCGAAGCGGTGATGACCGCGCTGGAAACCACCCCACCCGATCTGGCCGCCGACATTGTGGACCGGGGCGTGATGCTGACCGGCGGCGGTGCGTTGCTGGGCGATCTGGATCTGGCGCTGCGCGAACAGACCGGTCTGGCCGTATCGATCGCCGATGAAAGCTTGAATTGCGTGGCCTTGGGCACCGGCAAGGCGCTGGAATACGAAAAACAACTGCGCCACGCGATTGACTACGAAAGCTAAGGCGCGCACCCTTTAGGGGGCAACACTCGGGCACGAGCAGCACGGGAAGGTAACCTGTGGCAAAGGACCGATCACAGCGCGATGAATACACCACCCCCCTGCGCCGCTTGCTGTTGGGGATCGTGGTTCTGTGCCTGCTGGCGATCTTTCTGGTTTGGCGCATCGACAGCCCGCGCGTCGAACGGTTCCGCGCACAGGTGGTGGACAGGGTCGTCCCCTCGATGGAATGGGCCATGGTTCCGGTCACGGCCGTCGTAAATCTGGTGCGCGATTTTCAAAGCTACCAACGCCTGAGCGAACAGAATCAGGAATTGCGCAGCGAACTGCGCCTGATGCGGGCCTGGAAAGAGGCCGCCTTGCAGCTGGAGCAGGAAAATGCCCGGTTGCTGGACCTGAACAACGTGCGCCTGGATCCACGCCTGACCTATATTACCGGGGTCGTGATGGCTGACAGTGGGTCCCCCTTCCGTCAGTCGGTCCTGCTGAACGTGGGCGAACGGGACGGTATCACCGATGGCTGGGCTACCATGGATGGGATCGGTGTCGTCGGACGCATCTCGGGCGTAGGACCTGATACGGCGCGCGTGATTCTAATGACCGACGCATCCAGTGCCATACCAGCGACCATTCAACCATCGGGTCAAACAGCCCTGATCACCGGCGACAACACTCCGGCGCCAGTGGTAGAGTTTCTTGAGAACCGCGAACTGGTACGTCCCGGTGACCGCGTTGTGACATCGGGTGACGGGGGCGTCTTCCCCGCCGGTCTGCTGATCGGCCAGATCACCGCCGATCCGGGCGGCCGCCTGAGGGTACGCTTATCGGCGGATTTTGAACGGCTCGAATTCCTTAGGGTTCTGCGCTATCAGTCAGCCCCACCCATTCAGGACCCCGGCGGCATTGTGGGACCAAGACAGCCCGAAACCGTCCTGAACCCGATGGAGGTTGGCGATGGATAGCCAAACCTCACAGCTTTGGTCCAAGCGGGCCCTTTACCTGTTTCTGGCGGCTTTGGTCCTGTTTCTGCACCTGCTGCCGCTGGACACAAAACCGGATCGCTGGCCTTTCCCCGATCTGCTGATCGTTCTGACATTTGCATGGGTGCTGCGCCGATCCGACTATGTCCCGACATTGCTTGTGGCCATTGTCATGCTGATGGCTGATCTGTTGTTGCAACGTCCGCCCGGTTTGCTGGCGGCTTTGGTGGTATTGGGCTCAGAGTACCTCAGGACTGCCGCACCGGGTATGCGCGATACGGGCTTTTTCGGTGAATGGTCGACGGTCGCAGTGGTGATCACGGCAGTTTTTGTGTTGAACCGCGTCATTCTTGCTATTCTCTCCGTGCAACAGGCAGCCCTGGGCCCGGTGGTGATACAAGTGGTTCTGACAATTGCGGTTTATCCTCTGATCGTTCTGCTCAGCCAGAATGGGTTTGGCGTGCGACGCAAATCCGTCGCCGAAACCAACGCATTGGGTGCGCGATGATGAAGCAACGCAAACCCAAAGCCCAAGGCCTTGCCTACAAACGCCTTCCCCGCCGGGCGCTGATTCTGGGTGGGCTGCAGGCCGCCTTCATCGGCGGGCTTGCTGCACGGATGCGGTTCATGCAGGTGGATCAGGCCGACGAATACCGCCTTCTGGCCGAGGAAAACCGGATCAACATCCGCCTGATTCCGCCCACCCGTGGCCGCATCTATGATCGCCATGGGCAGGTCATCGGCCAAAACTCACCCTCTTACCGGATCGTCATGGTGCGCGAAGACGCAGGTGATGTTGACAAGGTCATCGCCAAACTGTCGGAACTGATCCCGTTGACCGAAGATGAGATCGAACGCGCAAAGACGGAAATGCGCCGCTCGGCTCCGTTTCTGCCGGTGACACTGGCCGATCAGGTCACGTGGGAAGATATTTCGAAGGTGGCCGTCAACGCACCGGCCCTGCCGGGCGTGATCCCCGAGGTGGGTCAGACCCGGCAATATCCCCGCTATGAAGATTTCGCCCATGTGGTCGGCTATGTCGGCCCGGTCAGCGACTATGACCTCAGCCAGATCGAAGACCCGGAACCGGTCCTGCGCATCCCCCGCTTTCAGATCGGCAAGGTTGGGCTGGAAGCCAAGCAGGAAATCAGCCTGCGCGGCAAGGCCGGTGCAAAACGGGTCGAGGTCAACGCCACCGGTCGAGTGATGCGCGAGTTAGACCGGCAGGAAGGAGAGGCCGGTTCCGACCTGCAGCTCTCAGTCGATGCAGATCTTCAGCAATATGCTCAGGCCCGGCTGGCCGGGGAAAGTGCCGCAGCGGTGGTGATTGACTGTGAGACCGGAGATATCCGGGCCATCAGCTCCGCCCCCAGCTTCGACCCAAACCTGTTTGTGCGGGGCATATCGGTTGCCGACTATCGGGCACTGACGCAGGACAATTACCGGCCACTGGCGAACAAAACCGTTCAGGGCACCTATCCGCCAGGCTCGACTTTCAAGATGATAACAGCGATGGCCGCGCTAGAGGCTGGTGTGGTCGGACCTGGTAACACCGTTTACTGCCCCGGCCACCTCAAGGTCGGTAGTCGCAGGTTCCACTGCTGGAAGCGCGGCGGGCACGGCACCGTGGACCTGAACCTTTCGCTGAAGCGCAGCTGCGACGTCTACTATTACGACGTGGCCCTGCGCACGGGGATCGACAGAATTTCCGACATGGCGCGCCTCTTTGGGCTGGGCGTGAAACACGACATCCCGATGTCAGCCGTGGCGGCGGGACTTGCACCAAATCAGGAATGGAAGCAGCGCGTTCACGGCGAGGACTGGCTGGTAGGCGACACCGCAAATGCCTCAATCGGACAGGGTTTTATGCTGGCCTCACCCTTGCAGCTGGCCATCATGACCGCGCGGATTGCCACCGGGCGATCGGTGACCCCGCGTCTGGTCCGATCGGTGAACGGGGTCGAGCAGCCCTCGGGCGCGGGTGAGCCGCTGCCGGTTAATCCGAACAATCTGGAACAGGTGCGCAAGGCCATGTTCTCGGTGTCGAATGATCGGCGCGGCACGGCCTATCGCAGCCGCATCATTGCCGATGAATTCCGCATGGCAGGCAAAACCGGCACCAGTCAGGTGCGCAACATCACCAAGGCCGAACGCGCTGCCGGTGTGATCCGCAACGAAGATCTGCCATGGGAACGTCGCGACCACGCGCTGTTTGTCAGCTTTGCCCCGTATGACAACCCGAAATACGCAGTCGCTGTGGTGGTCGAGCATGGCGGTGGCGGGTCCAAGGCGGCGGCTCCGGTTGCACGGGACATCATGCTGCAAGCGCTATACAACGGCACCCCGCCGCTTGAGGCCTATCCGACTGGTGATCGCGAACGCATCAAGGAACAACAAATAAAGCTCGAAGGTGACCGACGGCCCAAAGCGCGTCCTGATGAAAAGGACCGCGCATGAGCTATCTTGAATACGCCGTCAAATCCACGCCATCGGGTTTCCGCAAATTCCTGTTTATGAACTGGCCCCTGACTCTCCTGCTGATCAGCGTGGCCTGCACCGGGTTCCTGATGCTGTATTCGGTGGCCGGCGGGTCATGGACCCCATGGGCCGAACCACAACTTGAACGGTTCGGGTTGGGCATGACGGTCATGTTTATCGTTGCACTGGTGCCGATCTGGTTCTGGCGCAATATGTCAGTCGTTGCCTATCTCGGCTCAATCGGATTGCTGATTTTCGTCGAGCTTTTCGGCACTGTCGGCATGGGAGCACAGCGCTGGATTGACTTAGGCTTTATGCGATTGCAGCCTTCGGAGCTGATGAAAGTGACGTTGGTGATGCTGCTGGCGGCCTATTACGACTGGTTGCCCTCGCACAAGACGTCCCGGCCGCTCTGGGTCATAATTCCGGTCCTGCTGATCCTGATCCCAACCTTCATGGTCTTGAAACAACCTGACCTTGGCACCTCGATCCTGCTGTTGGCAGCGGGTGGCGGTCTGATGTTTCTGGCCGGTGTCCATTGGGCCTATTTCGCGGCCGTCATTGCGGCAGGTGTCGGGCTAGTCGCAACCGTGTTCAATAGCCGTGGGACGGATTGGCAGTTGCTGAAGGACTACCAGTTTCGACGGATCGACACCTTTCTTGACCCCTCTACCGACCCGCTGGGGGCGGGCTACCACATCACCCAATCCAAGATCGCGCTGGGATCGGGTGGATGGAACGGACGCGGGTTCATGCAGGGCACTCAGTCGCGGCTGAACTTCCTGCCCGAGAAACACACCGACTTTATCTTCACCACGCTGGCCGAGGAATTCGGCTTTGTCGGCGGCATCACCCTGCTCACCCTTTATGGCCTGATCCTGATCTTCTGTCTGGTCACCGCTCTGTCGACCAAAGACCGGTTTTCCTCGTTGGTCACGCTGGGCATTGCGCTGAACTTCTTCCTGTTCTTCGCGGTCAACATGTCGATGGTCATGGGACTGGCTCCGGTTGTGGGCGTACCGCTGCCAATGGTCAGCTATGGTGGCTCGGCCATGCTGGTTCTTTTGGCCGCTTTCGGTATTGTTCAAAGCGCCCATATTCATCGCCCAAGATAAACTGAAAGGCTGCCCATGCCCGTGAACGTCTTGTTTTCCGCGCGCCCTGCTCTGTGGCCCGTGTACGAACCCTTGTTGACCAAGGGCCTGACAGACGCCGCGGTAGATTTTCATCTGACCAATGATCTCCAACCGGATCAGGTGGATTACGTCGTTTATGCCCCGGATGGTGGGCTACTGGACTTCACGCCTTATACACAGTTGAAGGCGGTACTCAGCCTGTGGGCAGGAGTTGAGAAGATTGCAGGCAATGAAACCCTGACCGCACCACTGGCGCGGATGGTCGATCACGGGTTGACGCAGGGTATGATCGAATGGGTGGTAGGCCACGTGCTGCGCTATCATCTTGGGATAGACCGCCACATCACCGTTCAGGACGGTATCTGGACCCCTGACGCCCCGCCGCTTGCGCCCGAGCGTCGGGTTTGCGTGCTGGGACTGGGTGCATTGGGCGAAGCTTGCGCCCGTGCTTTGGCATCCTTGGGTTTTGCGGTCACCGGCTGGAGCCGCACGGCCAAAGACATTCCAGATGTGACCTGCCTGCATGGTGAAGACGGGCTGCGCCAGGCGTTGTCGCAGGCAGATATTCTGGTTCTTCTGCTGCCAAATACACCGGCGACGGAAAACACTCTGAACACCGAAACGCTGGCGCTGCTGACCAAAGGTGCCTGCATCATCAATCCTGGGCGCGGGCCTCTGATTGACGACGATGCCCTGCTGACCGCGTTGAATTCTGGTCAGGTCGGCCACGCTACACTGGATGTGTTCCGGGTAGAGCCATTGCCGCCCGAGCACCCATATTGGGCGCACCCGAATGTGACGGTAACCCCGCATATCGCCTCAGAAACCCGCCCCGAAACAGCAGCACAGGTGGTTTGCGACAACATCCGCCGAGGTGAGGCGGGCGAACCCTTCCTGCACCTCGTCGATCGGGGTTTGGGCTACTGACCGCTCAGGCAGCGATCAGCCCGCGCCCTTTCAGCAATGCCTCAACCCCCGGCAACCGACCCCGGAATGCCAGGTAAAGCTCCTCGGCCTCACGCGAGCCGCCGGTGGACAGGATGTTGTCCTCCAGCGCTTTGGCACGCTCCGGATCAAATGCACCCCCCGCTTCTTCGAAGGCGGCGAAGGCATCAGCATCCATGACCTCGGACCACATGTAGCTGTAGTAGGCTGAGCTATAGCCGTCGCCCGCAAACACATGGGCGAAATGTGGGGTTGCATGACGCATGCCGATGGCCTGCGGCATTCCGATTTCCGCCAAGACCTCAGCCTGTTTGACCATCGGATCGGACGGAGCTGCACCATCGTGAAACGCCAAATCAACCAAAGCCGAGGCAACGTATTCGACCGTCTGGAACCCTTGGTCGAAATTTGCCGCTTTTAGAACCTTCTCAAGCATGTTCTGCGGCATTGGCTCATCGGTATCGGCATGCGTTGCAAACTCGGCCAGAACTTCGGGCACTTCCAGCCAGTGCTCGTACAGTTGGCTGGGCAATTCCACGAAATCACGCGCCACGCTGGTGCCCGAGATACTCTCATACGTCACGTTGGACAGCATCTGATGTAGGGCATGGCCGAATTCATGAAACAGGGTCCGCGCGTCGTCATAAGACAAAAGTGCCGGATCGCCCTTGGCAAAATTGCAGACATTGATCACGACCGGGGCCTGCACCTTGGGAAACTTGGCCTGCGACCGCATTGCGCTGCACCATGCGCCCGACCGCTTGGAACCGCGTGCGAAGTAGTCGCCGATGAACACTGCAATGTGTTGCCCGTTTCGCGTCACCTCCCACGCCCTGCAGTCAGGATGATAGAGCGGTACATCCAACGGAGCGAACTCCAACCCGAACAGCCGGTTTGCACAGGCAAATGACGCCTCGATCATACGATCCAGTTGCAGGTAGGGCTTCAGCGCGGCCTCATCCAGATCGTGTTCGGCCTTGCGGCGTTTTTCTGCATAATAGCGCCAGTCCCACGCTTCCAGAGGCCCGTTGACTCCGTCCTCTTGCATCATTTGCGTCAGAATTTCAGCATCCGCATCCGCCCGTGTTTTAGCCGGTTCCCAGACCTGCATCAGCAGATCGCGTACCTTGTCAGGGGTGCGGGCCATTTCGGTTTCCAGTTTATAATCGGCAAAGCTGTCGTATCCCAACAGGCGTGCACGTTCCTCGCGCAATTTTAGGATTTCAGCGGCAATTTCGCGATTATCCGTCTCGCCCCCGTTAGCACCGCGCGCTGTCCAGGCGCGGTACGCCGTTTCCCGCAGGTCCCGACGTGGCGAGAATTGAAGGAATGGCACAATAAGCGAGCGCGACAGAGTTACGACAGGCCCGTCCGCCCCCTTTTCCGCACCCGCTGCCCGTGCGGACGCCACCACGAATTCTGGCAGCCCCTCCAGATCGTTCTCGGACAGGTCCATGAACCAATCGCGTTCATCCGCCAGCAGGTTCTGGGTGAACGATGTACCCAACGAGGCCAGCCGAGCCTTGATCGCCTGCATACGCGTGTCATCGCCGCCTTCAAGCGCAGCACCTGCACGAACAAAGCCGCGATGGGACAGCATCAGCACGCGAGCCTGTTCCTCGGTCAGGTTAAGTTCGTCCTTGCGGGTCCAAAGATCGGCAACCCTGCGAAACAGCGCTTTGTTCGACGAAATGCCCGAAAAATGCGTCGACAGTTTGGGCGAGAAGTCACGTTGCAATTCCTCGCGCGCCGGGTTGCTGTCTGCTCCGGCGACAGTAAAGAAGACTGACAACACCTTGTCCAACTGCTCTCCGGCAGCCTCCAAAGCCTCGATCGTATTGGCAAAGGTGGGTGCGTCTGGATTGGAAGCAATCGCGTCAATCTCGGCGTTATGGGCCTGCATCGCCTGTTCCAATGCAGGTGAGAAATCGTCGTCCGATATATTAGCAAAAGGGGCGATTTCGAAAGGCGTGGTCCAGGGGGACAGGATCGGATTTGTCATTACGGTCTCCTTTGACCACTGAACTAGGAATGGCGGTCGAAATGATCCAGTGCCATTGGCGGTTTTACTGCTGGTTTCCGCAAACGGGGCAATCCGAACGCCTGGACAGCGCAATCTTGCGGCTTTCGCCATATAGCGCGTCGTAGATCAGCATCTCGCCGCGCAGGGCTTGTCCAGCCCCGGTGATCACCTTGATCGCCTCAACCGCCATCATCGAACCAACCACACCGGGCAGAGGGCCGATAACTCCCGCCTCGGCGCAGGACGGGGCCAATCCGGGGGCGGGGGCCTCGGGGAAGATACACTGGTAACACGGCGCTTCATTGACTGGGTCGAAAACGCTCAGCTGGCCTTCCCACTGTGACAATGCCCCCGAGATCAGCGGTTTGCCCAGCGCGACCGCCGTCCTGTTGGCCAGATAGCGGGTGTCGAAATTGTCTGTACCATCGAGGATCAAATCAAAATCGGCAAACAGGTCAGTGGCGATCTCGTCGGTCAGGCGTCGGTGGTAAGGCAAAACGGTGACGTTGGGGTTCTGCGCCTGCATGGCCTGTTGCGCCGAAAAGACCTTGGGCATTCCGATATCGGCGTCGCGGTGGATCACTTGACGTTGCAGGTTGGCATTCTCCACGTCATCGTCATCGATCACACCAATGGTGCCGACACCTGCAGCGGCCAGATACTGTAACGCCGGGGCACCCAGCCCGCCTGCCCCAACGACCAGAACCCGCGCCCGCTTCATCTTTTTCTGTCCCGGTCCGCCCAGCTCACGCAGGACGATGTGTCGGGCGTAGCGGTCAAGTTCTGTCTCGGAAAACTGGTCGGACGGCATCGCGGGCTCCTCGGGGGTGGCTGGTGCGGCGCGATTTCGCAACGCCTTGAGCATGCGCCCATAAACCAAAACCACCACTACTGAGCCAGCCAATATCAGCCACACCGCAGCAGAGCCGCCGGTCGCCTCACGCAAGGGATGCCCATCGGGTAGGAGGAGTTGCGCAATGATAACGCCCAACAGCAGCACCGCAACCGAGGTCATGCGTGCCGATCTGGAAACCCCGGCTAGATAACCGATGCCCCACAGGCCCGCGGCAAGGATCAGAATCAGCAGCATCAGCCGCGCCCGGTCGAGCCGAACCCACCGGCGCCACGCGCCGTATCGCTAAGCGCATCTACCTGTTCGAACTTGGCCTGCACAACCGGGGCAACAACCAACTGGGCGATGCGTTCACCATGGGTGACCTCGAACGGTTCTTGCCCGGCGTTCAACACAATCACGCCCAGCGGACCGCGATAATCACTGTCAATTGTGCCCGGCGTATTCGGCAGGGTGATCCCGTGTTTCAGGGCCAGGCCCGAGCGGGGCCGCACCTGTACCTCGAACCCATGCGGAATTTCGATACGCAATCCGGTGGGCACCAAAGCGCGCTGACCGGGTTCGAGCGTGATCGGTTCGCCACCCGGCAGGTTCGCACGTACATCCGCACCGGCAGCCCCGGCTGTTTCGTAGGATGGCATCGGAATCGACGGGTCGAAACCATCCTCACGGATCACACGAATTGCAACCATCATTGTTCCTCTTGTTCAGCTGGTCAGCGCGGCGGCAATCTTTGAGGCCAGACGATCGGCCACCGCATCCTTACCCATGCGCGGCCATTCCTCGGCCCCCGCCTCCGTGATCAGGATCACTGCATTCTCGGATCCGCCCATGATGCCAGTCGCCGGGCTGACGTCATTGGCCACGATCCAATCGCAGCCCTTTCGCCCCCTTTTGGCAGTGGCGTGTTCGATCACGTTATCCGTCTCGGCGGCAAAGCCGACAACCAAAGCCGGGCGTCCGGTTTCCATTTGCGAGACGCGTTTCAGGATGTCGGGATTTTCGGCAAATTCCAGCGCCGGCATCCCGTCACGGCTTTTCTTCAGCTTCTTGTTTGACGCACTGGTCACCCGCCAATCGGCCACTGCCGCGGCAAAGACACCTGCATCAACAGGCAATGCCGCATCCACAGCATCGGACATTTGTTGGGCGGTTTCGACGGGCACAACATTCACCCCGCCCGGCGGCGACACTTCTGCCGGTCCTGTCACGAACACCACCTCGGCCCCCAGCGCCGCCAGCGCTCGTGCCACTGCGGCCCCCTGCGCCCCGGACGAGCGGTTGGCGATGTACCGCACGGGATCAATCGGTTCGTGGGTCGGCCCGGAGGTTACAAGAATTCGCTTGCCTTTGAGCGGACCGTCGCTCAGGTCCGCCTCGATGGCTGCGACAATCTCAAGCGGTTCGGACATGCGGCCCGGACCGAATTCGCCACAGGCCATATCGCCTTCGTTGGGGCCGACAAAGTGGATACCATCGGCTTGCAATTGTTTCAGGTTGCGCTGTGTTGCCGGATGATCCCACATACGAACATTCATCGCGGGCGCGCACAGAACCGGCGTATCCGTCGCCATCAGCAGAGTCGAGGCCAGATCGTTGGCCAGCCCGCCGGCCATTTTGCCAATCATGTCGGCAGTGGCAGGCGCCACGACAACCAGATCAGCAGACCGTGATAGCTGGATATGACCCATCTCGGCCTCGTCTGTCAGATCGAACATATCACGATATACTTTCTCGCCAGCCAGGGCCGACACCGACAGCGGGGTCACGAATTCCTCGGCCGCGCGGGTCAGAACCGGTGTCACGGTCGCGCCGCGTTCCTTCAGGCGCCGGATCAGATCCAGTGATTTATAGGCCGCAATTCCACCGCCAATGATCAGCAGAATGCGTTTCGATGCCAGCATGATGTGCCCTTCCCGTCCCGGTCGGTCCCGACATTAGGCAAGCGGGCCGGACAGTTCCAGCAGTTAATTCTGCGTTTCAAAAGCCAAGCATGGGTCTTCGCGCTCGATCGAAGGACTATCGACCACGGCATCGAACTCTCCTTCGACAATGCCATCTTCGGATTGCCCCAGTGCGAATACTTTCAGCCCCGGGCTCAGCCTCGACAGAAAGGTTGGAATCCCTCGGTCCTTGCGCGCATGGCCATTACCGGTGATGACGGCAACCGGCCCGCCCGTTTCCTTCTGGGCCCGCAGAATGGCCCGCGCCAGAACCGCATCGCGCAGGCGTTGAATGGCCACCAGCTGAGGCAGGGCGCTTTCGGGGATCGCATTGCAATGCGCGGCCAGTTGATCGGCTTCGCGTGCGGCTTGCTCGTCGGTGGGCAATGGCACGGTCAACCCGAAGCGTGCGGCATCCGCGCCCATAACCGTCGCCGCCCCGCGCTCCATCGCGGCGCGGGCAGCTTTACGCGGAACCATGGCTCCGTAAACCGGCGCATCCGAAGCCTCAAAAACTGGGTAGTACATGCTGAGTGGCGGCCAGCCTGATTCAAGCCATTCCAGAATGCGCGCCAATTCTTCGGGATCGGATACAGCCTTGTCGGCAAGGCGCTGCGCGCCTTCCTCGGTCACCATTTCCCACACGACAGCCGAGGGTTTGATGGATTCCAATGCCTCAGCCTGAATGACATGGTGCTGAGGGTTGTCATGGACTTCCCCCAAAATGACGACATCCGCAGAGGTCATCGCATCGGTTATGTCACCAGATATCAGGTCATCCGCCCAACCGGGCCTGACCGTAACCGCAAGTGCACACAGCAGAATCGCAATCTGTCTCATGCGATGAAGTGTTGCACCTCTCGCGATTGGGCTTCAAGGTTCTTACGCATTTTCACAAAGGCCGCTGCCTCAAGCTGGCGCACGCGCTCCTTGGACAGGCCAAGTTCCTGCCCCAGGCTTTCAAGCGTCCGCGCCGGTTCGCGAAGCTTTCGTTCGCGCACGATAAAGCGCTCGCGGTCGTTCAACGCCCGCATAGCCGTAACCAGCCATTCGCGCAGCTGCTCAGTGTCATGACTGTTTTCGACCATTTCAGCGGCCTGTTCCCGCTCGTCTTCCAGCGCATCAATCCACTCGCGCCCGTCTTCGTCCGCCGACTGGATCGCGTTCAGAGAGAAATCAGACCCCGAGAGGCGACCCTCCATCATTTCCACGTCGCGCAGGGGCACACCAATTTCAGCGGCAATCATTTGGTGAAGTTGGTGGCGATCCAAATCCATTCCGTCTGTCGCAGCTTCACGTTCCAGCCGTGCTTGAACTCGGCGCATGTTGAAAAACAGCGATTTTTGCGAAGACGTCGACCCGGTTCGTACCATCGACCAGTTGCGCATGACGTAGTCCTGAATGCTGGCCTTGATCCACCAGACCGCATAGGTGGAAAAGCGCACCCCACGGTCGGGATCGAACTTATCCGCCGCTTTCATCAGGCCTAGCCCAGCCTCCTGGATCAGGTCGTTCATAGACGCGCCATAGCGTTTGAATTTGGCCGCCATCGAAATCGCCAGCCGCATATAAGCCGTGATCAGCCGGTGCAGAGCCTGTTCGTCACGGTCGTCGCGCCAGGCATATGCCAGTTTCAATTCGGTTTCCGCGTCCAGCAATTCGGCTTTCATAGCTTGCCGGGACATCGAAAAATCACTCGCATTGTCCAGTGCCATGGAAATCTCCCCTTTTCACAGGCGCGGCCCGGTCTTGCCATGCCGTCCTGAGGTCGATACGCAGAACAAAACCGGGTGGATCACCAGAAAGGTAATTATCGTGTGGCCGGATTTAACCTTTGTGCTGGGCGGCGCGGCCTCGGGGAAGTCAGCATTTGCTGAACAACTTGTTGTTTCATCAGGAAAAAATCGAACATATATCGCCACATCACAAGTGTTTGATGATGAGATGCGCAACAAGGTTGATCGGCATTTATCCCAACGCGGAGAAGGCTGGACTACGATCGAAGCCCCCTTTGATCTTCACCCTGCATTGGGTGGTTTGACACCGGATGATATCTGCCTGATCGACTGCGCAACCATGTGGCTGACCAACCATCTGCTGGCCGAAGACGATTTGGAACAGGCTCAGACCGCCTTGTTGAACGCGCTGCAATCCTGCCGCGCGCCGGTTATCATTGTCTCGAACGAGGTCGGCCATGGGATCGTTCCTGACAATGTCCTGTCCCGTCGGTTCCGCGAGGCGCAGGGGCGCTTGAACATCGCGCTGGCAGCGCAGGCCGATCTGGTTGTACAGGTCACCGCCGGGCTGCCGGTAGTGTTGAAAGGGCAGTTGCCGTGACCCGCCTGCACCTTGTCCGCCACGGGCCGACTCATGCCAAAACCATGGTCGGCTGGTCCGATCTGCCTGCGGACCTCAGCGATCACGCCGCGATTGCGCGGCTGCACGAACACCTGCCAACAGAGGCATTGGTTATTTCATCTGATTTATCCCGCGCGGTCGATACTGCCTCGGCTATTCAGGGTACGCGTCAACGCCTGCCCCATCATCCGAACCTGCGCGAAATTCACTTCGGCACATGGGAACTTCGAGCTCACCAAGAGATTGAGGCCGAAGACCCCGAATTGGCGTTCGCCTATTGGGACAATCCCGGTGACGTGCGCCCGCCCAACGGCGAAAGCTGGAACGATGTCCGGACCCGTGTCGATACCGTAATTGACGAGTTGATTGCTGAGCATACAGGCTGCGATCTGGTCATCGTGGCACATTTCGGTGTGATCCTGACACAGGTCCAGCGTGCGCTCGGCGTTGATGCGCAAGAAGCGCTGAGCCATCGGATCGATAACCTCTCGGTCACTGATATCACCCATCACGCAGACCGCTGGTCGGTGGGTCAGATCAATCACCGTCCGTGATTATACCCCGCACAAATAACTGATTTACTGAACGGTTCCGTCGCGCCATCGTAGTGGCATGACCTATGATCTGTTTATCGGTGACCGCCTGTTTTCCAGCTGGTCCATGCGCGGCTCGCTGATGCTGGAAAAGTTCGGCCTGCCCTATCGAACTCACATGATCGGCCTCTATTCCGGGACGATGGCGGAGGATATGAAACCTCTGGCTCCGGCACGTCTTGTACCGGCCTTGCGCCTGCCCGATGGCACCGTTGTCGGCGAAAGTCTGGCTATGGCAGAGACGCTCGCCGAGCTACATCCCGACGCCGGGTTGTGGCCCGCAGATGCCTCCGCCCGCGCAACCGCACGGTGGTTATGCGCGGAAATGGTGGCCGGGTTCACGGCGCTGCGCGCGCAATGCCCTATGCAGTTGAAATACTGTTGGAAGGGCTTTGATCCGTCCTCCGAGACCCGTGCTGATCTGCAACGAATCGAGGATCTGTGGGCCCATGCCCGCGCCATTTCCGATGCATCATCCGGCCCGTTGTTCGGGACCTATTCCTTGGCGGACGTATTCTATACTCCGGTTGCCGCGCGGATCATCGGATATGGATTGCCGGTATCCGATGCAAGCCGGGATTACTGCCTTCAATTGCTTTCAGATACACCAGTGCGGCAATGGCGCGCGATGGGGCTGACCACTCAGTATGAGCCGTTTCCATACGCATTGGATTTGCCGCCAGACCCCTGGCCCATCGGCGGCGCAACCAAGGCCAGACCCGTCGAAGGCACCGCTTCGGTCAACGACTTCTGCCCGTATTCCGGCGAACCGGTTTCGCACGTTTTGGAACTGGAGGGTCAACGCTGGGGGTTCTGCAACCCATTCTGCCGCGACAAAACCGTCGCAGACCCGGGCGCATGGCCAAAATTCTCTGCAATGATTGATGCCGTTAACGAATCTTAAACCGCAACCGTGGCAGCAACGACCTGTTAACCAAAAAGGTCGTTCATGGTCGCCCGCGCCCACACTGTTGCATTCCAAGGGGTTGATGCCCGCCCGGTCGAGGTGCAATGCGCCGTATCGCCGGGTCTGCCCGCCTTTTCCATCGTCGGCCTGCCCGACAAGGCCGTGTCCGAAGCGCGCGACCGTGTCCGCAGCGCACTGAGTTCGATGGCTATCGCTCTGCCGTCGAAACGGATCACCATCAATCTGTCCCCTGCCGACTTGCCGAAAGAGGGCAGCCATTTTGATCTGCCCATCGCCGTCGCATTGCTGACCGCGCTTGAAATCATCCCGCCGGATGCTGCCGAAGGTGTGGTATCGCTGGGGGAGTTGTCTCTGGACGGGTCACTGGTGCCGGTGGTCGGTGCGCTGCCAGCCGCCATGACCGCAGCCGCCGAGGATCGCGCACTGCTCTGCCCCCACGCCTCGAGCGCCGAGGCTGCGTGGGTCGACGCTACGCAGGTGATAGGCGCTGGGTCTTTGGGCGATGTGGTGCGCCATTTCTCGGGCCAATCACCCCTGCCAGCTGCGCAGCCGGGCGAGGTCAATCTTGCTCCCAGCGCGCGCGATCTGCGTGACGTGAAAGGACAGGAACGAGCGAAACGCGCGTTAGAGATCGCGGCGGCCGGTCGCCATCACCTGATCATGATCGGCACGCCCGGGTCGGGCAAATCCATGCTCGCCGCGCGCTTGCCCGGAATCCTGCCGCCGCTCACGCCAACCGAAGCACTTGAAACATCGATGATACAATCCCTGTGTGGCTTGCTGGACGAAGGCGGCATCAGCCGCAATCGCCCATTTCGTGAACCGCACCACACGGCTTCGATGGCGGCAATCGTCGGCGGCGGAAAGGGGGCCAAACCAGGTGAGATTTCGCTGGCCCATAACGGCGTTCTTTTTATGGACGAGTTCCCCGAGTTTCCGCGCACGGTTCTGGAAACTTTACGTCAGCCCATCGAGACCGGAGAGGTTATGGTCGCCCGCGCCAACGCCCACGTTAAATACCCCTGCCGCTTCATGCTGGTGGCCGCCGCCAACCCGTGCAAATGTGGGTATCTGACCGATCCCGCCCGCGCCTGTTCCCGCGCACCTGTCTGCGGTGAAGATTATCTGGGCCGCATCTCGGGGCCGTTGATGGACCGGTTCGATTTGCGAATCGAGGTGCCACCGGTCGGGTTCACCGACCTTGACCTGCCGCCATCGGGCGACAGTTCCGCCACTGTCGCAGCCCGCGTCGAGCAGGCCCGCGCCATTCAGGCTGACCGGTTTCGCGACACGCCTGCAACCCGCCAGAATGCCGACGTCGAAGGCAATATGCTGGAGGAAATCGCCGCGCCGGACACGGAAGGGCGGGAATTGCTGTTAAAAGCAGCCGAGCGTTTTGGCCTGTCGGCGCGCGCCTTTCACCGGATCCTGCGGGTAGCGCGTACGATTGCCGATTTGGAGGACACACCGGATGTCCGGCGGCACCACGTGGCCGAGGCGCTGAGCTTTCGCATCAGTGCCAAAGCTGCCTCTTAAAACTTGGCCTCAATCGCCTGCCAAATTTTTTCAGCGATATTCACTCCGTCGAACCGCTCCAATTCCTGAATGCCCGTTGGTGAAGTGACATTAATTTCAGTCAGATAGTCGCCGATCACGTCGATCCCGACAAAAATCTGACCCTTTTCCTTCAACAGAGGGCCAATAGCAGCGCAAATCTCCATGTCACGATCCGACAGGCCTATTTTCTCTGGCCGCCCACCGACATGCATGTTTGAACGCGTCTCACCCTTGGCCGGCACGCGATTGATCGCACCCACGGCTTCTCCGTCGACCAGAATCACGCGCTTGTCGCCATTACTGACATCGGGCAGGAATTTCTGAACGATGAGAGGCTCACGAGAGAATCCGGTGAACAGCTCGTGCAGCGACGTCAGGTTGCGGTCATTTGCATCCAAACGGAACACACCTGCGCCGCCATTGCCGTAGAGCGGTTTCAGAATGACGTCGCCATGCTTTTCCTTGAAGGCTTTGATGGTCTGCAAATCGCGCGCAATGGTCGTAGGCGGCGTCAGGTCGGGGAAATCCAGCACCAGCAGCTTTTCTGGATAGTTCCGCACCCAGAACGGGTCGTTAACCACCAAAACCTGCCCGTTGAGACGGTCCAGCAGATGAGTCGATGTGATGTAGTGCATGTCGAACGGTGGGTCCTGACGCAGCCAGATCACATCAAATTCTGACAGATCAACTTCGCGTTCTGGGCCCAGTTCCGCCGGGTTACCCGCCACGCGCTGCACTGTCATATCGTGGCCCCGTGCCGTGATCCGCCCTTCCTGATAGGCCAGTTGGTCGGGGCTGTAGAAAAACAGCGCGTGCCCACGCGCCTGAGCCTCTTCGGCCAGACGGAACGAGCTGTCAGCATTGATATCCACGGCCCCGATCGGGTCCATCTGAAAGGCGATTTTCATGGCGTGTCCCTCAGTTTCATGCCCGATACATGGCCCAGCAAGACCAAGGGTTCAATGGGGATCAGCCCTGACCAAAAGCGTTTTCGATGATTTGAACTGCCCCTGTTGCATCGACCAGCGCCGCGTCAAACCGCGCATTGGTCAATTGACCGTTCGGCTCTGTTTCCAGAAATTGTGCAGCAGAGGTGTAAATCCTGTCCATCTGCCGACGATTGATCCGGGCTGCCGCACGTTCGAAACTGGTGCTTTTCTTGACCTCGATAAAGACGACCCCGTCCGCGCCGCGCACGATCAGATCGATTTCACCCCCTGCCGCACGCCAGCGTCGATGCGCGATTGAATACCCTCGCTTTTCATACTCAACCGCAACCTGCTGTTCCGCCGCTTGCCCGGCATGATAAGAAACCGAACTTCGGACGGATCGCGCTGACATGTTATTCCTTTCCCAGCTTCAGAGCCTTTTGGTAGATCGGTCGGCGCGGCAGCTTGTACATCTGAGACACCAGATCCGCCGCGTCCCGCACCGAATGGGTTTCCAATGCCCGTTTCAATGCCTCTTCTATGTCAGAATCGTTAACGGTTTCCGAATGGCCGCGGTCCACCAGCAGCACGATCTCACCTTTGACGGTCTGCCCTTGCAAATTGGTGGCCAGTTCACCCAAAGGCCCGCGCCGAACCTCTTCGAATTTCTTAGTCAATTCGCGGCACATCGCGGCTTGCCGGTCCGCGCCCAGAACCTCGGCCAGATCCGCCAGGCAGGCCGCCACGCGTTTTGGCGATTCGTAGAACACCAATGTGCCGGGTACGTCCCGCAACGCTTCGATCCGCGACCGGCGTGCCCCCTTTGCGTTGGGCAGAAAGCCTGCAAAAAAGAAGGCATCCGTCGGCAGGCCCGCCAGGGTCAGTGCCATCAGTGCGGCTGACGGACCCGGCGCACAGGTCACGATATGCCCAGCCTCCGCCGCCTGACGCCCCAGGTCATAACCCGGATCAGCGATCAGAGGCATTCCGGCCTCGGACGCATAAGCAACCGACTTGCCTTCGGCCAAGGCATCCAGAATCTTTCCGCGTGCACCCGCTCCGCTATGATCGTGATAGGCTAGTATGCGCCGCCCCTCGAGCGGGACGCCATGAATCTCCATCAACCGGCGCAGGCTGCGGGTATCTTCAGCGGCGATCACGTCGGCCGAGGCCAACACATCCAGCGCCCTGAGCGTAATATCGCGTGCCGTGCCGATCGGAGTGGCAACAAAATACAGGCCGGCGCCCAATCTGACTTTTTGGAAATTCAAAGCTGGACCCTCACAGCATGACGTTTATTATCGCGGCCTAATAGATTGGCGGTATCCCAAGCCGCTGGGACAGGGAGTTTTCATTTAGATGTTTACTGTTTGCAAGCCCGTTCGCAAACTGGCGAAATCCGCCGCCGTACTGGCCACTGCGGCCTTTTTGGCAGCCTGTGAAACTGGTGGCATTGGCGGAGGGCCGTCGATCAACACCTCGGAACCTGTTCCTGTCGCGCTGCTGGTGCCTGCGGGCTCGGGTAATTCCGGCGACGCCGAGTTGGCGCGAAGCCTGGAAAACGCCGCCCGTCTGGCTATGGCCGACCTGCAAAACGTGCAGATTGATCTACGTGTGTACGACACCCGAGGCAATTCGAACACAGCCACAGCGGTCGCACAGCAGGCTGTTGCAGATGGGGCGAAGATCATTCTTGGTCCGGTTTATGCCCAGGCAGCAAATTCCGCAGGTCTGGCCGTGCTGAGCAACAACGTCAATGTCCTCTCGTTTTCCAACAACACCAGCATCGCGGGTGGCAACGTGTTTGTGCTTGGCCCCACTTTCGACAACACCGCCAACCGGCTGGTGAACTTCGCGGGATCGCGGGGCAAGACCAACATGGTTATCGTCCACAGCAACGACGCCGCCGGGCAGCTGGGTCAGTCCGCCATTGCCAATGCACTAAACAGCAGCCGGGTGAACAATGCCGGTACGGTCGGGTATGACCGCTCGCAACAAGGCGTCATCAATTCGGTTCCGACGATCAAGGCAACCGTGGATGCGTCGGGCGCAGATTCCCTTTTCCTGACCGCCACCACCGCCGGAGCGCTGCCGCTGTATACACAATTGCTGCCCGAGGCAGGCGTGTCACCGTCAACCACGCAGTTTATCGGCCTCACACGCTGGGACATCCCGCCCCAAACGCTTGATCTGCCAGGTGTGCAGGGTGGGTGGTTCGCATTACCCGATCCCTCCAAAGCGCAGGCGTATCGTCAGCGGTACAACAATACCTATGGGGAAGCCCCGCACCCGATCAGCGGTTTGGCTTATGACGGTATTGCTGCGATTGCTGCGCTGGTCAGCCAAGGTAAAGCCAATGCACTGACGGCTTCGGCACTGACCCAGAACGCCGGTTTCCAGGGTGTTGGCGGCATCTTCCGCCTGCGCTCGAACGGCACGAATGAACGCGGTCTGGCTGTGGCCACGATCCAGAATAAACAGGTAGTAGTGATTGACCCTGCCCCACAAAGCTTCGCCGGTGCCGGTTTCTGATCTACCGGCGCTGACGCTTGCCCCCAAGGGTGAGCTGATCTGCCCGGCCGATGAAATATTCGACAGCGCTGCTGTCATGGCACAGCTGGCGGCGGCCTTCGACGAGACCTCGGACAATGCCGCGCGGCGGCATGAAACCGTTCGGATTTTGCGTGATGTCCAAAAAGCAGGTCGAAAGGCCATTGCTGACGCTTTTGCCAAGCGCCCATTTGACGCGCGACCGCTGACCCATTCTTACACCTTTTTGACCGACGGGCTGGTCCAAACCGCGATGAAAGTGGCCAGCGAAGATTTGCACCCGCTGGCAACGCCGACGCAGGGCGAAAAGATCGCGGTTCTGGCGGTGGGTGGATACGGGCGCGGGGAAATGGCACCTTCTTCGGATGTCGATCTGCTGTTCCTGACCCCCTATAAGATCACTGCCTGGGCCGAGAGCGTCATCGAATCCATGCTGTATATGCTGTGGGATTTGCGGCTGAAGGTCGGTCATTCCTCACGTACCATCAAGGATTGCCTGCGCCTTGGGGCCGAAGATTTCACCATCCGTACCGCAATGATGGAGCAACGTTATCTGGCAGGTGATACAGATCTAGCGGCCGAGCTGGAGGGGCGGCTCAAGGCCGATCTGTTCAAAGGCAGTGAACGGCAGTTTATCGAAGCCAAGCTACAGGAACGCGACGAGCGTCACCACAAACAGGGTGAACGCTATATGGTCGAGCCCAACGTCAAAGAGGGCAAAGGTGGGTTGCGCGATCTGCAGTCGCTCTACTGGATCGCAAAATACATCTACAGCGTTCAGGATGTGGCAGAGCTGGTGCCACTAGGGCTGTTCACGCAGGAAGAGTTCAACACGTTCAAACAGGCCGAGGATTTCCTCTGGGCGGTCCGCTCGCACCTGCATCTGGTGACAGGACGCGCGACCGAACAATTGACCTTTGACCTTCAGGTCGAGGTGGCCGACCGCATGGGCTATGAGGATCGGGCCGGTCGTCGCGCCGTAGAAGTGTTCATGCAGCGCTATTTCCGCGAGGCAACCCGCGTCGGAGAGCTGACCCGCATTTTTCTGACCAAGCTGGAAGCCTCGCATATGAAGGGCGAGGCCCTGCTTGAACGGATATTCCGCCGCCGTCCCAAGGTTAAACCGGGCTACAAGGTCGTGCATGGCCGTCTGGATGTGGCCGACTCGGACAAGTTCCTGGCTGACAAACTGAATCTGCTGCGCCTGTTCGAAGAAGGGCTGCGCACCGGCATGCTGATCCATCCCGACGCCATGCTGCTGGTCACTGCCAATCTGGATTTGATCGACGATGACATGCGCGACAACAAAGAAGCCCGCCGTATCTTCCTTGATCTGATGTTGAAACACGGCAACCCCGAACGCGCCCTGCGCCGGATGAACGAATTGGGTGTTCTCTCGGCCTTTCTGCCCGAGTTCGAACACATCGTCGCGATGATGCAGTTCAACATGTACCACAGCTATACGGTGGACGAGCATACCATCCAGTGCATCGTCAATCTGGCGCAGATTGAGCGCGGCGAACTGGTTGAATCGCTGCCTCTGGCGTCGTCGATCCTGAAACGCGGGGTCAATCGCAAGGTGTTGTATGTCGCCCTGTTGATCCATGACATCGCCAAGGGACGGCCCGAGGATCACTCGATCTTAGGCGCACAGATGGCCCGCAAGATCGCGCCTCGGCTGGGCTTGAACAAATCGGATTCGGAAACCGTGGAATGGCTGGTGCGCTATCACCTGCTGATGTCCGATATGGCGCAGAAACGCGATATTTCGGACCCGCGTACGGTGCGCGATTTCGCCAAGGCGGTGAAAACGGTCAAGCGGCTGGACCTGCTGACGGTCCTGACGGTCTGCGACATTCGCGGGGTAGGTCCGAATACGTGGAACAACTGGAAAGCCACCCTGCTGCGCGCCTTGCACGCCGAAACCAAACGCGCTCTGGAAACCGGTATGGAAGACCTCAACCGCGCCAATCGTGGTGCCGAGGCAAAAAAGGCGTTGCGGGCCGAGTTGTCGGATTGGTCCAAATCTGACCTCAAGGCCGAAACCGGGCGGCACTATGCCCCCTATTGGCAGGGCCTGAACCTATCGACCCATGTGGAATTTGCGGAAATGTTGCAGACGCTGGAAAATAGCGGCGATCCGGGCGGGATGGAAATTCGCCTGCACCCGGACGAGGACCGCGATGCCACCCGCGCCTGTTTCGCGATGGGCGACCATCCCGGAATCTTTGCGCGCATCGCAGGCGCTCTGGCGCTGGTCGGGGCCAACGTGGTGGACGCGCGCAGCTACACCACTAAAGACGGCTTCGTGACCGATGCTTTCTGGATACAGGACGCCGAGGGCCACCCGTTCGAAGCCAGCCGCCTACCGCGCCTGACTCAGATGATCCACAAAACGCTCAAGGGCGAAGTTGTGGCCCGCGACGCGCTGAAGTCCCGCGACAAAATCAAGAAACGCGAACGCGCATTCAACGTGCCGACGCATATCACCTTCGATAATGACGGGTCTGAGATTTACACGATCATCGAGGTTGATACCCGCGACCGGCCAGGGCTGCTTTATGATCTGACCCGTACTCTGGCTGCAGCGAATGTCTATATCGCCAATGCAGTGATTGCGACCTATGGCGAACAGGTGGTCGACACGTTCTATGTCAAGGACATGTTCGGCCTGAAGTACTATTCGGAAAGCAAGCAGCGCACGCTTGAAACCAAGTTGCGCAGTGCGATCACCGAAGGCGCAGAGCGCGCGGCCTCATGAAGCAGATCCGGTTGTTTTCAGGCCTGTTCACGGTCGGGTTCTGGACTCTGACCAGCCGGATATTAGGCTTTTTGCGGGAAATCCTGCTGACCGCCTATATCGGGCCGGGCCCGGTGATGGATGCGTTTGTTGCCGCATTTCGCCTGCCCAACATGTTCCGCCGGTTCTTCGCAGAAGGCGCGTTCAACGCCGCCTTTGTGCCGATGTTCTCGAAACGTCTTGAGGGTGAGGAAAACGCCGTCGGCTTCGCACAAGATGCGTTTAACCTTTTGGCTGTGGCCGTGCTGGCTTTGGTCGGGCTGGCGATGGTGTTTATGCCCGGACTGGTCTGGATCACCGCCGAAGGGTTCTATGGCGATGAACGGTTCGATCTGGCAGTGGATTACGGGTACGTTGTCTTTCCCTATATCCTGTTCATGTCGCTGGCAGCGCTGTTTTCCGGTGTTCTGAACGCCACCGGACGCTTTGCCGCAGCCGCAGCCGCGCCTGTTTTGCTGAACATCTTTGCCTGCACGGCCCTCATCGCAGGGGCAATAGCAGGCGGTGAGGTCATCCGTTGGCTGATCGCCGTGATCCCGCTGGCCGGTGTGGCGCAGCTTGCGTTGGTCTGGATCGCGACCGAGCGAGCCGGCATTCGTATTCGCCCCGGTCTGCCCAAACTCAGCCCCGAGATGCGCCATATGGTCCGCATCGCCGTTCCGGCTGCGTTGGCTATGGGGGTCACGCAGGTCAATCTGGTGGTGGGGCAATTGGTAGCCTCGAAAACCGAAAAAGCTGTCAGCTGGCTTTTTGCCGCAGACCGGCTGTACCAACTGCCCTTGGGCGTAGTGGGTATTGCCGTTGGCATAGTGTTACTGCCCGATCTGTCACGGCGTCTGCGCGCGGGCGACAAGAACGGCGCCCGCAACGCCTTTTCCCGTGCCGGAGAGTTCACGCTGTTGCTGACCATCCCATCAACCGTTGCCTTTGTCGTCCTGCCCAACCCTCTGGTCTCGGTTCTGTTCGAACGCGGCCAATTCAGTGCCGAGGATACGGCAGCCACCGCTCTAGCCGTGGCGATCTACGGCATCGGTCTGCCTGCTTTTATGTTGCAGAAACTGCTGCAACCGCTGTTTTTCGCCCGCGAAAATACCCGCTCTCCCTTCCACTATGCTGTGGTTGCGATGATCGTGAATGCCGGGTTGGCCTTTGGCCTATTTCCGCTGGTAGGATGGATCGCACCTGCCATTGCGGCCTCGGTCGCGGGCTGGGTCATGGTTGGGCTGCTGGTCCTTGGCGCGCGGCGCATGGGAGAAGAAGCCCGCTTTGACGATCGGTTCAAGCGGCGGGCATGGCGCATTGTGGCGGCCTCGCTGGGAATGGGGGTCGTCCTTTATGCCGCCATTCACTTGTTTGGCTGGGCGTTCCAGATGTCCGGCTGGCGCTATCTGGCGCTGATCATTCTGATCAAGGTTGCGGCGGCCACCTATTTCTTCCTTGGTCACCTGTTCGGGGCGTTTGAGGTCTCTGAGTTCAAAAAGGCCCTGCGGCGGTCGTGATCAGTCGCGACGAATGCGCCCGACAATCCGCGCCCATCCACCCGGAGCCACAATAAAGGAAAGCCCGAACCCGGTGGCAAAACCGCCCAGATCGGCCACCCAGTCGGACGTGCCGCCAAACAACAGGCCAAACACCAGCTGGATGCCCATTAGAACTGCGATTAGACTGAAGGCGCGGGATTGATTTTCACCGACCAAAGACAATTTGCGCCACAGCAACCAAGTGAAGGCCCCGATCAGACCGTAGACCGGCGGAAACCCTCCGACCAACGGATAGTTCGGGTTCAGCAGTAACGCATAGGCGAGCGCGCCCCCGATGCCAGACAGCACAAAGATCACCAGCATCTGAAACCCGCCAAAGACCTCGGCCACCATCTTGCCCATGGCCAGCACAAAGACACTGACAAAGACAGCCTGTGTAAAACTGCCCGAGACAAACGGATAGGTCACGAAACGAACGACCTGCTCGAACGGCCAGCGCCCGTTCTGTATCATCCAATCGAAGATGTCGGGTGAAAAGGAATAGGTCTGCAACGCATCCAGTCGCCAGCCAATCGCCGACGGCCCGCCGATCAGCCCGCGTGCGCCCAGGGTAAAGGCCAGTTCCACCCCCATTAGGAACAGCACCAACGCCACCACGACGGGCGGCAAAGGGTTCACTGCGGGTGTATAATTCTCACTGCTCATTGGGCTGGCCTTTCGCGGCTGTTGACGTCCCTTGGCCTCATGGGTAAGCGACGGGGGCTGATTTTTCCAGACGGGAGTTCCCTTCGATGACCGAGACCCAGTTCACACCGCGCGTGTTTTCCGGCATCCAGCCGTCGGGAAACCTGCACCTTGGCAACTATCTGGGTGCACTCAAACGGTTTGTGGATATGCAGGGGCCGGATTTCGAGACCATCTATTGCATGGTCGACCTGCACGCGATCACCGTCTGGCAAGACCCGGATCGTCTGCGAGAGAAAACGCGTGAGGTCTGTGCCGGCTTCATCGCCGCCGGCCTGGATCCGGAAAAATCTATCCTGTTCAATCAAAGCCAGGTTGCTGAGCATTCGCAACTGGCCTGGATATTCAACTGTGTCGCCCGGATGGGTTGGATGCAGCGGATGACTCAGTTCAAGGACAAGGCGGGAAAAAACGCACAGAACGCCTCGCTGGGCCTGTTTGCCTACCCGGCTCTGATGGCCGCCGACATCCTGACATATCACGCGACCCACGTGCCGGTGGGCGAGGACCAGAAACAGCATCTGGAACTGACTCGCGACATCGCGATCAAGTTCAACCATGACTATGGCGTGGATTTCTTCCCGGTCACCGAACCGGTGATTGGCGGCCCCGCGCCGCGCGTAATGAACCTGCGTGACGGGACACGCAAAATGTCATCCTCGGACCCGTCGGACATGACCCGGATCAACATGACCGACGATGCCGACGCCATCGCAAAAAAGATTCGCAAGGCCAAGACCGACCCGGATGCCCTGCCTTCGGAAATCGACGGTCTGTCCGAACGTCCCGAAGCCCGCAATTTGGTGAACATTTACGCCGCGCTCAGTGATCAGACCGCCGAGCAGGTTCTGGCCGAAGTCGGTGGCAAACAGTTCGGGGAATTCAAACCTATGCTGGCTGAACTGGCCGTATCGAAACTGTCCCCAATCTCGACCGAGATGGCCCGCCTGATGGGTGAGGAGGCCGAGATTGATCGGATTCTAGCCAAAGGTGCGGAAAAGGCCCGTGCCATTGCCGCCCCGATCCTGCAACAGACCTATGAGATTGTAGGTATGGTCGGCGCGAAACAGGGCTGATTGAGCTGGACGTCACGTCAACGCCTTCCTAGGTTTGCCGAAAGCTTGGGAGGGCATCATGGCAGTCGGCAAGAATATCCGCACCTATTTCGAAGGTCAGTGGCACAACGGGGATGCCCCGATCATGCGCGCGGCCGATCACGGTGCGTGGCTGGGATCGTCCGTTTTCGATGGCGCACGATACTTCAGCGGAATGACCCCCGATCTTACTGCCCATTGCGCCCGCGTGAACCGCTCGGCCGAGGCGCTGATGCTGACCCCGACTGTCACCACCGAACAGATGATCGAGATCATCCGCGAGGGGCTCACCTTTTACGGACCGGACGCTGCCGTCTATATCCGCCCGATGTACTGGGGAATCGACAGCGACGCGACCGCTATTGTCCCGCAGGAAAACAGCACTGGGTTTGCGATCTGTCTGGAAGAGATTCCAATGGCGCCCGAGGCCGCCTCGGTCACGCTGGGCACAACGCGGTTCCGCCGCCCGGTTCTTGAATCCGCTGTGGTCAATGCCAAGGCCGGATGCCTGTACCCCAACAACGCGCGGATGTTGCAAGAGGTGCGCGCCAAGGGGTTTTCGAATGCTCTGGTCGCGGATGCTCTGGGTCATGTGGCGGAAACCGCGACCGCCAATATCTTCATGGTTCGCGACGGAGAGGTCTTCACTCCGACCCCCAATGGCACCTTTCTAGCTGGCATCACCCGCGCGCGTCACATCGAAAACCTGCGCGCCGATGGCGTGACTGTGCACGAATCCATCCTGAGTTTCGAGGATTTCCACAAGGCGGATGAGGTTTTCATGACCGGCAACATGAACAAGATCACGCCGGTCACCGCGCTGGAAGACACACAATTTCAGGTCGGTCCAATCGCCCGTCGTGCGCGCGAGCTGTATTGGGACTGGGCCGCCAGCACCGGCTGATCACTACTCGTGTTGCCAGCGCGCAATTGGTCGGGCATGATCGCCGGAAATGAATGAGGATCCTCCATGCGCAAATTTCTTGTCGTTCTGGATGACAGTCGCGAATGCCTGAACGCTATGCGCTTTGCGGCGATGCGCGCGGCCCATACCGGGGGTGGCGTCACAATCCTGTCGGTCATTCCGCCAGATGAGTTCAACCACTGGATCGGCGTGGCCGAAGTGATGCGTGAAGAAGCGCGCGAACGTATCCATGCCCATTACGAGGTTTTCGCCAAGTGGATGCGCGACAAGCAAGGCGTCGATCCGGAACTGGCGATCCGCGAAGGCGACCCGGTTCCGCAGATCATCGAACATGTTCAGTCCGACCCCGAGATCGGTGTTCTTGTGTTGGGCGCGGGCGTTGAAAAGAAAGGCCCCGGGCCGCTAGTGACGCAGCTGACCAAGAACTCGGGCAGCCTGCCGATCCCGATCACCATCGTTCCCGGCGATCTGAGCAAGGAAAAACTAGAAGAAATAACCTGAGACCCGGCCATGCTCCGCAGCATCCAGTTCTGGTTCGAATTTGCTTCAACGTATTCCTATCTGAGCGCGATGCGAATCGAGGATCTGGCTGCCCAGAACGGTGTCGCAGTTGAGTGGCATCCCTTTTTGCTCGGTCCAATTTTTGCAGCGCAGGGCTGGGACAATTCTCCGTTCAATATCTACCCCGCCAAAGGGCGTTATATGTGGCGCGATATGGAACGGTTGTCCGAACGAAGGGGCCTGCGGTTCAAGCGGCCCGATCCCTTTCCGCAGAATGGCCTAAAAGCCGCACGGCTTGTGCTGGCGATTGATTCCCACCCGCAAAGAGCCGTTTTTGTTCGCGCGGTCTATGCGGCCCAGTTTGTCGATGGCTTGAACATTTCGGATGAAAAGGTTCTGACCGATTGTTTGGATCAGGCCAGCCTGCCCGCAGAGACCCTCGGTCGAATTCAGGACCCTGAGATCAAGTCGGCGCTGATGAATCAGACGAAAACCGCTGAGTCCATGGGGATTTTCGGTGCCCCCAGCTTTCTGGTGGGAAACGAACTGTTTTGGGGGGATGATCGGCTGGATGAGGCAGTGCAACTAGCGGCTGAAATTTAGAATGGTTCCAAATCTTGACTTCCCCGGCACGTACCCGCATATCAGAGACAACTGAAACGGAGCCGTGACATGTTCATCCAGACCGAATCCACGCCGAACCCTGCAACGCTGAAATTCCTGCCCGGTCAAACTGTGCTGGAGGCCGGCACGGCGGACTTTCCATCGGCAGAAGCTGGCGAGAAATCGCCCTTGGCGAAACGGATTTTCTCGGTCAGCGGTGTGACCGGTGTGTTCTTTGGCAACGACTTTGTCACCGTAACCAAATCGGACGACGTTCAGTGGGATCACATCAAACCCGCGATTCTGGGTGCGGTGATGGAGCATTATCAGTCCGGCCAGCCGGTCATGGGCGCAGATGCCTCAACCGCTTCGGGCCATGCAGAGCATACCGGTGAAGATGCGGATATCGTCAACCAAATCAAGGACCTGCTGGACAGCCGCGTGCGCCCGGCAGTGGCTCAGGACGGCGGCGACATCACGTTTCACGGCTTCGACCGCGGCATCGTATATCTGCACATGCAAGGGGCCTGCGCGGGCTGCCCATCTTCAACCCTGACCCTGAAAATGGGAATTGAGAACCTGCTGCGCCACTACATCCCCGAAGTGACCGAGGTTCGACCCGTTGCCGTCTGACCCGATCATTCTGGCATTTGACACATCGGCCGCGCATTGCGCGGCCGCTTTGTTACGCGGTGACGCCATTATCATGTCCCGCATCGAACCCATGTCGCGGGGTCAGGCCGAACGGTTGATGCCCCTGCTGGAGGAGGTTTTGGCCGAAGCCGGATTCACTTGGCGCGATCTCTCAGCGATTGGCGTGGGCATAGGGCCAGGAAATTTCACCGGCATCCGCATTTCGGTCTCGGCCGCGCGTGGCCTGGCGCTGGGGCTGGGTATACCCGCCGTCGGGGTCTCCGGCTTTGATGCTTTGGCAGAAACCGGAGAAGGAGTGCCCGCCATTCGCGCCCCACGCGATCAGGTCTATGTTGCCTTTCCGGATCACGACCCAGAGTTGATGTCCCTTGAAAAGGCAGAATCACTTGGGCCTCTGGCCCTCAATGACGACCCTGACTTGCAGGTTCAGGCCATTGCCCGATTGGCACGACGGCGATGGCAGACCGTTACCACCCCTCCGGCCCCTCTGTATATCCGGCCCGCAGACGCAGCCCCGTCAAAGGATACCCCGCCGGTATTGTTGGACGGATGACACCGCAGGACCTTGCGCACACCCACGCGGCAGCCTTCACGCAAGCGCGCCCTTGGACCGCCGAGGAATTCGCTGATCTGCTGGCCAATCCTTTTACGCATCTTGTTGGAAAGGCAGAGTCTTTTGCACTTTTTCGCGCCGTCGCGGACGAAGCCGAGCTGCTAACAATCGCAACCCATCCCGACGTCCAACAGCAGGGACTGGCCTGGCGCTGCATGCAGGATTGGCACGAACAGGCCCGGCGATTGGGCGCAATCCGTGCCTTTCTGGACGTTGCCGCAGACAACCACCCCGCCATTGCTTTGTATAAGCGGTGCGGTTACGTGGCCTGCGGCCGACGCAAAGGCTACTATCCACGCGAAAGTGCTGAGAAAATTGACGCGATTGTCATGGAATGCAGCCTGAATTGAGACTCTGTCTCAATTTTTTTCTACCAGTTGGTCAAATTTCTGTTGACCACACCTGTTGCAAACAGCCTTAATTCCCGCCATCACAACAGTTATGCTCGCTCACAGTGGGTAAACGGGGCTATCTTGGCCCCGACCGATAATAACAAACGGGAGTATCAAATGACCCTGATGAAATCTTTGATGGGTGCTGCCGCCGCCGTCGCGCTGTCCGCGGGCGCGGCTCTGGCAGAACCGGCCCTGATCTTCGATCTGGGCGGTAAGTTCGACAAGTCGTTCAACGAAGCCGCACATAACGGCGCCGCGCGTTGGGCCGAAGAAACCGGTGGAACTTACCGTGAAATCGAGCTGCAGTCCGAAGCACAGCGCGAGCAAGCCCTGCGCCGCTTTGCCGAGGCCGGCGCTAACCCAATCGTTACCGTTGGTTTCGCAATGGCTGACCCGCTGTCCGCCGTTGCAGGTGACTATCCGGACACCAATTTCGTCGCGATTGACGTGAACTGGCTGGACGCTCCGAACATCCGTCAGGTCAGCTTTGCAGAGCATGAGGGCTCCTACCTGGTCGGCATGATGGCCGCGATGGCGTCTGAATCGGGCACCGTTGGATTTATCGGCGGCATGGATATCCCATTGATTCGCCACTTCGGCTGTGGCTACGCTCAGGGTGCGAAGGCCGTAAACCCCGACATCAATATTGTCGCCAACATGACCGGCACTACCCCTGCGGCATGGAACGATCCGGTTAAAGGTTCGGAATTGACCAAGGCGCAGATCAGCCAGGGTGCTGACGTGATCTATGCTGCCGCTGGCGGCACCGGTGTGGGTGTTTTGCAAACTGCAGCCGATGAAGGCATCCTGTCCATCGGCGTTGACAGCAACCAGAACCACCTGCATCCGGGTAAGGTTTTGACCTCGATGCTGAAACGCGTGGATGTCGCTGTCTACGAAGCGATGAGCGCAGGTGACAACCTGGAAACCGGCGTTTTTGCAATGGGCCTGGCCGAAGATGGCGTGGGCTATGCTTTGGATGAAAACAACGCACCACTGGTGTCGGATGAGATGAAAGGCGCTGTCGACAAAGCGCGCCAGGACATCATTGACGGCAACGTGGCCGTTGTCAGCTATTACGAGAACGACAGCTGCCCGGCACTGCAGTTCTAATATCGCGCGGGACGGGAGATGTACCTTCCGTCCCGCATCCATTTTGCCGCAACATGCGATTGCGGCCTTTCGGCAATTGAGGACAAGACATGACCGTCCCCGCCATTGAGCTCAAAGGGATTTCCAAAGCCTTTGGGCCGGTTCAGGCCAACAAAGACATTTCCATCAGCGTTGCCCCCGGCACGATCCACGGGATCATCGGTGAAAACGGTGCGGGCAAATCCACGCTGATGAGCATTCTCTACGGCTTCTACAAGGCCGACAAAGGTGAGATCTGGATCAACGGGTCCAAAACCGACATCCCAGACAGTCAGGCGGCGATTGCCGCGGGCATTGGCATGGTCTTTCAACATTTCAAACTGGTCGAGAACTTCACCGTTCTGGAAAATATCGTTCTGGGTGCCGAAGATGGCGGGCTGCTGGCCCCGTCTCTGGCCAAGGCGCGCAAGGAACTGAAAGAGCTGGAGGAAGAGTACGAGCTGTTCGTCGACCCCGACAAACGCATCGACGAGATCGGTGTTGGCATGCAGCAGCGGGTCGAAATCCTCAAGGCGCTGTACCGCAAGGCCGAAATATTGATTCTGGACGAACCGACCGGCGTTCTGACCCCGGCCGAGGCCGACCAGCTGTTCCGCATCCTCGACCGCCTGCGGGCCGAGGGCAAGACGATCATCGTTATCACTCACAAGCTGCGCGAGATCATGGAGAACACCGATACCGTCTCGGTGATGCGCCGTGGTCAGATGACGGCAACCGTGAAAACCGCCGAGACCAACCCGCAGGAATTGGCCGAGCTGATGGTGGGTCGCAAGGTGCTGTTACAGGTCGACAAGGTGCCTGCCCAGCCCGGCAAACCCATTTTGGAAATTGAAAACCTGCGCGTATTTGACTCGGCCGGTGTCGAACGTGTCAAAGGCATCGACCTGACCGTCCGCGCCGGAGAAATCGTCGGCATTGCCGGTGTTGCGGGTAATGGGCAATCTGAATTGCTGGAAGTGTTGGGCGGCATGAGACCCGGTCAGGGACAGATCAAGTTGAACGGAACGCCTTTGGCGCTGAGCGGTCATGGTTCGGACGGGCAGGCCCGACGGGCGCAACACATTGCCCACGTGCCAGAGGACCGGCAGCGTGAAGGTCTGATTATGGACTTCCATGCCTGGGAAAACGTGGCTTTCGGCTATCACCGTGACCCGGCCTATAAACGCGGCATCTTCATGGATAACGCCGCCCTGCGCGCCGACACCGAAGCCAAGATCGAAAAGTTCGACGTGCGCCCGCCCGACGCGTGGCTTGCCGCCAAGAGTTTTTCGGGTGGCAACCAGCAGAAAATCGTTGTCGCGCGCGAAATCGAGCGTAACCCCGACTTGTTGCTGGTCGGTCAGCCCACACGCGGAGTGGACATCGGCGCGATTGAATTCATTCACAAACAGATCGTTGCCCTGCGCGATCAGGGTAAGGCGATCCTGCTTGTCTCGGTCGAGCTGGAAGAAATCTTCTCGCTGTCCGACCGGATCGCAGTGATGTTTGACGGACATATCATGGGCGAGCGTCTGCCCCATGAAACTGATGAAAAAGAATTGGGCCTGTTGATGGCCGGTGTTGCGGGAGAGGCCGCGTAAGATGGAAAAGATGCCCAAATGGGCCGACGTCGTTCTGATCCCGTTGATCAGTCTGATACTGGCCGCAATTCTTTCGGCGCTGGTCATCCTCGCCATTGGTGAAAACCCTGTCGAAGCGGTGAATCTGATGGTCACCGGCGCGCTGGGGTCGACGTATGGCTGGGGCTATACGCTTTATTACGCAACCAACTTCATGTTCACCGGTCTTGCGGTAGCCGTGGCCTTTCACGCTCGTCTGTTCAACATCGGGGGGGAAGGACAAGCTATGTTGGGCGGGCTTGGTGTTGCCATCGTCTGCCTGTATGTGCCCTGGCCACATTGGAGCATTGCCCTGTTGGCCGCCTGTGCAGCGTCGATGCTGTTTGGTGCAGCATGGGCTGCGATCCCGGCCTATCTACAGGCCAAGCGCGGCAGCCATATCGTTATCACCACGATCATGTTCAACTTTATCGCGGCTGCAGTGCTGAACTATATGCTGGTGAACGTGATGCGCCCGCAGGGCTCGCAAGATCCGGCCACGGCCCGTTTCCCCGAGGCGGTGCATCTGCCGACATTCCAGTCCATGTTCTCAACCGCCGAAAATGTCGTTTTCCGGGGTGCGCCCGCGAATATTTCGTTCTTTGTGGCGCTGCTTGCCTGTATGGTTGTTTGGGCCCTGATCTGGCGTACAAGGCTGGGCTATGAAATCCGGGCCTATGGCCATTCGGAAACCGGCGCGGTCTATGCCGGGATTTCCCCCGTGCGGATCACCATCATCGCCATGCTGATCTCGGGCGCGCTTGCCGGGCTCATGGCTATCAACAACGTGATGGGCGAGGCTGAGCGGTTGGTTCTCAACTCGACCGAAGGTGCCGGTTTCATCGGGATCGCCGTGGCGCTGATGGGCCGCTCGCACCCGTTCGGCGTTTTTCTGGCGGCGATTTTATTCGGATTTCTGTATCAGGGCGGCGCTGAGCTGGCGCTGTGGACCTCGATTCCACGCGAGTTGATCGTGGTTATTCAGGCCCTCGTGATCCTGTTTACGGGGGCGCTGGACAATATGGTCCGGATGCCGCTTGAAAAGCTGTTCCTCAGCTTGCGGGGTATGCGGTGATGGAGTTCTTCGTAACACTCATTCAAGTTCTGGATTCAACCATCCGTCTGGCTACGCCACTGCTACTGGCCTGTCTGGCGGGACTCTATTCCGAGCGCGCGGGCATTTTCGACATCGGGCTGGAGGGCAAGATGTTGATGTCGGCATTTTTCTCAGCGGCGGTTGCTGCTGTCACCGGATCGGTCTGGCTGGGTCTATTGGCGGGCATCGCGTCCTCACTGGTCTTGTCGGCCCTGCACGGGGTGGCCTCGATCACCTTCCGGGGAAACCAGCTGATCTCGGGCGTTGCTATCAACTTTCTGGCGTCGGGTCTGACGGTTCTGATCGCGCAAAGCTGGTTCCAGCAAGGTGGCCGCACGCCCTCTCTGTTTGGTGGAGGTCGTTTTGAGCCGATCAATTTCCCCTTTGCCGATGGAATCAGCGGGGTTCCAATCATCGGGCCAATCTATTCTGAGTTGCTCTCGGGTCATTCGATACTGGTTTATGTGGCGTTCCTGATGGTCCCGCTGACATGGTGGGTTTTGTATCGCACCCGGTTCGGCCTGCGCCTGCGCGCTGTTGGGGAAAACCCTGCGGCGGTGGACACCGCCGGGGTGTCGGTTGTCGGCCTGCGGTTCGCAGCTGTCGCCATTTGCGGCGTGCTGTGCGGGATTGCAGGGGCGTATCTGGCCACTGCCTTGCAGGCTGGGTTCGTCAAAGAGATGACAGCCGGGCGCGGGTTCATCGCGCTGGCCGCGCTGATCTTTGCCAAATGGCGGCCCTGGCATGCCATGTGGGCCTGTCTGCTGTTTGGGTTGTTGCAGGCCATCGCGCTGCGTTTCCAGAACATTGATCTGGGTGGCGTGGTCATTCCGGTGCAGGTCATGGACGCCTTGCCCTATATCCTGACCGTCGTCATTCTGGCCGGGTTCGTGGGCAAGGCCATCCCACCGCGCGCGGGTGGAGAACCTTATGTGAAGGAACGCTGATAAGTCCAGATTCGGACACAGTTCAGTCCTGTTCGCTGCAGGGCGGCATGCAGAGTTGATTTTGCACGCCGCAACCGCTCTAAAGGGGTATGCGTGTGTTTCCTGTGATAGTCGAAATCGGACCTGCCCGAGTCAGGGTGATAGACACACACGACCGCCTCCGGACCGAGGCGCGTTACAATCAGCCAGATCAGACTGCCGGGCAAAAGGCGGGCTCACTACCCGGCAGGACGATATTCGCCATGTGGCAGAAAGGGTTATTCCCTGAACGTCACATTAACGCCTCACCCCAATGGTATGAGCCGAACCGCATCACCTTGCGTGGTGCACCAACGCTCATCCGGTAATTTCACATGCAAATTTACCTTCCTATCGCTGAAGTCTCTGTCAACGCGTTCCTGCTGCTGGGTTTGGGCGGGATGGTCGGCATCTTATCAGGCATGTTCGGCGTGGGCGGCGGGTTCCTGATGACACCACTGTTGTTCTTCATCGGCATCCCCCCCGCCGTCGCTGTTGCGACAGAAGCCAACCAGATCGTCGCATCATCTTTTTCGGGCGTGCTGGCACATTTCCGACGAAAGACCGTCGATTTCAGGATGGGCACGGTCTTATTAACCGGCGGGTTAATGGGGGCCGCCCTCGGGGTGGTGGTCTTCAACTATCTCAAAAGCCTGGGCCAGGTCGATCTGCTGGTAACGCTGTGCTATGTAGTGTTCCTTGGCGTCGTCGGCGGGCTTATGTTCATTGAAAGCCTGCGCGCCCTGCGCAAAGCCAAAAAGGGCACTGCCGCCCCCGCGAAACGTCGGCAGCGCGGCTGGGTCCACTCGATGCCGTTCAAGATGCGCTTTCGCACTTCGGGCCTGTATATCTCGGTCATTCCGCCCGTTCTGGTAGGGCTTTGCGTTGGTGTTCTGTCTGCCATCATGGGCGTCGGCGGCGGGTTCATCATGGTACCTGCGATGATCTACCTGTTGGGCATGCCCACAAAGGTTGTGGTCGGGACCTCTCTGTTTCAGATTATTTTCGTGACCGCGTTCACCACCATGCTGCACGCGACCACCAACTATACGGTCGACATCGTTCTGGCCGTTTTACTGCTGATCGGCGGCGTGATTGGTGCGCAGATCGGAACGGTAATAGGGGCACGGATGCCTGCCGAGCAATTGCGGGTTCTGCTGGCCGCGCTTGTTCTCGTGGTCTGCGGCAAGCTGGCCTTGGACCTATTAATCGAACCGTCCGAACTCTACTCCCTTGGCACTGAAGGGGGACACTGATCATGCTGAAACGCCTGATTGCAGTATTGGTCCTTTGCTGCTCAGCAGCACTGGCAGAGGACGAACAGGTTGTCCTGGGTCTCAGCCAGGACCGCGTCGCCATCACTGCGACGTTCGATGGTTCGGAGATTCTGATCTTCGGCGCCGTCAAGCGAGAGACGCCGATCCCGGACGGCCCGCCGCTCGAAGTCATTGTGGCCGTGGCAGGGCCGTCCAGTCCGGTGATGGTGCGGCGCAAAGAACGGAAGTTGGGGATATGGGTCAACACCGATAGTGTTCTTGTCGATCTCGCGCCCAGCTTTTACGCCGTGGCCACCAGCGGGCCGCTGGACGCTATTCTGACAGACACCGAGGATCTGCGGCACCGCATCTCCATCGAGCGGGCTATCCGCTCGGTCGGGGCGGCCATGCACATCCGCGGCGCACAGGCTTTTGCGGATGCTGTTGTTCGCATTCGCGAGGACGAGGGGCTGTACTCTATTCGTGAAAACACCGTCGCCGTGGACGAGCAAACCCTGTTTCGCACATCGATCGCGATGCCTGCTGACCTGACCGAAGGGGATTATGCAGCGCGGATATTCCTGACACGGAGCGGCGAGATTGTGTCTGAGTTCGAGACCATCATCGACGTGCGCAAGGTCGGGCTAGAGCGGTTTCTATATAATCTATCCCGGCAACAGCCTGTCTGGTACGGGCTGATGTCCCTGGTTATTGCGATTGCGGCGGGCTGGGGCGCGTCGACGGCCTTCCGGTTGCTACGCGAAAACTGACGTTTATCCGCGCCCGATATACGGCATCGTTGTCGCCATCACGGTCATGAACTGGACATTTGCCTCAGGCGGCAGCGTCGCCATATGCAGAACCGATCGGGCGGCATCTTCAACCGCCATGGTCGGGTCGGGCTGTTGTCCAGCCTCAACGGCGGCATCCACCAGCCCCTGCACCATCTGCGTTCGTGCATTGCCGATATCAATCTGACCGCAGGCGATACCCAGATCACGACCGTCCAGCGACAAGCTACGGGTCAGGCCGGTGATGGCGTGCTTCGTCGCCGAATAATGCACCGAGTTCGGACGCGGAACATGCGCGGCAATTGATCCATTATTGATGATGCGCCCACCCTGCGGAGACTGATGGCGCATGGCCCGAAACGCCTCACGTGCGCACAGGAACATGCCGTTCAGATTGACGTTGACGCTCTGATACCAGTCTTCCAGGGCGATTTCGTCGATGGTGCCCCCGGTTGCGAATATTCCAGCGTTGTTGAACAGAACATCCAGACGACCAACCTTTTCCAGAAACGTGTTGAAAGCGGATTGCACCGCCTCTGGATCGGTGACATTGGCGATCAATGGAACCGCGTTTTCGTTGTGCGACGCCATTTCGTGCAAGATGTCCGCGCTGCGTGCAAGCAGGCCAACCTTCCAGCCTTCAGACAAGAACAGTTCAGCGGTGGCGCGTCCGATGCCCGAGCTTGCGCCGGTGACGATGATAGATGTCATAACTCTTCCGCCTCCAATGTCAGCGACGCCGCAGGTACAGCCCTTAGATCGTCCACTCGTAGGGGGTGGGTGGGCTTGGCCAACCGATTGCGCACCACCCAGATCAAGCGTTCCTGAGCCCGGGTAATGGCAACGTAAGCCAGCCGCTTCCACAACGGTTGTCCGGCCTCGGTCCGGCCCATGCGCGCGGCAGCGTAAATGTCGGGGGCAAAGACCTGCACCGTGTCCCATTGCGACCCCTGAGCCTTATGAATGGTCACCGCAGCGCCATGCAAAAAGGTTGCCCCCATCCGCGCAGCAAAGGGAATGAACGGCTCTTCCTCGTCCGGTTTTTCGATCTTGACGATAGACGCGGCACTAACTTGCGGGTCTTCTGCGCCCATGACATGCAGGCGTGAAAATCCCGGTTTACGCCCCGGCCCCAGATAGATAACCTGAGCCCCCTTGATCAGCCCCCGTGCCTCAAGATCCAGCCGTTTCTTGCGGTGTTTTAACGGCAGCTCGATGCCATCACAGATCAGAGGCTCGCCTTCCAGCAGCTCGGTATCCGGTGCGTCATGGACGTGCCGAAATGCTTGTATCAGCCGGATACGCGTGGCGTTGCGCCAGACCAGAACCGGACTGCGAGCCATCAGATCAACCTCGACCCGTTGGCCCCAGACCACACGATCATCCTTTCGCGCGGTCTGTTCGATCAGGCGTTCGAAATCCTCAAAGCCCATCTGTGGGTCCGCCAGCGCGTGGGCCAGATCCAGAATGGGGTTGTCCGCGTCCTGCCGGTGGACCCGGTGCAGAATCTGCTTGCGCGGTTCCGGCAAAGCCTCAAACACCATGCTGCCTGATTGGTTGACCGGGGCCAGCTGCGCCGGGTCACCAAACAGCAGCAGTGTTGGAAATATCTCTTGCAGGTCTTCGAATTGCCGGTCGTCCAGCATCGAGGCTTCGTCCACAAACCCGATATCCAGCGGCTCATCCCGGCGTTTCCAGCCTGTGATGAAATCCGATCCGCGCAGTCCAGCCGCCGCCAGCGCGCCGGGGATAGATTTATTGTTCTCATAAAATGCCGCTGCGCGGTCCAGCGCATCGTCCGTCAGACCTTCGATCTCGGGGCGTTCGTCATTGCCCGCCAGCCATTCGGCGATCCGCTCGTATTCGGGGTCATAGACCGGTGTATAGAGAATGCGGTGGATCGTGGTCGCAGGCACGCCACGTAGGCGCAGAACGCTGGCGGCTTTGTTCGTCGGTGCAAGGATAGCGAGGCTGCGTTTCTCCTTTGCCTTGCGGCTTTCGAAATCACCGGACACGATTTGCACACCGGTCTCAGCCAGAGCCTTGTAAAGCTCGGCCAAAAGCAGGGTTTTACCCGACCCCGCCTTGCCGATCACCGCCATCACACCGGATTTTCCGGCGCCCGGCAATTTCAGCAGTGCATCGTCATCTAGGTCAACACCTGCAGTTTTCAGCATCTCTGAGATGCTGTCATAAGCGGCGGCCTGATCATCAGAGAAGGTCACGGGGGGCATAGACATGGCGCGACCCTACAGGGCCGCGCCAGCTATCACCAGACAGGGATTTGGGATTTCCGTACATCAGGCCGAAAGGGCAAACCTGTGCTGCCGGTCATTGCCAAACGCGGTCTTGAACCAAAGCCGGGACAGCTCGCGCGGGATACCCGCGCGTTCAGCGACACGGGTGCAATCCTCGGCGGAATAGGGCCACAGCCCGACCGATATCTGGTCGCGCCCCTTCCCTTCGGAACCCAATACGATGGGTGACGATCCAATCAGGCGATAGATCCGAATCATACGTGCATCGAAAACACCCGCGATATGGGTCAGGCCGAACCCTTCCATCACTTCTCCACCGCTTAACATGATGGCCCCGGCGGTATGGGGGCTGGCTGTACGGGACAGGCAAAACCGGGTCACTTCCCAGATCAACGGGCTTTTGATCGGGCTACCCCCCGTCAGATGACCAAAGACCTCATTCACCATAACTGGTCCGGTGGTGGGCAGGATGCGCATGGACCCGCCGTGACTGCCATCCTCTTCTTCCCAGATGACATAGAGCGGGTTCAGGTCATCATACTGATCCCGTTCCTCTCCTTTTTCGTTGACGTGAACGTCCCAGCCTAGTCGGGTTTTGAACTGATCCGCGCGGTCCCGGAACATTCCTTTGGCAAGCTCCGGAAACTTGTAAAGCTCGTCGGCAAACAGATAGCGCAACATGACTTTTTTCCCCTTGTCGTCCTGTGCAGGAACGAAGGGGGTACAAAGTCATAGTTAATTTCCCGTTCTAGGGGCGCTCGCCTCTTAAACCACTATTAATCCTCGGCTAAGTGCAGTGGCGATCGCATGGGTCGTGTTCTGCGCCCCAAGCTTGGCCCGAGCGCTTTCGATATAGACCCGCAGCGTGTGCTCGGAAATCGACAGCGAATGTGCCACCTGTGCGCGGCTCTGACCCAGTGCCAACAGGGTCATTGCGTCTACCTCACGAGGCGAAAGTCCACGGGGTGCTTCCGGTTGACGGTCTTTTTCGAACTCCAGGGCTTTGCGATTGAAGTAATGCGCAATCAGGATCAATTCGCGGCCATGTGTGGCGATGAATTTTTGCCAGGTCTCATCGTCACAAGAATGGTTAACCGTGAACAAAGCGAACTGACCATTCGGCCCACGGATCGGAATCGAGTATCCCTGATTTCCAACCCCATGACTCTGCGCGTCCTGCAAAAATGCCTTGGATACCTTGCCCGACCAGTCCAGCGTTTTCCAATCGACCGGATGAAACCGCTGAAAACAGCCCAGAATGACCGGATCTATGCGATGGTAGTTCTTTTCCTGATACCGTTCCGCCCAAGCGTCGGGATAAGTCGTATAACCGTATTGGTCACCGGCGCTGTCGACCCAATGGTAAATGAGATGATTGACACGCAACCTGTCGCGCAATTGGACGGCGACATTGCTAAGCTCATCAAGCGTGCTGGTGTTTTCCAAGGCCTCCAGGACCTGGCTCATATCGAGTTTTGTTCCCATCCCCGGGCGCCCGTACCTCAGTCTTCTTGGACGCGATCTCGGCGGCGGCGATCAGCTTGGTGTCATCCAACTGTTCGGCCAGCGCGATCAAACCGTTCTCAACAGCGAAGGCGTTGAGATCCGACAATACGTCCAGTATCCACTCATTTTGCGCCATCAGGTTCGCTCCGAAAAGGTTAACGAAGGGTTAACTCAACCATAGCATGTGCAGTATTTTTTAGCCTATTCACTGATTTCTACTCCCCAAAAACAGCGGGGGTGAAACGCGCAACCATCTGAAAAGAAAAAGGTTATGGCCAGAAAGACTATGCCCGCGAACCGTCAGGACGATTCGCGGGCATAAGCATGTATTTTAGTGTGCGGCTCAACCGCGAGCGTCCAAAACCTCTCCCAGAGTGCGCATTCCGGTCTGAGGTGCCTGAACCAAGACCGACATATTGCCCGGCTTGTGCTCGTTCCGCATCATCTTCATGTGCGCCTCGGGCAAATCGTTCCAAGCGAACACTTCGGACATGCATGGGTCAAGACGACGCTCAACCATCAGCTGGTTTGCCGCGGCCGCTTGCTTGAGGTGGGCAAAGTGCGATCCCTGCAGGCGCTTCTGGTGCATCCACATATAACGCACGTCGAAGGTCAGGTTGTAACCGGTGGTACCGGCGCAGATCACAACCATGCCGCCTTTTTTCACAACGAAGGTCGAAACCGGGAAGGTGCTTTCGCCGGGGTGTTCGAACACCATGTCGACGTTGTTGCCTTTACCGGTGATGTCCCAGATCGCCTTGCCGAACTTGCGGGCCTCTTTGAACCACTCGGCATATTCCGGCGTGTTGACCGTGGGGAGCTGGCCCCAGCAGTTGAAGTCTTTGCGGTTCAGAACGCCCTTCGCACCCAGACCCATGACAAAGTCACGCTTGCTTTCGTCCGAGATCACGCCGATCGCGTTAGCACCTGCGGTGTTGATCAGCTGGATCGCGTAAGAGCCCAGGCCACCCGAGGCGCCCCAGACCAGAACGTTTTGGCCGGGTTTCAGGTCGTGCGGCTCGTGGCCGAACAGCATCCGATAGGCAGTGGCCAGCGTCAGCGTGTAGCAGGCACTTTCTTCCCAGGTCAGGTGCTTGGGACGCGGCATCAGCTGCTGCGACTGCACGTTGGTGAACTGCGCGAACGAACCGTCCGGGGTCTCATAACCCCAGATACGCTGGCTGGGTGAATACATCGGATCGCCACCGTTGCATTCTTCGTCGTCGCCATCGTCCTGGTTGCAGTGGATGACAACCTCGTCACCAACCTTCCACCGAGTTACTTTCGCGCCAACTGCCCAAACGATGCCAGAGGCATCGGAACCGGCGATGTGATATGGGGCTTTGTGGCCGTCGAAAGGCGAAATCGGCTTACCCAAAGACGCCCAGACACCGTTGTAATTCACGCCTGCTGCCATCACCAGAACCAGCACCTCGTGGCTGTCCAGTTCTGGGACATCGACAACTTCCTGTACCATTGCAGTGTCAGGCTCGCCGTGACGTTCCTTGCGGATCGCCCATGCATACATTTTCTTTGGCACGAATCCCATCGGGGGGATTTCGCCCATCTCATAGAGGTCTTTTTCCGGTGCCTCGTACGACGCGATGCCGCTATCGGTGTCCAGAGCCATGTTGGCCTCCTTTGTTCTAAACGTTTGCCGCGATGCAGAATCGCCCGCATTAACCGATGAGATATTGGCCTGAGAGAAATATTGCAATAGATTTTGCTTGAATTTTGTAATTTTATGACCCAGCGGGTGCAGAAATCTCTTTTGCAGATGCAGCAATGCGCCATTCAGCGTCCGGCGGCACCGAAGCTGCGTAATAATCAAGAAGGTCAACCCGTTGACCTGATGGACATAATTTCCCGTCCTCGCGTCTCAGTATGTGCCGGTCGACCAGTTGATCAATGGCCGCCTCGGTTGCTTCCCTGTCAGAGTGATCGGAAATTCCGTCACAGCGCAAACTTTTTGCCACCAGGTCCAAGGCGTCCTTTTCCAACACCGCCCCCCCGTCCCGCACCAATCGGCAAACAGCCGGTCCCGGAACCATTGGAATCTCGGCGGCTATACCTGCCATCAGATCCCTTGCCAGATCGGTCATTATTTCCGTGCCTCGCACGGCCCGAAAAGCACGCAGTGATATCGGCTGCCCATATCGCACCGACGCCAGACCAAACCGCTTGTATCGTCCGATCAGACGCCGCCCGATCTGTTTGAGTATCCATCTGGCGATCACTCCGATTCTGGCGCGGAACCGTCTTTGATTGCCAAGGGCGGCCTTAGTCAGGATCGTGTCCTCCAATACGCGATCGTAGTTTAAGGCCACGGGTACAAAAACGACGTCCCGCCCCTCGGGGGTAGTACCGTCGATAATGTATTTCAGCAGGCCCAGTTTTGGACGTCCAAGCGCACCTGTCAGGCTCAGGCCACCTTCGGGAAACATCGCCTGTGTGACACCCGCTTCGGTCGCGTGCCGAACATAACTGGCCAGAACCTGACGATACAGCTCACTGCCTGACTTGCGGCGGATAAAATATGCGCCCATCGCCCGGATAAGGCGGCTTAGCGGCCAGACCCGCGCCCATTCGCCCACGGCATAGGACAAAGCGGATTGCTGCGCCGCCAGATAAGTGACCAACACATAATCCATGTTGCTGCGGTGATTCATAACAAAAACAACCGTGGCGTCCGGATCGATGCTTTTCAGGGCGTCTTCGTCAGCATAGCTGAGCCGCACGTCATAGAAGGCATTGCTGAGCATTCTGGCCAGGCGGATAGCGATGCTAAAATAGGCCACAGCTGAAAATGAGGGAACGATCTCGCGTGCATAGCCCCGCGCCTTTTCAAAGGCGACTGCCTCGGGAATACCCTCTTCATGCGCATGAGCCTGAACCGCTTGTCCGACCTGCGGGTCATAGATCAGACGTTGGATCATGTCATGCCGCCGCGCCAATTTGAATGGCTGGATCGGCCTTTGCAGGCGTGTATTCAGGCGCTTGACAGCCCGTTCAAGACGACGTCGAAAGAACCACCGCACCGATGGAAACAAGAAATGCGAGGCCAGTGTGACCGCGGCAAACACCAGGATCAGCAAAAACAGCCAAAGCGGAAGTTCCACGGTCTGCGTCATAGCAGCACCCTGCCATCAATTGGCAACACCCACAATCTGAATAACCCCGCATGCCGCAACGCAGCGAATTGACATATCCCGAAAATTGCGCTTTAGAACCCTTGAACGTAATATTCTTGCCCACTCAAGAGACGAGGTCCAGCAATGACGCAGACGCAGAAAGACCGCCCCTGGCTCATTCGAACCTATGCCGGTCATTCCACCGCCAAAGCTTCGAACACGCTGTATCGCGGGAATCTGGCCAAAGGTCAGACAGGGCTGTCGGTCGCCTTCGATCTACCAACCCAAACCGGGTATGACAGCGACCATACGCTGGCGCGCGGCGAGGTCGGTAAAGTGGGTGTGCCAATCAGCCATCTGGGCGATATGCGAGTTCTGTTCGACCAAATTCCGCTGGAGCAGATGAACACCTCGATGACGATCAATGCGACGGCACCGTGGCTGCTGGCCCTCTATATCGCTGTGGCCGAGGAACAGGGCGCGGATGTATCGAAGCTGCAGGGCACAGTTCAGAACGATCTGATCAAGGAATACCTCAGCCGTGGCACCTATGTCTGCCCGCCAAAACCGTCGCTGAAGATGATCGCGGACGTGGCCGAGTATTGTTATACCAATGTGCCGAAATGGAACCCGATGAACGTGTGTTCTTATCACCTGCAAGAGGCTGGCGCGACGCCCGAGCAGGAACTGGCTTACGCGCTGGCCACCGCGATCGCCGTTCTGGACGAACTGCGCCCCCGCGTCCCGGCCGAAGATTTCCCGGCGCTCTGCGGGCGGATTTCGTTCTTTGTGAACGCCGGTATCCGCTTTGTCACCGAGATGTGCAAAATGCGCGCGTTTGTCGATCTGTGGGACGAGATTCTTCTGGACCGCTATGGCGTTGAGAACCCCAAATTCCGCCGCTTCCGCTATGGGGTTCAGGTGAACTCGCTGGGCCTGACCGAGCAGCAGCCTGAAAACAATGTCTACCGCATCCTGATTGAGATGTTGGCTGTGACACTTTCGAAAAAAGCGCGTGCCCGTGCTGTACAACTGCCCGCGTGGAACGAAGCCCTTGGCCTGCCACGTCCGTGGGATCAACAATGGTCGATGCGGATGCAGCAGATTCTGGCCTATGAAACCGACCTGCTGGAATACGGCGATCTTTTTGACGGCAATCCGGCAGTGGACGCCAAGGTCGAGGAACTGAAAGAAGGCGCGCGCGCCGAACTGGCGAACCTCGAGTCGATGGGCGGTGCCGTTGCCTCGATCGAATACATGAAGTCCCGCCTGGTCGATTCCAACGCCGAACGCCTGAACCGCATTGAACGCAACGAAACCGTTGTGGTCGGTGTCAACAAGTGGACCGAGGGCGAAGCTTCGCCGCTGGAAACCGAAGACGGTGGCATCATGGTCGTCGACCCGGCCGTAGAGCAGGAACAGATCGACCGCCTTAACGAATGGCGGTCTGAGCGCGACGTCGCGGCAGTAACAAAGGCTCTGGCCGCGCTGCGTGAGGCGGCGAAATCCGGGGCCAATGTCATGGAACCCTCGATTGCTGCAGCCAAAGCTGGCGTGACCACCGGCGAATGGGCCGAGGAAATGCGCAAGGTCTTTGGCACCTATCGCGGGCCGACTGGTGTATCCGGATCGGTGTCAAACAAAACCGAAGGTCTGGACGACCTGCGCGCTGCAGTAGATGCAGTAAGCGACAAGCTGGGCCGTCGCCTGAAATTCCTGGTTGGCAAACCTGGACTGGACGGGCATTCAAACGGCGCTGAGCAAATTGCATTCCGGGCACGCGACTGCGGCATGGACATCAGCTATGAGGGTATTCGCCTGACCCCCGAGGAAATCGTGACAGCTGCGCTGGAAGACAAGGCCCATGTGATCGGTCTGTCCATCCTGTCAGGCAGCCATATCCCTCTGGTTCAAGATGTCATGACCCGATTGCGCGACGCAGGTCTAGGTAATGTCCCGGTCGTGGTTGGCGGCATCATACCCGATGACGATGCCGCGAAACTTAAAGCCATGGGCGTTTCCAAAATCTATACGCCCAAGAATTTCGAGCTGAATTCAATCATGGGCGATATCGTTACGCTGGTTGATCCGCAGAATATGGCGGCCGAATAAACTTCGGCGCATCTTAAATCTTTCAAACTATCCCTTTACAGGAAAGGGATAGATAATCTTTGGTTTTGGAATTACGGTGAGCTATTATGTCCATTTGTGGCCCTTTTCAAAATGGAGATTAAAATGGCGATCAGCCTCGAGAAAATGTCACGTAAAGAACTGCTTGAATTACGTGATCAGGTAGAAAAAGCCCTGAAAAGCGCCGAAAAACGCGAGCGCAAAGAAGCGTTAAAGGCCGCCGAAAAGGCAGCAGCAGAATTCGGATTTACCCTTTCTGAACTGTCTACCGAGGGCGGCAATAACGGCAAAGGCACAAAAGCGAGCGCTAAATACAGGAATCCCGCAAACCCGGACCAAACCTGGTCAGGTCGCGGGCGCAAACCGCAATGGATTCATGACGCCATGAAATCTGGCGCCGATATTTCCGATTTGGAAATCTGATTGGAATTGATTTCAAAATGACAATTCATATCGGCGCTGAAAAAGGCGAAATCGCTGAAACCGTTCTATTACCTGGTGACCCTTATCGGGCCAAATGGGCAGCGGAAACGTTTCTGAAGGACTCGAAACTGGTTAACAATGTGCGTGGCATGCTGGGTTTTACCGGAACTTGGAAAGGCAACCCGGTCACAATCCAGGGCAGCGGCATGGGCATGCCGTCACTGTCGATCTACGTCAATGAATTGATCCGCGATTTCGGCGCCAAGACTCTGATCCGCATCGGCTCGTGCGGAGGGATGCAGGACAGCGTCAATATCCGTGATGTTATTTTGGCGATGACGTCCACCACACTCAGCACCCCGTCGCGCGGGATCATGAAAGAGATGAATTTTGCACCTTGTGGTGACTGGGGGCTGCTCAAGGCCGCCGCCGAAGCTGCAGCCGCGAAAGGCACACCAACCCATGTCGGTGGTATTTATTCATCGGATGTATTCTATGACGAACGTCCAGATCTGAATGAGCAGATGGTGCGGCACGGCATTCTCGGCGTCGAGATGGAAGCCGCGGAGCTTTATATTTTGGCGGCGCGCCACAAGTGTCGGGCCCTAGCGGTTCTGACAGTTTCCGATCACCTGCTTACCGGTGAGGCACTACCATCATCCGAACGCGAAAGCAGTTTTGGAGACATGGTCGAGATTGCACTTCAGGCGGCATTCCCAGACGCCGCATGACCTCAAGCGGGGCGCTAAAAGCCCCGCTCCATTCATTGACTGTCTTTGAGGCATCTGGTCGGCTGGTCGGCCCCGTCTTGTTGCGCACCACAATAGGTGCAAATCCACACTCCCTCTTTGCGGTGTTGCCTCCAGCGGCAGTCGCGCGTCAAAGAGGTTGTGCGGGATCGCCAATAAAGAAAGGCGAACACTGCGATGGCCAGCAATAGCAAAAGAATGGGCATGGCTATGCATTGACCAACTTGGAGGCCATTTCAAGCGCAGGTTTTAATGATCAGGCCGCGTTGGCGTATTCGAACAGGTCTGGCTCACGCAAGCTTTCATCCGCCGGCGCAGGCTCGGGCGTGTAATAGGCCCATGCCAGTTCCAGAAAAGCCAGAGCTTCGGCCGCGTCAATTTTGTTTGTTGGATTTTGGTCTTGCATCGGAGCGATCCCTTTTCGGTTCCATCACTCCTCCCTGAATGCAGGGTACGACCAAACGGTTCAGGTCGCATTGCATAATTTTGCAATCTTGCCATGCGCCTGCCGCAAAACGGCAAGCGCAGCTTTTTTGCTCGCTTAAACCGCGCGCTCGATCATCATCTTCTTGATTTCCGCGATCGCTTTGGCCGGGTTCAAACCCTTGGGGCAGGTTTTAGCGCAGTTCATAATCGTATGGCAGCGATACAATTTGAACGGATCTTCCAGCTCATCCAGACGTTCGCCCGTGGCCTCATCCCGGCTATCGATGATCCAACGATAGGCATGCAACAACGCGGCGGGGCCAAGGTATCGGTCACCGTTCCACCAGTAGCTGGGGCACGAGGTCGAACAGCTGGCGCACATCACGCATTCATAAAGACCATCCAGCTTCTTACGGTCTTCGATGGACTGTTTCCACTCTTTCGCGGGGCGGTTGGTCTTGGTTTCCAGCCACGGCATAATACTTGCGTGCTGGGCATAGAAATGGGTCAGGTCCGGGATCAGATCTTTGACAACCGGCATGTGCGGCAGCGGGTAAATCTTCACGTCGCCCTTGATCTCATCCATGCCGTAGATACAGGCCAGCGTGTTGATCCCGTCGATGTTCATCGCACAGGACCCGCAAATACCTTCACGGCAAGACCGGCGGAAGGTCAGAGTCGGGTCAATCTCGTTCTTGATCTTGATCAGCGCGTCCAGAACCATCGGACCGCAGCTGTCCATATCGACAAAGTAGGTGTCGAGCTGTGGATTTTTTTCATCGTCCGGGTTCCAGCGGTAAATCTGAAACTTGCGAACATTGCTGGCGCCTTCGGGCTTGGGCCAGGTTTTACCCGTCGTGATACGGGAATTCTTGGGAAGGGTCAGCTGAACCATGTACCTGAAATTCCTTGCGCTACTCGCGCGCAATCTGCCCTAAAAGCCACTAAAACACAATGCGACAAACGCCCGTATACTGCTGTATTCAGGGTTTTTCTCGCCTAAATTTTCGCGATTTCCGTGTAATTTGCCGTACAATTTTGTCGTGATACTTGGGAACAATCATTCTGGACGCTTCAGCCGAACTTTTAAACTCGAACAGAGCAGGTTTGACCTGAGTTCCGCGCCTCACAAACAGCATCAGATTCTGTTTGAACCATCCCATGACGGCTGGGTCCATCCATAAATTTGGTCGGAACGCATCATAAAAATCATAGTTTTGCTCGGCAAAAATATCTACCCAATAGTCCTGCCATTGTTCATTCTTATGCCCTGTCCCCCCTTGCCCTGCGATAGCGGCTGAAAACAGAACGACATCCGACAAACGGGTCAAATCTGCGACAAAGCTTTCGGCGCGGCCGGGTTCAAGATGTTCGGCGACTTCGGTGCTGACACAAAGATCGAACCTGCGCTCCAATGAGAAGGGTTGCTCCAGGTCGGCACGACGCAATTCACTGGTCGAGAACTTGACGGCGGTCTCCTCTAGCCAATCGCCTTCTACCCCACATATTTCACAACCGGCCCTTTCGAATTCAGCCAGCAGAAACCCAACGCCGCATCCAACATCAATGACAGATTCCACCTCAAGAAACCGTTCACACAATCCATGGATCTTTCTCGCCGAGTGTATGCGGGCTTTTTCCTGACGGATGTGGCCTTTATGTAGACTTTTGTAAATTTTGCCCGCATCCATATCCGTTTGCCTTGAATTGTAGCTTCGGTTTCAAGGCTATATACTACTTCGGTGGGCCGTATCGGCAACTCGAAACTAGCTGAAATTGGAGCGCGTATATGTCACTTGCAGTTGTGACGATGGTCTATGACGACTACGAGTTTTTGCCGATTTGGGTAAAATACTGGTCGCAACACGTAGAACCCAAATGCATGTATGTGATCATTAACGGATCCAACCGCAGGCTCCGACGCATGGCCCGCGGATGCAACGTAATTGAGATGCGTAGACCCCCTCCAAAACGCCATATGGAAGTTGAGCGCTGGCAGATGCTGGGGCACTTTGTCAGCGCCCTAACAGTCATGCATGATTCAGTCATGTATACAGATGTCGACGAAATTGTAACGTTGGACCCAAATGTCGGAACCGACGTCAGAGACTACATCCTCAGCAGCGACTCGGATGTAACGGCACCTTACGGGCTTGAGGTTATCCATCGCGAAGATCAGGAACCCGCTGAATTTGACCCTGACGAAAGCGTTCTTGAGCAACGCGGATTGGTGCGCGTAAATGCAAGTTTTGGAAAACCAAGCATGGTCAAGGCACCTATCGCCTGGCGAAGAGGCGGTCATTTTGCCTATTGCGAAGACATTCTTTTTGACACCAATCTCGTCGCGTTCCATCTGCGGTTTTTTGACATGCAGCTGTTTCGGTCGCGGGCGGTACGCCGGCGGAATACGTCAAAGCCTCGCCCGAAAAAAAATAGTACACCTGCCCGCGCGTGGAGAGCATCCGATAAGGGAATCGACGACATGGTGGCCGAGCTTCACGGCATGCCCCTCGCAGGGCTTCTACCCGAAGATCGATCATCTTACGTAGCCGCAATTGAAAAAAGCCGCCATCTGATCACTGAAGACGGCGCAACTTTCACCAAACACAGAACATATTCATCCGAGCAGTTATTCCAACTGCCAGAACGCTTCAAAGGCCTGTTCTAGATTCCACCAGTCGATGGGCTGCAAACAGAAAACCCACGCAACTAACCATAGTCGCGTGGGTTATTACCACCAGACATTCAGTATCGGTCAGAACGTCCGCGCTTTGGGCGCAATCTTGTTCAGGCTGATACCACCCTCGTCCTCCGTGGTCAGCGGATCAACGATGACCGGACGATAGCTGAGCTCGACCTTGTTACCCTCGACCCGGGAAACAGTGTGAACACGCCAGTTTTCGTCGTCACGCTCGGTGAAATCCTCGTGCGCGTGGGCGCCGCGGGATTCTTTGCGTGCCTCGGCACCGACGATGGTGGCCAGAGCGCTGGGCATCAGGTTGGTCAGTTCCAGCGTTTCCATCAGATCGCTGTTCCAGACCAACGAGCGGTCGGTGACTTTCAGGTCGTCCATCTTGGCGGCAATCGCCGTCATCTTCTCAACACCTTCGGCCATGGTTTTGGCGGTGCGGAACACGGCGGCGTCTTCCTGCATGGTCCGCTGCATCTCAAGCCGCAGATCGGCGGTCGGGATCGCGCCGCTTGCGTTTCGGGCCGCATCAAACCGATCAAATGCCTTATCGACCGACGCTTGGTTCAGAACCGGGTTCGATGCCTTGGCATCAACCACTTCACCAGCACGGATCGCAGCTGCACGTCCAAATACCACCAGGTCGATCAGCGAGTTCGAGCCCAGACGGTTCGCCCCGTGGACCGAGGCACAACCTGCTTCACCCACAGCCATCAGACCCGGCACAACAGCGGTCGGGTTGTCGGCGGTCGGGTTCAGAACTTCGCCCCAGTAGTTTGTCGGGATACCGCCCATGTTGTAGTGCACGGTCGGCAGAACCGGGATTGGTTCCTTGGTGACATCAACACCAGCAAAAACGCGTGCCGATTCCGAAATACCCGGCAGACGTTCAGCCAGTGCTTCGGCTGGCAGGTGGCTGAGGTTCAGGTGAATGTGGTCGCCATTGTCGCCATGGCCACGACCTTCGCGGATCTCCATGGTCATCGAACGCGAGACATAATCGCGCGGCGCAAGGTCTTTGTACTGGGGCGCATAGCGCTCCATGAAACGCTCACCTTCCGAGTTGGTCAGGTATCCACCTTCGCCCCGTGCGCCCTCGGTGATCAGGCAGCCCGAGCCGTAGATGCCGGTCGGGTGGAACTGGACAAACTCCATATCCTGCAGCGCCAGACCCGCGCGGGCCACCATGCCGCCACCGTCGCCCGTACAGGTATGGGCCGAGGTGGCGCTGAAGTATGCCCGGCCGTAGCCACCGGTTGCCAGAACAACCATCTTGGCGTTGAAGACATGCATCGTGCCATCGTCCAGCTTCCAGCAGACGACGCCCTGACACTGCCCGTCATCGGACATTATCAGGTCGATGGCAAAATATTCGATGTAAAACTCGGCGTTGTTCTTCAGCGACTGACCATAGAGCGTGTGCAGGATCGCGTGACCGGTCCGGTCGGCGGCGGCGCAGGTGCGCTGCACAGCAGGGCCTTCACCAAACTCAGTGGTGTGGCCGCCAAAGGGACGCTGATAGATCTTGCCTTCTTCGGTCCGGCTGAAGGGCACGCCATAGTGCTCCAACTCGTACACGGCTTTGGGAGCCTCGCGCGCGAGGTACTCCATCGCGTCGGTGTCACCCAGCCAGTCAGAGCCCTTGACGGTATCGTACATGTGCCACTGCCAGTGGTCGGGGCCCATGTTCGACAGCGACGCGGCGATGCCACCCTGCGCTGCAACGGTGTGGGATCGGGTCGGGAAAACCTTGGTCACGCACGCCGTACGCAGGCCCTGCTCGGCCATGCCAAGAGTTGCCCGCAGACCTGCACCACCTGCGCCTACGACAACTACGTCGTATTCGTGGGTTTCGTATTCGTATGCTGCTGTCATTTATCTTGTTCCTTACCGCGCATCATCACAGGGCGAGCTTGACCAGAGCGAATAGCCCTGCCGCCATCAGCGTGTAGCCCAGGGCCCACATCGCAACGAGTGAGATTTTCTCCATCACACCATGCACGTAGTCTTCGATCGCCTCTTGCGCCTCATACATCAATTGCTGCAGACCCACGATCAGGGCCAGCGCCGTGACAATCGCCGGGAACGGGCGGCTGAAATAGGCGAGGACTTCTTCGTAGGTGCCGCCAATTCCGGCACCGAATGTGAAGATGAAGATCGGAACCAGTACGGTAAGGATCATTGCCCGAACCATGGTTTTCCAATGGGTTTGTGTACCGGCTTTCCCTGCGCCCAGACCCTGCGCGCGCTTGCGGTCAGTCAGATATCGCATGTGCTGTCTCCTTAAACCGCAATCACAGTGATGATGGTCAGGATGGTCGCGCCAACGAACATGCCCAGACCCAGCTTTTCGGACACCTCAACATCAAGGCAATAGCCGAAGTCCCACAGAACGTGCCGCAGACGGCCCAGCGTGTGATACCACAAGCCCCAGGCCGCAGCGGTCAGGATGATATCGCCGAACCAGCTACGCAGAAACGCGTCAATACCGGCAAATGCGGTTTCCGACGTTGCAGCGGCCAAAAGCCACCAAACAAACAGAATGGATACAGCGAACACCCCCAACGCTGAGATGCGAACCATGATCGAAGACACGGATGTCATCTGAGGGCGGTAAATCATAATGTGTGGCGAGAGCGGGCGGTTGCCCCGATTGACATCGGCCATGTCGGCTCCTCTTACGTTGGCTATCAGTGGTTTTACCGTTTTTTGCCTCTCTGTCACGTGCTGCGGGTGCAAAAATGAGTAAAATCACCGCATTTATGTTGATTTTAATCTTATGTGATCACGCAAAATGTTACTGTGATCACAAATACTCTTCAGCTGCTTGAATGTTAGCGTTTTCAGGGGAAAAGCGTTGTGATCACGAATCTGCGCTAGTCAGTCCAAAGCAGCAGATTGCTTTGTCACCTCGCGCAGCAGCTTCTTTCGGATCCGTTCAGGGTAATCCTCGAACCCTGCTGCCGATACAACAAACGCCCCTTCGCCGACGATGACGTTTTCAAAAAAATAAGTCATCAGGTCCGGCTCACTTTCCTCGATTGCAATGGCATTCACGGTCACTCCTCGCATCCGTAAATCCCTGTGCAGTTCAGCAGGTTCGACACCTTCGTTCGACACCCCGTCACCCGAAATATCAATCAGGTGGCGTTTGCAGTCGGCAACCTCGTCAAAGCTGGACATTGTCATCTCCAGCGCTTCTCCGATAGCGGTGGAGAAATTGCGCCAGATCCGTGGATCCTGATTAACCTGATCAGCAAATCTGTCCAGCGCTTCAAAGCTGTCGATCCGCGTCCAGGGGATGGTGATTTTCTGGCGCGAAGAGCCCGTCCACTGCACCAGCATCAACCGCGCCTGCCCGCGCACCAGTGCCTCGGACACGACCGGATCGCGCAAACCTTCGGCAAGCCCGTTCATCTGTATCCGGTATTCGTAGGTATCGACCGACCCGGACACATCCACCGCCAATGCCAGAGCAAGGTCGCACGCAAGGGCGGGCGACGCCAGAAACAGACTAGCAGCGAATGAACGAAGCAATGCCATGAACTCAGCCTAGCATGAATGCGCAAAGCTGCGGTCAAATGAATGTGCGCGGCCGTTAGATCGGCATCAGGGCCCAGTAATCCAGATCCAGCAGAACTTCGGGCAGATACCGACCGTCTTCCCCCTTCAGAGCAAACGGCGCGCCGCCTTTGGTGGCCACAAGCCGAAGGCGGATGGCGCCAACACCGGGCACGTCGGTTTCGGCTTTGTCCAGAACTTCGGACCATGCCTTGATCGTATCACCCGAGAAACAAGGGTTCGCATGCGCGCCGCCATTCAGGCCCACGATCATCTGTGCATTGGCAAGACCGTTAAACGACAGCGTCCGCGCCATCGAGATCACATGACCGCCATAGATCAATCGGCCTTCGGGGCGGAAAGTCAGGTCGAAATGCACCTTGGCCGTATTCTGCCACAGGCGAGTCGCCAGCATATGCTCGGCTTCTTCCACGGTCACGCCATCGACGTGGTCAATGGTCTCGCCGATTTCGTAATCACCCCAACGATGCGGCTCGCCCGCCAGGGCGAAATCGTAGTTCGAGAATCCCAGCCCCTGCGGCACCACCAGATCCTGCGGGTCCAGCACCTTTTTCAGGTCGGGCACCACGGCCTCGGGGGCTGGGGCATCCAGATCCGACTTTCGCACCATCACCCAACGCACATATTCGATCACTACCTCGTCACGCTGGTTCAAACCGCGGGTGCGGACATAAACAACACCGGTCTTGCCGTTCGAGTTCTGCTTGACCCCGATCACTTCGGATTCCGACCGCAGCGTATCGCCGGGATAGACCGGCTTCAGCCAGCGGCCTTCAGCATAGCCCAGGTTGGCCACAGCATTCAGCGAGACGTCCGGCACGGTCTTGCCGAAAACAACGTGGAACGCTGCCAGATCGTCGATCGGGCTTTGCGGCAGGCCGCAGTTCCGGGCAAACTCATCCGAAGAATACAACGCATGCCGCGCCGGATACAGCGCATGATACAGCGCGCGCTCTCCATTGGTCACCGTGCGCGGCACAGCGTGGTGCAGAACCTGCCCTACAGAGTAATCTTCGAAGAAACGGCCCGGATTGGTTTTTACCATTATTGCTGTCCCAGTTTCATGTCGGGGGAATAGTCAGCGTCGACCTGTTTGGTCACAGCCTGCGCACATCGCATCACGTTATTTGCAGTGTCAAAGGCGTATGACGGATCGCCATACAGCTCCCATCCTTTTGCCAACGCGTCCGACACTTTGTGGCAGAAGGCGGCAGTGTCTTCCTCGGTCAGCAGACGGTAGAGTTTTGCCATGATCTGAGTTCCTTATCCGCCGAACGGGTTATAACCAAGCAGAGTGTGAATGTAGCCGATCACGCCCATCAGCACGATCGAGGCGACAAAAAAGATCGCGTCCTTGCCATAGGTGCCAGGTTCGCCCGGGGTCCAATCGGGCTCGGCCTTGTTGATGACCACCGTTTCGGCCATGGCCCACAGAAACAGCCCCCCAAACAGAATGATCGAAGCCAGATCACCGTTCACCAGCAGGTGCGCAAAGGCCCAGGCTCGGAAACCCGCCAGCATAGGGTGACGCATTTTGTTCAGGATGCGGCCCTTCTTGCCTGCCGGGCTCATCAGGAAGATGGCAATCAGCACCAGCAGATTGTTAATGTGGATCATGAACGAGGGCGGCGACCACACGTGAATGAAATCGGTCATGCGATAGCCGAAAATCATCAGCACAATCGCCACCACCAACGTCAGCGCAACTGCGCCTTTACCACCATTACCCAGCGCCGCACGCTGCGCTGGCAGCACGCGCTTAAAAAGATGTGCGGCCCACCAAAGCGCCACACCAAAGATCAGAAGAACAAAGCCCATGCTGGCTTACCCCGCTTGCAATGCTGTAATTGCCTCTGCTTTTGCCAGAATTTCGCGGGCGGTTGCAACGTGCAGGTTTTCAACAATCTTTCCGTCGACAACGGCAACGCCTTGCCCCTGCGCTTCGACCTCCTCAAATGCCGCGATCTGGCGTTGCGCCAGATCAATTTCCGCATCTGAAGGCGCGTAGGCCGCATTGGTAATTTCTACCTGCGCCGGGTGGATCAGTGTCTTACCGTCAAATCCCATGTCGCGACCCTGTTCACATTCGGCGGCCAGACCGTCCGCATCCTTGAAAGCGTTATAGACACCATCGACGATAATCAGCCCCTCGGCCTTGGCAGCCAGCAGACAAAGGCCCAGAGAGGTGACGAGTGGAAGGCGATCAGGGCGGAAGCGGGTCTGCAACTCCTTCGCTAGATCATTGGTGCCCATGACGAACCCGGCCATCAGAGGATGGGCGGCAATCTCCGCAGCGTTCAACATCCCACGTGGTGTCTCCATCATTGCCCAGATCGGAATGTCGCCGGTGATCGTGGCCAGCGCGTCCACGTCAGCAGCCGAATTCACCTTGGGCAGCAGGATCACGTCAGCGTCCATCTCGCGCACGGCCTCGGCATCGGCCCGGCCCCACTCGGTGTCCAGCCCGTTGATCCGCACGATCTTGACCCTGCTGCCATAGCCCCCTGCAGCCAGAGCCCTCTTCAGAGTTTCACGAGCATTGTTTTTTTCATCAGCGGACACCGCATCTTCCAGATCGAAGATGATTGCATCCACCGGCAAGGTACGGGCTTTCTCTAGCGCCCGATCACGGGACCCGGGAATGTAGAGCACAGAACGATAGGGGCGCTGACGGGGATCCATTGGCCTCTCCCTTTGAAATAAAGTTGCGCAGAATGGGGCATTTTTTGTCGGAAAGTTCAAGCGCAAAATTGCCGCAATGCAGCATTCCTGTCTTTCGCGGCGCAACGTGCGTTGCCTTAACGGGATTTCCGCCTACGATCCCCACCCTGAGTTCGAAATGGACTCAAAAAAGGGGATCGTAGATGGAAAAGACTCTGATCAAAATGACGATGGGGTTGGGAATCATGGTTCTGGCGGCGCAGCAAGTACACGCCCGCACCTGCGCACCTCGTGAGGATGTGGTGAAGCGGTTGACGGAATCCTATGGCGAAACACGTCGGGGCATCGGCTTTGCACAACAGGGTACGCTGATGGAGGTTTACGCCTCGGGTCAGACCGGCAGTTGGACGATCACGGTGACGATGGCGGATGGCGTGACGTGTCTAATAGCCTCGGGCCAGGCTTATAAAACGATGGCCGAGGCGCTGCCCCCAAACGCCTGATCAAGTCAGCGCATCCCAGATCAGCTTGCTCCCGGTGAGGGTCAGCAGCACATAGGCAATGCCGAAGAACAGGCGCTCGGACAGCATGAAATGCGCCCGAACGCCCAGCCACGCACCCAGAATTGCAAAAGGGGTCAGCAGCAAGTCGGCCCAAGCGGTGTGCCAGGTAAACAGGCCCAAAAATGCATAGGGCACGAATTTGGCGATATTGATGACCCAAAAAACCAACACTGTACTGGCTTGAAACTCTGTCTTTGTCAGTCGCTGCGACAAGAGGTAGACAGCAGCGGGCGGCCCACCCGCATGGCTGACAAAGCTTGTGAACCCGGCGACCACCCCTGCGGTCAAACCGGCTGTGGGTGGCAAACGGTTGGCAAAGCCGCGCACCCAACCTTTGGTTTGGGCAATATGCCAGACTACAAATCCAACCGATATCGCTCCGATCAGCAGGCGCAGCAGGTCGTCATCGGTGGCGCGATACAGCCACGCACCCAGTGCAACGCCCGGTATAGCACCAAGCATCAATAAGCGGGAATCTGGCCAACTCCAGCGTTTCCAGTAGGGCCCAAGCGTGGCCACGTCGATCACCATCAAGATGGGCAGCATCAGCGCCAACGCCTGTCCCGGTTCGAGTATCAGCGCCAGAATCGATGAGGATGCAAAGGCCACTCCTGACCCGAACCCGCCCTTCGAGATCCCGGCAAAAATCACCGCAGGGATCGCTACAGCAAAAAACATCAGGTTCAGTTCGAACATGCAGCGTCCCGTGAATCGGCTTGTCCCTAAGGCCGTTTAGCGCAATCAGTCAAAGTGGCGCAATCAGTATGCGGCGGTATGCCATCATGCAGCACCCTTGCGCGAAGCCCATTTAGCGACTAGCACAACCGCGATTTCAATACCGACCGGAGATAATCCAAATGGCCAGACCCAAGATTGCGCTGATCGGCGCGGGGAACATCGGCGGCACGCTTGCTCATCTGGCAGCTGTCAAGGAACTGGGTGACGTTGTCCTGTTTGACATTGCTGACGGGCTGCCGCAGGGCAAGGCACTCGACATTGCCGAGTCCGGCCCGTCCGAGGGCTTTGACGCCGCAATGTCCGGCACCAGCGACTATGCCGATATCGCAGGCGCGGACGTCTGTATCGTCACCGCAGGCGTCGCCCGCAAACCGGGCATGAGCCGCGATGACCTGCTGGGCATCAACCTGAAGGTCATGAAGTCGGTTGGTGAAGGCATTGCAGCCCACGCCCCAGACGCTTTCGTGATCTGCATCACCAACCCGCTGGACGCGATGGTCTGGGCGCTGCGTGAATTCTCAGGCCTGCCGCACAATAAGGTCTGCGGCATGGCGGGCGTACTGGACTCGGCCCGCTTCGCGCACTTCCTGTCGGAAGAGTTCAACGTCTCGATGCGCGACGTCACCGCATTTGTTCTGGGTGGCCACGGCGACACCATGGTGCCGTCGGTGCGGTATTCGACCGTTGCCGGTATCCCACTGCCCGATCTGGTCGAAATGGGCTGGACCACGCAAGACAAGCTGGACGCCATCGTTCAGCGCACCCGTGATGGCGGTGCCGAAATCGTTGGCCTGCTGAAAACCGGTTCTGCCTATTACGCGCCTGCAACTTCGGCGATCGAAATGGCCGAAGCCTATCTGAAAGACCAGAAACGCGTTCTGCCCTGCGCTGCGTATTGCAATGGTGAGTTGGGCGTCGACGGCTTGTATGTCGGTGTGCCCACCGTCATTGGCGCTGGCGGCGTCGAGCGCATCGTCGATATCAAGCTGAACGAAGACGAGCAGGCCGGTTTCGACAACTCGGTCAACGCTGTGAAAGGCCTGATCGAAGCCTGCAAAGGCATCGACAGCTCACTGGCATAATCACTCGGTAACCTGAATACCGAACCGGCCCGATTTCGGGCCGGTTTTCTTTTTGACCGACCCCAACCAAGGTCTCTCGGCAAGGCGCTTATGTTGGCGCAAACGGCCCAAACACCCTTTTTGAATGTGTTTTCTTAAGACAAAAATGAGAAATCGAATCAAATTCGAGCGGCTGTAAATTTTGTGATCACGCCCCAAAAAGCTGTGATCACAAATCTCGAAAATCTTCACAAAAAACGACTTCCCCGTCAAAAAACCCTTTAAACTTGCCCACTAGACACGCCTATAACGGTTTGATCGTAGTAAGACGGGACAGTTTCGATGAACATTCACGAATACCAAGCCAAAGCTCTTCTTCGCAGCTATGGCGCTCCGGTCTCCGAAGGACGCGCGGTTCTGCGCGCCGAGGAAGCCAAAACCGCAGCCGGTGAACTCGATGGGCCACTTTGGGTCGTCAAGGCACAGATCCACGCAGGTGGCCGCGGCAAGGGTTCTTTTAAAGAGGCCGACGCTGGCGAAAAGGGCGGTGTCCGTCTGACCAAATCGGTAGAAGAGGCCGCCGAGGAAGCCAAAAAGATGCTGGGGCGCACGCTGGTCACGCATCAGACTGGCCCCGCAGGCAAGCAGGTCAACCGCATCTATATTGAGGCCGGGTCGGGAATCGAGACCGAGATGTATCTGGCCCTGCTTGTGGATCGCCAGACCAGCCGCATTTCCTTCGTCTGCTCGACCGAAGGCGGCATGGACATCGAGGAAGTGGCCGCCGCGACGCCCGAGAAAATACTGTCCTTCTCGGTGGACCCCGCGACCGGCTATCAGGCCTATCACGGCCGCCGCATCGCCTTTTCGCTTGGTCTGCAGGGCGCGCAGGTCAAGCAATGCGTCAAACTGATGAACCAGCTCTATAACGCCTTCGTCGAGAAGGACATGGAGATGCTTGAGATCAACCCGCTGATCGTTTCCGACAGCGGCGACCTCAAGGTGCTCGACGCCAAGGTCGGCTTTGACGGCAACGCGGTCTACCGCCACCCCGACATTGCCGAGCTGCGCGACACGACCGAGGAAGACCCCAAGGAACTGGAAGCCAGTAAATACGACCTGAACTACATCGCGCTGGATGGTGAGATCGGCTGCATGGTGAACGGCGCCGGTCTGGCAATGGCGACGATGGACATCATCAAGCTGTATGGTGCCGAGCCTGCCAACTTCCTCGACGTGGGTGGCGGCGCGACCAAAGAGAAAGTGACCGAAGCATTCAAGATCATCACCTCGGACCCGCAGGTCAAAGGCATTCTGGTCAACATCTTCGGCGGCATCATGCGCTGCGATGTCATCGCCGAGGGCGTTGTTGCCGCGGTGAAAGAGGTCGGCCTGCAGGTTCCGCTGGTAGTGCGTCTGGAAGGCACGAATGTTGAAAAAGGCAAAGAGATCATCAACACCTCTGGCCTGGACGTGATCGCGGCGGACAACCTGAAAGACGGTGCCGAGAAGATCGTGAAGGCGGTTAAGGGGTAAGTCTGTGAAGGTTACTATCAAAGCAGCCTTATTGGCGTGTGCCGCAACCTTGACAGCTTGTGGCGCGCCTTCTGCAGAAAAAATCGCCGCCGTCTCATTCAGCGAGACCGAAACGAACCAGCCCGTTCAATTGTTTTCGGAGGCTTGTTTGACGACGCTACCTAACTTCAACGGGTTCCTAAATGTCGTAGAAAAACGTGGTTTGACAGGCGCAGCTAAGCGAGGCGAAAACACTGCTTACATAGCACCCGGTGAAAAGTTCATGACCGCCACTGTGTTCGAAGAGGACGACAAAGCGGCATGCGCTGTCGCTTTCTTGGGTGCCAGCAATAGTGAAGAAGTCGGCGCGTTGTTCCTAGACGCAGCAAGCCGACGCACGGGTGGAGCCCCAAAAGATCGTTTCCCAAGCGGTCGGTTTAACTATGCCTATCAACTCAAGAACGGCAGCGTTTTGGTCTACGAAGCCAAAGAAAAAAGTGGCCAGTTTCGGCACATCGTTCTGATTTCTAAACCCGTACCTCGAGAGGAGGTTGCGGCGTACATCTACGACTAGGGCCAAACAGTCAGGCAATGCATTCTTTGCCTTTGAATCGGATTTCAGCGGATCTCATTCGCAAATATAAGGAGAACGCCAAATGGCAGTCCTCATCGACGAAAATACCAAAGTGATCTGTCAGGGCTTTACCGGCTCGCAGGGCACATTCCACAGCGAACAGGCCATCGCTTATGGCACCAAGATGGTCGGCGGCGTGACCCCCGGCAAAGGCGGGATGGAGCATCTGGGCCTACCCGTGTTCAACTCGGTCCACGAAGCCAAGCACGTGACCGAAGCCAACGCCTCGGTGATTTATGTTCCGCCGCCCTTCGCGGCTGACTCGATCCTCGAAGCGATCGATGCCGAGATGGAAGTGATCGTCTGCATCACCGAAGGCATCCCGGTTTTGGACATGATGAAGGTGAAACGCGCGCTGGAAGGCTCGAAGTCGCGCCTGGTCGGGCCGAACTGCCCTGGGGTGATTACACCTGATGCCTGCAAGATCGGCATCATGCCCGGCCACATCCACAAGCGCGGCTCGGTCGGCGTTGTGTCGCGGTCGGGCACCTTGACCTATGAAGCCGTCAAGCAGACCACCGATGTGGGTCTGGGCCAGTCCACCTGTGTGGGCATCGGCGGCGACCCGATTAAGGGCACCGAGCATATCGACGTGCTGGAATGGTTCCTGGCCGATGACGAGACCGAGTCGATCATCATGATCGGTGAGATCGGTGGTTCTGCCGAGGAAGAAGCCGCTCAGTTCCTGGCGGATGAGGCCAAGAAGGGCCGCAAAAAGCCGACCGCCGGTTTCATCGCAGGCCGCACGGCCCCTCCGGGCCGCCGCATGGGCCACGCGGGTGCCATTGTCGCCGGCGGCAAAGGCGGTGCCGAGGACAAGATCGAAGCCATGCGCTCAGCCGGTATCGTCGTGGCCGAAAGCCCCGCCCAGCTGGGTGAGGCTGTGCTGGAAGCGATTGGGTAAGTGAATTCGATGAGCCTCGCTAGAGTTTCAATTCTCGCGCTAGCTTCTGTTCTTTTGGCAGCATCAATTGCGGCAGAAGAAGTGTCCGCCATTGCGACAATTGATATGTGCGAGGCTCGCTACTCCTCCATTACAGACCTTGTGGAGCGAGCAGAAGGCTTGGGTTGGAAGCAAGTCAAAGGCGCGGAGGCTGAAAAAGTAGTCGACCGAACCGTTTGGATTGGGTTGCCTTTTCTCAAGTCGGACGAGATTGACCCAGACGATCCAAACGGAACCTTCTGCGGAGGGTTTGCCATGGATTGCCACCTCCCTGAAGTCGGTCAATCACCCTTGAACGATCAAGCTCACTACGTGGCTTTTTCGTCCGGCACTTCCGCGCTTCTTATACTTGTTGATTTCGGGGGCGCGGGCCAGCATTCCAAAGCAGACTTTGTGGAATACAAAAGCTCTTGCACTGCAATCTTTGGGCAGGGCAAAGCCTCTCGTGAGCTCGGAAGCGCCTTTAGCCGACCGGAATTGAAAAGAAACCCGTCTGGCACATCGCAGGTGATCTCGGAACGCACGAGAAACCCGAAACTTGATTGGCCATATCCTCAGATCACTCACAGCACTTCCATTCATGCACCTTATGCACACATACTTGAGGTCAAGGACTTGGAATGGCTTAACTATGTAACAGGTTTTGGAACCGGATACTCCTACACTTACCAAGCGGGGGATTCATGACCTTCTCTGACGCCATCCGAACCTGTTTCTCCAAGTTCTTCACCTTCTCGGGACGTGCCTCACGTCCCGAATACTGGTTCTTTTTCCTGTTCATCGTGATCTGGAGCGTCATCGCCGGGATCATCGATGCGCAGTTCTTCACGCAGGTCTCGGTCAGTGAAAGCGACGAAGTGAAATCCGTCACCGCCACCTCCTCGCAACCGGTGCAAAGCATCGTGAGCCTGATCGTGTTCTTCCCGCATCTGGCCGTCGCTTGGCGGCGGATGCATGATACCGGGCGTAGCGGGCTTTATGCGCTGTTACCGATCCTGCTGATCCTCGCGGCCTTTGCGGTTCTGATCTTCGGCATCGGTCTGGCCTCCAGTTTCCAGCATGGCGGCAATCTGGACATCCTGTTCACCCGCGCCACGTTGCTGGTTGTAATTCCGACACTGCTGGTCCTGTTTGTGTCGCCCCTTCTGGTGCTGTGGTGGCTGACCCGACCCAGCCAACCCGGCACCAATCAATACGGTCCCAACCCATATGAGGTAGCCCCATGACCGAACATACGCCCAACTCTGCCTTTCATGCCTCAAGCTTTATGCAGGGGCATAATGCCGAATATCTGGAGCAGCTCTATGCCCAGTACACAAAGGACCCCAACGCAGTAGATGCCGCCTGGGGCGAGTTCTTCCGGGCCATGGGTGACGCTACCCCGGACGTCCAGCGCGAAGCCGAGGGGCCGTCCTGGGCGCGTTCTGACTGGCCGCCGATACCTGCGGACGATCTGACAGGGGCCTTGACCGGAGAATGGGCCGAGATTGACGCGAAGGCAGCCGGCAAGAAGATCAAGGACAAGGCAGCGGACAAGGGTGTCGAGGTCAGCGAAGACCAGATCAAGCGCGCGGTGCTGGACAGCCTGCGGGCGCTGATGCTGATCCGGGCCTATCGTATCCGGGGGCATCTGGCTGCCGATCTGGATCCGCTGGGCATGCGAACCGCCAGCACGCATCCTGAACTGGACCCGAAGACTTACGGCTTTACCGACGCCGACATGGATCGGCCGATCTTCATCGACAACGTGCTGGGGCTGCAGATGGCCTCGATGCGGCAGATCGTGGATATCGTGAAACGGACTTATTGCGGCACCTTCGCGCTGCAATACATGCATATCTCTGATCCCGAACAGGCCGCTTGGCTGAAGGAACGCATTGAAGGGTACGGCAAGGAAATCGCTTTTACCAAGGAAGGCCGCAAGGCGATCCTGAACAAGATGGTCGAAGCCGAAGGGTTCGAGAAATTCCTGCACGTCAAATATATGGGCACCAAGCGGTTTGGCCTGGACGGTGGCGAAGCTCTGATCCCTGCTATGGAACAGATCATCAAGCGCGGTGGGGCTCTGGGTGTCCGGGACATCGTGATCGGGATGCCGCACCGGGGTCGCCTAAATATTCTGGCCAACGTGATGCGCAAACCATACCGCGCGATCTTCAACGAATTTCAGGGGGGCAGCTTCAAGCCCGATGAAGTGGACGGTTCGGGCGACGTGAAATATCACCTCGGCGCCTCGTCGGATCGTGAATTCGACGGCAATTCGGTTCACCTGTCCCTCACCGCGAACCCATCCCACCTTGAGGCTGTGAACCCGGTGGTTCTGGGCAAGGTTCGCGCCAAGCAGGACCAGCTGGGTGATGAAGACCGTACGAAAGTCATGGGCATTTTGCTGCATGGTGATGCGGCTTTTGCCGGTCAGGGTGTGGTCGCCGAGGGGTTCGGCCTGTCGGGCCTGAAAGGGCACAAGACCGGCGGAACGATGCATATCATCGTGAACAACCAGATCGGCTTTACAACGGCCCCGCATTTCAGCCGCTCGTCCCCTTACCCAACCGATATCGCGCTGATGGTCGAAGCGCCGATCTTTCACGTCAATGGCGACGACCCCGAGGCGGTGGTGCACGCCGCCAAGGTGGCGACCGAGTTCCGGCAGAAATTTCACAAGGACGTGGTCATCGACATCTTTTGTTATCGCCGGTTCGGGCATAACGAGGGTGACGAGCCCATGTTCACCAACCCGATCATGTACAAGAAGATCAAGACGCATAAGACCACGCTGTCTCTGTACACTGAACGGCTGGTCCAGGACGGTCTGATCCCTGAGGGCGAGATCGAGGATATGAAGGCCGCCTTCCAGGCCCACCTGAACGACGAGTTTGAAGCTGGAAAGGACTATAAACCCAACAAGGCCGATTGGCTGGATGGGCGCTGGTCGCATCTGGACAAAAACAAGGAAGAATACGTCCGTGGCGAAACTGCAATCTCGCCCGAGACGCTGACCGAAGTCGGTAAGGCCCTGACCCATGCGCCGGATGATATTGCGGTGCATAAGACGGTGGCGCGTTTGCTTGAACACAAAAAGCAGATGTTCGAATCCGGCAAGGGGTTTGATTGGGCAACGGGTGAGGCACTGGCTTTCGGGTCGCTTTTGACCGAGGGCTACCCGGTGCGACTGTCTGGTCAGGACGCCACGCGCGGGACATTCAGCCAGCGGCACTCCGGGTTTGTCCACCAGGAGACGGAAGAACGTTTTTACCCGCTGAACAATATTCGCACGGGTCAGTCGCAATACGATGTGATCGACTCCATGCTTAGTGAATATGCGGTGCTGGGATTTGAATACGGCTACTCGCTGGCGGAACCCAACGCCCTGACCCTGTGGGAAGCGCAGTTCGGTGATTTCGCGAACGGGGCACAGATCATGTTCGACCAGTTCATCAGCTCGGGCGAAAGCAAATGGCTACGCATGTCCGGTTTGGTCTGCCTGCTGCCGCACGGGTTCGAAGGGCAAGGGCCCGAGCATTCGTCCGCGAGGTTGGAACGGTTCCTGCAAATGTGCGGTCAGGACAATTGGATCGTGGCGAATTGTACGACGCCTGCGAACTATTTTCACATCCTGCGCCGTCAGCTGCATCGGACCTTCCGCAAACCGCTGATTCTGGTGACACCGAAATCGTTGCTGCGCCACAAACTGGCGGTCAGCACGACCGAGGACTTCACCACCGGTTCCAGCTTCCACCGGGTGCTGTGGGACGACGCTCAGAAGGGCAACTCTGACACCAAACTGGTCAAGGATGACAAGATCAAACGGGTCGTAATGTGTTCCGGCAAGGTTTATTTCGACCTGCTGGAAGAACGGGACGCGCGCGGCATCGACGACATCTACCTGATGCGGATCGAGCAATATTACCCGTTCCCCGCGCATTCTCTGATCAACGAGCTTGAGCGCTTCAAGGGGGCTGAGATCATCTGGTGTCAGGAAGAACCCAAGAACCAGGGGGCCTGGACCTTTATCGAGCCGAATATCGAATGGGTTCTGACCCGTATCAAAGCCAAACACACACGGCCGCGTTACGTCGGCCGCGCCACATCGGCCTCACCCGCGACGGGTCTGGCCAGCCAACACAAAGCCCAACAAGAAGCGCTGGTAAACGAAGCGCTGAGCATTGAAGGAAAGTAAGCGATGACGATTGAAGTTCGTGTTCCCACGCTTGGCGAATCGGTAACAGAAGCCACGGTTGCGACCTGGTTCAAGAAACCCGGCGATGCCGTGGCCGTGGATGAGATGCTCTGTGAACTTGAAACCGACAAGGTTACCGTCGAAGTGCCGTCGCCCGCAGCTGGAGTGATGGGCGAAATCGTCGCCGCCGAAGGTCAAACCGTTGGGGTTGATGCATTGCTGGCGACCATCGCGGCAAGCGAAGGTGCAGCACCTGCGACCAAGGCGGCTCCAGCACCTGCAGCAGCTCCGGCGGCGTCGGGTGGTAGCGTCGACGTGATGGTGCCCACATTGGGTGAATCCGTGACCGAGGCTACAGTTTCGACATGGTTCAAGCAGGTTGGCGACAGCGTCGCGCAGGACGAGATGCTGTGTGAACTGGAAACCGACAAGGTTTCGGTCGAAGTTCCGGCACCCGCGGCAGGTGTGCTGGCTGAAATCGTGGCACCCGAAGGCACGACCGTCGATGCATCGGCCAAACTGGCGGTGATCTCGGGTGCCGCGGCGGGCGCTGCACCAGCTCCGGCAGCGGCTGCCCCTGCGGGCGGTGGCGATTCGGCCGGAGGGAAAGATGTTGCAAACGCCCCATCGGCTCAGAAAGCAATGGCTGAGGCAGGTCTTTCCCCTGATCAGGTGACCGGCACCGGCCGTGACGGCCGCATCATGAAAGAGGATGTGGCCCGCGCGGTTGCAACGGCTTCAGCGCCTGCTCCTGCGGCGGCTGCACCCGCCCCCGCTGCCCAAGCCCCACGCGCACCAGTTGCGGCTGCGGATTCGGCACGAGAAGAACGGGTTAAAATGACCCGCCTGCGCCAGACCATCGCGAAACGTTTGAAAGACAGCCAGAACACCGCCGCCATGCTGACCACCTATAACGAGGTGGACATGACCGAGGTGATGGCCCTGCGCAATCAATACAAGGCAGAGTTCGAGAAAAAGCACGGCGTGCGCCTTGGCTTTATGTCTTTCTTCACCAAGGCCTGCTGCCACGCGCTGAAAGAAGTGCCCGAAGTGAATGCCGAGATCGACGGCACTGACATCGTCTACAAGAACTTCGTGCATATGGGCGTTGCCGCAGGTACTCCAACCGGGCTTGTGGTGCCGGTCATCCGTGACGCTGACAGCATGTCATTTGCAGCCATCGAAAAAGCCATCGCTGAAAAGGGCAAACGCGCCCGCGACGGCAAGCTGAGCATGGAAGAGATGCAGGGTGGTACATTCACCATTTCAAACGGTGGTGTCTATGGCTCGCTGATGTCTTCACCGATCCTGAACCCGCCGCAATCGGGTATCCTTGGAATGCACAAAATTCAGGACCGTCCAATGGCGATAAATGGTGAGGTCGTGATCCGTCCGATGATGTATCTGGCGCTGTCCTATGACCACCGGATCGTTGATGGCAAAGGTGCAGTGACGTTCCTTGTTCGTGTAAAAGAGGCGCTGGAAGATCCACGCCGCCTGCTGATGGATCTGTAATCATGGCGACACATGTTCTCTGGCAGGCCGATGTGGCCGATTTCGAAGCCTGGTTAAAGGTTTTCCGCGAAGACCAGCCGATGCGTAAGGCAGCAGGGATTCACGACCTGCACGTCTGGCGTGATCCTGCCCAGCCGGATCACGCAATCGCCATGTTCGAAGTTCGCGATCTGGAAAAGGCTCGCGCCTTTCTGGAATCACAAGAACTGGCCATGCATCACGAACGCGGTGGGGTCGCGCATATCCAGGTGAAACTGCTGACGCCAGTTTAAGCAAATTATCGGAGGCTTTTGTGAAAGGGCCTCCAATTTCAAAATTAACTCCTCGGGTTTTAGGAGAAAGAAATGGCAAATTATGACGTCATCGTAATCGGCGCCGGTCCCGGCGGGTATGTCTGTGCGATCCGCTGCGCCCAGCTGGGGCTGAAAACGGCTGTGGTCGAAGGGCGTGATACGCTGGGCGGCACTTGCCTGAACGTGGGCTGTATCCCATCCAAGGCACTGCTGCATGCCAGCCACCAGTTGCATGAGGCCGAGCATAACTTTGTCAAAATGGGCCTGAAGGGCAAAAGCCCCTCGGTCGATTGGAAGCAGATGCAGGCCTATAAGGACGAGGTGATCGACGGCAACACGAAAGGCATCGAGTTCCTGTTCAAAAAGAACAAGATCGATTGGCTGAAAGGTTGGGGTTCGATCCCCGCCGCCGGTCAGGTCAAGGTCGGCGATGAAGTGCATGAGGCCAAGAACATCATCATCGCCTCGGGCTCCGAGCCGTCATCACTGCCTGGTGTTGAAGTCGATGAAAAGGTTGTTGTGACCTCGACCGGTGCGCTGTCTCTGGGCAAGATACCCAAGAAGATGGTGGTGATCGGGGCCGGTGTGATCGGGCTGGAACTGGGCTCGGTCTACAGCCGCCTGGGTGCCGAGGTAACGGTGATCGAATTCCTCAAGGAAATCACGCCGGGCATGGACCCCGAGGTGCAGAAAACCTTCCAGCGCATCCTCAAGAAACAGGGCCTGAAGTTTGTAATGGGGGCAGCGGTGCAAAAGACCGAAGCCACCAAGACCAAGGCCAAGGTGACATACAAACTGCTGAAAGATGACAGCGAGCATGTGATCGATGCCGATACTGTACTGGTGGCCACCGGACGCAAGCCGTTCTCGGACGGTCTGGGGCTGGAGGCGCTGGGGGTCGAAATGACGCCGCGCGGTCAGATCAAGGTCGGCAGTGACTGGCAGACCAACGTGCCGGGTATTTACGCCATCGGCGATGTCACCGAAGGCCCGATGCTGGCCCACAAGGCCGAGGATGAGGGCATGGCCGCCGCCGAACAGGTCGCTGGCAAACATGGCCATGTGAACTATGGCGTTATCCCGGGTGTCATCTACACGTGGCCCGAGGTTGCCAACGTGGGTGAAACCGAAGCAACGCTGAAAGAGCAAGGCCGCGCCTACAAGGTCGGGAAGTTCATGTTCATGGGCAATGGCCGAGCCAAGGCAAATTTTGCTGCCGACGGGTTCGTCAAAATTCTGGCCGACAAAGACACCGACCGTATTCTGGGCGCACATATCATCGGCCCAGCCGCAGGTGATCTGATCCATGAGGTCTGTGTTGCAATGGAATTCGGGGCCTCGGCCGAGGATCTGGCCCTGACCTGTCATGCCCACCCGACCTATTCCGAGGCTGTGCGTGAGGCCGCGCTGGCCTGCGGCGATGGACCCATTCACAGCTAATGCATGAAACAGATCGGCCCGGCTTTCGCCGGGCCGATCTGATTGGAACCTATTCTGCTGGTTCATTGCTCATTTGTGGGGGCGGCTGTACCTCCCCGGGCGAAGGTCGTTCAGGCCGGAACAGACGCCACGCATCCCTGAATGGGACAAAGTACAATTTCATACACGTATCGAGTTCGTGCCCCCGGTCTTTTTCGGTAACGCCGAACTTAACGTCTCTGTTATCCTCGGGCATCAAATAGGTGCCGAAAATCACGTCCCATAGCGGAAACATAAAGGCAAAGTTCTTGTCCAGATGGTCCGGATGGCAACTGTGATGCACATGGTGATGCGCTGGCGACGGAAAGACCTTTGACCACACACCGGGCCACCGCAGCCAGATATGGGAATGTCGTAGGTTGTAGCCTACGAAGTTGAACAAAAACATCAGCAACGGCACACCCAGAAGAACCGGGATATTAGGTGTGTAACCAACAATTCGGAACGTAAAACCCGTGACCGCTCCAGCGCCAAACCCAATGAGGGCATTGTAAACAATGTTGTCGATCGGGTGTTCGCGAAAGTTCGACATGGGATGCATGACTTCGGCACTGTGATGCACTTTGTGGAACTGCCACAGCAGCGGAACCTTGTGCTGAAGGTAGTGGATATAGAAACCCAGAAAATCCATAACCAGAAAATATGCGAACATGTAGGCAAGGGTTACGACTACACCCAGCCAGCCCACAAGTGGCTTGGTGGCGGCGGCTTCATCCCCCCTAAGTCCACCCATCGTAAGCTGATATCCCAGTGCAGCTGCACCGCCAAATAGACCCAGGATCAAGAAATGCCCGATCAGTTTGTGAAAAAAGAAATAGCGGACATCAAGCCAGGCTGACGGGTGCTGCCACACTTTTTTCGGAAACAAAAACCCAAGAAAGCTTTTCTCGCCGTAAACCTCGGACGCATTTTTCCGTTTGACCCTATAAATCCAGAAAGCAATTGCGATCGAACTGACCAAATAGACATGGTAGATGCGAAAGGACGGATCAAAGGGCAACATGAGCACGTTCTGCGCGTGGTCAATAAAAGCGTTCCAAATCGAATGTAACTGCTGCATCGAGGCCTCGATTTTTTTCGGTATCGTATTGCTGCCCTTTTAATTGTCTACCCTCGTGACAATTCGATGGCGAATTGTGGACAACTCAACACATTGTCCTTGCAAAACGTACATCCCTTTCAGAATCAGGGATGGCTTAGGTCTGGGCGCGATCGCGATCCTGCTGGCCATCGCCGGGATCAAGACCGCTGGCCGCTCGGCACGAAAGTCGAAACGTCATGCGGAGATGGGTTCGCTGCCGCCGGCGGCGTTGCAGGTGATGGATGCCATGTGCCACGCAGCAAAGGCGGACGGCAAGCTGGACGATGCAGAGGTTGCCATGATGGCCGACATCGCCAAAAAGATTACGGGCACCACTTTTCACGAGGCCCGCATTCGACGCATGTTTGAGATGGCCGAGGCCAAGCCGACAGACGCACAGTTCGCGGCGTTCAGCCGGGGTTTGACTGCAGATCAGAGACGGATGGTCATGCAGGCCACGCTGATGGTCGTTGGCGCCGATGGGCATATGGATCAGAGTGAACGGGCCTTTGTTCAGAAACTTGCTCAGGGATTGTCGATCAATGTCGATGAAGTCAAAGCGATGCTTCACGCAATGGTAGCCAAACCGGCCTGATCGGACACAGGCCTACCACATCGTCTTGGCGGCGCGCGCACCCCATTCCTGGTCATAGTGTGCGCCGCCTTCTTCGCCTTTGGTCATCTCGGCCAGAATGGCCCCAGCCGAGGGCAAGTCGGCGCTCTCATCCCCACAGGTCCAGGTTCGGGCCCGCATAAGGGCGCGAGCGCACTGAGTATAGATTTCCGCGATTTCGATCACGATGACTGTGGCCGGGCGTTTGCCCCGCTTTTCAAAACGGGCGCGCAACCCATGGTCCGCTGTCAGGCGAGCCAAACCGTTCAGGCGTACGACCGTGTTCGACCCAGGTACGATGAACAGCAGCGACACGCGCGGATCGCGAACAATGTTGCGCAGACTGTCCAGCCGGTTGTTACCGCGCCAATCGGGCATGGCCAGCGTGTTCGGATCAAGCTCCATCACCACCGGGCCGTCGTCACCGCGGGGACTGCCATCTACACCTTCGGGGCCTACAGTACTGAGGATGCAGAGGCGTGAGGCCATAATCCATTTGCGATAGAGCGGCGTCAGCCCCTGTGCCACCTTTCGCAGCGCTGGCGCGCCAGGGGTGCCGTAGTGCTCTTCGAGCGTGCTGAGATCGTCAATGAACTCCATCCGGATCAAACCCCACTTCTTTCATCAACGCATTGGAGCGCGTTTCGATGGCCGTTTCCAGCCGCCCTAAAAACTCGTCCCGCCCAAGCCCGGTTTCGATCGGATCCAAAAAATCGACAATTGCCAGTCCCGGCTTGCGCAAAACTCCGGTTCGCGGCCAGAAAACACCTGCGTTGGTTGCCACGGGGGTGCAGGGAAATCCCAGGCCTTCGTACAAAATGGCGGTTCCCACCTTGTAGGGTTTCTGCGCTCCTGGTGCCACCCGCGTGCCCTGCGGGTAGATTACCAGCTGGCCGGGCTCACTGAATTCCTTTGCAACGTCCTTGACCATCTTGGCGACCGCGGCACCCTTTTTGCCGCGATTAACCGGAATGCACCCAAGCCTTCGGGCATACATCCCGATGACCGGAGTCCACAGCAGTTCGCGTTTCATGATAAATTTGCCATGCGGAACAGCAGCGAAAATCATGATGATGTCCAGAAATGACTGGTGTTTGGCACCAACCACCACCTCTCCGGTGGGGACGGTTCCGCGCACCTCACACCGGATACCAACCATCCAGCGGGCAAGCCACATAGTGCTGCGTGCATAGGCCTTGCACGCCTTCAGCGCGCCACCTTTGGAAACCAGCGCGTAAGGCAGAAACACGATTCCGAGGATCAGCATCCACGCATAAATGACGATCATGAACAATAGCGAGCGAACCCATTGAAACGCGGCACCCATCAGGAAAGCTCCTTTAGCTTGCGGGCGGCGGCGGACCATGTGGCCAGAAAGGCAACAGCCGCACCCAGAACCGGGATCACCGCCGGCAGCAGCCAACCCACCCCCTGAAATCCGAGACCCGTCAGAAATCCACCCTCGTCCGAAGCTTCGGGCAGCAGAAGTACACCTGTCATACCAAGCAAAACCCCGACGACCGCCCCAAAGAACGCCCGATAGGTAAAGCGACGGACAAAGGCATTGGCGATAAAACGGTCACGGGCACCGACCAGACGCAGAACCTCGATGATCTGCGCGTTGGCAGCCAGTGACGCGTTTGCGGCTAGTGTTATCATCGCCGCCGTTGCCCCCCCAATTAGCATGATCGAAACCCAGCCCAGACGCCGCAATGAAACCGCAGCATCAACCAGCGGCTCGCGCCAACGGGTGTGATCGTCCAGCACTGCACCCGGCACTTCGGCCCCCAGACGCAGGCGAAGGCCAGCGGTATCCAGACCGGGTTCGCCTTCGACAATTTCGATCAATCGCGGGATCGGCAGTGTATCAAACGGCAGATCAGGCCCGAACCAGGGGGAAAGCAGCGCCGCCTGCTCCTCGGTTGTCAGTGCGCGAGCCGAGGCGACGCCCGGAGTTTGGCTCAGCACAGTCAGGGCTGCTTCGGTCTGTCCTGCAAGCTGATCGGCAGGAGCACTGATGCGCAACGTAGCAGCCCCAGCCAGTTCGCTCGCCCATCGGTCGGCCAACCGCCCCGAAGCCATCGACAGCGCAAGTGCGAACACGGCCAGAAACGCCATCGCGCCGGAGACGAACAGAGTCAAATGCGCGGTATAGCCGGTGGGCGGCACGACCCGGTCGGCACGCGCATCGCGTTGAAGCAGGTTTCGAATAGCGTCGCTGATCATAGATCTGCCCCCGCCAACTGGATTTGCCGCTGCGAGATACGAAGAACGCGGGCCTGCACCTGACTTTTGGCTGCGCGGATCAGGCTTAGGTCGTGGGTGGCGATCAGCACGGTTTTGCCCATTCTGTTCAGTTCCACCAGAAGGCGCAGCAGGCGCTGAGACATGTCCCAGTCCACATTGCCGGTGGGCTCGTCCGCCAGCACCACATCCGGCGACAGGATCACTGCGCGGGCCAGCGCGGCACGCTGCCGCTCGCCCCCCGACAATTCCGGTGGGTGAGCATCCAGCCGAGTGCCCAGACCGACCCAGCCCAACAACTCGCTCAGATCCTCTTGCTGGGCCGCTTCGCCTCGGCCCGAAACCATCAGTGGCAGCGCCACGTTCTCTGCAACTGTCATGTGATCCAGAAACCGGCAATCCTGATGTACGACTCCGATCCGGCGGCGTAAAAGGGCCATCTGGTCCCGGTCCAGATTGGCAACGTCCTGCTCAAAAGCGATCAACCGCCCAGACGTCGGCAGCAACGCGCCGTAGCACAGTTTCAGCAACGTGGTCTTGCCGGCACCGGACGGGCCGGTCAGAAAATGGAACGAACCCGGCTGCAATTGTAGCGACACATCGCTCAGCAATTCTCCATCGCCATAGGTATGGCTGACGTTTTCCAGCTCGATCACAGGGGCCCCCGTTTTAGTTGACGCTCTTCTTGCCCGAGCGCTGTCATGGTTTCAATGCCTGCACCGGGTCGAATTGGTGACACTTATGCCGCGATACCGAAAACACCCTTTTCTGTCAGGTCTTAACGGAATACCATTCCTAAAAAAACTACTATCAGGTCGAATTTCCGACCGGGAGGCAGCATGCGTCTTACTTGTCCCAATTGCAGTGCCCAATATGAGGTTCCAGACGAGGTCATCCCAGAGGAAGGCCGCGACGTCCAATGCTCAAACTGTGAGAAAACCTGGTTTCAGGCCAAACACCCAGATCAACCTACCCCTGTGGCGGAGGCCCCCGCTGCCGAGGACGTGCCAGCCGAACCTGAACCAGCTCGGGAAGCGCCCACACCTGTCGCCGCAACGGAAGAACCGAAGCGCGAGCCGCAACCGGCTGAGGCAACCGAACCTGCTGCAACCGGGGCCATCGACCCGGCAGTTGCCAGTATTCTCAAAGAAGAAGCTGCCCGCGAATCTGAACTGCGCGCGCAGGAAAGCGGCGGCCTTGAAACGCAGCCCGATCTGGCGCTGGACGCCCCCCTGGAACCCGACCCAGAGCGGGCGATCAAAGAACTGACTGCAACCGAAACCGCGTCAGACGCGGGTCAGAAAGATGCCCTGCCGGATGTTGAGGCGATCAATTCCAGTCTGCGCAACGACGACGCCCCAGCGAACCCAGACACTGCCGAGCCGCAGCCGCAGAAGTCGCGCGGGGGGTTCGTGCGTGGGTTCGCGCTGATACTGATTGTCGGAGTCATCCTGTTGCTGGTCTACGGTAATGCCCAGCAAATCAGCGAAGCCGTGCCGCAGGCTGAGCCGATCCTCAAGCCTTATGTGTCTCTAGTGGATCAGGCGCGACTGTGGCTTGAAGCGCAGACCGCAGGTGCGGCACAGAACTGAATGAAGCAGGGCAATACAGCCTAGAACCGCTCGAGCAACCGCTTGAGGTATTCCAGTTCGATCTGAGGGCGATCCGTTTCACCGGTGCGGCGGCGGATTTCGTCCAGCAACTCGCGCGCGCGGCGATAGACGTCTTCGCCCTGCAAAAGATTCTCGTCGGTCGAGATTGAGCCATTCGCTCCGGGGCTGCGGCCCAGCGGGTCACGACTGTTGGCCTGCATATCACCGTCCTGCGTACCCTGACCCGGCTGGTTCTGCTGGTTCTGCGCTAGCGCTTCACCCAACGAGCGCATCCCTTCGCGCAGGGCTTCCATTGCCTCGGACTGGCTGTCGATGGCATCAGCAAGATCGTCATTGCGCAGCGCTTGTTCGGCGTCATCCATCGCGCGCCCGGCTCTGCCAAGTGCATCGCGCGCCGCCTCTCCTTCGGGTGTTCCGGCACCGGGTAGATTTTGCTGCTGGCGGCCCAACTCGTCCCGCAAGGCTTGCTGTCGATCGGCCAGTGAACCCTGACCTTGCTGGCCGCCGTCCGCTTGATCTGACCCCTGACTCCGTCCGCCCTGTCCTTCGTGGCTCTGTCCGCGACCCTGTCCTCCCGAGCGGCCCTCGTTACCCTGGCTTTCGCCCGCCTGCGCATCGGGGTTGAATTGTTCCTGCAAATCCCGGAAGGCCTGATCACTAAGGCCCTGCTGTTCCCGCAAGGTTTCAGCCAGCCCTTCCATGGCCTGCTGGCCCTCGGACTGCTGCCCCTGACCCTGCCCTTGTGTGACGCGCATGTTTTCCATCATCCTCTGGAACTCTTCCAGCGCCTGCTGCGCCTCGGCCATACGGCCCTGCTCCATCAGTTCCTGAATGCGATCCATCATGCGTTGCAGGTCGTCCTGCGTCATCTGCAGGGATTCGCCGTTCTGGCCCTGCTGGTTCTGGTCAAACTCACCATTTTCCTGTGCCAGCCGCTGAAGCTGACGCATGTAGTCCTGCGTGGCTTCGCGCAGTTCCTGCATTAGTTCGGCGATCTCCTCATCGGTGGCCCCGTTCTTCATCGCCTCGGTCAGGCGCTCCTGCGCCCGACGCATCCGTTCCAACGCGTCGGCAAGCGTGCCTTCTTCGATAAGAATCGCCAGGTCCCACAAGGCCTGTGCGATCTCTTCCTGTTGTTGGGGCTTCAGGCCAAATTCGTTAAACGTCTCGAGCCGGCGCAGAGTGACGCGCAGACGCAGATAAGCCGTGTCCGATCGGAAGAATCCTTCGGGCAAATGCGACACCGCGCGCAGCAGCTGTGCCACCCGCGTCGCATTATCGCGTGCCCAGAGCAAATCACGCCGCTGTTCAATCACCGCAGCCGCCAGCGGATCAAAGAACCGGCGGGCGGGCAATTCAGTCATGAAGGGTTCGGATTGGCTTTCCTGATCGGCCGCATCCCGCGCGGTCAGTGTTATTGTCACCGGCAAATGCGCCCAAGGGTGCTGTGAGAAATCTTCGATCAGATCCTCGGTGAAATCGGCTCGGTCACCAGTGATTGGCAGCGGCAATTCAACCTCGATCACCTCACGCGGTTCGGGCGCAGTGGTCAAGCCATAACGTCGGTCTACCGACGGCAGATCCAACTGGATCAGAGCCGTCCCGGAAACGATCCCGTAATCGTCGCTGGCCGCAAAGGGTAGTTTCATATGCCCGCCGGCCTCGGCCTCTGCACCTGCGGTCACGGCGATTTGCGGGTGTGCATCCGCAATCACCTTCAACGACCAATCCCGGCCCGAGGGGCCTGCAATCGTCAATTGTCCCGAACGGTCGGCAATAAAATCCTGTTCCGGTTCGGTCGCGCCCTCAGTGCCCAAAGGCGTCGTTGTCTCTGTCAGGGTATGCGCCCCAACCTCACCATAAAAACGCAGGGTGATGCGGCTGCCTTGCGGCACCGACAGGGTCGAATCTGTCTGATCAGCCAGATACAGGGTCGGCAAGCCGGTATAGCGGGGTGGTTCCACCCAACCCTCCCAGCTTGGTCCTTGTCCGGCTACGGCTGTCCCCGGTGTCATCTCGGCCACCGAGCCAATGCGCCAGAACGATCCGAACAGCGCGGCAATGACCAACGCCAACAGCGCCGAATAGCGCAAGGCATACGGATCGCGGTCAGCCAGCCGCAAATCGGGCTTCACCGCTTCTGCCTGCGCCGCACGCTGCGCCATTCGCGCCTGATGCGCGCGCCAGAGCGCGACTGAATCCGCATCCATCGCCCCAATGGCCTGATCATCCATCAGCGCCTGAATCGGACGTCCAGGTAGGGATTCGTCTAGGCGCATCAACGCCTCGGCCCGGCGGGGCAGATGGAATCGCCGGATACCCCACACCAGGGCAGCGACCAGCCCGATCAACGCCCCTACGCCGGTCATCCAGACAATTTCAACCCGCACGTAATCCTGCAATCCAAGCATCAAAACGGCCAGAATCGCCATGAAAATCGAGAAAAACGGCCAGAATGCGCGCAAAGCCTGCTCGGCCAGCATCCCTGCATGCGTCAGCCACAGGGATAATCTTGGGATCGGCAGGGTCGGTCTTGCGGTCAAGGCGGGCCTCCTGAACAGGCCCGCGCGGTTATCGCGTCAGAGCCACTCAGGTATGGTATCGCGGTTTATGATTTCGTCAAAGCTCGGGCGTTCACGAATAACTGCAAATTGATCCCCATTCACCAAAACCTCAGGGATTAGGGGGCGGGTGTTGTATTCGCTGGCCATCACCGCGCCATAGGCCCCGGCGCTACGGAAGGCGACCAGATCGCCCGGAGCCAGCGGCGGCATGTTGCGTTGTTTGGCAAAGGTATCACCGGTTTCGCAAACAGGTCCTACGATATCATAGGGTTGCTGTTCCACACCTGGTGCGGGTTCATGAACCGCGACGATATCGTGATGCGCCTCATACATCGCAGGACGGATCAGGTCATTCATGGCCCCATCGAGGATCAGGAAATCGCGGCCCTCACCGGATTTCACATAGATCACCTTGCTGACCATCAGACCGGCATTGCCCGCTATCAGGCGGCCTGGCTCAATCTCGATCTCACAACCCAGATGGCCCAGCGTTTTCTTGATCAGAGCGCCATATTCCACCGGCAGCGGCGGTGCGTCATTGGCACGGGTATAGGGAATGCCCAATCCGCCTCCCAGATCAAGACGGCGGATGTTGTGGCCCTCGGCGCGCAGTTGCTCGGTCAACTCGGCGACCTTGGTATAGGCCAGCTCGAAAGGCTCCAGCTCGGTCAGTTGCGAACCGATATGGACGTCGATACCGATCACCTCGAGCCCCGGCAGAGTAGCGGCGTGGGCATAAACCTCGGACGCGCGGGCAATTGGGATACCAAATTTGTTTTCGGACTTGCCGGTTGCAATCTTGGCGTGGGTCTTGGCATCCACGTCGGGGTTTACCCGCACGGTGATGGGCGCGACCACGCCCAATTCCAACGCAACCGCGTTGATCACTTCCATCTCGGGCTCGGACTCGACGTTGAACTGGCGGATACCGCCGCTTAGCGCCGTGCGAATTTCATCAGCGGTCTTGCCGACACCGGAAAACACGATCTTGTCGCCGGGTACACCAGCGGCCTTGGCGCGCATGTATTCCCCACCCGAGACCACATCCATCCCCGCGCCCACCTGCGCCAAGGTCTTCAGGATCGCCTGATTGCTGGCCGCCTTCATCGCATAGCAGACAAGGTGGTCGGTGCCCTCCAGCGCGTCATCAAACAGCTGGAAGTGCCGTAATAAGGTTGCGGTTGAATAGACATAGAACGGAGTTCCGACCGCGGCAGCGATTTCGGAAATCGGGACATCCTCGGCGTAAAGCGCGCCGTCGCGGTAGAGAAAGTGATCCATGACTGCGCGCTTAGACCAAAAGCACCCGGCGGATCAATGGATTCCATACGTACCGGGCCGTACCGTCATTGCTTGGTCGACACACCAACGCGACCATAACCCGAGATCGAAATACCCGAACCGCTAGATTCAGCGGCGGGTTCAGGGCGGGGTTTGTAAGAAGGATCGCAGGCCGCCAGAACGGCTAGGGACAGAAACAGGCCGATGATTTTCATTTTATCGTCTTTTGTTAAGTACTTCGGCCACCGAGACCAGTCATGCGGTACAGATGGGCGCGGCCTCAGCGAATTGCAATCACCATTCGGTTACAGACCGAGAAAAACTCCCATTCCGCCGCGCTGCAGGCCGACGCCACCGCCGATATGGGTGCCACTGCTGCCGACACCGATACTTGCGTTCATTGTCGGCTGTATCGGCTCTCCGTCTGCGCCGCAGCCCGCCAAAGCAGCCCCAGCCAAAATCAACGCCATCACACGCAGTATCCGCATCACACCAGCGCCTTCCACCGCTTGATCTGGGCACGCACCTGATCCGGCGCCGTACCGCCATAGGATTGGCGCGAGTTTACCGAATTTTGGACGGTAAGAACAGAATAGACATCATCGGTGATATCGCCGTGAACCGATTGCATGTCCTCCAATTTCAGATCAGGCAGATCGCAGCCCTTGGTTTCGGCCATGGCCACCAGCGATCCGGTTACATGGTGGGCATCGCGGAAGGGCAAACCCAGCACCCGCACCAGCCAGTCGGCCAGATCGGTGGCGGTCGAGAAGCCCGAGCCCGCTGCGGCGGCAAGACTGTCGCGATTGGCGGTCATGTCCTTGACCATCCCCTCCATCGCGGCAAGCGCCAGCATCCAATTGTCGGCAGCATCAAAGACCTGCTCCTTGTCTTCCTGCATATCCTTCGAGTAGGCCAGCGGCAGACCCTTCATCACCATCATTAGGGCCGTGTTCGCACCGTAAATCCGACCGACCTTGGCGCGGATCAGCTCGGCCGCGTCGGGGTTTTTCTTCTGCGGCATGATCGACGATCCAGTCGAGAACCGGTCGGACAGGGTCACAAACCGGAACTGGGCCGAGGACCAAATCACCAGTTCTTCGGCAAAGCGTGACAGGTGCACGGCACAGATTGAAGCCGTCGACAGGAATTCCAGCGCGAAATCACGGTCGCTGACAGCATCCAGCGAGTTCGCTGCGGGGCGGTCAAAGCCCAGCGCCTCGGCTGTCATCTGACGGTCGATTGGGAAAGACGTTCCGGCCAAGGCTGCGGCCCCAAGCGGCGATTCGTTCATCCGGGCGCGGGCATCGCGGACCCGGCTGAGGTCACGCCCAAACATCTCGACATAGGCCATCATATGATGCCCCCATGTCACCGGCTGTGCCGTTTGCAGATGGGTGAAACCGGGCATGACCCAATCGGCCCCGGCCTCGGCCTGCGCCAAAAGCGCGCGGATCAGGGCCAGAAGACCGGATTCCGCAGCGTCCAGCTGATCGCGGACCCACAGTTTGAAATCGGTCGCAACCTGATCATTGCGCGACCGGCCCGTGTGCAAACGGCCTGCGGGCTCGCCAATGACCTCTTTCAGACGCGCTTCGACATTCATGTGGATGTCTTCCAACGCTGTCGAGAACTGAAATTCTCCGTTCTGGATTTCTGACAAAACGGTGAGCAGCCCTTCCCGAATAGCCTGCGCATCACTATCAGTTATAACGCCTGTGGCCGCGAGCATGGCGGCATGGGCGCGCGAGCCTGCAATGTCCTGGGCTGCCATCCGCTGATCGAACCCGATCGAGGCATTGATCGCCTCCATGATCGCGTCTGGACCGGCGGCAAAGCGGCCGCCCCACATCTGGTTCGAGGATTGATCGGTCATGTTGGAAAACCCGGAGTTGATATGCGCCTATTTCGTTTGATCCCCCTTTATATGGCCCTTGCGCTAGGTGCAAACGCGGCTTTGGCCACCGATGCGGAAACCTTGGCGCCGCTGCGGGATGGCACGCTCAAACGGCTGATCCTGCACAAGGAGCCGAAACCCGTCGCTCCGGTCGAGTTTCAGCTGGAAGACGAAGGCGGCACGGCGACGCTCGATGACTACAAGGGCAAATATGTGCTGCTGAACTTCTGGGCCACCTGGTGCGCGCCCTGCCGCAAGGAAATGCCACAGATTGCCGAGCTGCAGGAAGAATTCGGTGGCGACAAATTCGAGGTGCTGACCCTGGCCACCGGGCGCAACTCACCCGCCGGGATCAAGAAATTCTTCGCAGAGAACGGGATCGACAACCTGCCCCGTCATCAGGACCCCAAATCGGCCGTTGCCCGCGAAATGGGCGTGATCGCCCTGCCGATCACAGTCATCCTTGACCCCGATGGCAACGAAATCGCCCGTCTGATCGGTGATGCCGAATGGAATTCGGACAGCGCCAAGGCGATTGTCTCAACGCTAGTGGGGGGCAAATCCTAAGCCCCGCGCCTTTCCCTTACTTTTTGTGCTAGACTGAAACCGGTCCCAACGGGCTGGTTTTCCTGTGCAACCTGAAGGAAGGGAGAGTGCAATGAAACCGGTAGTTCTGTTGATTGGAAAACTACCAAATGTAATTGGCGACGTGGCGCGACAACTGGATCACATGCCGATTCAATGGCTGGGCGCCCATGATCAAGAAGAAGTCCGGCGGCAACTGGACGCCGAACCCCGTATCGTTTGTGCGATCATGGGAGCGGGTCTGGACGATAAGGTCCGCGGCGAATTGGTCGGCATCATCGCCGCGCGCAGACCGGATATCTGTATCCACCTCAAAGATCGGACTTCCGGTCCTGACGGCTTGGTGCCATTTGTTGAACGAGTCGTTCAGCACGAGATCCTTGAGACCCTCGAGGCAGGTTGACGCAACGCTACCTTTGACAGTCTCACTACCGCTTTGCACTTTGCCGGCGGGAGGACGGAATGCCGCTTGAAATTCTATTGGTCCTGGTCGTGGGAGGTATCGCCGGTATTACGGTGATGTTGCACCTGACGGGACGGTCCCGCATACGCGAACTGACGGCAGACAGCGCGCGGTCAGAATGGCTGCGTCATGCGCCAGACGATGTGATCATCGACGTCACTATTGCGCATGACAAACACTCGGCCCTGATCCGCACCGAAACCGGCAACGGGCTGTTGTGGTCCTTCGGGGCCGATACCGTGGCCCGTCACTTGCTGGACTTTGACTGGATGGAGCATTCCGAAGGCTTAGAGGTTCAGTTCCACGATTTCGGCACGCCCAAAGCGATAATCCACCTCGACGATTTCGAACGCCCGCATTGGCAACATCTGATGGACCCCGAATGACCGACCAAGTGAGTTTCCCCGACGCCGTGCAGTGGGCCGTCCCCTTTTTCATCGCCGCCATTTTGGCCGAGTTCGTCTGGATCGCCGTCAAGGGCAAAGGCGGGAGGTATGAAACAAGGGATGCGGTGACCTCACTGATCATGGGGGCAGGCAACATCGCTTCGGGGTTTCTGCTGGGGTTCATCGCCTATGCGTTCTTCATGTGGTTGTGGCAGATCACGCCGCTGAATCTGGGCACATCAATCCCGGTTATCATTCTGTGCTTTGTGCTGGACGACCTGCGGTACTACTGGGTGCACCGGTTCGGCCACCGCATCCGCTGGGTCTGGGCCAGTCACGTGAACCACCACAGCTCGCAACATTACAATCTGACCACGGCACTGCGGCAGACCTGGACCTATACTTTCACTTTCATGATGGTCGTGCGGGCACCGCTGATCCTGCTGGGGTTCCACCCGGCAATGGTGCTGTTCTGCGGCGGCCTGAACCTGATTTACCAGTTCTGGATCCACACCGAGGCCATTGGAAAGATGCCCCGCTGGTTCGAAGCGGTGATGAACACCCCCAGTCATCACCGCGCCCATCATGGCCGAAATGCACGCTATCTGGATTGCAATTACGCAGGCGTCTTCATCATCTGGGACAAACTCTTCGGCACATTCGTACCTGAGCAGGAAGACGACCGGGTCGATTACGGGCTGGTCCACAATATCGGGACGTTCAACCCGCTGCGTGTTGCCTTCCATGAATGGGTCGGCATCTGGCGCGATGTGACCCAGCCGGGGCTGACCTTGCGCGAACGACTGGCCTATTGCTTTGCCCCGCCGGGATACAGCCATGACGGCAGCCGCGAGAACTCGGAACAGATCAAAGCCAGACACTTAGCCCGGCACCCGGAAGATCGTGGAACGCCCGGATTCGAGCACTTGGATGCAAAAACGCCCAATGCACGGGCAAAAGAGGCTTAATCCCGCCGATCCTGCACCTGGTGTCCTTGAAAGCGCATTTTTACATTCCATATTCTGCGGATGTGTAACGTAGCAAGTAACCAGAGGCCGATATGACCCGTTTGACAAACCTGTCCACCATAATCGGATTGTCGGGTCTGGTGCTGGCGATGCTGACCGCCCTTGCCGGAGGTGCGATCACCCTCGTGACACTGGGCTTTGCGATGATGGGTCTGGGCTTTGCAGGTGCCGTGATCGGAGCCGCCACCACGTTGGGCCGCGCTTTGGATACCACCCGCTGACTCCAATCAAACTCCCTTGTCTTAACTGCAAATTCATACCTTTGACCTGAAGTTAAGCCCTGATCGGTAGCGTGAAGGGAATGGCAAAGATATGCAGGACAGAAAACTGGCAGATATGCCCGAAGGCGCCGACAGCCCACTGAACGCTGCAGTTTCATCCCGCGACACGTCAACGGTTCAAATGGCGACCGAGGCGGTGAATCACAAACAATGCAAGCTGGCCTTCCAACCTGTAATGCAAGCTCTTACCCCACACAGCGTGGCTTTTTATGAAGGGTTCATTCGAGTCCTGGACGAAACCGGTCGCGTTATTCCCGCGCGGGAATTCATGCCACAGCTGGAAAACACACCCATCGGGCGGGAACTGGACTGTATTGCGCTTGAGATGGGGTTGCGAACCTTGACCCGAAACCCAGGCATCCGCCTTTCAATTAACATGTCCGCGCGGTCGATCGGATACGCGCGGTATTCGCGCATACTGGAACGGTTTCTCAGGAAAGACAACGGTGTCGGTGAGCGGTTGATTCTAGAGATCTCGGAAAGCTCGGCGATGACAGTGCCCGAACTGGTGGTCGATTTCATGGACCGAATGCAGCCGCGCGGCGTCGCCTTTGCGCTGGATGATTTCGGCACCAGTAACTTCAGCTTTCGTCATTTCCGCGAGTTTTTGTTCGACGCGGCCAAGATCGACGGCCAGTTCGTGCGCGAGGTTAGCAAGAACCCCGACAATCAGGCCTTGGTCCGGGCGCTGGTGGCGGTTGCGCGCGAATTTGAAATCCTTGTCACAGCCGAATCGGTTGAAACAAAAGAGGATGCCGAATTTCTGGTGGCCAACGGAGTAGACTGCCTGCAAGGCTTTTTGTTCGGCGCACCTAGTGTCTCGGCCCCTTGGAAGGACGAGAAATTCCGTCAAACCGGCAGCTAAGCGCGGAAAATTCTGGTGCAACGGCACCTGAGACAAGCTGACCGTTGCTGCAATTGCAGCATTGCGCTATGCCATATTCTGTTGGAGCGGGAGATCATGAGGCGCTCTTGTTTTCAGGGGCGGTGCCCCTAGGACGCGCGTCATCACGGTTCCCACAGGACCTTGATGGTAGAGGATTGTCTATATGACGAACGTAGTAATCGCATCCGCAGCACGGACCGGCGTCGGCAGTTTTGGCGGCTCGTTTGCAAACACACCCGCACATGATCTGGGCGCAGCCGTTCTTGAGGCTGTTGTCGAGCGCGCTGGTGTCGAAAAGGGCGAAGTGAGCGAAACCATTATGGGTCAGGTTCTGACTGCCGCTCAGGGTCAGAACCCGGCGCGTCAGGCGCATATCAACGCCGGCCTGCCGCAGGAAAGCGCAGCCTGGGGTATCAACCAGGTCTGCGGTTCGGGCCTGCGTGCGGTTGCACTGGGGGCACAGCACATCCAGCTGGGTGATGCCGAAATCGTTGCCGCCGGTGGTCAGGAAAACATGACCCTCTCGCCCCACGCCGCCGCTCTGCGCGCCGGTCACAAAATGGGTGACATGAAATACATCGACACCATGATCCGCGACGGTCTGTGGGATGCCTTCAATGGCTATCACATGGGTCAAACGGCCGAGAACGTCGCCGAAAAGTGGCAAATCAGCCGCGACATGCAGGACGAATTCGCCGTTGCCTCGCAGAACAAGGCTGAAGCCGCACAGAAGGCGGGCAAGTTCGCCGACGAGATCACCCCGTTCACGATCAAGACCCGCAAAGGCGACATCGTGATGGACAAGGACGAATACATTCGCCACGGCGCGACCATCGAAGCCATGGGCAAACTGCGCCCTGCCTTCACCAAGGATGGCTCGGTCACCGCAGCCAACGCGTCCGGCCTGAATGACGGTGCGGCAGCGACTCTGCTGATGTCGGCAGAAAACGCCGAAAAGCGCGGGATCGAGCCTTTGGCGCGTATCGCATCCTATGCCACCGCCGGTCTGGACCCATCGATCATGGGCGTCGGCCCGATCTATGCCTCTCGCAAGGCGTTGGAAAAAGCAGGCTGGTCGGTCGATGATCTGGATCTGGTCGAGGCCAACGAAGCCTTCGCCGCGCAAGCCTGCGCCGTGAACAAGGACATGGGCTGGGATCCATCCATCGTAAACGTCAACGGCGGCGCGATTGCTATCGGCCACCCCATTGGCGCCTCGGGCTGCCGCGTTCTGAACACGCTGCTGTTCGAAATGAAGCGACGCGACGCGAAAAAGGGGCTCGCGACCCTGTGCATCGGTGGCGGCATGGGTGTCGCCCTGTGCGTGGAGCGCGACTAAGTGCGTTGACATCTAAATAGAAAAGGGCGTCCACTGGACGCCCTTTTTCGTTACAATCAGGCATTAATCCGTAGATGCGACAATATCGCCGAACAGAAAGACAGAAACGAGAACGAAACGATATTGCGCAGCAATCTCTCTCAGAGTAACAGAATTACCAAGTCAGACTTAATTGGAGGATTCCTCAATGGCACGTACAGCACTCGTCACCGGCGGTTCCCGCGGCATCGGCGCAGCAATTTCCAAGGCGCTCAAGGCCGAAGGCTACAATGTTGCAGCCACCTATGCCGGCAATGACGAAGCCGCCGCAAAATTCACCGAGGAAACCGGCATCGCCACCTACAAGTGGAACGTCGCCGACTATGACGAATCAAAAGCGGGCATCGAAAAGGTCGAAGCCGAAGTTGGACCGATTGACATCGTGGTTGCCAATGCCGGCATCACCCGCGACGCACCGTTCCACAAGATGACACCCGAACAGTGGCATCAGGTTATCGACACCAACCTGACCGGTGTGTTCAACACCGTTCATCCCGTCTGGAGCGGTATGCGCGAGCGCAAGTTCGGCCGCGTCATCGTCATCAGCTCGATCAACGGTCAAAAAGGCCAATTCGCACAGGTCAATTATGCCGCGACCAAGGCAGGCGATCTGGGCATCGTGAAATCGCTGGCGCAGGAAGGCGCGCGCGCAGGCATCACCGCCAACGCGATCTGCCCCGGCTATATCGCCACCGAGATGGTGATGGCAGTACCGGAAAAAGTCCGTGAATCAATCATCGGTCAGATTCCAGCCGGCCGTCTTGGCGAGCCCGAGGAAATCGCCCGTTGCGTGGCCTTCCTTGCGTCCGAAGATTCCCAGTTCATCAACGGTTCAACCATTTCGGCCAACGGCGCGCAGTTCTTCGTCTGATTCAAGCGCAGCGCTGACAGAGAAACGGGCCGGTCCACACGGATCGGCCTTTTTTCTTTGGATCAACACAAGGCATCCACCCCCATGACCAGAAACCGCGCTACTGCTATCGGGTTTGTCGCCGTATTTCTGTGGTCGCTGCTGGCCCTGTTTACGGTCGGTTCAGCCCCGACACCGCCGCTTCTGTTAAATGCGCTGTGCTTCAGTATCGGTGGTGCATTGGGGTTGATCTGGACATCCGCCAGCGGAGGGCTGGGGCGGCTACGTGCGGTTCCGTGGACCACCTATCTGTTCGGCACGGTCGGGCTTTTCGGCTACCATGCCTTGTACTTTTCGGCACTTCGGATGGCCCCGGCGGCCGAAGCCGGTTTGATCGCCTATCTTTGGCCTTTGATGATCGTGCTTTTTTCAGGGTTGTTACCGGGCGAACACCTGCGCATCGGGCATCTGATTGGCGCATCCCTGGGCTTTGCCGGGGCTGCCGTGATCATCGCCGGAGGCGGCAGCGCCGGATTTCAGGCCGATCACCTGCCGGGTTACGCGCTGGCCCTGCTCTGCGCGCTGACATGGTCGGGATATTCCGTTTTGTCACGCCGTCTCGGGGATACGCCTACTAGCTCGGTCGCTGTGTTCTGTCTGATCTCGGCGATAGCCTCGGGTGTGCTGCATTTGGCGCTTGAAGACACGGTTTTGCCCAACACGGCATTTGGCTGGGCGTCGGTTGCAGCATTGGGTTTAGGGCCAGTGGGGCTGGCGTTTTATGTTTGGGATATCGGCGTCAAGCAGGGCGACATTCAGATTCTGGGTACAGCGTCTTACGCGGCACCCCTGTTGTCTACGCTTGTTTTGGTAATGGCCGGGATCGCCGCCCCGTCCTGGGGGTTGGCGATCGGGACCGTATTTATCACTGGTGGCGCGGTGCTGGCCGCGCGGGCCAGTTTGAAACGCTAGTTTGACAGTCGCTCGATCTCTTCCTTCAGCTTTAATTTTTGCTTTTTGAGTTGAGCTATATGGAGATCGTCGATGCCAGGCGAGCGTTGGGCTTGTTCTACTTCAAGACCGAGAGATTCGTGCTTTTTCTTCAGTTCGGTCAGGTGTGCGCTCACGCTCATGGCGATACTCCTTTGTTGGTGTCTGAGTTTCACGTAGGAAGTTGACCACATCGTTTCCACCCTGTCACGCCGCAGGCGCACAGAATCTGTAATAAATCCGACAAATTCGGCTGGTTAATGCCTATTCGTCCGCGAATCCGGGCAAGGCAACCCCGTCCCGCAGCACAGCCGCGACCTGCGGCGTATAGCTTTCGCCATCTTTTTCATGCCGCGCACCATTGTGCAGAATAAGCGGGGCGTGCAGTTGAAAGGCCGCCCGACCACCCTTTCTGGCGCGCAATATCACCAGTTCAGCCTTTCGGCCGACCCGCGCAGACAACGGCAGCACCTCAATCGAGCCCAGCCGCCCTTCGCACGCTACCAGCATGTCAGACAGGCGATCCGCCTTTTGGATCATGTTCAGATAACCGCGCGGCGCGAGGCGTTTGGCAGCCGCGTCGATCCATTGGTCCAAGGGCGTTTGCTCTCCCAATGCGATGCTGCGCCCATTATCTAATGCCCGGCTGTGCGCTCCGGCACGATAATAGGGCGGATTGGCGATCACATGGTCGAATTGCCGTTGCTTCAGGTCGACGGGCAGAGCGCTCAGATCAGCCTCGACCACCTCAAGCGCTGCGTCGTTCTCAGCGGCGTTCCGCCGCGCCAGCTCGGCATATGGCGCCTGCAATTCGACCCCAACGCCGGTGACGCCCGGCACCCGCGCCATCAGGCACAGGATCGCGGCCCCTGCCCCGCAGCCAAGCTCTAGCACGGTGTGACCACGTGTCGCCGTCACGGATGCGGCCAGCAGCACCGGGTCCACGCCCGCACGGTACCCTGCCCGAGGTTGCCACAAGCGTACGCGCCCACCCAGAAAGTCGTTTCGCGTCAGATCACTATCGGGAAACAGGCTCATCTGCCCAACGGAATTTCGTTGTCTCGCATGACCCGCTCGGCACGGGTCAGGTCATCGGTCCGCACCATCAGGCGGCGGGGGAAAATTCCGATGCCCCCTTCGAGGACGCTCATATTTACGTCCATCTGAAAGCAGTCTATATCCTCGCCCTTAAGAAGAGCGGTTGCAAAGGCCAGAATCGTTGGATCGGTGCTGCGCAAAAGTTCTTTCATGGGGATGGATGTAAGGGCAAGGAGTGGCGGAAGTCGAGCCTTGTGTCAGGAGTGTGATGACTATCGACGCGATCACAAAACCACATGAGCGGCTGGCAGAGCTTCTTGCCGGTGAAATGGGCGCCGTCAATGAGCTGATCCGCACGCGTATGGCGTCTGAGCACGCACCGCGTATCCCCGAAGTCACCGCACATCTGGTCGAGGCCGGCGGCAAGCGCCTGCGCCCGATGCTGACGTTGGCTGCAGCGCGATTGTTTGGTTATGCGGGTGACCATCATGTGCGGCTGGCTGCCACGGTCGAATTCATTCACACAGCAACCCTGCTGCATGACGATGTGGTCGACGAAAGCGCCCAGCGGCGCGGACGGCCCACCGCGAACCTGCTGTGGGACAACAAGTCCAGCGTTCTGGTCGGCGACTATCTGTTTTCCCGCAGTTTCCAGTTGATGGTTGAGACCGGTTCGTTGCGCGTTCTGGACATTCTGGCCAATGCGTCAGCCACGATTGCCGAAGGCGAAGTATTGCAAATGACGGCGGCCACCGATCTTAGCACTGATGAAGCGATCTACCTGCAGGTTGTGCGCGGCAAAACGGCCGCACTGTTCTCGGCCGCGACCGAGGTGGGCGGTGTGATCGCGGGAGCATCGGAAGAGCAAGTCAAGGCGTTGTACAACTATGGCGATGCATTGGGCATAGCATTCCAGATTGCCGATGACCTTCTGGACTATCAGGGCGACAGCAAAGCAACCGGCAAAAATATCGGCGACGATTTCCGTGAACGCAAGTTGACACTGCCGGTAATCAAGGCCGTTGCGCAGGCAACCCCAGACGAACATACATTCTGGGAACGCACTATCGGCCGGGGCCGCCAGCAAGACGGTGATCTGGACCATGCGCTGAGCCTGATGAACAGGTACGGTACACTCGAAGCCACGCGATCAGATGCGTTTGGCTGGGCTGCCAAGGCCAAGGCGGCGCTGGATGCCCTGCCCGATCATGAAATCCGCACCTTACTGCGTGATCTGGCCGACTACGTGGTCTCGCGCCTCAATTAAGCTGCGTTGCGCGACACCACCACTCGGGGTGGGCCGCGCCGATTTCATAGGCCGCGAAATGGGCGGCCTTCATCGTCGGATAAAGCGCAAAGCAGGTTGAGCCTGACCCGGACATGCGGGCGAGCATGGCGCGGTTGGTCATTCTGAGTTCATCCAGCAGGACTTCGATTTCGCGCGCCACGCCCATGGCTGGAATTTCCAGATCATTGCGTTGCTCGCTCAGCCAATTGGCGCAGTCTTCGGGCGATTCAAATTCGGGAACGCAGTCTGGCATGGGCGGGTTGTCCCGCAGCGCCAGAGCCTTGAACACAACCCCCGTAGGAACAGGAATGCCCGGATTGACCAGAACGGCGGGTAAGTGCGGCAGAGCTACCGGTACCAGATGGTCCCCTATGCCCTGCATTCGCATCGCTTTGGCCGCCATACAGACAGGCACATCAGCCCCCAACGACAGTGGAACCTTATCGGGGATTTCAACCCCTTGCCCAGACAAGGCCCACAATGTCGCCGCCGCGTCCGAAGAGCCGCCACCGATGCCACCGCCATGCGGCAGCACTTTGTTCAAGCCGATATGCCCGGCCCAGCCGACAGCTTCGGCCGCTTTCCAGACCAGATTGCGGTTATCCGTGGGCACACCCGCCGCATGTTCACCAGAGACCGTCATTGACAAGTTCGGCCCCGGTGTAAAATCCAGCTGATCGCCCACATCCGCAAATACAACCAGCGAATCCAACACGTGATACCCGTCCGCCCGTTGGCCAGTCACATGCAGGGTCAGGTTAATCTTGGCGGGCGCAAAAGCCTCAACCTTCATTGGCGACCTTCAGGGGTTCGGCCCCTTCTTCGGCCAGAACGGCATCCAGTCCGATCTCGATCTTGCGACGGATACGGTCCGGGTCGGCTTCTCCGTCGGTGTCTTCGGGGTCGATGAACGACAGCGCGCGTTTCCACTGAAATTCAGCTTCGCGCGTTCGGCCTACGGCCCAATAGACATCCCCTAGATGGTCATTCACCACCGGATCGACCGGCATCAGTTCAACCGCGCGCTCCATATGTTCTACCGCTTCGTCATAGCGGCCCAGACGGAACAGGACCCAACCCAAACTGTCAACGATATAGCCACTCTCAGGACGTGCGGCGACCGCACGCTGGATCATGTCCAGCGCCTCGTCCAGCTTCTCTTGCCGCTCGACCAGCGAGTACCCAAGATAGTTCAGCACTTGCGGCTGGTCCGGATTCAGCTCCAGCGCGCGTCGGAAATCGGCCTCAGCCAGGTCCCAGTTCTTCAGCCGCTCATGCGAGATTCCGCGGGCATAGTACAAAAACCAGTTTCCGCCTGAACTGAGCTCGTTCAGTTCAATGGCTTTGTCATAAGACAGGACTGCGGCCGAGTATTCCTCTTGCTGCCGCTGAAGATCGGCCAGCGCCACGTGGACGCTGGGCAGGTTTGGATTCTGGCTGGCAAGTAACTGCAAAACTTCGGCAGCGGCATCCTTCTTGCCGGATCGGCTCAGAACTTCGGCCCGGCCCAGTTCGGCAACATGGTGGTCGCTGCTGCTGACGGGCACAGTGCGATAGGCGTCGACCGCTAGATCATATTGTTCCAGCGCATCCAGTAATTCAGCGCTCAGCAGGATCGCATCCACGTGATCCGGGCGCAGAAAAGCAGCTGTGCGTACATAAAGCAGAACGTAGTTCTGGGCAGCCTCGCTGCTGAGCGCGGCACCGACCGAGAAAAACACCTCGGCCATACCGTCCTGAGCGGATTGCACATGGGTGAACGGCAGAGTTTCACCGGCAGTCAGGCGTGCCACGTATCCTTCGAGAGAGGGATCACGGCCAGCGGCAAAAACTTCATCCAGAAATTGCAACGCATCTTCATTGCGGTCCAGTTGCGACAGTACCTCGACACGAGCCAAAGCGGCACGGCGGGAAAAACGGGCAACGGCACCGTTATGAGCAGAAAACACCTCTTCAGCGCCTTCGAAATCGCCAACCGACGCCAAAGCCAGAGCTTTGTGATACAGCGCGAATTCGCGCAGCCCTTCCTGCTGCGCAACTTCGTCGAACTGTTCCATGGCGCGAGTCATGGCCCCTTGGCCAATATGCGCCCAGCCCAGCAACAACCCATCTACCAGCGGCCCCACACCCTGCGTTTCGGGATCGCGGACAAGCAATGCATCCAGATCGCCATCCGCGACCAAATTGGCGACGGTAACCATGCGTGCGGCCTGGCTGGGCAAGCCGAGCTCCTCGATCATCTGAGCTATTGGCAGTGCACCCTGAATCTCACCCAGCGACAGGCGAGCAACGACGACACTTTCCAAAAGATGAGCGTTTTCGGGATCAGCGCGTAGGGCTTGCGCATAGTATTTTTCGGCTGCGGTGTAGTCGTTTTCGTAAACCGCCTGTCGACCGGCAAGGTAGGCACCTGACCCTGAATCCGCATGTAACGGGAGCACCATTGATGAGGTGAAAAGCGCAGCCAGTGCTGCACGACGAACCAGAGAAGCCACCAAATTCCTGCCTTGTTATTGTTGACTGCGCAACAAGCTAGGGCTTTGGCCTGAAAGAGGCAATGGCAGAGCCTTCACGACCCTGCCACTGCCCGGTTTTTTGCTTACATATTTGGATAGTTTGGGCCGTCGCCACCTTGTGGTGTGGTCCAGGTGATGTTCTGGCTGGGATCCTTAATGTCGCAGGTCTTGCAGTGGACGCAGTTCTGGAAGTTGATGACGAATCGCGGACCGTCTTCGTCTTCGACCATCTCGTACACGCCCGCCGGGCAATACCGCTGCGCCGGTTCGTCGAACTTGGGCAGGTTGACCTTGACCGGGATGTCCGGGTCGGCCAGCCGCAGGTGGCAGGGCTGGCTTTCCTCGTGGTTGGTGGCCGCAAAGGACACGTTGGTCAGGCGGTCGAAAGACAGCGTGCCATCGGGTTTCGGGTAATCGATGGGCTGATGCTTGCTGGCCTCTTCGGTCGAGTCCGCATCGTTTTTGCCGTGACCCAGTGTGCCCAGCAGCGAGAAGCCCAGCGTGTTGGTCCACATGTCCATGCCCCCCAGCACCAGGCTGGCGGCCAGGCCGTATTTCGACCACAGCGGCTTGACGTTGCGCACCTTCTTCAGGTCTTCGCCGATGGCGCCGTCACGCACTTCGGTCTCATAGGCGGTCAGCTCATCACCCGAACGCTCGGCCTTGATGGCATCAAAGGCGGCCGCGGCCGCGGCCTTGCCCGACAGCATCGCGTTGTGGTTGCCCTTGATGCGCGGCACGTTGACCATACCCGCCGAGCAACCCAGCAGCGCCACACCGGGCGCGACCAGCTTGGGCATCGACTGATAGCCGCCTTCGGTGATCGCGCGGGCGCCGTAGGCCACGCGTTTGCCGCCTTTGAGCAGATCGGCCACCATCGGGTGATGCTTGAAGCGCTGGAACTCCATATACGGATACAGATGTGGGTTCTTGTAGTTCAGGTGAACCACGAAACCGACGTAAACCTGATTGTTCTCCAGGTGATAGATAAACGATCCGCCACCTGCGTTGCTGCCCAGCGGCCAGCCCATCGTGTGGGTAACGGTGCCTTCTTTGTGCTTGGCCGGGTCGATCTCCCAGATCTCTTTCATGCCAACGCCGTATTTCTGCACCTCTTTGCCGGCCTGCAGGTCGTATTTTGCAATCACTTCCTTGGACAGCGAACCGCGCACACCTTCCGACAGGAAGACATACTTGCCGTGCAACTCCATGCCCGGCTCGGTGCCCGGCCCGTAAGAGCCATCGGGCTCCAGACCAAAGACGCCAGCGACAACGCCTTTTACTTCGCCATTGTCGCCATAGACCAGTTCGGAACAGGCCATGCCCGGGAAGATTTCGACGCCCAGTTCTTCGGCTTGCTCAGCCATCCAGCGGCAAACATTGCCCATCGAAACGATGTAGTTGCCGTGGTTGTTCATCAGTGGCGGCATCGGGAAATTGGGGATGCGGATCTTGCCCGCCTCACCCAGCATGTAGAAATTGTCTTCCTGGACCGGTGTGTTCAGCGGAGCACCTTTTTCTTTCCAGTCGGGGATCAACGCGTCCAGACCGCAGGGATCAAGAACCGCACCCGACAGGATATGCGCACCCACTTCCGAACCCTTTTCCAGAACGACGACGTTCAGGTCAGCATCCAGCTGTTTCAGACGAATGGCCGCCGACAGGCCCGCGGGACCTGCACCCACAATCACCACATCATATTCCATCGCTTCGCGTTCAATCTCGGCCATCGCGGGCTCCTTAGCTAACTTTCCGAATTGGCGCTTTCACTGCGTGGTCTGCGCAATTTTGTTTCACGGCTGATTACATGGTCTGAAAGACCTTGGTCAATCAAAACACGGCGTAACATTGCTGCAATGCGGCAGTTATGCCTCGGGAGCGTCCCCCATCAGGTATCTGGGACCGCTACCATAGGATTTCGCCCGGTCATCGGGGTTGTAGAGGGCGCATTTGGGAAGGCTCAGGCAACCGCACCCGATGCAACCATCCAGGTTATCGCGCAACCGCGTCAGCGTATCGATTCGCTGATCTAGATGAGCCCGCAGGGTGACGCTGATGTTCTTCCAGTCTTGCGGTGTGGGCGTGCGGTTTCCCGGCAAACCTGACAGGACTTCGCGAATTTCGGGCAGAGTCAGGCCGAATTGTTGCGCGATCATGATGAAGCTCAGCCGTCGGATATCGGCCCGCTGATAGCGCCGTTGCCCTCCTGCATTGCGCCAGGGCGCGATCAGACCTTGCGCCTCGTAATATCGAATGGCCGATACGGCCAATCCCGTGCGCCGGGCCAACGCGCCGATTGCCAGTCCTTCGGATACCGCCATGTAACTCTCTCAAATAATATCTTGACCTAAAGTTAGGTTTAGAAATTACAGTGAGTCGGGACAAGCCTCAATTCGCAAAGGAGATCCCATGATGGCGACGCTTGAACACACCAATTTCACCGTGCGCGACCCCAAGGCCTCGGCCGAATGGATGCAAGACGTATTCGGCTGGAAAACCCGATGGGAAGGCCCGTCAATCGCCGGAGGCTACACCGTACATGTGGGCAGCGCGCATACCTACCTGGCACTGTACGCCCCCAGTGATCCGAAACCATCCAGCGAAAGCAGTTATGACATTGTTGGTGGCCTGAACCATGTCGGCGTTCTGGTCGAAGATATCGACGCTACCGAGCAGAAAGTGATCAATGCCGGGTTCACCCCCAAATCCCACGCCGACTACGAACCCGGCAAGCGTTTCTACTTCGACGATGACAATGGCATCGAATTCGAGGTGATTAGTTACGACTAGGGTGTTTCGGGGAACATCTTAAAATTTCTTTATCGCCAATGTCCCGAGAGCGCGTAGCGCGGCAGGGTATTGGCGATTCAAGTTTTTCTCGAACATCATAGGCCGTATTCCGCGCGTTGCATGGCCAAGGCCTCTTGCAATTCACGCCTCATTTGGGTCAGGTATTTGCCAACCCATCAAATCGCCCCGACGCTGGTCCAATGCGGCGGGGCGCATCAATTTATGCGTGGACGACAAGAATATGGAAAAGATTCCCATGACGCCTGCGGGCAATGCCGCGCTCGAGGCGGAGCTGAAGAACCTCAAATCCGTCGAGCGCCCGGCGATAATCGAAGCGATTGCCTCGGCGCGGGAATTGGGCGACCTGAAGGAAAACGCCGAATACCACTCGGCCCGCGAAAAGCAGGGCTTTATCGAGGGGCGTATCAAGGAACTGGAAGGCATCCTGTCTCTGGCCGATGTGATCGACCCGGCCAAGCTGTCGGGCGCGATCAAGTTCGGCGCCAAGGTCACGCTGGTCGATGAAGACACCGACGAAGAAAAGACCTGGCAGATCGTGGGAGAGTATGAGGCCAATATCGAAAACGGCCTGCTCAACATCAAATCCCCCATCGCGCGCGCGCTAATCGGCAAGGACGAAGGCGACAGCGTCGAAGTCCGCACGCCTGGAGGTGTGCGATCCTATGAAGTTCTGAGCATCGAATACGCCTGACCGGAGGGTCTGCTATGTCCGAGCCAACGCCAGAACAGGAAACCGAGCGTACACCCTCGCTGGGTATCTACGACAAGCCTTCGCGGCCGTCGTTAACCGAAATTGAAATCACCGCAATTGTACTCAGTCTGATTTGGCTAGTCGTTTCGGTGGTCTTTCTGGTGCTGCCGGACAAGATAGAAGGCGGCGGCTTTGTGGTGACCCTTCTGGCGGTTTTCATGCCGGTGGCGATGATCTGGGTCGCCGCCACGGCGATGCGGGCCAGCAGGGTCATGCGGGAAGAAAGCGAACGTCTGCAGACCGCCATTGATGCAATCCGGCAGGCTTATGTTGTTCAGCAACAGCGCGCGGCGAGCTCTTACGAGCCAACAGTCAGTAAGAAACTGGACGAAATTGCCGAAACGGCAAAAAAAACCGAAAGCGCGCTGGCCACCTTCCACACTAAACGCACCGCCCCCCCTCGCGGAGCGGTGATCAGCAAAACGGGGGGCCAGACCTCGCTGGAGCTGGGTACGCAGGCCGAAGACATTGCCCCTCCGCTGGGGACCGACATCTTTATCCGCGCGTTGAACTTTCCCGAAACGCAGGATGACGCGGAAGGATTCGACGCGCTTCGTCTGGCTCTGAAGGATCGCAAGACTGCGCAACTGGTGCAGGCCTCGCAAGATGTTCTGACCCTACTTAGCCAGGAAGGCATCTATATGGATGACCTGCGCCCCGACATGGCGCGGCCCGAAATATGGCGGCAGTTCGCGCAGGGCGACCGGGGCCGGTCAATTGCCGCATTGGGCGGCATTCGCGACCGCTCGTCGCTGGCGCTGACGGCAGCCCGGATGAAACAGGACCCGATCTTTCGCGATGCCGCGCACCATTTCCTGCGCCGCTTTGATCACATGATCGTCGCGTTCGAGCCAGAGGCCAGCGATGCCGACCTAACCGCGCTGGGTGAGACCCGCACCGCGCGCGCCTTCATGTTGCTGGGACGTGTAGCAGGAACTTTCGATTAAAGTCCGAAACTCGAGTACGGAAGAAACCGGACCATATCGCCAGGTTTGATGTGACGCGCGCCATCCTCGATTTCGACCAGCCCTTCGGCCCAGCTGAGACCGCTGATCCGGCCTGACCCTTCCGAGGCGAATACCTCGGCCCGGCCATCGCGGATACGGGCGCGCAGATACTCGCGCCGCCCCGGTTTCTTTCGTTTCTCGAATGCGGCGGGCAATTCGTACCCCTGAGGCTCCTGCCAGCCTTCACCCGCCATCAGGCCCAGCGCCGGGCGTGCAAAGATCAGCGTACAGACCATAGCCGCCACGGGGTTGCCCGGCAGACCAAAGACCGGCGTGCCATCCCAAAGGCCCAGCGCCAGAGGCCGCCCCGGCTTCAAGGCGATCCGCCATTCCTGCATCGCCCCCGCCTGCCGTAGCAAGGCCGAAACATGGTCTTCATCCCCCGCAGACGCCCCACCGCTGGTCAGGATCGCGTCTGCCTTGTTCGCCGCCGCATTCAAACACTCGCGCAAGGCATCGCGATCATCCGAAACGCGCCCCATGTCCAGTGCCTGAAAGCCCAGTCGGTCGATCAGCGCCAACAACATCGGGCGGTTGGCGTCGAAAATCTGTCCCGGACCGGCAACCTCGCCGGGCTCGACCAACTCATCTCCGGTTGACAACACCGCCACCCGCAGCGTCTTGCGAACGGGCACCTTTGCGATCCCCGTCGCGGACAGCAAAGCCAGATCGGCGGGCGTCAGCCTGCGTCCGGCTGGCAGAACCGGATCGCCTTCAGTCACGTCCTCTCCGGCGCGGCGCGTGTTTGCGCCCTGTTTCAACGGGCCGTGAAACGCGATGTGGTCGTCTTGCACGGTTACGTCTTCTTCTAGGATGACCGTATCCACCCCCGCTGGCAAAGCCGCCCCAGTCAACACACGCAGCGCGTGACCCTGTGGCACAGCTCCATCAAACGGGATGCCCGCCGCCGCACGGCCCGGATGCAAAGGCATCACCTGAGCACCCTCGGCGGCGGCACCGGAAAAACCGTACCCGTCCACCGCCGTGTTCGGCAGCGGCGGGTTCGAGCGTTGTGCCTTGATGTCTTCGGCCAGAATGCGCCCCGCAGCTTGCATCAAAGGTACAACCTCACCCCCTGTCACCACCGTCAACCGTTCGCGCAACAGGGACAGTGCGTCGTCCACCGGCGTCCAGTTCACTCCGGCGGGCAAGGCAAAACAATCATTGCGCAGGGGCGGGGGCGCGATATCCGGCTTGCTCATAATCCCACTTCCTTAAGGATGAAATTCGCGATTGCCGCTGTGTCGTCCAGATCAAAGACCGGAACCTTTACGTCCAAAGGCCTGTCGCTGGCCACAGCCCGGATCGTATCGTTTTCCGAAGCCATCAGAGCATTTCCAGCCTCGGTGCGAAACGCTTCGATCTTGGGGTGAGCTTCGCGTTTGTACCCTTCGATCAGCACCAGATCGACCGGAGACAGACGTGCCAGCAGGTCTTCCAAAGACGGTTCTGACGTACCGCGCAGTTCCTGCATGATCGCGACGCGCTGCCCTGAGGCCAACAGCACCTCGGACGCTCCTGCCGCGCGGTGACGAAAACTGTCGGTCCCCGGTTGATCGACATCGACGCCGTGATGGGCGTGTTTCACGGTCGACACGGAAAATCCGCGCCCTGTGATGTCAGCCACAAGTCGCTCTACCAAACCGGTTTTGCCCGCGTTTTTCCAGCCTGTGACGCCGTAAACCCTCATGCCTGCTCCAACAGTTTCTGCGCCCGTGCCAGATCTTTGGGTGTGTTGACGTTGAAAAACGGATCAAAGGGTTCGGCGGGGAACAACGCCTCGCGCCCATCATGATTGTCGGTCCAAAGCACAACCTTGCGCAGACCGTCATTCAGAGCAACCCGCAGATCATCGCGCAGCGCGACGGGCCAGAGGCCGAAGGTTGGGTGCCGGTTGATCCGCTTGCCGCCGCCGGATTTCAGCGCCTCGTCCCCGGTGCGTGGGGTCGTAGCCAGCACCAGTGGATGCACCTGTCCCACGGCGGCCTCCTCAAACCGCGCAACCAGATCGCGCGGGAAAAACGGTGTGTCTGCGGCAGCAGTGACGATGCTGTCAGCACCCTGAGCTGCTGCCCAATCGAGACCGGCCAAAACCCCGGCCAGAGGGCCAGCGAACCCTTCGATCGTGTCTGGCAAAACGGGTAGGTTCAGATCGGCAAACCGTTCAGGGTCACCATTGGCATTCAACGCCATACCGTCAACCTGCGGCGTCAGGCGGTCGATCACATGCGTCAGCAGGCTTTGCCCGCCGATCTGCAACAGGCCCTTGTCACCGCCGCCCATCCGGGTCGCGAGGCCGCCTGCCAGTATAACGCCGAGAGGGTTGGTCATTCCTGCACCTTACCGCTGAAAAATCAGTCGTTCGCACGTTGTAGATCGAACTCAACTCAATTGGAACGCGGTTGGATACAAGTGATGCAGGACAAACAGCCACATGATCAGTGTTCCAACCGACAGGAAAGAGGTCGCTGAAACGATATGGGCGGCAAGCTGTGGCTCCTGATCGTAATGCTTGGCCAAAAGAAAGATGTTTTTGGCTGTTGGCACCGCAGAAGAAATGGTCGCCGCAATTGTCCAGAGCGGATCAAGTCCGACAAGATGCGCCGCCAGCAGAACAAGCCCCGGCGCCACGATCAGTTTCACCAGCGTCAACGTTAGGATCAACGGCCCTGTCTGAACAATGGTTCGCACACTGGTCGTGAACCCGATTGCAAAAAGTGCGACCGCAGCCAGTGCCTGGCTGAGCAATTCGAGGTAGTCCGAAACCGCGTCCGAAAACCCAATGCCCGTGAAAGAATACGCAAGACCTGCCAAAGTGGCCGCGATGATTGGGTTTTTCAGGACATTCAGGAAAATCTTGTAAATTGGCGTCCTGGTGTCCGCCTTATGACCGGCCGAGGATTCGAGAACCGTGGTCATGACCAACAGCAAAATGGCGACCACAAGATTGGCCAGAACAGCCGGCAATGCGCCTTTAGACCCGAAAATAGAATGCAGGATGGGCAGAGCGACCAGCGCGGTATTCGACGCGACACCGGCAAAAGCCGCAACAGTCGCCGACCCGACTTGGAAGTTCAGCACGGTCTTCAGGCAGACAAACAAAACAGCGAACAAAATTAGCAGCGTCCCGCCGTAAGAAAGGTAAAACCCATAATTCAGAAGGTTTGCGAATTCCTCCTGCCCGATCAGGTAGAACATGATGGCCGGGATCAGGACATACACCGCGAATTGCACCAGCGCGTCCGACGTGTCCTCGCCCACGAGTTTCGTCCACGAGAAAACATACCCAGTCAGAATGACTGCAAAAACGGGCGCAATAAGGTTTATTAGCTCCATAACCCTCTCAGGCGAATGCCCTTCCAAAAATTTGTCTCTATGCCGCACTGTAGGGCATATCTATAAGAATTTGCAGAGTTTTATTAACGCAGCTGCGAAACGAACGGGCTTCAGAGATGAGAGCTCTTCCTGCGATGCTTTTTGTCCTCGACTGCTACGGTCGCCGGGTCCACGTCACGCATCAGACGATCTTCGCCGGACAGGCACACGAAACGTTGGCCACGCATGCGTCCGATCAGGGTAAGCCCGACCTCACGCGCAATTTCGACGCCCCAGGCGGTGAAGCCCGAGCGGGACGCCAACACAGGAATGCCCATCATCGCCGTCTTGATAACCATCTCAGACGTCAGACGACCGGTTGTATATAAAATCTTGTCCTCTGCCGTTTCGCCTTCCGACAGCATCCAGCCCGCGATCTTGTCGACGGCGTTGTGGCGGCCCACATCCTCCATATAGACCAAGGGTCGGTTTTCACGGCACAGCACCGTGCCATGAATCGCCCCGGCTTCAAGATACAACGATGGTGTACGGTTGATCTTGGCGGCCAGATCGTAAAGCCATGAGGTGCGGACCGTGACCTGCGGCAGTCGCACGTCCTCAAGCCCCTCCATCATGTCGCCGAAAACCGTGCCGACAGCGCAACCGCTGGTGCGGGTCTTTTTTTTCAGCTTGTCCTCATAGGATGTCTGACGCGCGGTGCGCACGATCACGGTTTCCAGATCGTCATCGTATTCGACCCGTTTGATCTCATCATCATTCAGCAGCATGCCCTGATTGCGCAGGAACCCCAGCGCCAGATATTCCGGGTAGTCGCCGATGGTCATCGCTGTCACGATCTCCTGTGAGTTTAGGAAGATCGTCAGAGGGCGCTCCTCGACCACCGAGATCTGGCTGACCTCACCATTATGATCTACCCCCTCGACCGCACGTGTCAGCCGCGCCGCGCCGGGATCTGGGGCGATGATGTAGTCCGAGACATCCGGTTTCGTGGCCAATTGCAACCCTTTCTCAAGACCGCTAATGCTGGTGCGGCCACCATAGGATTTAGCCATGGCAGACACCACATCCAAGTCATACTACTGGAAGGGTTTTCGCGACGGTATACCGTTCATCTTCGTCGCTATCCCGTTTGGCACCCTGTTCGGTGTGTTCGCGACCGAGGCCGGTTTGAACATTGTCCAGACCATGGCCTTCACCTCGACGGTTTTTGCGGGTGCTGCCCAGTTCGCCGCACTGCAACTGTTGCAGGACCAGACGCCCACGGCCATTATCCTGATTTCCGCGCTGGCGGTGAACTTGCGCATGGCGATGTATTCCGCCTCGCTGACCCCGTATCTGGGCGCAGCTCCACTCTGGCAGAGGGCGATAGCGGCTTATCTGACGGTCGATCAATCCTATGCCTGTTCCATCGTGCGGTTCGAGAAAGAACCAAAAATGACCGTGCCCCAACGCATGGCCTACTTTGTTGGCTCGGTCACGCCAATTACACCGCTGTGGATTCTGGCTACATACCTGGGGGCCGTTCTGGGCACGCGCATCCCCGAAAGCTGGGCGCTGGATTTCGCGCTGCCGATCACGTTTCTGGCCATGATCGGCCCGATGATGCGGACCCTGCCACATGTGGTCGCCGCCCTTGTGGCCATTGTCGTGTCGCTGCTGACGGTGGGTATTCCCTACAATCTGGGTCTGCTGATCGCCGGATGCGCGGGCATGATGGCAGGCGCAAAGGCTGAACTGGCCGCCGAGCGCAGGAGAGTGAAGGTATGACCCAGGTCGATCCCGTCACAATCTGGATCATCATTGTCGGCCTGGCACTGGGCAGTTACGGCCTGCGTTTTGTCTTCATCGGTCTGGTCGGAGACCGCCCGATGCCGCCCTGGCTGCTGCGTCACCTGCGCTATACGGCGGTGGCAATCCTGCCGGCGTTGATTGCGCCTCTGGTGGTTTGGCCGACAGCGACCGAAGGCCAGCCGGACATTCCGCGCATGGGCGCGGCCGCCGTTGCGCTGGTTGTCGGGCTGATCACGAAAAACGTGCTGGCCGCCATCTTTTCCGGGGCGGGAACTCTGTACGGTCTGCTGTACCTACTGGGGTAACGCCGCGTTCTGCTGGTTCAGACGTGCGTTATTCTCAGCAAGCCCCTTTTGCAGGTCGGCATCGTCATTTTCGCGGTATTCGGTGGTGGCAACCCCCGGGATCTGACCAAATTGATCAGACAGTTTGACAGGGTAAAAAGTCACGTCGATCTGCTCGAAACCCGGCACCTGCTGCAACAATTGAGCGGTTGCGTTGGCGCAGAACGCACCCGCCACTGGTCCCATCTGCTTAGCCAGTTGCAGAGCGATCTCGGCCTGCTGCGGCGACACTTCGATGGTCTGGATGCGTGCATAATGGGTCGAACGCGCGTGACTGCTGCGATAGGCGCGCTCGGCATTCGGGGTTATCCCATACAGCACGTCATCCTTGATCGGCACCACATCCGCACGGAACGATCCGGCAGGATCAAAGATTATCCGCTCGCTGCCGCTGATCATCAACGAGGTGTGCGCACCCGAACCGGTTCGGGTGCTGATCATGGTGTACAAGGTCAGAGTGGATGGACCCGGGTCACGATAGGACCGGGCCACGATTTCAGCCCGATCCGCCTGAGGTCGCTGCGATCCGGTGCAGCCCGCCACGGTCACTGCCAGAAGGCAGGCAAGCAATATCCTGATCACGGTCGACCCCGTTTTGGATTAAGCAGCAAAAACCGCCAGGAACAGGCAAAGGAAGACGATCGCAACCACGCACCACGTGGTGGCCTTGATGAAACTGTTGAAGGTTTTGGTTTGAACAGTGATGTCCATTTCGCCGTGCTTGTGTTCAGCCATGACTTTCAGATTCCTAATTCGCGTGTTTGAGATGTTGGATAATCGAAAATCAGAAGCCTGTCACCACGTCATTCGCGCGCAGGGGTCCCTGATTGAAAGACCGAGCACCCCGGATACCCAAACCCCCAGCGCCAGGGCAGGCCGGAACAGGGACCACCGCCCAGACGCACGGCGGTGTACATGGCCTCGGCCGTCACAGAGTGGGCCTTGCGGATCTGATCCGGGGTCATGTCATACCGGTCAGCGTATTCCTCGGCGTGGTCTGCTCCGTGTTGTTTGACACAGGCGCGCAATGCATCGTCAGCCGCAAGGCGGGCGTCAAAGCTCTGTTCTGCCTGCGTCGCACCACCCGCATTGTGATAGGCACCGTCATGGATGATGCAGCAGCCTTCCCATGGTGGGTGCGCTTCATAAAGCGCGCGAAACTTGGGAAAGGTGTCGGCTACAAAACGCCAGCTGGAAGAAAGGCCGCCTGAACAGCCATCCGTCTCAAAAGGGATCGGATCCGCCTCACCCCGCTGCGTGATCAACGCGCGATGGGCTGGCATCTCGAGGTTGCGCATGAAGTCCTGCGCCATTGCAGGAGAGGAAATCAACGCCAGAATGACAGCCAGTTTACGGGCTGGCATCGCGCATCGCCTGCGTATCGATGGACATGCCAAAGGTGGTCGCCAGCCACAGCAACAGCCGCTCTGCCGGGCCCATTTCCGCCCTCACCCTTAGCACCTCGTTTGCCATCGCCGGACGGTCGGTGATCAAACCATCCACCCCCAGCGACGCCATGGCCGACATCTGAAGCGGGTCGTTCACCGTCCAGACATAGATGTCCTTGTCGGCCTCATGGACCGAGCGTACCAGCCCCGGTGTCGCCATTGCCGCGTTCACGGCGATGAAATCACCCTCAAGCCCTGTCAGATCACCCACTGCTGTTGCGGCCAGAACACCGGCGCGCCAATCGGGGCGAATGGATTTCATCTTTTGCACCACCGGGTATTTTAGCGACATGGTTGCAATGTCGTCTTGCATCTGCAGTTCTTCAACGATTGCGACAACCCGGTTTTCCAAATCGACGTCATGTCCGTAATATTTCAACTCGATAATGACCTTGGCCTTGCCCTTCGCCGCCTCCAGTACCTCGCGCAACGTCGGTGTCCGCTCGTCGGAGTATTCCGGGCCGAACCAGCTGCCGATATCGATCTGCTCCACGTCCTCCATCGTCGCGTCCCAGACCTTGAGGTTAACGCCGGCCAGCTTCATGAAATCGCTGTCATGAGCCACAATGACCACGCCATCCGCCGTTTCCTGCACGTCTATCTCAACCCAGTCCGCGCCATCCTCTATCGCTTTCAGCACCGAAGCCATTGTGTTTTCAGGCCGTAGGGCGGCAGCTCCACGGTGGCCAATAACCTCGGCCCGGTCCGGGGCCTGCACACGCTCCAGCAGATGCTGCCCGAACCACAGCCCGACCAGCACAGCAACCACCGCCGCGCCAAGTGCGGCAAACAGCGGAATACGCAGACTGCCCGGTTCGGGGTGCGGCGGCTCTGCGGTTTTAGCCTCAAAGAAGCCATCCAACAGCACTGCCAATGCGCCCAATGCCGTGGCGGCCAGCACCAGCCCGGCCAGAGACCAGATGCCCGCAACGGCCAGGCTGTAGATCAGCGCCAGCCGCAGGTTTGCCGCCCCTTGCAACGGCACTAGCGCAAACAACAGCCCCGCTACCCATGCGATCAAAGCGGCAATGACAAGGCGCACAGCCAGCCACAGCGCCAGTTCGATCTTGAGACGACCGCGTTTCCCCTCCATCCGGTTGGCGCTGATGTTGAAGGCATGCGCCGGGTGAATGCTTTCAAACAGCACCAGATGCAGCGACAAAGCCCAGCCTGACAGTCGGCGGATCAACACCCAGACCATTGCCAGAACCACGACCCCGATCAGCCCTACTGCCACCCAGAATGAGGGCGGGTGGAAGGTCAGGTAGTAATTGATGTCATACTCGGTCAACGTCCACCATGCGATCAAAGCGGCGACGGCGGCAAAGGGCAGGACCAGCAGCAGAACGCGTAAGACAAACCGCACCGCAAAGCCGAACAATGCGGGCAGGCGGGTTAGGATCAGACCGATTGAGGAACTGCCCGCGCGCCACGGATCGGCCTCTCCCATCCGCAGTGAACCTGCCATGACCGAGAAAACAAACACTTCGGCCAGCAGAAACAGACTGAGCACGGTAATCGCTGCGACGAACCCGGCGGGCGACAGGATGAAGGCGGCGATGGCCTGATCGGTCAGCGCAGTCTGATTGGACAGCGACACCGCAAGGTTCACCGTGATCGCCACACCCGGCGCGATCAACGCCAGCAGCAGCAGCCGCACGGCAATGTAGATCGGCACAAAGACTCTGCGGCGCGCCCACGCGCCCCTGTAGGCACTTGTAACGGCTGAGAAACTGGTCACGCGGCACCCCCTTGAATAGTGCACTCATTCAAGGCTGCGCAGGCGTGAATTGCAAGTCAGACGGTCAGCTTTCTTCCAGATCCTTCGCCAGCCGGAAACCGATGCGGTTGGCGGGTTTGTCCTCGACCGATTTCGGCAATGCCCGTAGCATCACGTTCAGCTGGCTGACATGCTGCACCAGCTGGGTTCGCGCACCGGCCGCATCCGAGCCGTAAAAGGTGATGATATCGGGGTCGAAATACCCCATTCCTTCGATCCGCATCACACCGGCATCACCGCCGGTGAAGCCCATGGCGACCTCTTGATCGCTGTCCAGTGTCTGTTCGAAGTTCTGGATATAAAGGATCAGCCGTTCATAAGCCCATTGCGCTGGACTTTTGGTTTCGACCGGTTTTTGTAGTTGGCCGGGCAGATCCTTGGCACCGGATTTTGCATTTGGGTTGGCGTGAAACTCATAACATCGGGGCAAAGCCGCCGCTTCCGCTGCTTCGGCCGATGTTTCGATCTGGTCCTGCATGACTTTACCCTTTGCGCTGAAACTCCCACGCCCCGTCCGCGCGCCGCGTGCGGGTAACGGTCCCAATGTGGTAAAGATGGTTCAGATGTGCAACCGCCTCGACCAGCGCCAGCCCATACTCGCCCTCACCGATCGAACGCTTGAACAGCGGGACAAAGCAATCGGCGGCGGTTTTTGGCGTATCGAGGTAATCCTGCAACCGCTCCAGTGCACCATGGTGGTTGTCGATCAGTTGTTTCATGCGCAGCGGCAGGCCGGTGAACGGCAGCTTGTGCCCGCCCAACGCCAAATGATCTGGCCGCGCAAGTTCCTGCAAACGCTCGCAGGCCTCAAGCCATTCGGCAACAGGATCGGCCATCGGTTCGGTGACATAAACGCCCAAGTTCGGACTGATCGAGCTGAGGATCTGGTCCCCGGTAATCACCAGATTGTCATCGCGACTCCAAAAAGTTGCGTGCTCGGGGGCGTGACCATTGCCCATATGCACGTCCCAATCGCGGCCGCCCATGCGGATCACGCTGCCCTGCTTGATCCGGGTAAAGCCCAGCGGCATCGGATAGACCGTGTCGCAGAAGTTGAAAGGCCGTTGGGTCATGCGCCTAGCCAGAAAATCGGCATCCATCCCGGCGCTGCGGTAGTAATCCAGCGTTTCCTGCGGCCAGCTTTCCTGCACGTCCAATTGCAGCATCCGTGCGAACAACCAGGCGGTGCGGGTCGTTACCAGCTCCGCCCCGTGCTCGGACTGGAACCAGCCTGCGTTGCCGATATGGTCGGGGTGGTGATGGGTAACCACCACGCGGTTGATCGACTTGCCAGCCAGCGGCCCCGCCATCAGTTCCGCCCATATGCGGCGGGTCTTGTTCGACGACATACCGGTGTCGATCACCGTCCATCCATCGCCGTCATCCAGCGCATAGATGTTGACGTGATCCAAGGCCATGGGCAGCGGCAGCCGCATCCACAGCACCCCTTCGGCAACCTCAACCGCTTCGCCTGGCGCCGGAGGCTCGGGCCACGGATATCGGAGTGCCAAAGGAGTATCTCCGTCCATTAAGCCACCAGCTCCTCGGCGCTGAGGGCATAAATGTCCTCGGCCCCGTTTTGCGCCTGTACCAGAAGACCAGCATATTCCGGTAGCAACGCGTTGATGTAATACCGCGCCAGTTTGAAGCGCGGACCGTTGGGTTCCGCCAGTGCCGCCTTGAGGTGGTAATGCGCTCCCAACACGCGAGCAAAGGCTTGCAGATACGGAACCGCACCGGCAAACCGGTTGTTCATGTCCGACTGCGCCACAATCCATTCAGTGGTTTCACGCAGGCTCTCGGTCGCCTCCCATACGGGCCCGGCCAGATCTGGTACCGTTGCGCGGGCCTGCTCGGCGTGATCTTCGATCTCGTCCAGCAGACGCGAGGCCGCCTCGCCGCCATCCATCATCTTGCGCGCCACCAGATCCATAGCCTGAATGCCGTTGGTGCCCTCATAGATCGCGGTGACGCGGACATCGCGGTAGAACTGCGCCGCACCGGTTTCTTCGATAAAACCCATGCCGCCATGCACCTGAACGCCGGTCTCGGACACGCGCATACCGGTCTCGGTGCCAAACGCCTTGCAAATCGGTGTCAGTAGCGCAGCGCGTGCTTTCCACTCGTCATCGCCGGTTGCAGTGGCCATGTCGATCGCCGCCGCGTTGGCCAGCATGATTGCCCGCGCGGCAAAGGTATCCGCGCGCATGCTCATCAGCATCCGGCGCACATCTGCGTGGTCGATGATCGTGCCCGAAGGCGTCTTGCCCTGTTTGCGTTCCAGTGCATAGGACAGCGCGTGTTGGTACGCCCCTTCGGCCGCGCCAACGCCCTGACCACCAACGCCCAAACGCGCGTTATTCATCATGGTGAACATCGCGGCCATGCCACCATGCTCATTGCCGACAAGCCAGCCCTTGGCTCCGTCATACTGCATCACGCAGGTCGGCGAACCGTGCAAGCCCATTTTATGCTCAAGCGATACGACCTTCAGATCGTTGGCCACGCCGGGGTTGCCATTCTCATCGGGCAGGTACTTGGGCACCAGAAACAGCGAAATCCCCTTGGTTCCCGGCACTCCATCCGGCAAGCGAGCCAGCACCAGATGGCAGACGTTTTCCGCAAAATCGTTGTCGCCCCAGGAGATGAAAATCTTCTGCCCGGTCACCGAATAGGTGCCATCTCCGTTCGATTCCGCTTTTGACGTCAGCGCGCCAACGTCCGATCCGGCCTGCGGCTCGGTCAGGTTCATGGTGCCCGACCATTCACCGGAAATCATCTTGGGCAGGTAGAGCGCCTTCAGTTCGTCACTGGCGTGATGCTCCAACGCCTCGATCTGGCCCTGTGTCATCAGCGGTGCCAGTTGCAGTGACAGACACGCAGCTGCCATCATTTCGTTCACTGCCGTTGTCACGGTCATCGGCAGGCCCATGCCACCATATTCGGGATCACCACTCATCCCGATCCAGCCGCCTTCCGCAATCGCCTTCCAGCCGTCGCTATACCCCGGAGAGGTCCGCAGCACGCCATTCTCCAGACGCGTGGGTTCCAGATCGCCGGGGCGTTGCAGCGGGGCCATCACCTCTTCGCACATCTTTCCGGCTTCGGTCAGAATTGCGCTGACCACATCTTCGCTGGCTTCCGAGAATTCCTCGGTTTCTGCAATCCGGTCGAATCCGACGACGTGGCGGAATATCAGTTCATAGTCGGAAATGGGCGCGCGGTATGACATGAGTTCCCTCGGGGCTAACAATACGGTTTTTCGCGGGTGGGGTTGGAAATTGCAATGCCCACCTTTATGCATCCTTGTTGAACTCGATTACCTATCCAGCCCCATGGCACAAGCAATCAAAACGCGGCGTCACTACAGATGATCCCAAACGGCACGTTGGAATTAGCCGCCGATCCAGGCGGAATCGCACAGGCCGCTGACCTGTTGCGGCAGGGACTGCTGGTCGCCTTTGCGACCGAGACAGTCTACGGGCTGGGGGGCGACGCGCGCAACGGTGAGGCCGTGGCAGGCATTTACGCAGCCAAGGGGCGGCCCAGCTTCAATCCGCTGATTGCACATGTCGCCTCTGTGGAGGCCGCGCACCGCTATGTCGAATGGTCGGACCGGGCCGAAAGGCTGGCTGCGGCCTTCTGGCCCGGCCCCTTGACGCTGGTATTACCCCTGCGCGCCGGTCATGACATTTCACCGCTGGTCACCGCCGGGCTGGATACGTTGGCAGTGCGGGTTCCCGCTCATGGCACCGCCCGTGCGCTGTTGTCAGACTTTGACGGGCCGGTTGCGGCGCCGTCAGCCAACCCGTCAGGCCAAATCAGCCCAACAACTGCCGATCACGTAATGGCGGGATTGCGTGGTCGCATCGCAGCGGTTTTGGATGACGGCCCGTGCGGTGTTGGCGTAGAATCCACGATCGTTGGCCTCGCGGGAGAGCCCACCCTGCTGCGCCCGGGAGGCGTGGCGCTAGAACAAATCGAAACCGTTCTCAACACACAACTTCACCTGCATCAGGACGGCGATCTGTTGACCGCACCCGGACAGCTGCAATCTCACTACGCCCCGGATGCTTCGGTACGACTGAACGCAAACAACAGGCAAGGCGATGAGGTTTTGCTGGGTTTCGGTCCTGTCGATTGTGACCTGAACCTGTCGGTGGAGGGAAACCTAACGGAGGCTGCGGCGAACCTGTTTTCGGCCATGCATGCGCTAAATGATACCGGCCGCCCAATTGCCGTGTCACCGATCCCGGATCACGGGCTGGGGGCGGCAATCAACGACCGGCTGCGCCGCGCCGCTGCGCCACGCGACAGCTGATCACGCCCGACCGGCGCTGGCCGACAGGGTCAGCGGGTCAACACCCAGCGTGGCCAATGCAGCCTCCCATTTCTCATCGTCGGGCACATCAAACACCAGTTTCGAAGTCGCATCGGTCGTCAACCAGCCATTCATGGCGATTTCATCCTCAAGCTGACCGGGCCCCCAGCCGGAATATCCCAGCGCCAGAGTTGAATTCAGCGGGCCCCGGCCCGAGGCCAGATCCTCGAGCACATCCAGCGTTGCGGTCATGCTGAAATCGTCAGAAATCTGCATGGAATGTAGGTTGGCGTCATAGTCCGCGCTATGCAGGACAAAGCCGCGCGACATCTCGACCGGACCACCGAAATGAACCAGACGTTCACCCACGACCGGGATTCGACAGGCGATATTCAGCTGCTCCAGCAGAGTTTTGATCCGCAGATCTGACGGTTTGTTGACGATCAACCCCATCGCCCCGTCGTCGCCGTGGCTGCACATGTAAACCACCGAATGATCGAAACGCGGATCCCCCATTCCAGGCATCGCAATCAACAGTTTTCCGGTCAGGTCCATGAATCGTCATTCCTTTCTGGATCCCCTCAACAATGGCCTCGGGGCACCGGGATTGGCAAGGGATCAGAGCGTTTTTCCCAAGATTTCACCCGGGTGACCGGAACGTGACTTGGAATCGAAGCCAGAACCGCGCATTTAGAAGGGATGAAGCACCTTTTCAAACCCGTTGTCGTTGCTGTGACAGCCAGCCTGGCCCTGATCTTCCCTGCGCATGCGCAGATTACGGATGGGGTTGTGAAACTGGACGTTCTTGATGGCGGACGCACGGCCGACGGCACCTATTTGGGCGCGTTGCGCCTGACCCTTAAGGATGGCTGGAAGACCTATTGGCGCGCGCCCGGCGATGCTGGCATCCCACCGCAGTTTGACTGGAAGGGATCAAGCAATGTGGGGGATGTGTCGATCACCTGGCCCTCACCCGAGGTTTTTGTGCAAAACGGCCTGCAATCGATCGGCTATGCCAATCAGCTGGTACTGCCGGTTGAAGTCACCCCCCGCAACCCGGCCAAACCCGTACGGTTACGTGGTGAGATGGACCTGGGTGTTTGCAAGGACGTCTGCATCCCCGAACAGCTGGACTTCGATCATGTTCTGAACGCGGACGCCGACCGAAACCCGGCGATTGCGGCAGCATTGGCTCAACGTCCCTATTCGGCGAAAGAAGCTCGTGTAACTGCCGCTACCTGCCACCTGACGCCCACATCAGATGGTATCCGGATCGAGGCCCGCGTTACCATGCCGTCAGCCGGAGGCAGCGAGATCGCCGTAATTGAACCGGGCAACCCGGCACTCTGGGCTTCGCAGCCGGAAACGACCCGGCAGGGGGATACGCTGGTGACCACGTCCGAGGTTATCAACGGGGCAGGTGGACCATTTGCGCTGGACCGATCCGAAATCAGGATCACGGTTCTGGGGGCCAATCACGCCGTCGACATCCAGGGGTGCAACGCGGGCTGAAGCATGGAGAACACTCCAAAGATCGGCGCACTGGCGGTTGTTGTTCACGAGGCCCAGGTTCTGCTGGTACAGCGCAGCAAACAGCCTGACGCAGGGCTGTGGGGATTTCCCGGTGGTCATGTGGAGTGGGGTGAAACCGTTTTGCAGGCCGCGCAAAGAGAGCTGCACGAGGAAACGTCGGTCATCGCAGAACCACTGCTCTATCTCGACAATCTGGACCTGCTGCGCCACGACGCGCAAGGCAATACCCTGTCGCACTACCTGCTGGTTGGGGTAGCCTGCCGATATTGTTCCGGCACACCGCTTGCCAATGACGATGCGCTGGATGCCCGCTGGTTTCCGGTTGAACAGATAAGACGCGGCGATCTGCCGATGAGCGACCGGGTCATCGACCTTCTGGAAACAGCTTTACGCCGGGGTTAAGCGGTTCGCCCCCTGAGGCGCACATATAGTAGACTGGATAGCACAACGCTTAGTACCAGAATTGGCACGGCGCCAACGACGAACACGCCTAGACCCATGCTCAGTGCCGCAGCGCCGCCCTCGCCCGGGTAGAGGCCCGACAGCGGGCCAACAGGCACGCCCGCAATCGCAGGCCACACCATGGTGACACCGAACCAGACCAGCAGGGCCGATCCCGTAGCCAACAATGCGCCCTGCACAACACGATCCGGCGCTCGCAGCGCCCGGCGCATTGCCGTCATTGGCCGCGACAGATCGTTCAGAATGGCCAGCAAGGCCGGCACCAACAGTAACACCAGAAGCATCCCAAAACCCAGTCCGTACACCAGTGTAATCACCGAAGGTTTGAGAAACTGCGCCTGTTGCGAGCCCTCATACAGCAGTGGTGTCAGCCCCAGAACTGTTGTCAGCGTTGTTAACATCACCGGCCGCAACCGGTCTGCAGTTCCCTCGACAATCGAGGGCACCAGTCCGCGGCTTTTCTGATACTCGTCAATGGTTGTCACCAGGACGATCGAATCGTTGATGATGATACCGGTCATTCCCAACAGACCGACTACGGTGAACATACTTAGAGGCACATCCCAGACGTAGTGGCCCCAGATCGCCCCAACTAGACCAAACGGAATAATTGCCATTACCACGACAGGCCGGGTCCAACTGGCAAAAACCCAGGCCAACACAAGGTATATCCCGGTCAGACACAGGATCAGCCCTGTGCGTGCCTCGGACAGGAATTCGTCTTCCTGCTCGCTCAGGCCCGCCAGCCGCCACTCGATCTGTCGTTCGGCTGCGATATTGGGCAAAATGTCTTCTTTCAACGCGCGCTCGATTTCTGTCGCGCGAGCCGGGTCATCTTCGGAAATGTCGCCAAACACGGCGATCGTCCGAAGCCCGTTTTCGCGCCGAACAACCGAAAACCCCGATTTGCGCTCGACCGAAACGATATCGGCCAGCGGCACATACACACCGTCCGGTGTGCGCATCAGGGTGCGTTCCAGAAAATCGGCGGTCAGCTCATCTTCGGGCAGTTCAACGCGAATCTCGGCGCTGCGTGGACCATCGGGGAATGTCGCGGCTTCGATCCCGTTCAACCTGTCGCGCAGTACACGGCCCAGCGTCTCGATCCGGAAACCCAGCGCCTGCCCTTTGGCAGTCAGGTCAAGAACGAAATCTTCCTTGTCATAGGCCAGATCGTCTTCCACCGCCGAAACTTCGGGGTATTTAGCCAACTCTGCCTGCAAGTCCTCGGACGCGGCCTTGAGCGTATTTACGTCGGCACCGTAAAACTCCACGTCTATCGAATCCCCACCGGGCCCCGACCGCCAGCCCCGGAATGAGAGCAGTTCAACCTTGGGGTGGCGTGGAACAAATTCCTGCAACTCGCCCACGAATTCAAAGCTTGAATACGGACGCAGATCCGCGTCGATCAGTTCGATCGAAATACCGCCCAGCAAATCGTCATCCTTGCCGTCGGCCGCCGCCAGACCATACCCCGCCGAACCGCCGATTTCCGCCAGCACATAGTCGATGGGGTTCCGCCCATGGCGCTCTTCATAAATCTTGCCCAGTTCTTCTGTCGCACGCTGCACCTGACGCATCATGTCCAGCGTATCGGCTCGGGTCGCCCCTTCGACCATCATGAAGTTACCGGTTACCGATCCCCGTTCCGGCGCATTGAAGAACCGCCAGTTCACATCTCCACGGATGAACAGGGCAATCTGACTGGCCAGGATCACAACCATCACTGCGACAACCACATACCGTGCCCAGACAACCCAGGCGATCAGCGGCCGGAACAAATGATCCCGCACCCAGCGAAAGCCGCGGTTCACCACCCGATTGGGCAGGTCATACCAATGTTCTTTGGCCGAGTGCGCAATGGCATGGGCCATGTGGTTGGGCAGGATCAGAAAACACTCGATCAGCGAGGCAATCAGAACCGCAATCACGGTAAAGGGGATGTCGCGGATCAGCTCGCCAAACCGTCCACCAATTGCGGTCAGACCAAAAAAGGCGATCACGGTCGTCAGGGTTGCGGCAAAAACCGGCATTGCCATGCGTCGCGCCGCCCGTTCGGCCGCCACGATCGGGGGTTCTCCTAACCGCCGGGCGCGAAAATCGGCATGCTCACCAACGACGATAGCGTCGTCGACGACAATCCCCAACGTGATGATCAGGCCAAACAGAGACACCATGTTGAGAGACAGCCCACCGATATACATCAGGGCAATTGCCGCCGACATCGCAACCGGAATACCGGCGGCAACCCAAAAGGCGATGCGCGCGTTCAGAAACAGGAACAATAAACAGACCACAAGGCCCAGCCCCATCAGTCCGTTATCGACCAGAATATTCAAACGATCTGTGATTGCCTGCGCGCGGGTTCGGATCAGTTCAACTGTCACTCCCTGCGGTAGACTGGCTTGAAATTCGGCGACAACGTCCTCGACCGAGCGTTGAATTTCAATCGCATCGCCGAGGTTTGAACGGTCTATGCGCACTGACATCGCCGGGTTTTCGCCAACAAAGTAGCTGCGGATACGATTGACGCCTTCCACGCGAATTTCTGCAACATCGCCGACGTATAACTTTGACCCGTCAGAGAAATTCCGCAGCGCGATGCCTTCAATCTCATCAGGGGTGCGTTTTTCCGTACCGGTGCGGATACGGGCGTTGGCCCCGGAAACATCGCCTGCCGGGCTAGCCGTGACCTCAGCGGCAATTGCCGAGGCTATGTCGGACATGGCGATATCGTTGGCGATCAGTTGTGCGGTCGGAACCTCGACCACCACGCGAGGGGCGGCGGCGCCCCGGACTGTCGTACGGGTCACTCCAACCGCAAACAGGCGGTTGATCAGCTCGTCGGTAAACTTGGCCAGCTGATCCGGGTCCACCGGCCCGGTGATAACAACATCAGTGACCCGATCCCGCCAGGCACCGCGCCGGATCGAGGGTTCTTCGGCGTCTTCGGGCAGGTTCGTTACACTGTCAACGGCGGTTCTGACTTCGTCGACCGCGCGCGACATATCCCAATTCGGTTCAAATTCCAGCCGGATATTGGCCCGCCCTTCACGCGAGCTTGACGTCGTGCCTGCCACACCTTCCACTGCCTGCAAGGCCGGTTCCAGTAGCTGAACGATGCCGTTATCCACATCCTCGGGGCCAGCTCCGTCCCATTCGACGTCGACATCGACACGTTCGAGAATCACATCCGGGAAAAACTGCGCACGCATTGCTGGCATCGCGGCCGCGCCCAGCACCAGCATGACCACCAACAACAGGTTCGCGATCGTACGATGCCGTGTGAAATAGCTGAGGATACCGCTCGCCGCGCCGGGGATTTCACGCACCATCGTGCCTAACCTCCTGCCCGGTTCTCAATGCTCCGCACTAAAGACGCCGGAACTTTGGCCTCACGCAGCTGCCCCAGAACGCGGGCCTTGGCGTCCTTGGTCATGCGTTCACTGGCCTCGACCCGAGCAACCAGCTGAGCCCGCAATTCATCCGTCAATTCGACCATGTCCAACCCGGTTCCGGCATTGGCCTCGATCCGAAGTGGGCGTACGCGAATGCCTGCGCCCAGTAACGGCGTGCGACCAATAACGACCTCGCGCCCTTCCAGACCCGCCCCCCGCACCAGCACTTCGTCACCCTGACGGCGGATCAAGTTTACAGACAGCGTTTCCAGCCGATCATCTGCGCCCAGCACCAGCACAGCGCCAGCAGCATCCAGCGCCGAAGACGGCAACCGCACCACATTGTCCAGCGGCTGTTCCTCGACCGTCACGGTGACAAAATCACCGGGCTTGAAACCCGGGGCATCTTCCAACCGGGCATAGACCAGCCGCCCGGTCTGCCCTTCACCGGCAGATCCGCTGTCACGACTGATGCGACCCTGCGCCATCAGATCGGTGCCCGTCACCTCAAGCGATACGGTCACTGGTGCGTTGATCAGATTGCCTTCTGCTCCCAGCAAGCGCACGTATTGTGCGGTCGAAACACGAAAGGCCACCTCAAGCGCGTTGGGGTCGACAAGCTCGGCCAGTTTTTCGTTGGCAGAAACCAAACGCCCTTCGACCAATGTCACATCGGTCAAGGTGCCGCCAAACCGCGCGCGTATGGTCATGTCGTCCAGATCGCGTTCGGCGGCCTCAAGCGCAATCCGGGCACGGGCCAGCAGGGTGGTTGCCTGATCTACCCGCGATTCCGCCTGCGCTAGCGCAATACGACGTGCCAGAACCGATTGCTGAGCCGCTGCCGCGGCCAGCTCTGCCTCTTCCACCGAGGCGGCCGCCCCGACCCCGCGGCTTTCCAGATCTTTTTGACGTTGCAGGGCACGTCCGCGCAATTCGGCCTGTGCCTCGGCCGAATTCAGTTCGTCCTGTGCCAAAAGCAGTGAGCGTTCGGCATCCCGTTCTTCGAATTGGGCATCCAGCAGATCGGATTTGGCCCGATCCAACGCCGATTGCGCGTCAGCCGGATCCAATTCAACCAGAATCTCATCGGCCGTAACGGTACCGCCATCCTCGAAGTCGTCGGCCAGCGACATCACGCGCCCGCCCAGTGCCGCGCGCAACTCCAGACGGCGACGGCTTTGCACCTCTCCAAAAGCTTCGAGGTAAGGAGTCACTGTCTCCAATTCGGCAGTTTTGACACTAACGGCAAAAACGCGTTCACGTGATTCCGGCGGCGCGTTATCGCGGTTCAGCGTCTCGCGCACCGCGCCGACAATCAGTTGGAAGGCAACAAACAGCAGGGCCAGCGTCAGAGACGCCAGAAAGACACCTACAAGGCTTTGCCTCAGAAATCGCATCAGTCACTCACCCCGGTCGCATGCGCTGCTATCTGCAAAAGGTAGCCGGACAGAAAAAAATGCCAACCCGCAAAGCAGTTAGAACAGTTATACGCAGGACCAGTCTACTTCCGTCGCAGATGTTCGTCCAATCGGGGCATTATTTCCACGAAATTGCAGGGACGGTGGCGAAAATCGAACTGTTTTTCCAAAATACCGTCCCAGGCATCCTTGCAGGCCCCAGGACTGCCGGGCAATGCAAACAGGTAGGTGCCACTCGCCACGCCGCCCGTGGCACGGGATTGAACGGCCGAAGTGCCGATCTTTTCCATCGAAATATGGGTGAAAACGGTGCCGAATGCCTCGATTTCCTTTTCATAGACGTCCCGATGGGCCTCGACCGTCACATCTCGGCCCGTCAAACCAGTGCCACCGGTCGAGATTACCACGTCAATCAGTGGGTCTCCCACCCACAAGCGCAGTTGCGCCGCGATCTCACCCCGCTCATCCCGGATAATCTTGCGGTCGACCACTGAATGACCCGCGCCTTCGATCCGCTCGACCAGTGTCTGACCCGAACGGTCCTCGTCTAGCGTTCGTGTATCCGAGACTGTCAGAACGGCAATCCGCACTGGAATGAATTCCAGGCTTTCATCAATGCGTGACATGTGACGTCAGGCCCTTTCCATGATGGCAAGCCGGATCGCTAAGGCGGCAAAAATTCCGCCTGTCACCCAGCCCATAATCCTAGATGCGCGCGGGTTCGAGATCAGCACCCGCCCCGCGCCTCCGGCGAATACTCCAACCAAGCCGTTCACTACAAACCCGCCCAGTGCGATGATCACGCCCAGCATTAGGAATTGCGGCAGAATCGGACCAGTCGCCGGGTTCACAAATTGGGGAATGAAAGCCAGAACAAACAGGATGACCTTGGGGTTGGTCAGGTTCACGATCAGACCGTCGCGGAAGGCATATCTTGTAGGTTTGGCCGGGGCGTCGGCCGACACTGCACCGCTGCGGATCGCGCCCCAAGCAAGGTATAGCAGATACGCTACGCCCATCCAGCGAATGACATCGAACAGCCAAGGCAGGCTGGACACGGCTGCGCCCAGTCCCAGCCCCGCCAGCAGAACATGAACCATCAATCCAACCGACACGCCCGCACTGGCAATCAGGGCTGGTCTGGCACCGGATCGCAATCCCTGACCAAAGCAGAACATCATATCCGCACCGGGTGTGAAATTCAGCACCAGCGCTGCCGGAATAAAGGCCAGCAACGTTACCGTTTCTATCATACAGCTACCTCGAACCAGTTTACGCCGGGTCCCAGATTCGCAATCTGAGTGCGCCCGATGGTACCGCGATACCCCCAGCTGTCATGGATATGGCCACAGAGGGCAACTTGCGGCTGCAGGCGTTCCACCGCATCGCGGACCGCCACCGACCCCACCGCATCGCCCGTCGACGTCACATCCCCATGTCCCTTGGGCGGAGAATGCGCGATCAGAATATCCGCGCCATCGCAGCGATCCAGCAACTCAGCGGCCTCGGCATCGGTCAGGTCGCAGGACCAGTCGCCAAACGGTGTAACTGGCACACCATATCCCAACCCAAAGACACGCAGGCCATCCAGCGTCATGCCGGTTCCGTGCAGAACATGCCTGCCCTCGGGCGCGGCGTCCGTCAGTTCCTGCGCACTTTCGGCGTTACCGGGCACCAGCACGAAAGGCGCGGTAATACCGGACAGCATCTCCATCGCCTCATCCAGCCCCTGACGCATGTTGCAATAGTCCCCGGCACCGATCACAAGGTCGGCCTCGGTACTGGCGGAAACCAATTCGGCGGCGCGGTTGCGCGCCATATGCAGATCGGAAAATGCCAGAATACGCATCACTTGCCCTCCAACCGAGCCTTCAGCTCAAGCAGATCCGCCCAGGCCTGTCGCTTCATCTGAGGCTGACGCAGCAGATAAGCCGGGTGAAACATAGGGATGACCGGCAGATCCAGCGCCTGACTCCACTGCCCGCGCAACCGCGTGATACCGCGTTTGCCCAGCACCGCCTGACAGCTGATGTTACCCATGATCACCAGCACCTCGGGCTTAGCCAGTGCTACGTGCCGTTCCAGGAACGGCTTCATCATGCCAATCTCTTCCGGTTTCGGGTCGCGGTTCTGCGGTGGTCGCCACGGCAGGACGTTGGTTATGTAGGCGTTAGACGTCCGATCCAAATCAATCGCGGCCAGCATTCTGTCCAATAACTGACCCGCACGCCCGACAAAGGGCTTTCCTTCGCGGTCTTCCTCGCGACCCGGTGCTTCGCCGATAATCATTACCCGCGCGCCCGGCGTGCCGTCTGCAAAGACCAACTGCCGTGCGCCGCGCTTCAGCTCGCAGTGTTCAAACGCCTCCATCGTGGCGCGCAGTTGATCAAGCGATCCTGCGCTTTGGGCGGCTGATTTTGCCACGGCAACCGGGTCAATCTTTTTGGGTTTTGCAGGCGCAGCCTGCGCCGTTGCCGGTTTCTTGGCCTTGGGCGCAGTGTCGGGCAGCGTATAGCGATCAACCGGCGCATCACCGATCGCATCGGTTGCGCCCAGTTCGATCTGCCACTCCAGCAGCGCCCGCGCGGTATGATAGTCCAAAGCCGATTCCATATCCCACAATCTAACCAGCTTTTGATCGAGGGAAAGCGAATAGGCCTTGATCGGGCGACCCGTCGCACCGACGATTGCGGTATTCATGCTGGTGATTTTGCGATTCCTTCTGATTTTCCTGCTGCTGACACCGCTCAGCGGCCCGACCTTCGCGCAGTTGTTCGACCGGAACAGCCAATGCCGTGCAGGACAGTTCCAATGCGGTACCCGATGCTGTTCAGGCGGTCAGCGGTGCAGCTTTGATGGCCACTGCATCCCCCAGGGCGGTACGTATTGCGGAGGTGGCCGAACCTGTGGGCCGTTCGAGCGCTGCGTTGCCGGCGGCACCCGCTGCGCACCTGCCGGGGCCAACAAATGCACCTCGCGTCTGGATTGCCCGGGCGGCACATTCTGCAACGCACGCGGTGAGTGCGAGCCGACCTCTACCGGAACCAACCCAACACCGCGCGACCTACGCACCATTTGCGATGACGGGCTTACCTGCACCGGCGGCTCGTCCTGCCTGCCGGGCGGAGGGTGCTCTCGTCCCGGCTGGTTCGTGTGCGAGGAAACCGGCTCGCAGTGTCGCCCCGGATTCAAATGCTCGGATCATCAGGGCTGCGTACCAGTCAAGGCCATCGACTGCGGATACGGCAAGTGGTGCAAACCGGGTGAGCAATGCCTGCCCGAGGGCGGATGCGAGAAACTGCCCGAAAGCCCGGAACCTTAGGTTGCCTCGGCGCGCGGACCTTCCTATAAGCAGCCCGATTGTCAGACAGGAGCCCGCCATGCGTTTCGCCCATCGTCACCTTCTTGGCATCGAGCATCTGTCGCAGTCCGATATCACCGCCATTCTGGATCTGGCCGAGAAGTATGTCGACATGAACCGCCAGTCGACAAAGCATTCCGACGTGCTGTCGGGGCTGACCCAGATCAACATGTTCTTTGAAAACTCGACCCGCACGCAGGCCAGTTTCGAACTGGCGGGCAAGCGTCTGGGTGCGGATGTGATGAATATGGCAATGCAGGCCAGCTCGATCAAAAAGGGTGAAACGCTGATCGACACGGCGATGACGCTGAACGCGATGCATCCTGATCTGCTGGTGGTGCGGCACCCGCATTCTGGCGCGGTCGATCTGCTGGCGCAGAAAGTGAATTGCGCAGTGCTGAACGCAGGCGACGGACGGCACGAGCACCCGACGCAGGCTCTGTTGGACGCACTGACCATCCGCCGCGCCAAGGGCCGCCTGCACCGGCTGAACATTGCCATTTGCGGTGATGTCGCGCATTCCCGCGTGGCCCGGTCGAACCTGATCCTGCTGGGCAAGATGGAAAACCGCATCCGCCTGATTGGCCCTCCGACGCTTGTCCCCGGCCAGTTTGCCGAATTTGGCGCCGAAATTTACGACGACATGAACGAGGGCCTCAAGGACGTCGATGTCGTGATGATGTTGCGCCTCCAGAAGGAACGGATGGACGGTGGCTTTATCCCTTCGGAACGCGAATATTATCACCGCTATGGGTTGGACGCTGCCAAGCTAGCGCAAGCCAAGCCCGACGCGATCGTCATGCATCCCGGGCCAATGAACCGCGGGGTCGAGATTGACGGAACCCTTGCCGACGACATCAACCGCTCGGTCATTCAGGAACAGGTGGAAATGGGCGTCGCCGTCCGTATGGCCGCAATGGAACTGCTGGCCCGCAACTTGCGAGAAGCGGCATGAGTGATCTGACCGTCGCCCCCCACGAACGCGGCGTGATCCGCCTGTTTGCACTGGACATGCGCCCGGAAGAGGCAAAATTCCTGCGCGAACCCGGTGCCGCAGATCAGGTTCTGGGGGTCTCTGGGCTGGACAGGGATCAAATCGACGTCTTTCCGGTTTCTGACCTCGAGGATCTTGGGCTCTATGGGTATCTCAACGACGGTTGCGGCGTGTCCGCTGACCAGCTGGACAAGGCGGCCCTTGAAGCCGTCGAAGGCTGGGTCATGGCCGTACGCAGCGCCGCCTTCGGGGGCCGGGCGGCCACGATTAAGCCCGACACTCGAGTCCATCTGATCGGTCTTTTCACTGAAGAGGCCACCAACTGGACCGGCGGTCCTATTGAGACCGAAAGCGCCAAACCTTTCTCGGCACCGCAGCCCGTTCACGACGAAGGCAATCCCCACCGTATCGGGTCGGCCGTTCTGGCGCTGGTGATCCTGCTGGTCATCGGAGGGGCTCTGTGGCTGATATTGTGACCTTCTCACCCGACCGAGGCGCCTATATCCGCACTAATGCATGGCTGGCCGCCGTGGCGATGGCGGGCGCAATGGCCGTGCTTTGGTTGGTCGGCAACCCCTATATATGGACCGGCGCGCCTGCAGGGTTGGCCGCCGTTGGCATCCGCGCCTGGTATCTGGCCTCCGAGGAACTCGTCGCCAAGTGGCAGATGGCAGACACCACTCTGACAGGCCCCGGCCCGCGCAAGGTCGCGCTGAATCAGATCGCATCGGTCAATATCATGGGCAGCTTTGTCCAGATCGTCACCAAGGGCGGTGACAAGCACCTGATCAAATACCAGGCGGACCCCGCCGCCACCAAAGCCGCAATCGAAAGGGCCATGGCATGAGCAATTTGATTTTTACCAATGCCCGCCTGATCGACCCGGAAACCGGCACGGACAGCACCGGTTGGCTGCATGTTCGCGACGGTCAAATTGCAGCGCGGGGCGAGGGCGACGCCCCGGCCTCGGACGCTCAGGTCATCAATTGCGGTGGGCATTGCCTCGCCCCTGGCATCGTCGATATTGGCGTCAAGGTTTGTGAGCCGGGCGAGAGGCACAAGGAAAGCTACAAGTCGGCTGGCCTAGCCGCGGCAGCCGGGGGTGTCACCACCATCGTCACCCGCCCGGACACCATCCCCACGATCGACACGCCCGAAAGCCTTGAATTCGTCACTCGCCGGGCACAGGCGGACACGCCGGTCAATGTGTTGCCGATGGCGGCACTGACAAAAGGGCGTGACGGGCGTGAGATGACCGAGATCGGTTTCCTGCTGGATGCAGGGGCCGTCGCCTTCACCGATTGCGACCATGTGATAACCGATACCAAGGTTTTTTCGCGCGCGCTGACCTATGCAAAGTCTTGTGGTGCCCTCGTCATCGCACATCCGCAAGAACCGGGCCTTAGCAACGGTGCCGCCGCCACCAGTGGCAAGTTCGCGGCCCTGCGCGGCCTGCCTTCGGTCTCACCAATGGCCGAGAGGATGGGGCTGGACCGCGACATCGCCCTGCTGGAAATGACCGGCGCAAAGTATCACGCCGACCAGATCACCACCGCCCGCGCCCTGCCCGCGCTGGAACGGGCCAAGCGCAACGGGCTGGACATCACTGCTGGCACCTCGATCCACCATCTGACGCTGAACGAACTGGACGTGGCCGACTATCGCACCTTCTTCAAGGTAAAGCCGCCACTGCGGTCTGAAGACGACCGGCAGGCGGTCATCGACGCGGTTCGGACCGGGCTTATTGACACGATCAGTTCCATGCACACGCCACAGGACGAAGAAAGCAAACGCCTGCCGTTTGAAGAAGCCGCCTCGGGCGCGGTGGCGCTGGAAACGCTGCTGCCTGCGGCGCTGCGCTTGTATCATGCGGGGCAACTGGACTTGCCGACGCTGTTCCGGGCCATGTCTCTGAACCCGGCAAAACGTCTGGGGCTGGATGGCGGCCGCCTGACCGAAGGTGCACCTGCTGATCTCGTGCTGTTCGACCCGGATGTACCCTTCGTACTGGACCGGTTCTCGCTCAAATCGAAATCGCAGAACACACCGTTTGACGGCCAGAGGATGCAGGGTAAGGTCACCGCAACCTACGTGGTTGGAAAAGAAATTTACCGGAGACCCTGATGCCGCCCTTTGACAGTTCGATAACCCAGCTGATCCTATGGGCTGTGCTTGGATACCTTATGGGGTCGATCCCCTTTGGTATGATCATCGCCAAGGTCATGGGCCTGGGCAACCTGCGCAATATTGGGTCGGGCAATATCGGTGCGACCAATGTTCTGCGCACCGGTAACAAGGCCGCCGCCGCGCTGACCCTGATTTTCGACGCTGCCAAGGGCGCGGTAGCCGTCCTCCTGGCTCGCGCATTGGCCGGAGAGGATGCCGCGCAGATAGCCGCGCTGGCTGCGTTTCTGGGCCATTGCTTCCCGGTCTGGCTGGGTTTCAAAGGCGGCAAAGGCGTCGCTACTTTTCTGGGCCTTTGGCTGGCACTGGACTGGCGCGTGGGCCTGGCCGGCTGCCTGACCTGGCTGGTTGCCGCCGCGATCTGGCGGATTTCATCTCTGGGTGCGCTGGCCGCAGCCGCGATGTCGACCATCTGGGTGATGGTTCTGACCGACGGCTCTGCTTTCTTTCTGGGGATCATTCTGACTCTGCTGGTCTATTGGCGTCACAGCGCAAATGTCGCCCGCATCCGCGCCGGGACGGAACCCAAAATCGGTCAGTCTTGACCGCCACTGACATTTTTCTTTCCGCGTTTTTCGCCATTCCGCCAGGGAGCTCCACAGGGCTGAGCCGTGGTAAACGGTACAGGGTCAGCCGCCTGGAAGCAGCGGGTGGTAAATCCCACAAACTGATCGCGCACGAGCTGGGCGGTGGCGACTATATCAGCCTGAACCTCTATCTTACCCGTAACAGTGGCGCACTGTTACGCCCGTGCGAAATGTCAGTACAGAAGGTGACCGATTTCGTGCTTGGGTTTCGGCCAGACCCATAGTGGGGACTCTGCGTTTCTGAACATGTTTCGTTCGCTGTCGCACATTCACAATTGATTGCTTTGAACGTGAACGGATGCTTGCCCACTTCGGGTTCGTGACGACCAATTACCGGTCGCACTGAACAAAATCCCCAGGGTTTCCTAGGTGCAATTTCCGCACCGATCAGAGGCCCATTTCACGAAAGGTGAAAACCATGAACAAGTTCAAATCCATCCTTGGCGGCGTCGCGCTGTCCGTTGCAATCGCAAGCTCGGCCCTGGCCGCAGGCGTCGAACTGAACACCACAACCACCGGTCTGGCGATGCAGGGCTATGACCCGGTTGCTTACTTCACCGAAGGCGCGCCGACCAAAGGCGATTGGCAGATCACCTCGATCCACAACGACGCCATGTACCGCTTTGCCAACGAAGAAAACAAAGCCGCGTTTGAAGAGAACCCCGAGGCGTACCTGCCCGCATATGGCGGTTACTGCGCCTTTGGCGCGGCCATGGGCTTCAAGTTTGATGGTGACCCGAACTATTGGAAAATCGTCGATAACAAGTTGTACCTGAACCTGTCGGAAGGCATTCAGAAGCGTTGGGAAGGTGATATTCCGGGCTTTATCGAACAGGCCAGCACAAACTGGGAAACCATTGCCGACAAAGACCCGGCAGAGCTTCAGCAATAACCCGCTGACAATACCTTTGAAATCGGCGGCGGATCACTCTGCCGCCGATTGCAGTTTGAAACCCATAAGTCTCAGACCTACGTTCTCAAAAAACAAGCGCCTGAAAATTTACGGGCCAGTGCCGCAAGGCAATCGAGACAGCGGCACATTCTACCGGGTCGGAATCCGAGAAATGCTGTGATCCGGTCATCCGACCGGGCCGTAGTAATTTTATACGCAAATGGGCAGTGCAACGCTGCCGAATTCCATTTCGGATGAAAGGCTAACAACATGACAGGTAAATTTCTTCTCGCCTCGGTAATAGCAACCTTTGCTGCTGGGTCGGCAATGGCGCAATCCTCGGGCAACTGGACCGGGTTCTACGGCGGTTTGCAGTTGGGCTATGCTGACATCGACACCAATGTCTCGGGCGTGGACGGAGATGGCTTCATCGGGGGTATCATACTGGGCTACGACTATGATCTGGGCGACTGGGTCGTCGGTGGTGGGCTGGACTATGACTGGACCGACGTGAACCTGGCACCTGGCATAGACGTCGACGACGTCTGGCGCGTCAAGGCGCGGGCCGGGTACAAGCTGAACTCGCAGAGCCTGCTATACGGGACCGGCGGCTTTGCCGAGGCCGGAACCAACAGTCTTGGCAGCGACGATGGCTGGTTCATCGGCGCAGGCTATGAACAGATCGTTGCGCCGAATGTCAGCATCGGCGGCGAAATCCTGTATCATGAGTTCAACAATTTCAACTCGAGCGGCGTTGACGTGGACGCAACGACCCTTCAGTTCCGCGCAGCCTATCGTTTCTAGGCTGGCGCTGTCGCAAAAGGGGGCCCGGCGTGACATCGCCGGGCCTTTTTCTTTTCTAAAGCCCCAAAATCGTGCTGCCGGTGGTTTGGCGGGCCTCAAGCGCACGGTGCGCGTCGGCCACCTGCTCCAGCGGGAAACGCTGGTCGATGTGAATCTTGACCTCTCCGCCTTCGACCTTGCCGAACAGACGCCGGGCCATAGCCTGACAGACCGCATGATCGGCAATATGGGTAAACAAAGTCGGCCGGGTGATCTTGAGCGACCCTTTCTTGGCCAGAATTCCAATATCCATAAGAGGCACCGGCCCCGAAGCATTGCCGAACGAGATCATCATTCCCAGCGGCTTCAGACTGTCCAGTGATCCGTCGAACGTATCCGCCCCGATGGAATCCATCACCACATCGACACCTTCGCCTCCGGTAATCTCAGCCACACGCTCAGCGAAATTCTCGGTGCGGTAATTGATGCAGTGAGCCGCGCCGTTGAACTGCGCCAGGCTGCATTTTTCATCCGTGCCAGCGGTGCCGATCAGTTTTATCCCCTCGGATTTGGCCCATTGGCAGGCAATCAGGCCAACGCCCCCCGCCGCTGCATGGAACAACACGGTATCCCCACGTTTCAAAGGAGTCGTGCGGTGAAACAGATATTCAACGGTCATCCCCTTGAGCATCATCGCTGCTGCCGCGTCGAACGAAATCCCGTCCGGCAAGGGACAGACTTGCGCGGCGGGCATCACACGTGCCTCGCAATAGGCCCCCGCAGGCGCAGCGGCATATGCGGCGCGCTGACCGGGTTCCAGATGGGTCACACCTTCGCCAACGGCTTCGACCACACCGGCAGCCTCCATCCCTAATGCGTGCGGCAAGTCCATCGGGTACAACCCGGTGCGCTGGTAAACATCGATGAAGTTCAGCCCACAGGCATGATGACGGATGCGCACCTCTCCGGGCCCGGGATCGCTCAGTGGCCTGTCCTCAATCTTCAGTACTTCGGGGCCGCCGTGTTCGTGAATGACGACGGTTCTTGCCGTTTGATGCATGCTGACCTCCTGTTGCCTAACGCCAAGCTAACACGCCTGAAAATCAGGGCAATCGGCGCGATTCCACTCAAACGCAACCAAAACGGGAAAATTGTGCTATAATAGGCGCTCAGGCGTTGCCGGCTGGTCCGGCCAAGGGCAACCGATGCCGGATTCACTCCGCTGCGCTGTCACGCAAGGGAGGGGATGACGATGGCCAAAACGATAGGTAACCCGGTCAGCTGGGCCGCCCAGAACATCGGAGCGACCAGTGATCACATTGCAGAAAGCGTGAACCGCATCGGCAGTGCGGACACACGGCATCTGCCAATAGTCCAGACCCTGACAATGCAGGACCTGCGGGCCTGCCTGCGGGCTGGATACAACGATTTTCTGGAGACTCGGGCCGATGCCATATTCATCGTGCTGATATACCCGATCGCAGGGTTGTTGATGTTCGGGTTCGGGCTGAACCGAAACATGGTGCCGCTGCTGGCGCCGCTGGTCATGGGCTTTGCCCTGATTGGCCCGATTGCGGCAGTCGGATTGTATGAAATCAGCCGCAAACGCGAACAGGGAGGCGAGGTTCACTGGCTTGATGCGTTCGGCGTATTCCGGTCACCCTCGTTCGGTGCGATCCTGATGCTGGGCTTTTATCTGGTCATGCTGTTGCTGGTCTGGCTGATGGTCGCGCAGAGCATCTACGTCCACACGCTTGGTCCCGATCTCCCCACCTCATTGGGTGCGTTTATGACACAAGTGTTCACTACCGGTGCTGGCTGGACGATGATTATCTTCGGTAATGCGGTGGGGTTCCTGTTTGCCCTGGTCGCGCTGGCCGTCAGCGTCGTGAGCTTTCCGCTGCTGTTGGACCGCAAAGTCGGGTTGCCTGTGGCCGTGGTTACATCAGTGCGAGTACTGCGCCAAAACCCCGGAGTGATCTTGGCGTGGGGTTTCATCGTGGCCGCGCTGCTGGTTCTTGGCGCGATCCCGATGTTGCTGGGGCTGATCGTCGTGATGCCGGTTCTCGGCCACGCGACGTGGCACCTGTATCGCCGCGCGGTGGCCTGACCGGAACGGCGCGCGGGACTTGCCCGCGCCACCTTTTAACCTGCGACGTTCAGGACGATCTTGCCGATATGGCCCGAGCTTTCCATCCGCGCATGCGCAGCCGACGCCTCTGCCAGATCAAACTCGCTATCCATAACGGGGGCAACCTTCCCGGCCTCCAGCAACGGCCAGACCGCCTCGCGCAGTTCCTGAGCGATATTGGCCTTGGCCAGATCGCTCTGCGGGCGCAAGGTACTGCCGGTCAGGGTCAGGCGTTTGACCATCATCAGGGCAAAATTCAATTCGACCTTTGGGCCCTGTAGGAATGCGATCTGAACCAGGCGCCCATCCTCGGCCAGGGTCTTGACGTTGCGTGGGATATAGTCGCCTCCAACCATGTCGAGGATCAGGTTCGCGCCGCCTTCAGCGCGCATGACGCCAACAAAATCCTCATCGCGATAGTTGATCGCTTTCTCAGCCCCCAGCTTGACGCAAGCCTCGCATTTTTCCTCGGACCCGGCAGTGGCAAAAACCCGTGCACCGAACGCGTTGGCCAATTGGATCGCCGTCGTACCGATTCCGCTGGAACCTCCGTGAACCAAAAACCGCTCCCCCGCCTTCAGCCCGCCGCGCATGAAAACGTTGGACCAGACGGTAAAGAACGTCTCGGGCAGGCACGCGGCCTCTTTCAGCCCCATGCCGGGCGGAACCGGCAAGCAATGCGCGGCCGGTGTGGCGACATATTCGGCATAGCCGCCACCCGGCAAAAGCGCACAGACCTGATCGCCCACTGTCAGACCTTCGACGCCCGCACCAACAGCCACGACCTCGCCCGAGGCTTCCAGACCCGGCAGATCGCTAGCACCCGGAGGGGGATCATAAGCCCCTGCCCGCTGCAACGCATCCGGGCGGTTCACCCCCGCATAAGCCACCTTGAGGATCACCTGGCCGGCTTGCGGTTCGGGCACGGGGCGTTCGGTCAGTTGCAGAACATCCGGGCCACCGGGTTTGGTGATTTCGACGGCGCGCATCATCTGGGTCATGGGCAAATCTCCTTTGCCCAATGCCTAGCAGGCAAAAATCGAAAGGCCCAGATGCTTACTTGCGCGGGTTCAGCATTCCGGGCAGATCGGCCTTCATTTTCAACGGTGGCTTGACCTGACCGGCCAACCAGTTCGGCACCGCCAGAAAGGGTTTGAACAACGGATTGTCGTTCACCTGCGCCTTGAGTTTTTCAAACTGCATGACGTTGTCGATGCGCCGATCCAGAAACTCCCACGTCTTTTGATGATCCGGCGAGTCATCGCCCAACCAGAACAGCAGGGTCGAGGAATAGACCCCAGACAAGGTCGCGCGCTTGGTGTACCAGTTCACATCTTCCGAGGTATCACCCAGCGTGTCCCAGATCAGATCACAGGTCTGCCACATGGCTTTGGCCCCGTCCGCCGCATGAATGGGTAAAGAGAACAGAGTCATGCCTCGACGCACCAGTTCCTTGTCCGAAACAGCCTCGAGCCGAAACCGCACTGCAGCGGCCACGCGGTCGCGGAATTTCAGATCGCTCAGATCGGTGGATGTCAGGCGTTCGACCATCTCGGCATCGCCGCGCGCATGAAACGCCAGCGCCAGATCAACCGCGCCTCGGGGGCAGATCGCCCGCGCCAGACCGTCCTCCAAATCGCAATCGGAAATCGCGGCGCGGAAACTGGTTTCGGACCACCCATCAAAGGGAACGTGGATCAGAATCGCGTCCAAAAGCTGTTGTTTTGCATCTTCATAGGTAACGGTCATGGCGACTCTCCGGTTCTTGGACCCAGTACTAGACAAGTTAGACCGGCTTTGCTATACGGCCAATTCCTGCAATTTCCTTGCAACTCTATCTAGAAAGGTGGTGACAACCACATGCAGGTTAGTGTTCGCGACAATAACGTCGATCAGGCGCTTCGTGCCCTGAAGAAAAAGCTGCAGCGCGAAGGCGTGTTCCGTGAAATGAAGCTGAAGCAACATTTCGAGAAACCGTCCGAGAAAAAAGCGCGCGAGAAAGCTGAAGCGATCCGCCGTGCCCGTAAACTGGCACGCAAGAAAGCCCAGCGCGAAGGTCTGCTCTAAGACCCGCCTCGTCCAGCTTTGGATGACACTATTTGACGACCCCCGAGGCCCCGCCCGGGGGTTTGTCGTTTTTGGGACCCCAATTTGCCATGCTCAGGGCCCTTGAGGTCTCTGACTGAGACCAGCCGGAGATACGGATTAGCGTCACTCGGCAGGTTGCTGCACGGTCAAATCGGGTTTTGAGTAACTTCTTGCCGAACGGTCGATGCGGACCAAGTAGCGACTTCCTATTGCCAAATTCTCGCCACTAATGTCGCCAAAAATAACGCAATTCACCGGAGGCAGAATCATGTCAGTCGCAAGTAACCTTGAAAGGCAAATGCTTACCCTCATAAACGCGGAACGAGCAAAGCACGGCTTGCAGCCTGTTAAACTCGAACTTCGCTTGAACGACGCGGCCGAAGATCACAGTGCATGGATGCTGAACGTAGACCAGTTCAGCCACACGGGTGCAAACGGCTCAAGCCCGACACAGCGTATTCAAGATGCGGGCTTTGTTTTGTCCGGTAGCTGGCGCACGGCCGAAAACATTGCCTGGCAGAGCGTTCGTGGCGCTCCGGGATTGTCCGACGACGTCCAGAACCTACATGATTCGCTAATGAACAGCCCCGGACACCGGGCCAACATCCTCAACCCTGACGTCACCGTTATCGGCATCGGGATCGAGACTGGAAAATACCTTCACAATGGCACGAACTACGACGCCATCATGGTCACGCAGAACTTTGCCAAAACTTCGGCCCCCTTGCAGCTGGACAATGGCGGATCAGGCAGCGGCGGTTCAGGCGGAGGCAGCAACCAACCAGCGCCCACCTTCGTCAGCCCAGACAAGGTCGGGGACGCCGGTGATAACTGGTTTGTTCTAAAACACGGCACTGCAGGCAGGTTGGACGGCGGTGGCGGCGACGATCAACTTGTCGGCAGAAACGGCAAAGACACTCTTTTTGGCAGGTCAGGGGATGATGTGCTCGACGGGAGTGGCGGAAATGACGTCCTAATGGCCGGGAAAGGTCGTGATACCCTCATCGGTGGTAATGGCAATGACAAGTTGCATGGTCATGGTGGAAATGACATCGTTCGCGGCGGCAGCGGCAATGACGTCGTCAACGGCAATAACGGCAATGATGCCCTTTACGGCAATGACGGTAAGGATATTCTGAATGGCGGAAACGGCCAGGATGCCCTGACCGGAGGATCTGGTGACGACGATTTTGTTTTCTCGGCCGGTGCCGACACCGTCACGGATTTCGGATCGGGGGATCAGATCTCGCTGCGGTTTTCTCATGCAATCACGAGCTATTCCGACCTGGTAAACAATCACATCTATCGATCCGGCAACGATGTCGTCATTGACGATGGTCTTGGCAACACCCTGACACTGGAAAACACCGCAATGTCGGATCTGGACCGCGGCGATTTTATTTTCTGACCTTTTGGTCGGCAGCATGACCAGCAAGGGCGCCCAACGTGTTGGGCGCCCATTTTCTTAGTAGACTTTGGGCACGTGCAGTTCGTCCGGCAGGATGCGGCGTTCGTATTCCGGATTGTATTTACGGTCCGGCAATTGCACCCGTTCCTGCGGGACATCCGTATATGGAATTCTGGTCAGCAGGTGTTCGATACAATTCAGGCGTTCACGTTTCTTGTCATTGCCTTCGACGATGTACCATGGCGCCTCGGGGATGTTGGTGCGGAAGAACATGTCTTCCTTGGCCTTGGTGTAGGCCTCCCAGCGGATGCGCGATTCCAGATCCATCGGGGACAGTTTCCACTGTTTCATCGGATCATGAATGCGCATCAGGAACCGCAGCTGCTGTTCTTCATCCGTGATCGAGAACCAGTATTTCAGCAAAATGATGCCCGAGCGCACCAGCATCCGTTCGAATTCGGGAACGTCCTGAAAAAACTGTTCCACCTGATCTTCGTTGGCAAAGCCCATGACCCGCTCGACCCCAGCACGGTTGTACCACGAGCGGTCGAAGAACACGATTTCCCCAGCCGCGGGTAAATGTGGGACGTAGCGCTGGAAGTACCACTGACTTTGTTCGCGACGACTGGGTGCGGGCAAGGCGACCACGCGGGCGACCCTTGGATTCAAGCGTTGGGTGATGCGTTTGATCACTCCTCCCTTACCGGCGCTGTCACGACCTTCGAACAGAATGCAGACCTTGGCTCCGGTATGTACAACCCAGTCTTGCACCTTGATCAACTCGGCCTGCAGGCGCAGCAGATTACGGAAATAGACCTTGCGATCCAACAAATCCGGATTTTGGTCCTTGTAGATCTTTCGGACCTCCATCGAGAGCATGGGTTCGCTGAATTCGATCTCGAAATCTTCGTCCAGCGTGTCTTCCAACTCGGCTTCCAGCCAGTCTTTGGGGCCACCATTGTTTTCGTAAGCCAAGGTCATATCCTCATCGTCTATCCGGCCAGACCGTACCGGGCGCATGTAACCGCCTGATGTCATCAGAAAAATTGATGAAAGCCCGTCCTCAAGCGAAACCGCATATGTGTTCGGGTCAAAGCGAAGCAAAAGGGGGTTCGGTCCTGTATTAAATCTGGACCCACATGCCCGCAGATACAAGCCTCAGAATTGACGCATTGCCAACGGGTTGGTGCAATTCTGCCTTATGAGCGCTTGCCATCCACCACATTCTGGCGGCATCAATGCGCAAATCAACCCCATGAGACGCCCGTGTCGCACTTCCTATCCCTGCTGCCAGCGATCTGGCCCTGGTCTATTCTGATCGCCGCGCAAATAATCGCTTTGTCAGGCCGACAGGGGTTGAGCCTGACACTGCTGACCGTTTTTGGCGGCAGTGCTTTGGGTCTCGGTCTCGTCACCCCTACGGCCATCGGCATTGCCGGGCTGGGTTTGCTGGGCGCGGTAGGGTTGCGGCGGTTGCACGGTCTTGCAGCCTTTGCGGGCCATTTGGTGCTGATCCTGTGGTGCCTGGCGATGGGTGCGCATCTGATCCCCGGGTTTCACAACCTGCTGGTTCTTGACCGGGTGCAGGCAGGTTCGGCCAGCAGTACGTTCACCATGTATCTGAACCTGGACAAACCTTTGGTTTTGTTTGCCGTTCTTCTGGCTTGGCCTGGAATGTTACACAGCGCAAGGTCAACCAAAACAGGACCATTGTTGGCGGGTCTTGCGCTGCTGCCCGCACTGTTCCTGTTGGGGCTGGGTACGGCCGCCATCCAGCCAGAGGTCAGCCTACCGCCATGGTGGCTGATCTTTGCCCTGTCGAACCTGTTTCTGACCTGCCTGGCTGAGGAAGCCTTTTTCCGCGGCTACCTACAATCCGCCATCACGACGAAAGTTGGTGCGACCGTTGGAATAGCTGCGGCCAGCCTGTTGTTCGGTCTGGCCCATGCGGGCGGCGGTCCCGCACTGGTCGTTTTCGCTTCGATCCTTGGGGCGGCGTGCGGATTGGGATACTATGCGACCGGGCGTTTATGGGTACCGGTTTTGATGCATTTCGGGTTCAATGCGCTACATCTGGCGCTTTTTACCTATCCTGCCCCAGCCTAGGGATCACACTGGCAGGGCGGTGGTTTTGAACACCGTACGCAATGCGAAAGAGCTTTGCATTTGTGCCACCCCCGGAAGCCGTGACAGATACTGTCGATGGATGCGGGCAAAATCCTCGGTGTCTTCGGCGACGACCTTCAGGATATAGTCAGCAGTACCCGCCATCAGGTGACATTCCAGAACATCCGGAATACGCGCCACTGCCTTTTCGAACGCGTCCAAAAGCTCCTCGGCCTGCCCCTGTAGCGTGATCTCGACAAAGACCGTCGTGGGCACATTCATTTTACGGGCGTCCAGCAGGGCCACGTAGTTGCGGATATAGCCTTCCGCCTCCAGCCGCTGTACGCGCCGGTGGCACGCCGATGGCGACAGATTCGCCTGCTCGGATAACTCCGCATTCGACATCCGGCCATTTCGCTGAAGGGCTGCCAGTATCTTCTTATCTGTCGTGTCGATGCTCATCCGCGCAAGTCCATTGCAAGTTTTGGCAATAGTACAGGAAATCTTACCAAACAAAAGCCAGTAGGCGGGCAGAGTTTCACAGAAATTGCATGCAAAAGTGCACATAATTTGGGCAGAGTATTAACGGAGGAACGAAAATGAAAATCGGCTGCCCCAAGGAAATCAAACCCCAGGAATTCCGCGTCGGTATGACTCCGAACGCCGCGCAGGAAGCTGTCGCGCGTGGTCATGAAGTGCTGATCGAAACCAATGCCGGGATTGGCGCAGGCTTTGACAATGATGCCTATGTTGCCGCCGGTGCGCAGATTGTGGACACCGCAGAAGAAGTGTTCGCCACCGCCGACATGATCGTCAAGGTCAAGGAGCCTCAGGCCGTTGAACGCAAGATGCTGCGCGAAGGCCAATTGCTGTTCACTTATCTGCACCTGGCACCCGACCCGGATCAGACCCACGATCTGCTGGAATCGGGCTGCACCGCGATAGCTTATGAAACCGTGACCGACTCCAGCGGTGGTCTGCCTCTGCTGGCGCCAATGTCCGAAGTTGCCGGTCGTCTGGCCCCACAGGTCGGATCGTGGACCCTGCAAAAAGCCAATGGCGGCCGCGGTGTTCTGATGGGCGGCGTGCCGGGTGTTGGTCCGGCCAAAGTCGTTGTCATCGGTGGCGGTGTGGTTGGCACACACGCGGCCAAGATCGCTGCGGGAATGGGTGCTGATGTCACCGTTCTCGACCGTTCCCTGCCACGTCTGCGTTATCTGGACGATGTGTTTGGTGGAACCTTCAAAAACCAATACTCGACCGCCGGTGCCACCGCTGAACTGATCCAGGACGCTGATATGGTAATTGGTGCGGTTCTGATCCCGGGTGCTGCCGCCCCCAAGCTGATCACGCGTGAACAATTGTCGACCATGAAGCCCGGTGCTGTTCTGGTGGACGTGGCCATTGACCAGGGTGGTTGCTTTGAAACCTCGAAAGCTACCACGCATGCCGACCCGATCTATGACGTAGACGGCATCATGCATTACTGCGTTGCAAACATGCCGGGCGCGGTTGCCCGCACCTCAACAATCGCACTGGGGAACGCAACGATGCCGTTCATGTTGGCGCTGGCGGACAAAGGCTGGAAACAGGCGTGTCAGGACGATCCGCACCTGTTGGAAGGTTTGAACGTGCATGCCGGGCAGCTGACCTACTACGCGGTCGGCAAGGCATTGGGGATCGACGTGGTTTCGCCCAACGTGGTGATCAAATCCTGACACCCTCCCGCCCCTGAAAGCGCCCTCTGGCGAGGGCGTTTACAGCGTTGGGCCAAGCGCCGCACCTGCAGTGCGGTGCGGTTGCTTTAGTACCCGACAGTCCCACAAACGAAAACGGCGCCGCGCAATCAGCGCGGCGCCGGGCCCAACCGGAGGAGGGCATTTCAAGGCCCGAACGACGGGCGGGAGCCGTCAGGCTTGTTTGTGGATCTCTACCGTATGCGGATACGGGATTGATACGCCCTCGGCATCGAACGCCTCTTTGACCGCCTTGGTTACTTCAAATTTCACGTCCCAGTAATCCGCCGCCGCACACCACAGGCGGGCAGTCAGATCAACTGAGCTGTCACCCAGATTTGTCACACGCACCCATGGTTCAGGGTCGCTGTGGATACGCTCATCCGCCTTCGCAACATCCAGAATGATCTGCATCGCCTTGTCTGCGCTGTCGGCATAATCAATGCCAAAGACCAGATCGACACGCCGCGTGTCGTGGGCCGAGTAGTTGGTAATGATCGACCCCCAGCTTTGCCCGTTCGGCACGATGATCTGCACGTTATCCGGCGTCACCAGCTCGGTTGTAAACAGGTTCAGGTCCTTCACGGTCCCGGCCGTTCCACCGATATCCACATACTGACCCAGTTTATAAGGACGGAAGACCACCAGCATCACACCCGCTGCCAGATCGCTGAGGGTCCCTTGCAGCGCCAGACCAATGGCAAGCGAAGCGGCACCCAGAATCGCTACGATACTGGTCGCCTCGATCCCAAAAATACCCAGAACGGCGACCAGAACCATCGCCAGGATGACCCATTTCACAAGGCTGGCTACAAAATTGCCCAGAGTCGGGTCGATTTGCGGGGTCGAGTTGATACGGCGACGCACCATGCCGCCGATGGCTCCGGCTACGATCCACCCCAGGATCAGAACGATCAGCGCCTTGACCGCGCTCATGATCAGCGGGGCAAACGCACCCACCTGTGTAACGACGTCATCCACGCGTCTCTCCTTTCCACAGCAAGAAACCCGCGTCATTCGCGCGGGATTTGCGAAATACTGAGGGAAAACTGCCCTTTGGTCTAGGTGCCAGTTCGGCCGGTTTTCCCCGTTGAACGTCAGCAAACACGCACTGACGGCAGCTGCACAGTAACGGGGGCTTAAAAGACGGGCTAACACCGCCTAACTTTGAAACAGAATCCAAACAGGAGACATCAATGTTGGATACCAAGCCACATCCGATCATGAACCGCTGGCCTGCTCAGTTCCCGGACCGAATCCAACTTTATTCCTATCCGACGCCCAATGGGGTCAAAGCTTCCATCATGCTGGAAGAGACGGGCCTGCCCTATGAGGTGCACAAGGTCACCTTGTCAGACGCGGACGTCAAAAGCCCCGAGTTCCTTTCGTTAAACCCAAACAACAAGATTCCCGCAATCATTGATCCCGATGGCCCGGATGGGGAACCCATCGGCCTGTTCGAAAGCGGTGCAATCCTGCTGTATCTGGCAGAAAAGACAGGCAAGTTTATCGGCCAAAGTGCAGCCGACAAGCACCGCATCACCCAATGGCTGATGTTCCAGATGGGCGGCATTGGCCCAATGTTCGGGCAGTTGGGCTTTTTCCACAAATTTGCCGGAAGCGAGATTGAAGACCCACGCCCGCGCGAACGTTACATCAATGAGGCCAAACGCTTGCTGAACGTGCTGAACCAACAATTGGAAGGTCAGGACTGGATCGCTGGCGAATATTCTATCGCCGATATCGCCATCGCCCCCTGGCTACGGGGCTTGGAGTTTTACGATGCAAAAGATGTTGTTGGCTGGCACGACCACGCCAATGTGACGGCATATCTGGACCGTTTTCTCGATCGCCCTTCTGTCCAGAAGGGGCTGGTGACGCCCGCGCGGGACTGATCCTAAACGACTGACAGAAACAGGGCTTGCGTGCCAATGTGGCCGCAAGCCCTGTTCCTTCACTTAACCCGGCAGCTTTCCGGTCAACACATAGCGCAGCACCTCAACCACCTGCGAAGGTTGTTCCGCCACCGCCAACGCGGCGGCATCAACCTCTTTCAGCGCATGCTGATGATCGGGGCCGTGCAACACGATCAACGATTTGCCAAGCGCCGCCGCGTAGCCCGCGTCAAAGGCCGCGTTCCACTGCTTGTACTTTTCACCAAAGCGAACCACGACCACATCGGCATCCGCGATGCCCTTGCGGGTGCGGATCGCGTTGACCATCGCGCCCTTGTGGTCATGCCAGTATTTGTTCAGCTCGGCCCCAAGTATGGCCACACCGCAATCATCGCTGGCGTCATGATCGGTGACGGGGCTGTTGAAGGTAATATCTAATCCCTGCGCACCGTCGATAATCTGTTCGCGCCAGTCGGTGTGGATTTCACCAGAGAGGTAAACGTTCAGGCTCATATTCGTCTCCTTTAACACTTGCGGCGACCCTAGTTGGAATGGCCCAACAACCCAAGAGGCGGTTCAGAAGGAAAGCCGCCAGAATGCCGGGTTTCCACCCTGCGCCAACCTGCGGACGGTGTTTCTCTGTTTCCGGCCCAGAAAATCCGGCCCCTCAGACGTCGGCGTAAAACCATAGCTTCGGGGCAGTTTCGTATAGATCGACCGAGGTGGTAGACGCCCCCAAGTGATCCCCTTCAGTTTCGCCCCCGCCGCAGGCTGGTGCATCCAGACATCCCGCACGGCAAATTCATCGCGCAACAGCATCAGCACCGCCAGCAGCATCGCCTCGGGCCAGATTTTCGCATATTTGCGGTGCAGAGCCTGCTCGTAATCGGTGGTCTGACGCAGCTGGCGGGATCGCGGTGCCCGGTTTTGCAACCGGCGACGGACGTGTCCGACAAAGCGCAGCCAGTCCGATTGAATTTCCTCAATCAAACATTGACCGCTGGCCAGATCGAGATCCAGACGGCACCACGCCAGCGTCGGACGGCCATCCGTGCGTACCGGGTGCCAGCAGCTTTGGAACTGGTCTACAGCACTGCGTTGCTCAAACTTCCACAGCAGCTCCGCATGCTCGGTGGGGAAGCCCAGCTGAACCACCAGATTATGGGCTTTCCGCGTCGTCTGCTCGCCAGACCAGCGGTCGAAGCTCAGGCAGAAATCCAGCCATTGGGACTGATATGCAGTCTCAAGCCCCGAAACTGCCGCCGGACCCAGCCCCTGCAAACGCATGGCGCGGTCCGCATAGGCCACAGCAAATACATCGTGCCGCCGCAAGACCCCACCGCATTGCGCAATCATCGGCTGCACCAGAGGACGCGCCAACAGTCGGGACAGGCCCGATTGCTTCAGGTCCGAAACCGCGGCCTCGGCGTCCATCGACTGACACAACAGCCACGGGCTTTGCCGGTCGGGGTAATAGTGGAAGGGCATCTCTGGCGGCAGAATCTGCCGGATCATCGAGATGTCGTGGCGTTTCATGACAGCTCTCCAACGGGAAACGGGCCCGCCGGTGAACAGGCGGGCAATCAGATTTGGGGGATCGCTTGGGCGCGATTAGGATCTGGCATCTGGCAGACTCCGGGGTTTGATTACATTAGGGGGTCGCATGTAAGCGTTGAGGGTGATTCTGCTCAAGCATTGATTTTGCGGATATTCAGATGTGACCACACCGCAACAGTGCAGGCCACAACGCAAAAAGCGCGCCCAAAGGCACGCTTTGCTTTGTCTCTAAGGTCAAATCAGCCGCGCAGAACGCCGCCCGTCGCTTTGGTTACCTTGGCGATGATCTTCTCGGCCACCGCTTCGATGTCTTTTTCCTTCAACGTCGTATCCGTCGGTTGCAGGCGCACGGTGATGGCCAGAGATTTCTTGCCTTCACCTAGACTGCCGCCGATGAATTCGTCAAAGACGCGGACATCCTCGATTAGCGCCTTGTCTGCCCCGGCTGCGGCATTCACCAGCGTCAAAGCCTCGACACTTTCGTCGACGACAAAAGCAAAATCGCGTTCAACCGATTGCAGATCGCGCAATTCAAGCGCGGCACGGGTGGCACCGGATTTCCGGGGCAGAGGCACCTCGTCCGGCCAGATCGTGAAGGCCATTGCGGGGCCCTTGATGTCCAGAGCCTGCAAAACGCGCGGGTGCAGTTCGCCAAAGACGCCCAGCACCTTCTTCGGACCCAGACAAATCTTGCCGTGACGGCCAGGATGCCACCAGGCATCGCCGTCGCGCAGAATCTGCACCTTGGCAGGCGCACCAATTGCGGCCAGCACGGCCTCGGCATCCGCCTTGGCGTCAAATACGTCCACCGGGCGCGACGCGCCGTGTACGTCCTTGGGACCGTTGCGACCAACCAGCAGGCCTGTGATCTGGATTTTCTGATCGCCGGGTTCGCCATCGTGGAACACCGGGCCAACCTCGAACAGGGCCACATCGGCATAGCCCCGTGCCTGGTTGCGGGCAGCGGCCTGCAGAAGACCGGGCAACAGATCGGGGCGCATATGGCTCATCTCGGATGAGATGGGGTTTTCCAGCTGCGTGGCCTCATTACCGCCACCAAACAGCGCCGCCGATGCCTGATCGATGAACGTATAGGAAACGCATTCGTTATACCCCAGTGCCGCACAGGTACGCCGCGCCATAGACTGGCGGCGCTGCGTTGGCGTCATCACCGGTTTCGGGATGCCATCGGTGACACGCGGCAAAGGCTTACCCTGCAGCTTGGTCAGCGAGGCTATCCGCGCGACCTCTTCCACCAGATCGGCCTCACCCATGACATCGGGACGCCAGCTTGGGACGTGGGCCATCTCACCTTCCAGACGGAACCCCAGACGGGTCAGGGTCTGGCGCTGTTCACTTTCGGGAATATCCATCCCGACCAGAGACTGCACCCGCGCCGCATCCAATTTATAGGCGCGCGCATGGTTCGGCGCTTTGCCGGCCTCGACCACTTTGGAGACCTCGCCACCGCAGATATCCAGGATCATCTGGGTTGCCTGCTCCAGCCCTTCCAGCGTGTATTCCGGATCAACGCCGCGTTCAAAACGATAACGCGCATCCGAGTTGATCTTGAGCGCACGACCGGTCAGGGCAATCTGCACGTGATCCCAGAACGCGCTTTCGAGGAAGACGTTGACCGTCTCATCGGTCACACCTGTGGCCTCGCCACCCATGATCCCGGCAATCGATTCCGGGCCGGTTTCGTCCGAGATCACCATCATACCGGGGTGCAGCGTGTATTCTTTTTCGTCCAGCGCCACCAGCGTTTCGCCGCCCTTGGCGCGGTGCACCCGCAGGTCACCTTTTACCTTATCGGCATCGAATACGTGCAGCGGGCGGTTGCGATCAAAAGTCATGAAATTGGTGATATCCACCAAGGCCGAGATCGGACGCAGACCGATGGCTTTCAGCTGATCCTGCAGCCATTGCGGGCTGGGGCCGTTCTTCACACCTTTGATCAAACGACCGGTGAAATGCGGCGCGCCGTCCAGCGTGTCTTCATCAATCGTGACCTTGATCGGGCTGTCGAAATCGCCCGGCACCGGTGCATAATCGCGCTCTTTCAGCGTGCCAACGCCACGCGCTGCCAAATCGCGGGCAATCCCGGCCACGCCCAGCGCATCTGGGCGGTTCGGGGTGATCGCAATCTCGATCATCGGATCGACCTTCGAAGGCTCATTCTCGGCCAGCCAGTCGATGAACTTGTCGCCCACTGCGCCCGAGGGCAGCTCGATGATGCCGTCATGTTCGTCCGACAGCTCCAGCTCGCGCTCAGATGCCATCATGCCAAAGCTCTCAACGCCACGGATCTTGCCGACGCTGATGGTCAGGTCCAGCCCGGGGATGTACATGCCCGGCTTGCAGACTACGACAGTGATGCCTTCTCGCGCGTTTGGGGCACCGCAGATGATCTGCAATTCACCCTCATCGGTGTCCACCTTGCAAACCCGCAGCTTATCGGCATCGGGGTGTTTCTCGGCGTGTTTGACATACCCGAGGGTGAAATCCTTCAGCCGGTCCGCCGGATTCACAACCTCTTCAACCTCGAGCCCGAGGTCGGTCAGTGCATCGGTGATTTCCTCAACCGACGCGTCGGTGTCCAGGTGATCCTTGAGCCAGGAAAGGGTGAATTTCATCGGTCGTCATCCGCCAGTAAAACTTGGGTCAGACCGCGTGTAACGGATATTGCGCACAGGGGAAAGAGGGCGCGTGCGGCCTACCCGCCTAGTTGTCGGCAACCGTGTTGGAAACACTGTCCGAACCTGCAAACACCGCCAGTATCCGCGCGATGCCCGGCCCCGGGTTCACGCCATTGTGTGGCGACCGGAACGCTTCGATAAACGCGTCGCCTTCTTTGTAGGTCTTGGTCCCCTTGTCGCCGTAATCGACCGTGATCTCGCCTTCCAGAATATAGGCCGCCAGCGGCGCATCATGGCGATGCAGCCCGGTGTCCTGCCCCGGCTGCATTGTGACGATGGCCATGGTGATCTGCGGCGTGCCCCCGGGGTATTCCAGGGGCTCTCCGATCACCGAAGTTTCCGTCTGCACCAGCACCTCGACCGGCGGATAGGTATCTTTGGCAATCACAGGCGAGGCGGCAAGGATCAGGGCGCTCAGCAGCAGGGGTTTCACGGGGTCGGCTCCTGTTTTTCCGGTGGTCGCCCCGCACAGGACCCTGATGCGGAACAGATGTCAAACCCCTCAGGGGTAAACCGGTGCACGGCCTGCCAGCTCATCCAACTGCCAGCCGATCCAGCCATGCGGGATGAAATGCCCGCCGGGATGCGTGTCCAGCGTGACCTGGCCATTGGCGCAATCGGTCCAGTCAACCCGGCTGAGCGTCAGGAACGGTTTCACTCCCCAATCCCCGCGTGGGGTGGCGGTGCTGCAATCATATTTCGCCCGCCACAACGCCACCGGATAGGTCGTGTCGCCATTCGGGCCAAACGGGAAATCCATCACCGTGTCGTCAAGCCCATGCACATGCCGGACCTGAGCTGGGGCCTGCGGGCAATCCTCGGTCTGTTGCAGGGTTCCGGCGATGGCCAGCAGCGCGGTGATCTTGTCGCCCGACTGGCAGACATAGCGCCACGCCATCGCACCACCAAAGGAATAACCCGAGACATAGATGTGTTCAGGATCAATCGGATAGCGGCGGATGACATCATCAAGCACATCGTCGGCAAAGGTCACGTCTCCGGTGTCCGGGGACCAGAAATTCCAGCTTTTGCCCAACCCGTTCGGGGCCACCAGCAGCACGCCCCGCCGTTTCGTCGCCCCGGCGATGCGTTCGTGGTTGACCACCACATCCCCCTGTCGCGCCCAGCCGTGGAAATGCAGCAGCACAGGCAAGGGCGTTTCCCCATCCCAGCCATCGGGCTCCAGCACATGATACGAGCGTTCGCCCAGATCACAGGCGGTATCACCGTGGCAGTCGGGTTTCCACGGCCCCATGGCAAGAGCCGGAGACGCGGTGAGCAGCAGCAGGCACATCAGTCGGTAAATCATCTGGCCGAGCCTACCCGCCACGCGACCGAAGTCACATCACAACCCCGTGGGGCTGTCACAAGCCGCGCCATCGCCAGACCGTGGAGTGGCGAACTGAGGTTTGTGGTGGGCAGTTTATGCTGGCAAGACCCGCATGACGTTCAAACAGAGCGCTTGCGGAGACAAATCGCCAGCCCATCCGGGCGATCTGGCGATAGCGCGGCGGCCTATCGGCCTCTGTCCCGCGCTTGTTATTCTTACATTCACAGTAAGATTTCTATAGATTGATTCCAAGCTTTTCCGCTGCTTCTTGTTTTACATAAGCCAGAGCCAAATCTTTCATCATCCCAAGCGTCATACCGCCGACTTTCGAAGCTCCCGACTTTGTCTTCTTCCAAACGGTGTCGCTTCTAATTGCTTCGACATAGTCGTGTCCAAGCGAAGTTAGCCGAAAGCCATAGTCACCGACGTCAGCAATTAAGCCATCATCTTTCATCAATTGAAGATGGTAGTACTCGCTTTCAGCGCCTTCTTCGAAATCATACACAAACTGCCAATCATCAGACGATTCAGCTTCGAACAAAAGCTTACGAACGACGTCAGGGTCTCGCTTCACCGCGACAGACCACCATGCAGGTTCGGCATATCCAGCGCCGCAAACCCATAGTGGCGCAGCCAGCGCAGGTCGGAATCGAAGAACGCCCGCAGATCGGGGACGCCGTATTTCAGCATCGCCAGACGGTCGATACCGATGCCAAAGGCAAAGCCCTGATAGACCTCGGGGTCGATGCCACCGGCGGCGATCACCTTGGGGTGAACCATGCCCGAGCCCAGAATCTCCATCCAGTCGTCGCCCTCACCGATCTTCAGCTGACCGCCCGCCCAGGAACAGCGGATATCGACCTCGGCCGAGGGTTCGGTGAACGGGAAGTGCGAGGCGCGGAAGCGCAGTTCCACATCATCGACCTCGAAGAAGGCCTTCACGAACTCTTCCAGAACCCATTTCAGGTTCGCCATCGAGATGTCCTTGTCGATGGCCAGCCCCTCGACCTGATGGAACATCGGCGTGTGGGTCTGGTCATAGTCGGCGCGGTACACGCCGCCTGGACAGATGACGCGGATTGGTGCGCCCTGTTTCTCCATCGAGCGGATTTGCACCGGAGACGTGTGCGTCCGCAGCACATGCGGCGGGCGGTTATCGCCCTCAGCGCGGTGCATGTAGAACGTGTCCATCTCGGCCCGCGCGGGGTGGTGGCCGGGGATGTTAAGCGCGTCGAAGTTGTACCAGTCATCCTCGATCCGCGGCCCTTCGGCCACCGAGAATCCCAGTTCGGCAAAAATTGCAGTCAGTTCCTCGGTCGCCTGGCTGACCGGGTGGATCGAGCCCTGACGGCGCGCGCGGGTCGGCAGGGTGACGTCCAGCCATTCAGTGCGCAGACGCTCATCCAGAGCGGCATCGGCCAGCGCGGATTTCTTGGCGGAGAGCGCCGAGTTGATCTCGTCCTTCAGAGCGTTGAGCGCAGGGCCTGCGACCTGACGCTCTTCGGGGGTCATCTTGCCCAGCTCGCGCATCTTCAGCGCGACTTCACCTTTTTTGCCCACGGCAGCGACGCGGATCGCCTCAAGCGCGTTTTCGTCGCCCGCATCGGCGATTTGGCCCAGATATTTTGCCTTAAGATCGTCCATGACGCCCTCTGAATTTGGTCGGGAACCTGCTATCGGCCTCGCCCCGCAAATGCAAGCGGCTGGGGGCGATCAATAGCTGTAGGCGGGATAAATCTGTGTCAGGTCACCTTGCCAGTCACTATTGTAGTGATCCAGCAACTCATCTGCGGGCACCTTGCCGGTTTCTATACTGTCCTTAAGCGCGTTCAGGAAATGCGTCTCATCCGGGACCAACCCCCCGGCACCGGGGAAGGCGCGGGATTTCAGACCGGCCTCGGAAATTGCAACCACTTCGCGCGCCAGATCGTGCATGTTGATATTGCCGACCTGCGCCTGCAACCCGTCTTGGGCTGCGGCAACCCGCAACGCTTCGCGCGTTTCAGCATCCCAGCCTTTGACCAGATCCCAGGCCGCATCTAGCGCGCCCTGAACGTAGGTCAGGCCAACCCAAAATGCGGGCAGCGCGCACAGGCGGCGCCACGGGCCACCATCGGCGCCGCGCATTTCCATGAATTTCTTGATCCGGGCCTCGGGGAAGGCAGTGGTCAGGTGGTCGGCCCAGTCGGACAGGGTCGGGGTCTCACCCGGCAACGCAGGCAACTTGCCCTGCAGGAAGTCACGGAAGGACATGCCCAACGCGTTGATGTATTTGCCGTCGCGGTAGACGAAGTACATTGGGACGTCCAATGCGTACTGAACCCAGCGTTCGAACCCGAATCCGTCCTCGAACACAAAGGGAAGCATGCCAGTGCGGGCGTTGTCCAGATGCCGCCAGATATAGCTGCGCCAGCTTTTCTGGCCGTTGGGCTTACCCTCGAAGAAGGGCGAATTGGCGAACAGCGCCGTCGCCACCGGCTGCAACGCCAGCGCCACGCGCAGTTTCTGCACCATGTCGGCCTCAGAGCCAAAGTCGATGTTGACCTGAACCGTACAGGTCCGGCGCATCATGGCGCGACCCATGGTGCCTACTTCTTCCATGTAGTCGTTCATCAGCTGATAGCGCCCCTTGGGCATCAGCGGCATCTGCTCATGCGTCCAGATGGGGGCGGCGCCCAACCCGATGAAGCCTACACCGATCTTATCGGCAATGTCCTTCACGTCGCGCAGATGCGCGTTCACCTCATCACAGGTTTCGTGAATGGTCTCAAGCGGCGCGCCTGACAGCTCCAACTGTCCGCCGGGTTCCAGGGAAACGTTGGCCCCGTCCTTCTGCAGGCCGATCAGCTTGCCGTTTTCTTCCAAAGGCTCCCAGCTGTGAAGATCGCGCAGACCCTGAAGCACCGCCAGAATCGAACGTTCGCCTTCATAGGGCAGAGGCTTCAGCGTGTCCTTGCAATAGCCGAATTTCTCATGCTCGGTGCCGATGCGCCAATCTGCCTTGGGCTTGCAGCCCGATTCCAGATATTCGGCCAGTTGTTCGTGGCGTTCGATCGGTCCGCCGCCGGACTGGGGGATGGACATGTGACCCGTGCTCCGATCCTGATTTGTCTTTCGTTGGGTCAGTCGTGGGGGCAAACCGCGCCGGTGTCAATGCAGCCTGAGGTGTGCAGGGCGTGTTGGCGTGCGTTCCCAGATCACCACCGGATGCGCGGTGCTACGGTTCAGTTCGGCCAGCATCTGTTCGGTTTTCAACCCCGGCAGGCTTGAGAACACATCGAACAGCGCCTCGGCCCCTTCCGCATTCACGGGAATGTGAAGCACCGGCTGCCCCGGTTGTTCCAGCACCCAATGCGCGGGTTTCGATGTCGGGTCCAGCGCCAGACGCTCAATTTCACGCGTTGCGACAATGCCACCGTCCAGCGGGCCCAGATACGTGATCTGACCTTCGTCAATCGTCACGACACCAGGACCACCAACACCGGTACGAAAACGGGCGCGCTGCACACCGATCACGGCCAACGCCACCGAAACGGCAACCAGCACCCATCCCAACCATCCCAATAACCCTCCCGGGCCACTGATCCAGCTGAGGCCCACAAGCAGAACGGCCACAGCCACCAATACTTCGCGCCAGCGCCACAGTGTCAGTTTGGCTTCGGGTCGGATGAAACTCATGCCGTGTCCTCGGGGTTTGTGAACAGGATCAGCGAGTAATGCCCTGCCGGTTTAAATCCGATTCCGATATAGGCACGCGCAGCAGAATCGGAAGCAGCAAACAGGACCGCGCGGGTCGCGCCGGCAGTGCGCGCCTCGACCAGGTGCAGGGCAACAGCGAGACGGGCGTATCCGTGGCCGCGCAGGTCGGGCGGCGTATAGACCCCTCCGATCTGAACAATCTCGGGCAGGCGGGCGTTGAACCCTGTCATTGCCACCGGTTTACCGTCGATCAGAAGAACTCGGTGAGAATCTCTTTCGGAATAGGCCAGATAGTCCTCACCGGCCTGTTTCTGGGCCCGTTCCGGGGTGAAATCCATGGCCTCGATCAGATAGCTTTTGCGCCACTCTTCGATGATTGTCCTGTCGGCGTCGCCCAAAGGTACAAGTTCGGCCCCTGTGGCGTCCGGCAGGATTAACTCAAGCAGGCCCAATGAGAAACCGGGTTCATCGCTATTCAGTGTGGCGGGACGGCTTTCCCAACCCGCAATCTGCATGATCCGACGCGCTTGCGTGGCCTCTGCGGCCAGGCCGAAGAGCTTGTGGCCACGGATCAGATCGAGCGCACCGGCAAGCTCTGCGTCCGAGCAATCGGGGCATTGCGGTAAAACCATGCCTTCGTTTGTGACGCCAAAAATGGCACGGGGTTCGTTTCCTAAAACCCATAGTTTCAGCGCACGAGGATGCGCCCCATGCAGGCCGTGATCTCGCAGATTTGCCAGCGGGAACATCGAGGTCTGAATGTGCTGAGACAGAAACGCGTCGATCTTTGGCACATCTGCTTCAAGGGCCGGTCGCCAAGTCACGACCAATCCCCCAACGCCTGCTGCCACATCGTCAATGCCGCCACGGCCGCCGTATCAGCGCGCAAGATGCGCGGGCCAAGGCTGACGACATGAGCGAAAGGCAACCCTGTCAGACGCACGCGTTCCCTGTCCGAGAACCCGCCCTCCGGCCCAATCAGAATGGCCCATGGTTGGTCTTTTTCGTTTGCGGCCAGGCGCAGGGCCGAGCCCACCTCAGCCTCGTTACAAAACATCAGCTGTCGGTCCTCGGGCCAAGCATCCAACACACGATCCAGCCGTTGCAGATCACCAACCTCGGGCACAAATGTGCCGCCACATTGCTCGGCAGCTTCCACCGCATGAGCCTGCAAACGGTCCTGACGGATACGTTCCGAATTGGTGAACTCGGTCTGCACCGGCATGATCCGCGCCGCGCCCATTTCCGCTGCCTTTTCAACGATGAAGTCGGTGCGCGCCTTTTTGATCGGCGCGAACAGGAACCACAGATCGGGCGGCAATTGCAGCGGTTTGGTCTGCTTAACACAGCGTAGAACACCGCTGCGTTTGCCGGCCTCGGACACTTCGGCCAGCCACTCTCCGTCACGGCCATTGAACAGGGCAACCAGCCCGCCGACAGACAGCCGCATGACACCGAACAGGTAATGCGCCTGCTCGCGCGTCAAATCTACCGATTGCCCCGGACCCAAAGGGTGCTCTACATACAGTCTGATCTTTGCACTCATGAGACCTTACATATGCAAGGCAATGCCCCAACACCAGACGGACAAGTCGCCGATGCCGTCAGCGGCAATTGGGTCGACACCCACGCGCCGGCCTTTACCCGCCCCTACCTGCGCCTGAGCCGCGCAGACCGGCCCATCGGCACGTGGCTGTTGCTAATCCCCTGCTGGTGGGGGCTCGCGCTGGCTATCCTCAGCGATGGCACCCCGCGATGGGAGGATCTGTGGATTGCCTTCGGCTGTGCCATTGGCGCGTTTCTGATGCGTGGCGCAGGCTGTACGTGGAACGATATCACCGATCGCGAGTTTGACGGACAGGTCGAACGCACCCGGTCGCGGCCTATCCCTTCGGGTCAGGTCAGCGTGCGTCAGGCGGTGATCTGGATGGGCCTGCAATGCCTGTTGGCACTGGCAATTCTGTTGACCTTCAATCAGGCAGCCATCGCCATGGGCGTGCTGTCATTGCTGCCGGTTGCCATCTACCCATATGCAAAACGATTCACGTGGTGGCCGCAGGTGTTCCTTGGCCTGGCGTTCAACTGGGGCATTCTCTTGGCCTGGGCTGCACATACCGGCACGGTTGGCGCGCCTGCGATCATCCTCTATTTGGCCGGCATCGCGTGGACGCTGTTTTATGACACGATCTATGCCCATCAAGACGCCGAAGATGACGAACTGATCGGCATCAAATCCACCGCCCGTCTGTTTGGCACCGACACGGCACGCTGGTTGAAATATTTCCTTGTTGCCACAGTGTTTTTGATGGGGCTCGCCATTATCGAAGGAGCTCTGACGCAAGCATCACTGATGGCGCTGTTCGTAGCGCTGGCCGGACCTTGGGCGATGGGCTGGCACATGATGTGGCAATTGCGCGGGCTGGACATTGAAGACAACGCAAAACTGCTGCAACTGTTTCGCGCCAACCGGGATACTGGCCTTATTCCGCTTATCTTCCTCTGCGTCGCACTGTTGCTCTGATTGCACCTTGGCGCGGGGCTCTGTAAGAGTTCGCACAATCGCTTGAGGAGTCGATAACCCGCACATGCGTTTGCCCTATTTCCTTGCTGTCGCCCTGATCTTCCTCGTGTCTGCAGGGCTGTGCCTTTTGGCTGCCAGTCATGCGGTGACAAAGGTCGAAGAATCTTCGGAATTTGCCGTACGCCGCGCATTGGATCTGAAAGGGCATGACTGGGCCGAAGTGCATTCCGACGGTTTACGAGTTGTCCTGACAGGCACCGCCACGGACGAGGCCACGCGGTTCAACGCCCTGACGGCCGCAGGCACCGAGGTCGACACCTCGCGCGTCATCGACGAGATGCAAGTGGCACCAACGACCGAACTGGCACCGCCCCGATTTTCTGCCGAGATCTTGCGCAATGACACTGGAATTTCGGTGATCGGTCTGATCCCGGCCAGCGAAGACCGTGAGGCGCTAATGGAGCGGCTAAGCAACTTGGACCGAGGCGGAGACGTCTCGGACCTGATGGAAACCGCCGACTACCCTAAACCCAAGGGCTGGGACGACGCGATCACCTTTGCCCTCGACGCGCTGGCCCGGCTGCCCCGCGCCAAGATCTCGGCCAGCCCCGGCCTGGTCAAAATCACCGCAATTGCCGACAGTCAGCAGGAAAAAGAACGGCTGGAACAGAGCCTCACCCGGGCCGCGCCGCCCAGCCTGCGGATCGGTCTGGCAATTTCGGCCCCACGCCCGGTGATCACTCCCTTTACTCTGCGCTTTTTGATTGATGAGGATGGCGGGCAGTTCGATGCGTGTTCGGCACAGGATGAAAAGGCCCGCAATGCTATCGTAGCGGCTGCGCAGGAGGCCGGTATGACCGAACCCTACAGCTGCACCATCGGATTGGGTGTCCCATCCCCCCGCTGGCCCGAAGCCGCCACACTGAGCATTCAGGCGTTGGCCGAGCTAGGCGGCGGATCGGTCACGATGTCGGACGCGGATATCACTCTGGCCGCGGCAGAAGGCACCGACTCCGGCCTGTTCGACCGCGTGGTCGGAGAGCTTGAGAACGCCCTGCCATCGGTTTTTGCCCTGCATGCTATCCTGCCGCCGCCTGAAACCGACGCCGAGGCCGGCCCGCCCGAATTCACAGCCACCCGCAGCCCCGAGGGCCTGGTGCAGATTCGCGGGCGTCTGGGGGATGAGACCCAGCGCGACATGGTCGACAGCTATGCCCGCGCGGCCTTCGGTTCCGAAGTGGTCCATACCGCAACCCGCATCGCCCCCGAGGATCTACCCATAGGCTGGCCGGTACGTGTTTTGACCGGGCTTGAAGCGCTGGCCCAGCTGCACAATGGTGCGCTGACGGTCACACCGGACGATCTTGAGCTGAGCGGTGTCAGCCATGACCCCGATACGAAAGCTCTGATTGCGGGCCTGTTGTCGGAAAAACTTGGGGATGCGCAGGAATTCACCCTGTCGATCACCTATCAGGAACCACCCGAACCCGCCGACAAACTGCCCGATCCCGAGATCTGCGAAGAACGCATTGCCGAAGTTCAAACCGGCTCCAAAATCGCTTTCGAACCGGGTTCGGCCACCGTTGCCACTGATTCACGCGATACGGTGAACCAGATTGCCGATATTCTGCGGGAATGCGGGCCTATTCGGATGGAAATACAGGGCCATACCGACAGTCAGGGCCGCGAAGAGATGAACCAGCAGCTCAGCCAGGCGCGGGCGCAATCCATCCTCAATGAACTGCGCGGGCGTCGGGTGCCGACCTCCAGCTTTACCGCTGTGGGCTATGGCGAAACGCAACCTATCGCCGACAATGACACCGAAGAAGGCCGCGAGGAAAACCGTCGTATCGAATTCCGGCTGATCCGGCCCGAGCCAGTCGAGGGCTCGGAAACCGGGCTGGATGCGCTGGAGGCGGAAACGATTAAGGCCGAAGAGGCGGACACGACCGCATCAGATGCGGATGCAGGGGACCAGTAAGTTGAACCGAATCGAATTCATCATCGCCACCGCCATCATCCTGTTCGGGGCCTTCTGTATGGGATGGTTCGCGAACTGGCTGGCCCACCGCCTATCACGCGTTCGCCAAAGCGACGTCGCCGATCTGGACCGTATGAGCCAAGAGCTTCACGAGGCCGAAGAAACCCGGGATCAGGCGATTACCTACCTGCAACAGCGCGAGGCGGAATTGACCAACCAACTGACCCAGGCCGAAGCGGAACTGTCCGCGGCCATGGACGGATTGCGCGCCGCAAGGCAGGAGGCCGAAGAACTGCGCGGACGCATCAACAACGCCGACTAAAGACAGGAATCGATTTTTCGTTCTCATTATGTTCTCATCGCGGTAATGTCACCACAATCATGAGGGCGACCAATGTCAGAACAACGAGAGAAATTCGAACGCTTCAGAAACCTGCATTCAGGACCTGAGGCTTTCGTCATCCCCAATCCCTGGGACGCGGGCTCTGCGCGGCTGCTGGCCAGTATGGGCTTTGAGGCTTTGGCAACGACCAGCGCCGGATTTGCCTATTCGAAAGGCAAACGCGATTCATGCGCGGACCTAACCAGGGATGAACTGCTGGATAATGCCGCAGAGATCGTCAACGCAGTCGCCCTGCCCGTTTCCGCTGACCTTGAAGGTGGCTTTGGGCACGCGCCGGAAACCTGCGCCCATACCATTCGCATGGCGGCAGAACTCGGTTTGGTTGGCGGGTCCATAGAGGATACAACAGGCAATCCCGATGCCCCAATCTATGACTTGCACCAAGCGGTTGACCGTATTCAGGCGGCGGCGGAAACGGCGGCGGACCTGCACTTTTTGTTAACTGCACGCGCCGAAAACTACCTGTGGGGCCGCCCGGATCTAGGTGACACGATCAGACGATTGCAGCTATTTTCCGAAGCAGGTGCAGAAGTTCTTTACGCCCCCGGCCTGCCGGATTTAGAGGCGATTCGAACCGTCTGCCGCGAAGTCGATAAGCCGGTGAATGTCGTTATGGGGCTAAATGGGCCAACCTATTCGGTCTCGGAGCTTTCGGATGCAGGTGTCCGGCGCGTCAGCGTCGGCGGCTCATTTGCGCGCACGGCCTTTGGCGCACTGCGACGCGCAGCTAACGAAGTCAAATCCAATGGAACGTTCCGCTATTCGGCTAACGCGATTCCCGATGCCGAAATGGGCAAGCTCATGAACTGAAAACAGTTCGGCAGGATGCACACAAACTCACCAGCGGGTCAGCGCGTCTTCGTCCTCGTCCTTGGCGGCGACCCATTGGGCGCCTGATTTGGTGATTTCTTTCTTCCAGAACGGCGCGCGGGATTTCAGGTAATCCATAAGATATTCCGCCGCTTCAAAGGCATCCTTGCGATGCCGTGCAGCGGTGGCGACCATCATGATCCGATCCCCCGGCGCCAGACGCCCGTACCGGTGGATGACCAACACGTCGCCCAGTGACCAGCGCGTCTGCGCCTCTTGGGCGATCTTGGTCAGCGCTCGCTCGGTCATGCCGGGGTAATGCTCGATCTCCATCACATCCAGATCGCCCGAAGCAAGATCACGCACCACGCCAGTAAAGGTCACAATCGCCCCGTTCGCGTCATCGCCATTGGCAAAAGCGTTGGCCTCGGCGCCCAGATCGAACTCTGCTTCCTGAACCGCTATGCGCATGGTGTCAGCCGCCAGTCATAGGCGGGAAAAAGGCCACTTCCCGCACACCGGCCAGCGACGCATCAAAATCCGACAGCTCCTGATCCAACGCCACACGCAGGGCGGACAGGTCGGAAAAAGCAGCAGCATACCGGTCTTCGCGGGCGCTGAGTTCGGCCACCAGATCGGATACCGTCGCGGCCTGTGTTTCAACCTTCTCTTTCGGCAGGCCGATACGTTCGCGCACCCAGGCGAAATACAGCACGTCCATCGCTTAGTTCTCCTTCAGGTGGGGCATGGCTTTACGTAGGTAGTCATAGCCTGTGATCAATGTCAGCGTGGCCGCAATCCACAGCAACCAAAGACCGATGCGACCCGACCAGAACATTCCCTCAAGGTGCCAGCGCAGCCCGTTCACATCTTCGGTCTGGCCGGTCAGGACCTTGTCAATCAGATCCGGGTCCATGCCAAACGTACCCATCACGAAATAATGCTCGAATATCCCTTGCGAGAACAGAACCGCGATCGCCACCATCTGAGCAGTGGTTTTCCATTTCGCCAGCTTCGTCACCTTCAGCGTACCTGCGACGTCACCCAGATATTCGCGCAGACCCGAGACGAACACCTCGCGGAACAGGATCACGGTTGCGGGCAAGACCAGCCAGGGCGTCCAATGTTCCGCCGAATAACCGACCAAAATCATCAGCGCGATCACCACCATCGCCTTGTCGGCAATCGGGTCCAGCATGGCCCCCATTTTGGTTTCCTGACCCCACGCGCGCGCCAAATATCCGTCGAACCAGTCGGTTATCGCGGCCGACAGGAACAGGATCAGGGCGAACCAGTCCGCATAAGGGCGTGAGAAATACAGAAACATTACGGCCAGACCGGGGGCCGCCAACAGGCGCAGCACGGTCAGGATATTGGGTAGGTTCCACTTCATGGGCCGACACTACATCGGCGGTCGCGGACATAAAAGGCGGCCAATCAAAAAACTGACCCGAACACAGACAGTTGCAGCGCCGCCGCTTTGCCGCCCACGCGCCAGAGAATTTGACGCACCCCCTTGGCACCGGGCCCCTATGGGGTCAGGTTGGCGCCCAACCCCGAAGGCGACTGAAGACATGGCAACACACATTCAAACAGACTCACGATCCAACTTGATCGGCAGCGCTTGGATGATCGCAGGCATGGCGCTTTTCGCGTTGGAGGACGCGCTGCTGAAAGGCGCGGCGGGAACGCTTCCCGTGTGGCAAGTTCTGATCCTGTTTGGCGCAGGGGGCACCGCGATCTTTGCGGGCACTGCGCTGGTGCGCGGAAGCGACCTGTTTCACCCTGATGTTTTGTCGCCCCCGATGAAGGTCCGGATGCTGTTCGAGATCCTCGGACGGTTGTTTTATCTGCTGGCCATCACATTGACACCGCTGTCCTCGGCCACTGTAATCCTTCAGGCGACGCCCCTTGTCGTGGTTGCTGGCGCAGCCCTGTTCTTTGGCGAGACCGTTGGCTGGCGGCGATGGAGTGCGATCCTGATTGGCCTGACCGGGGTCGTCATCATCATACAACCGACCGAGGACAGCTTCTCGGCCCTGTCCATCCTCGCTGTTTTGGGCATGCTGGGCTTTGCCGGGCGCGATCTGGCCAGCCGAGCCGCACCTGCGACGTTGGGAACCGAAATACTAGGGTTCTACGGGTTTCTTAGCGTCGTGATCGCTGGGGTCGCCTATCGGTTCTGGGAAGGCGTGCCTCTCGCACCTATGACCTTGCATACCGGCCTGCAATTAGCGGGCGCTATCCTCATGGGCACGGCCGCCTATGCCTCGCTGATGAAAGCGATGCGCACGGGTGAAGTCTCTGCCGTCACACCCTTCCGCTATTCGCGCCTGTTGTTTGGCGTCGCACTGGGCATCGCGATCTTCGGCGAGCGGCTGGACCAGACCATGTGGATCGGCAGCGCGCTGATCGTGGCATCGGGGTTGTATATCCTGTGGCGCGGACGGCGGGCTTAGCCCTTGTCGTGGAAGAAATCGTAAACCTTCTGCGCCAGACCGGCCGAGATACCATCCACGGCCTTTAAATCCGCCAGATTGGCCCGGCTGACCGCTTTGGCGCTACCGAAGTGCGCCAGCAGGGCGCGTTTGCGCGCGGCCCCTACACCGGGGATTTCGTCCAGCGGGGTTGCGCCAACTGCTTTGGCGCGCTTCGCGCGGTGCGTACCGATGGCAAACCGATGCGCCTCGTCCCTCAGGCGCTGGATGAAATACAGAACCGGGTCGTTTCGTTTCAGAGCGAAGGGTCGCTGACCGGTGCGATGGAATTCTTCCTTACCGTGGTCGCGGTCGACCCCTTTGGCGACGCCAACCATCGGAATATCTTCGACGCCGTGCTGGGTCATGATCTCTTGCACCGCACTGACTTGCCCGGCACCGCCATCGATCAACAGCAGATCGGGCCACAGCCCTTTGTCGCGATCCGGGTCTTCCTTTTGCAGGCGGGTAAAGCGGCGGGTCAGCACCTCTTTCATCATGCCGAAATCATCGCCCGGCGTCAGGTCGTCGCCGCGGATGTTAAACTTGCGATAGGCGTTTTTCATGAACCCATCGGGGCCGGCGACAATCATGCCGCCAACCGCGTTAGTGCCTTGGATGTGGCTGTTGTCGTAAACCTCGATCCGGTTCGGCGGTCCATCCAGATCGAACGCCTCGGCCACGCCCCGCAGTAACTTGGCCTGAGTTGCACTTTCCGACATGCGCCGGGCCAGCGACTCGCGCGCGTTGCGCAAGGCCCCTGCGACCAGCTCCTGCTTTTCCCCGCGCTGAGGCACAAGGATTTCCACCTTGCGGCCCGCTTTTTCGGTCAGGGCCTCCTGCATCAGATCAGCATTCTCAATCCCGTCCGACAGGATCAACTGCCGGGGCGGTTCCTTGTTGTCGTAGAACTGGCCCAGGAAGGCCTCCATCACCTCTGCCGGGGAAACATCCGGGCCGACGCGTGGATAGAAATCCTTGTTGCCCCAGTTCTGATTGGCCCGGATAAAAAACACCTGCACACAGGCCTGACCGCTGTCCATATACAGGCCGATCACATCCGCTTCGGCCACGCCGCGCGGGTTGATGCCCTGGCTGGACTGTACCTGCGTCAACGCCCGGATACGGTCGCGCAAACCGGCGGCGCGCTCGAACTCCATCGCCTCAGAGGCGGCCATCATTTGCTCGGCCAGTTCCTCTTGGACCTTGGTCGAGCGGCCCGACAAAAACCGTTCGGCATCTTTGACGCTTTCGCGGTAATCCGCCTCGGAAATCAATCCGACACACGGCCCCGAGCAACGTTTGATCTGGTACAGCAGACATGGCCGCGTGCGGCTGTCGAACATGGAATCCGAGCAATTGCGCAGCAGGAACGCCTTTTGCAGCTGGTTCAGCGTCCTATTCACCGCACCGGCGCTGGCAAAGGGGCCGAAATAGGCACCCTTTTCCTTCTTCGCGCCGCGATGCTTCTTGATCTGCGGAAAGGCATGATCCTTGGCGACCAGAATATTGGGAAAGCTTTTGTCGTCACGCAGCAGCACGTTGTACTTGGGTTTGAGCTGCTTGATCAGGTTCTGTTCCAGCAGCAGCGCCTCGGTCTCGGTCCGCGTCGTCAGGAACATCATCGAGGCGGTCGAGGCGATCATCTTCTCGATCCGGCCCGAATGGCCGGGCCGCGCATAGTTCGACACACGCGCTTTCAGGTTCCGTGCCTTGCCCACGTATAGAACCCGGCTGTCTGCATCCAGCATCCGGTACACACCTGGCGAACTGTCCAGCGTTTTCACAAAGCGCTGAATGCAGGCATAACCTGTTGGCTGGATATCCGAATTCGAGTCGTCTTGGGTGGTCATGGGTCAGAGATATGATTCTCTGACCATGGCTGCAATCTTGAGCGCCCCAGATCAAGAGAAAACAAATCCACGGTTTCTGTGGATAACTATGCAGATAAGTTTCTGGGGATCGCGATTTTCCCTTGTTTCCTTGCCAATTCCTTGATCTGCACAAAAAATAGGCACTTATATAACGTATTGATTTTAAATGTATTATTTTTCTGCACAAGACAAGTATATGAAAAAAAAGACATTTTTGTAACGCGCAGGTAACAGGAATGCGAGCGGTGCAAAACTTGCACCAGTTTTGCTTATTCTACGCCCAGAACGTCCGGTGTTTGCCAACCCAGATGCTGCCCGCCATCCACACACAATAACTGCCCGGTCACTGCATGCGCGTCCAGAAAATAGCCGAGCGCAGCAGTGATATCCGAAGGGTTCGATCCGCGTGCCAGAATCGTGTTTGCGCGCTGGGCTTTGAAGTGGTTCTCGCTCTGTCGATGGCCCTGCATAGTCGGCCCGGGCCCGATGGCGTTGACCCGGATTGCGGGTGTCAGCGCCTGCGCTGCTGTGCGGGTCAACGCCCACAGCCCCATCTTGGCGATGGTATAGGACATGAACTCGGGCGTCAGCTTGCGCACCCGCATGTCGACCATGTTGACGATCAACGCTGTAGCCACTGGTTCGCCCGCGTCGTCCGTACCGGGCTCCAGCCCCTGTTCGGCCATTGCCTGTGTCAGAACGAAAGGTGCGCGCAGATTGCTGTCCAGATGACGATCCCAGCTTTGCCGTGTGGCCGTACGGATGTTGTCGTATTCAAAAACCGAGGCGTTGTTCACCAGACAGGTGATCGGTCCACCCAGCGCCTTGGCAGCACGCGGCAGCAGGGCTTGAACCTGGGCCTCGTCTAGCAAATCGGCTTGCAAGGCCACCGCATTGCGCCCCAGTGCCTTAACCTCGGCGACTGTTTCCAGCGCCGACGTCTCGGACGTTGCATAATGCACCGCCACATCATAACCGCGTTTCGCCAAATACAGCGCCATAGCCCGACCAAGGCGAATTCCGGCTCCGGTCACTAAGGCTCGGGTCATGAGTAGTCCCTCTTCGTCACGTCACACCAGCAAAACGATGACATAGACCGCATACAGTAACGTCAACACCAAACCCCAGACGCGCGTGATATCGCGTTTGAAGAACACAAACGGGATCAGCAACAGAGACGCCCCCAACATGACCCACAGGTCGAACCGTAGAAATTCGGGATCTACCGGGATGCGACCGAACAGCGTCGCAATACCGACAATGGCCAGCAGGTTGAACATGTTCGATCCGATTACATTGCCCAGTGCCACATCGGCCTGTCGGCGCAGCGCTGCCATAACGGTGGTTGCCAGTTCGGGCAGCGATGTCCCGACCGCGATCAGCGTCAGGCCGATCACCGTTTCGCTGACGCCGTAGGTAAGGGCAATAACGGTGGCGTTTTCGACCAGAAGATGCGCCCCCATCGGCAGACCGATCAGGCCGAGCACCAGATAGATCGAGATCTTCCAATAGGCCATGTTAGGGTCAGCCTCTTCCAGACCCTCAAGCTCATCGTCACCGGCGCAGGCTTCACCGCAGGCTTTGCGGTGGGCGCGGGCTTGGCGGAAGGCATTCCACAGAACAAGACCCAATGCTGCCAGCAGGATGGCTCCGCTGACTAGATTGAACACGCCACAGAAAGCCAACCCGATGAACAGAACCGAGGCCAGCAACATGAATACATAGTTTCTGCGACTGTTACATTCACTGGTGTGCAGTGTTGACAGCAAGGCGGGCAGCCCCAGAACCAGCAGGATATTTGCGGTGTTTGACCCGACGACGTTACCCAGGGCGATTCCCGGAGCGTTTTCCTTGACCGCGCTGATCGCGATCAGCAATTCCGGGGCCGAAGTGCCAAAGGCGACGATCGTCAGGCTGACGATCAGCGCAGGCACGCCCATCCGCAGGCTCAGATTGACCGCGCCGCGAACCAACGCGTCGCCCGCCAACAACAGGATCAGCAATCCCAGAGCGGATAGCAGCCACGGCATCATGAGCGGCCTCCTTTTTCGCAGGCGCAGGGGCCTTTGCCGATCCTGAACCGCCCGCAGCGCGGGCATCTTGCAGATTGCAACCGTTTCTGCCCTGGAAAGCGCAGCTTACCGAACATCGCCAGGACTCCCATGGCGATCAGAAACAGGGTTACGATCTTGATAATCACGTCACAAACCGAAACGCGCGTAGGCCGCACGCTCCTCAAGCCCGGCGATAGCGTCCTGCGCCAACGACGCACCGAACCGCGACCAGATCGGTTTGCGCATGCCATAGCGGCGGAACTTGACCTTGTCGCCAAAGCGGTCCTGCATTTTCGGCTTCAAATGCGCAATGCCGTCGATCAACCCCAGTTCCTGCGCGCGACGGGCCAGCCAGATTTCACCCGTAAAAAGGTCCTGACTTTCGTCCAGCTTACCGTTCCGTCGGGTTTTGACATGGGTGATAAAGTTCTCATGGATGTCCGCCAGCAGGCCTTCCAGCCGCGCGACGTCTTCCTTCTTTTCCGGGGCAAACGGGTCCAGCATGGATTTCGACTGCCCCGCCGTGTGCACGCGCCGTTCAATGCCCTGCCGCTTCAGCAAGACATGCGCACCAAAGCCCGACGAGATCACCCCGATCGAGCCCAGAACCGAACTGTCATCGGCATAAATCTCGTCTGCAGCCGCGGCCAGCCAATAGCCACCCGAGGCGGCCACATCTTCGACAAAGGCAATAACCGGAATGTCCAACTCATCCGACAGACGTCGGATTCGCGCACCGATCAGAGAGCTTTGCACAGGCGACCCGCCGGGCGAGTTGATCTCAAGCGCGACGGCTGCGGGTTTGCCCTTGCGAAAGGCTTTCTCCAGAACGGGCGCCAGCGCGGTGTCGGACATCGACCCGCGCCCGGCCATTCCGATGGCGCCGGACAGGCGCACAACGGCCACGCAAGGTTGTTTTTTGAGAAACGGCAGGCTGAGTTTCATGGGAGCCGATGTAGAGTGCGCCCATCCGGTAAACAAGGGACCGCCTTGTCCTAAGACGCGACGTGAACACATTTCCTGAAGGCGGTGGGCAAAAATGCAACGCCCAGGCGGCGCTTAGCTGCGGATGCGCCAGCCGGTTTTGAAGATCCACCCGATGATGCCTAGGCACAGGCCAGTAAAGGCCAAAATGGCCAACAGGCTGAATCCGATCGGCACATCCGCCAACCCGTAAAACGACCAGCGAAAGCCCGAAATCAGATAGACGACCGGGTTGAACAGGGTGACGGTCTGCCAGAACGGCGGCAGCATGGAAATGGAATAGAACGTCCCGCCCAGAAAGATCAGGGGGGTGACTACAAGTTGCGGCACCAGAGACATTTGCTCAAAATTGCTGGCCCAGATACCGATGATGAACCCCAACAAGGAAAAGCTGAGGCAGGTCAGAATCAGAAACGCAGCCATGGCAAACGGGTGCTCGATCCGCAAATCCACAAAGAACGAGGCGGTCACCAGAATGACCAATCCAACGAACAGCGCCTTTGTCGCCGCCGCGCCGACATAACCGATCACAATCTCGATAAAGTTCACCGGGGCCGAGAGCAGCTCGTATATGGTTCCGAGAAACTTGGGGAAATATATCCCGAAGGATGCATTGGAAATCGCCAGCATCACCACCGACAGCATAATCAGCCCAGGTACGATGAAGGCACCGTAGGATACCCCCTCGACCTCTTGAATTCGGCTGCCAATGGCAGTGCCAAAGACCACGAAGTACAGCGATGTCGACAGCACGGGCGACAGAAAGCTCTGCGCCAACGTTCGGAAGAACCGGGCCATCTCAAACCGGTAGATTGCAGCAATCGCGGACCAGTTCATGCGGGCTCTCCGGATACCAGGTTTACGAAAATCTCCTCAAGGCTCGACTGTCGGGTCTGCACATCGCGCAACACCAGCCCCGCTTGCGCCACATCGTTCAGCAGAGTCGTAATTCCGGTACGGTCAGCGTGGGTATCATAAGTATAGACCAACGCGTCCCCATTACCGTTCAGCACAAGGTTGTGCTCTGCCAAACTGTCGGGGATGGTCTCGATGGGTTCGTTCAGCATCACCTCGAGCTGTTTCTTACCCATCTGCGCCATCAGCGTGTCCTTGTCCTGCACCAGCAGAAGCTCACCCTTGTCGATCACGCCGACCCGATCGGCAATGGCCTCGGCCTCCTCGATGTAATGGGTGGTCAGGATGATGGTGACGCCAGCCTGTTTAAGCTCGGCCACGATCTCCCACATGTCTTTGCGCAGTTCGACGTCCACGCCAGCAGTCGGTTCGTCCAGAAACAACACCCGTGGTTCATGCGCCAGGGCCTTGGCGATCAGCACCCGACGCTTCATCCCACCGGACAATTCCTTGATCGCGTTTTTACGCTTGTCCCAGAGGGACAGCTTGCGCAGGATTTCCTCTACCCGGGCGTCATCGCGCCCGTATCCGAACAGTCCGCGCGACAGGCGCACCGTGTTCCAGACCTTCTCAAACGGTTCCAGCGCAATTTCCTGTGGCACCAGCCCGATCATCCGACGCGCGGCGCGGAAATCGATTTGGATGTCATGACCACCGACTGTTACTTCGCCAGAAGTCGGAGTGGTAATACCACAGACCGTCGATATCAGCGTCGTCTTACCCGCACCGTTCGGTCCCAACAGGGCCAGTATCTCGCCTTCTTCAATATCCAGCGACACGCCTTTCAGCGCCTCAAACCCGTCAGCATAGGATTTGCGCAGATCCTTGATGGACAAAATAGTTGCCATGCGTGCTCCCTGTTCTGGCGGCGACCCTACCTCGCCGACACGGCGCAGAACAGGTCAATTTCGCACAGGAGCATGCGCTTTTTTGCGAGTGGCGATTCTGTCGTTCAAGGCGTCAGCGGTCTTGCAATTCACTTTCGATCCCGAAACCCTGCGGCGAAAAGGAGGGGCACCATGCTGGACGGATTGCGTATCATCGAAATCGAAGGGCTCGGGCCCGGCCCTTTCGCTGCCATGTTGCTGGCTGATCTGGGCGCTGATGTGATCACCATCCACCGCAAAGGGGGCAGCCCTGCGCCGGGCATGCCGGACCGCTCGGTACTGGATCGCGGTAAACGGTCAATCGCTCTGGATCTCAAGAACGCGAACGATCTGGATACGGCCAAACGCCTGATCACCACAGCGGACGCACTGATCGAAGGGTTTCGCCCCGGCGTGATGGAGAAACTGGGCCTTGGCCCAGAGGTCTGCCACGCCCTGAACTCTGGGCTCGTCTACGGCCGCATGACAGGTTGGGGCCAGGATGGCCATCTGTCTGGCGTTGCTGGACACGACCTGAACTACATCGCCCTGTCAGGTGCTCTCTGGTATGCGTCCCCTCCTGGCTACCCCCCTCAGCCGCCCGCAACTCTGATCGGTGATATCGGCGGCGGCGCTTTGTATCTGGTCACGGGCATTCTGGCCGGAGTGATGAACGCGCGCAAAACCGGGGAGGGCACGGTTGTAGACGCCGCGATATACGACGGTTCTGCTCACATGATGAACCTGCTGATGAGCCTGCGCCAAACCGGAAACCTGTCACAAACGCGCGGTCAGAGCCTGTTGGATGGCCCTCACTGGAGCCGCACCTACACCTGTGCCGATGGTGGCTTCATCACCGTCCAATGCCTTGAGCCCAAGTTTTACAGCGAGTTCCTGAAAGTGTTGGGCCTGTCTGAGGAAAAGATGTTTGAACATCAATTCGATCCGTCTCTTTGGCCCGATCAATCCCGTTCACTTGCTGCCATATTCGCCGCTAAGCCGCGCGATCACTGGGCCCACCTGTTCGCCGGAACAGATGCCTGTGTCGCCCCGGTTCTAAGCCCACAAGAGGCGCAGGCCCACGATTTGAATGCCGCCCGCAAGACGTGGATCGACATCGAAGGCACGCTCCAGGCCGCCGCCGCCCCCAGATTCTCCACCCATTCATGGCATCCGAAACCAAGTCCAACTCGTGGCGAGCACAGCTTGGACATTCTTGCCGAGCTCGACGCGCCACGCCGATCCGCCCCTTCATCTGACTGAAAGTATCCCGGGGGATGAATTGGCCAAAGGCCAAGAAGGGGGCAGACCCCTTCCCGTTTATCTCCCGCGTACCGTGTCGATCATCAATTGTACATTTGCAGGATCAGCATCTGGCGTAATCCCGTGTCCAAGGTTGAAAATGTGCGGACCTTTGGAAAACGCCTCAACGATCCGACGCGTTTCATCCACCAGAGCCTGACCACCGGTTACCATGTGCGACGAAGCCAGATTGCCCTGAACGCAACCATCGACCTGCACGTGCTCGGCCGCCCATTCCGGTGACACCGAATTATCCAGCGCAACGCAATCCACACCGGTCGCCTTTGCAAATCCGATATAACCATCGCCAGCTTCACGCGGGAAACCGATGACCGGAATTCCGGGATGGCGGTCCTTGATGGCCTGCGTGATTACGCGGCAGGGCTCGACCGCATATTTCTGAAACGCTTCACCCTTCAGCGATCCGGCCCAGCTGTCGAAAATCTTGACCACTTCGGCGCCAGCCTCGATCTGCGCCAAGAGGTATTCTATCGTCGCCAGCGTGATCCGCTCCAGCAAGGCCTCGAACAAGGCGGTGTTTTCCTCGCGCAGCGCATGCGCTGGTCCCTGATCCGGAGTCCCGCGACCCGCAATCATATAGGTTGCGACAGTCCAAGGTGCGCCCGCGAATCCGATCAGGGTCGTCTCGGACGGCAATTCCCGCGACAGGATGCGCACCGTCTCGTAAACCGGCGACAGAGTCTCGTGAATGGCCTCAACCGGTTTTAGCTTATCAAATTCAGATTGCTGCGTGATGGTCGACAGACGCGGTCCTTCGCCGGTTACGAACCACAAATCCGCGCCCAACGCCTGTGGGACCAGCAAAATGTCTGCAAACAGAATCGCTGCGTCGAACCCATAGCGGCGGATTGGCTGCAACGTTACTTCGGCGGCCAGTTCCGGGTTATAACACAACGACAGGAAATCCCCTGCCTGCGCGCGGGTTGCGCGATACTCCGGCAGATACCGCCCGGCCTGACGCATCATCCAGATCGGCGGCACATCCTGCACCTCACCCGCCAGCGCCCGCAGCAGTTTTTTCGTCTCGGCCATGTTTGCCCCCAATCGTCTGGTTTGTCGCAACGGGTCGGCCCTCAGTGGCAATTTGTCAAGGTGTGCCCCCATTGTCAGGGCAATGTGACGCGACTAAAGCTGTGCGCATGACACTGACCCTGCCCACACCCGCCTCACCGCTGAAGATCGGCACCCGTGGTTCGCCTCTGGCGCTGGCGCAAGCCTATGAAACCCGGCAACGTCTGGGCACCGCATTCGACCTGCCCGAAGAAGCATTCGAGATCGTGGTGATCAAGACAACCGGTGACAACCGCGCCATGATTGACGCGGACCGACCGCTGAAAGAGATCGGCAACAAGGGTCTGTTCACCAAGGAAATCGAAGAGGCGATGCTGCGCGGCGATATCGACATCGCGGTGCACTCCACAAAGGACATGCCGGTCGCGCAACCCGACGGTCTGGTGCTGGACACGTTCCTGCCACGCGAGGACGTGCGGGATGCGTTTATCTCACCCAACCTGACCTCGATCCACGACCTGCCGCAGGGTGCCGTGGTGGGCACCTCATCGCTGCGCCGCCGGGCGCAGCTGCTGAACCGGCGGCCCGACCTGAATGTGGTCGAGTTCCGGGGCAACGTGCAGACACGCCTCAAGAAACTGGCTGATGGCGTCGCGGAATGCACCTTTTTGGCCCTGGCTGGCATCCGTCGCTTGAACATGGATGACGTCCCGGCCACCGCCATCGCGCCCGAGGACATGCTGCCCGCAATCGCGCAAGGGGCGATTGGTATAGAACGCCGTAACGACGATTCCCGCGCAGCGGGAATGCTTGAGGCGATCCATCACTCCGAAACAGGGCAGCGACTGGCATCCGAACGCATCCTGTTGGCAGGTCTGGACGGTTCATGCGAAACCCCCATCGCCGGTCTGGCCGATGTGCAGGGCGGTCAACTGCGCCTTCGGGGCGAAGTGTTGCGCCCCGACGGGTCCGAAGCGATCGCCGAAGACGTAACCGGTGCGGTCGCAGATGGTGAAGAAATGGCACGCGCCATGGCACAATCTTTGTTGAAACAAGCCGGTCCCGGCTTCTTTGAGTGGAGAAGTTGAAGAAAATTCGTGTAATGTGAACTACTTCACTGTCCAATACGGACTGATCTGGCATCAATGTAATATGCTGACTGTGATGTCGGGTGGGTCTCGATTATGTCGAAGGTTTAAGATTTTTTTGTTCGTTTAAGTGGTGTTCGAGGGGGCGAGACCGCGCCTTGATCTCCGATCAGTTAGGGCCGTTGTCAAACATTGACAGCGGCCCGTTTTATTTTTCTGTACAAAACTCAACCGTCACAAATGGCCTGAACAGCCTTTTCAACGGCCGCGCGCGTCTGCTCCAGATCGCCCTGGCTCACCGCCAGCGAAGGATAGAGTTTTCCTGGAGCCTTGAAGATGCCATTCGCGCGTAACGTGTCGTTGTAAATCACGTTTCGACGCGGGTCGTCATGTTTGGCACTGCGGTAATCGCGGCAGGTGTTTTCGGTGAAATAGACATCGAACAGTGTCTCGTCCCCGCAAATCTGATGCGGTATCCCGGCCTTGGTCAGCACGTCCACCTGCATCTGCTGCAATGCGGCCCCGGTCGCGCGGAGCTGGTCATAGGTGCCATCGCGCCGCAAAATCTCCATGGTTTTCAAACCCGCAACCGAAGCAACCGGATTACCCGACAGGGTGCCCAACTGCATCAGCCAGCCGCCCTCGCCAACCTGCTCCTTGTCGAAATGCTTCATGATCTCGGCACTGGCGCCCAACGCGGCCAGAGGGAAGCCCCCGCCGGTGATTTTACCCAAGGTGCAAATATCCGGCGTGACTCCATATTTTTCCTGTGCGCCTCCATAGGCCAGTCGAAAGCCGGTGACGATCTCATCGAAAATCAGCAAAACGCCGTGTTTGTCGCACAGATCGCTCAGCCCCTGCAGGTAACCGGGCATGGGTGGAATGATCCGCTGCAACGGTTCGACCATGATGGCAGCGATGTCGTCATGCTCGGTCAGCAAGTTCGCGACTGCCTCAAGGTCATTGAAGGGTGCGATCAGCATCTGATCGGCCACACCTTGCGGGATTCCGGCACTATCGGGCACCGGCTGCGGGAAATTCACCTCACGGCTGGGGGCCAGACTCATCTGTGCCTCGGCGCTCATGCCGTGATATCCGCCCTCGAATTTCAGGATCTTGTCGTGCCCGGTGTATGCGCGGGCCAGACGAATTGCGTACATATCGGCCTCGCCACCCGAGGCGACAAAACGGATCTGTTCGCAGCAGGGCACTGCGTCGATGATGGCTTCGGCCAGTTCGATGCCTTTGGCGTTATTCGCAAAGAAGGTCATGCCCTTGGGCAGTTGTTCAAGCACGGCCTCCATCACCTCGGGGTGGCCATGGCCCAGCAGCATGGGGCCGGATCCGATCAGATAGTCGATGTATTCGTTACCATCCTCATCCCAGACACGGCTGCCTTCGCCACGGGCGATGATGATACCCGGATCGAAATTGCCAAACCCTCCGGCAGGCAGAACAGCGTTGGCGCGGTCGATCCAGTCGGATTGAGAGTGTATTTTCAGCATCTCATGCAATCTCCAATATCGGGGAATCAAGGACATCCGGGTCTGGTGTAACACCTAACCCCGGCCCGTCCGGTGGGGCAATCCTGCCGTTTTCACGGATTGGTGCATCCGGGCAGATGCGCGGCGCAACATAGGACGACAGATCACAGGTATTCATCAGCGATCCATGAGGGGTCGAGGCGGCGAAATGCAGAGAGGCGGCGGTGACGATGTCCGATCCCCAGGTGCATTCGGCGCAGATCTCTGCCCCTAGATACACGGTCAGATCCCGCGCCCGGCGCATGGCCGACAACCCGCCGAATTTCGACAGTTTCAGCGCTACCGCATCCATGCATCCCAACTCATGCGCGCGTAGCAACGAGGCCAGATCAAAGGCGTTCTCGTCAATCTTGATTGGCAGGCCGGTCGCCTGCCGGACAGCGGCGCAATCCTCAAGGGTTTTGCAAGGCTGCTCCAGCATCACATCTAGATGAGCGACCGCGCGCCCGGTCCGCGTGGCCTGCAAGCGCGACGCGCCACAATTCCAGTCGCCATAGACCAAAGGCCCCGGTCCTACTGCCTCACGCACTTTGATCAGGCGTTCGGCGTCGGTCTGCCAGTCGCCTTCAACCCCCAGCTTGACCTGAAACTGGCGAATGCCGGTTTGGTACGCGGTCTTGGCGATCCGTGCCATGTCATCGGGCGCGATACAGGTAATCGAATGATACAGCGGCATGTCCTGACGCGTCCGCCCGCCCAGCAAAGCGTAAACCGGTTGCCCCGTGGCCTGCCCGAACAGGTCCCACAGCGCGATATCGACGATCGATTTGGCGTAAGCGTGACCTTGCAGGAAACCATCCAACTTGCGCATTGGCGCGTCGACCCCGAACGGCGACACTCCGAGGATTTCAGGCCCCATCTCGGTGATTGCGGCAGGCACACCATCGGCATAAGCGGGCAGGTAGTGGGGTATCGGACAGACCTCGCCCCATCCTTTCAGGCCTGTGTCCGTCTCAAGGCACAGGATATGGCTTTTGACTGTGGCACAGGTTTTGCCTTCGGCCATGTGATAGGTTTCATGACTGGTCAGGTCGGCGGACCACAGCGTAATCTTGGTGATTTTCATGACCAGAACCCCCTGAGTTGAAGCCCCGGTCCGGTTAGTTCCATCGGCGCAAATTGACGGGCTGGCCCATGACCAGCTTCCACAGCGTGTAAACAGCCCAACACCAGCCTGCGATAGCCGCGATCAGCCACCCCCCGAGAAACAGCGTTGCGCCCCCGCCGGCTGAGGTAAACATCGAGAACGCCATCAGAATCCCTGCTGACCAAGCGATGAGCCAGCCTGTTAAAAAGATCGCCATAAACAGACGCATACCGGCAGACATATCGCCTTTTTTCTGATCCTGATCTGATACGCTTTTGTTTTCCCGTGACTGCCCATTGCCAAAGATCGAATCCGGTTCGTTCCGCTTGCGCCTCTGGCCGATAACCACCCCGATGGCAAGCGCAATCACGGCTACAATCACATAGCTCACATCCATGCTTCGCCCCTAATTTATCTATTATTATCAGTATAGAGGAAGTAAGGCAGGGGTTCAAGAATTTGGTATACAATTGTATGCAATGTGTGAGATTCATAATTTATACTCCCCCACCGGATCACCCAGCGTGTCTTCGTCCGGGTGCACACCAAGACCGGGGGTTTCCGGCAGGTGCAGGTGGCCGTCAATGTTGCGCGGACCGCACCCGCCCGCAATATCGACGGTAATCATGTCCTGACACGCCCAGACGGCATGGCAATTGTCATCTGGGATGGTTGCGGCCAGATGCAACGCCTCGGCATCGGCCAGAACCGACCCGCCCGTGGCCATCACAAACATGTCGACCCCGTGCGCCAGCGCAATATCGCGCATCCGCGCCGCCTTGGTCAGCCCGCCGACGCGGTTCAGCTTGATCCCGAACACTTCGGCCAGCCCGTCGCGTGCGATACGGGCGGCATCCTGCAGGGTGACCAAACTTTCGTCCACGGACACGGGTGAGGCGTGGCGCCCTGCGATCGCCGCAATATCATCCAGCGACTCGCAGGGTTGTTCGAAGATCACGTTCAGGTCCTCACAGGCGCTCATTACCCGCAAAGCCTGCTGCCGGGTCCAGCCGCGGTTTACGTCATAGAGGACGATTTCTCCCGGTCGTCGGATGCTTTCGACATCGCGCACGCGGGCAATATCGCGCTCTACATCTCCGCCAATCTTGACCGAATGGGCGACATAGCCACGGCTACGGTAACGCTCCATCACTTCGCGGGTTTCCTCCACCGTCTTGGCCCCGACCGAAGACGCAATCGGGCGCGGTGTTCGTGACCCGCCGCCCATAAGATCAGCAATCGGCAACCCAGCCGCCTGCCCAGCGATATCCCAGCAGGCCATATCAATAGGACTCTTGGCATAAAGATGCCCAGGCAATGCGATATCCATCGCGCGCTCGACCTCAAGCACTTTGCGCGGATCGAGACCCAATATGAACGGCGCCATCGTCTGAATCCCGGCGCGAATGCCCGGCCCGTGCGCCGGCACGTAGGTGTGCCCCCACGGAGTGCCCTCGCCCCAACCAACAAGACCCACATCGGTTTCGATCTTAACAAGCGTCGCATCGAGCGTTTCGAATTTCAACCGCCCGCCGGACAGCCAATAGGGATGCTCCAACGGCAGGTCGACGTGGTAAACGGTGATGGTATTGATCTTCATAATGTGTACTCCGCCACCGGCGCACCGAGGCTTTCGAAATCAGGGCTCACACCCAATCCAGGCAAGTCGGAGGCATAAAGCTTGCCATCCCGCGACACCGGCCCGCCGATTCCGGTCGAGCGCGTGTTGTAATTCATCAAATCGGTCGTGTTCTGCAGAAATTCGGTTGGTGTCGAGGCCGCGAAATGTGCCACGACCGAAGTGGTGATCTCACCGCCCCAAGTATCTTCGCTGACTACGGGAATGCGGTTTTCGACAAGGTAATCCCGCACCCGTCGCGCCTTGCTGAGACCGCCGAGGTTGGAGATCTTCAGACAGCAAATCTCGGCCCCGCGATCTGCAACGATCCGCTGCGCCATATGCATGTCGGTCAGGCACTCATCCAGCTTTAACGGCTGCTCGGCCACGCGGCGCACCTGCTGGCATTCCTCATAGGTGCGGCAGGGCTGTTCCAAGATGAAATCCAGATCCCGGGTTGCGCGCGCCACGCGGATCGCATTGTCGACGCGCCAACCTTGATTGGCATCAGCCATCGCCTTTTCGCCGGGCTGCAGCAGAGGCACAGTGGCACGAATGCGGTCAATGTCGGTGACCCAATCGCCGCCCACTTTGACTTGAAACTGCCGATACCCCTGCTGTCGGTATCGGTCCATTTCGGCCACCGTCTCATCCACCGCTTTCTGCGGCGCGACACGATACATCGGCGCACCATCGGTCAGCTTGCCGCCCAGCAGCATCCAGACCGGTTGATCGCAGGCCTGCCCCAGAATATCCCAGCACGCCGCGTCGAACGGAGCTTTGGCATAGCCGTGGCCTTGCACCAGATGATCCATCATCTGTTCGATCCGCCCCACCTGACGCGGGTCTTCGCCCAACAATGAGGGGGTCACCAAACGCGCCAGCGCCGGCACGCCTTCGGAATGGGCAACCATGTAGTTCTCGCCGCAGGGCGTGAACTCTCCGCACCCCTGCAAACCTGCATCGGTGTCGATCACGACAACCGAGGCCATTGCCGTTTCGATCGCGTTGCCCGCCCCCCAGACATAGGACCCGCCCACGTAGGGCAGCCCGGTCTGATAAACGCGGATACGGGTGATTTTCATGCGGCATCCATTTTTGGCAGATCACCCATTCCCTCGCCCCGCCAAAGAACAAAGGTCAGGATCGGCTCGTTGTTTGTGGTCATCGCATGGCTTTGCCAGCTTTCGTGATGGCGCGTCTGGTTTGCAACAACATAGGTTTCGTCCCCTTCGACGCGAAACATCGCCCCGCCGCCTACGATCAGATAAAGCTCCTCGGCCTGATGGCTGTGCCAATCATAATGCAGGCCCGCCCCCCAATAGGCGACATAGCCACGCAGTTTGGTCGAGTGAAAATGCCCCGTGGGCCCGAACAGCTCGTAGTAGCCGTAACGATTGAGAAAGTCGGCACCGACCTCTTCTTCGGTATAGGTATGTTTCCATTGCGCCAGATGCGCGGTCGCCCTGATCGCGTCGGACAAGGGCTGTGTGACGGCATCGGTCGGAAATTCGGTGCGCTGAACCAGTTCCACTGCCGGGATTTGGTTTGCCTCCAATCCTGCCGCCACAAGATCGTCTGGCCAGGAACCGAAGGCCGCAAGCGCGGGGTGTGATTGGTGCAGCTGCCGAGCAGCCTCAAGAACGTCATCCAGAGTCATGGGATCACCACAATGTTTCCGGTGTGTTGTTTGGCGATGAACGCGGCCTGCGCCTCGCGTAGTTCTTCCAATGGATAAGTCGCGGCGAGGGCGGGTTTGATTTCGCCCGCCTCGATGTATTTTACGAGGTTCCGCATCACCTGCGGGTCAATCACGGTCGATCCGGTTAACGTCAGGTCGCGCAGGTAGAAAGTGCGCAAATCAAACTCTACCATCGGGCCAGCGATAGCGCCGGAACAGGTATAGCGCCCGCCGCGTTCGAGAATGTCGATCAGGTGCGGCCAATAGGGGCCGCCGACCACGTCGGCCACGACGGTGATCTTTTCACCCCCCAGCGCTGCGCGCAGGTTTTCCGGTGCGCGGGGCAGGATCATGTCCGGGCCCAGTTCTGCGACGTCGGCATGTTTCGCCTCGGACGCCAGCGCGATCACGCGGGCATCCCGGCGTTTGGCCAGTTGCACCAGAGCCCCGCCAACACCACCCGATGCGCCGGGAACCAAAACCGTATCCTTATCGGTCACGTTGGCGCGGGTCAGCATTCCTTCGGCGGTAGAGTAGGAGCACGAGAAGGTGGCAAGCTCAGCATCCGACAGGGTGGAGTTAATCGGCACCGCGTTGACGGCCAGCGTTGTCGCGTATTCCGCGAACCCACCGTCCCGTTCGGATCCGTAATACCCGGTCTTGTCCTTGTTCTGCGGGTCGTCAGGGTCGCGCAGCCAGCCGTCTGTGATGACCCGTTGGCCGATGCGCGCACTGTCCACGCCCTCACCCACCGCGACGATTTCCCCACAGATATCGGCGCCCTGAATGCGAGGAAAGGTAATCGGCGCGCCACCCCAGGTGGGGTCGTCCTCTCCAACTTCGTCGAACGCGCCGCCAGTTGTCGCATCGGTTACCGTTTTGGAGTACCAGCCTGATCGCGTGTTTACGTCCGTGTTGTTCAGACCACAGGCGGCGACCTTGATCAACACTTCTCCGGCTGCGGGTTCCGGGCGTGGCCAGTCTTCATGCAGCACCATTTGTTCCAATCCGCCATGGCCCATCGTGACCATGGCTTTCATTGTGTCGGGCAGGCTCATCAGACGGTCTCCAATGCGGCGTCGGTGCGGGGCAGCAGGCTTTGCGGATCATAGGCCGGTTCACCCAGAACCCGCGCAACGCGGGGCGTTCCGTGGATCACGACCTCCAGCGCAGTTCCGGGCGCTGCTGCTTCGGGCTTGATGTAAGCAAAGGCCAGAATCTTTCCGACCGAATGCCCATAAGCGACCGAGGCCGTGGACCCTACAACGTGGCCATCCAGCATGACCGCTTCGCCACCATGACCGTCGATTTCGCCGTCCGGTTCGATTTCAAGATAGGCGCAGATCCAAGGCAGATCGCTGTTCAGGGTCTTGTCCTTGCCCAGATACTCTTTGTCGGTGCGGGCAAAACGCAGCACGTCAGCCTCGGCCAGAGTGACCTCGTTTGTCAGCTCGCCCGCGCCTTTGAAGCCCTTCTCCATCCGCATCACGTTCATGGCAAAGCTGCCATAGTCGGTGATGCCGTGCGGCTCACCCGCCGCCCAAAGCGCGTTGTAAACCGGCTCGAGGCTGGCGCGCGGCATGTGAAACTCCCAGCCCAACTCACCCGCGTAAGACATTCGGAAGGCCCAGACCTGCTCCTCAGCGATAGTGTTGATTTGCAACGTCATCCACGGGAAATCTGCATTGGACAGCTTGTCTTCCGGCGGGCTGTATTGACGAACCGCATTCAGAACCTCGCGAGATCTCGGTCCGTTCAGGGACAGCGCGCAGTAGCTTTTGGACAAGTTTTCAATCTTGACGCACGCTCCTTGCCTGTGGGCTTCCAAATGATCCAGAAGCCGTTGCTCAAAGAAAGCTGCGCATACAAGGTAGAACGCATCCTCCCGAACTTTGGACACCGTCACTTCCATCTCAATCCGGCCACGCCGATTCAACATATGCCCCAGCGTGATCCGGCCTATCTTTGGCAGGCGATTGGCAATCAGGCGGTCCAGCAAGACCTCTGCATCATCGCCAGATACCAACACCTTGGTGAAAGCGGAAACATCCATGATACCCACACGCTCGCGCACCGCTTTGACCTCAGCCGCGACCATGTCATCGGCTGGCGTGCGACGGAAGGAGTAATGATCGCGCTGTTCCACCCCGTCCCGCGCAAACCAGCGGGGGCGCTCAAACCCATAGACCTCTTCATGCACCGCGCCCTTGGATTTCAGCAATTCATACAGTGGCGACGGCTTGATCGGGCGCCCCTCCAGACGGTTGAAATGCGGGAAGGGGATTTCGTGCCGCAGGCAGTAGTCTTCCTCGGCCTTCATCACCTGCCAGTCCTTGGTGGCATAGCTGCCAAACCGGCGCGGATCGAACTCACGCATCGAGATATCCGCTGCCCCATGCACCATCCAGCGTGCCAGCTCGCGGGTCAGACCCGGCCCCCAGCCAATGCCGATCTGTGTTCCGCAGCAGCACCAGTAGTTCCGCACACCCGGTGCGGGCCCGATCAGAGGGTTGCCATCCGGCGGGTGCGAGATCGCCCCGTGTACGTCGCGCTGGATGCCCAGTTCGGCAAAGATAGGCATCCGGTTCAGGCTTTCCTCGAGCCAAGGCATCACCCGGTCGTAATCTGCATCAAACAGCCAGTTCTCATATTCCCACGGGCAATGGTCGTGCCAGACCGAGTTTGGGTTCTCCTTCTCGTAAATCCCGATCAACCCGCGCTGTTGCTCCATTCGGATATAGCCCGAGACTTTGCGGTCATCGCGGATTACCGGCAGTTCCTTGTCCAGGTTCTGGAATTCCGGCACCGGCTCAGTCACGAAGTAGTGGTGGGTCATTGAGGTCATCGGCAGTTGCAGCCCAGACCACTCGCCCATCTGACGGGCATAGGTGCCACCCGCGTTCACCACATGCTCGCAGGTGATGGTGCCTTGCTCGGTCTCGACCACCCATTCGCCATTGTCGGCCTGAGTGATGTTGGTGGCGCGGCAATTGCGGAAAATCTGCACGCCTTTCTGACGCGCACCCGTTGCCATCGCCATGGTGACGTTGGTCGGGTCCACATGCCCGTCATCCGGCGTGTGCAGCGCGCCCAACACGCCCTCTAGGTTATAAAATGGGTGCAACTCGGCCACTTTCTCGGGGCCGACCAGTTCGATGTTGAACCCCAGCGATCGGCCCACCGACAGGGTATGACGCAGCCAGTCCATCTCATCCTCGGTATAGGCCAGACGGAACGAGCCGCAGCCGTGCCATGTCACGGGCTGGCCGGTCTCGGCCTCCAGTGCCCCGGAATAGAGGCCAATGTTGTAATCGACGCATTTGCCCAGCCCAAAGCTTGAGGTCGAATGCGTGATCTGGCCCGCCGCGTGCCAGGTGCTGCCGCTGGTCAGCTCGGCCTTTTCCAGCAGGACGGTATCTTCGCCCCACCCCTCATGCGCCAGATGATAGGCCAGACCGACCCCCATGACGCCGCCTCCGACAATGACCACGCGGGCGTGGGTGGGCAAATTCTTCTCGGACATGACATTTCCTCTTCCCGAGTCGCTTTTCTGCTCGACAGGCTAATTCCACAAATGTACCATCGTCAATCATGAATGACACAAATGTATCATCAATCGTTCTCGACCGCCTCACCGAGGAGTGGGATGCCCTCACACCCGAGGCGCAAAAAGCTGCGCGATACGTGCTTGAAAACCCAACGGATGTGGGGGTTTCGACCGTGCGAGAAATTGCCGAGGCCGCCAAGGTCAAACCCAACACTTTTGTGCGTATGGCCCGGCAGGTTGGCTTCGACGGGTACGAGGATTTCCGCGCGCCTTTCCGCGATGCGATTCGTCAGGGCACTGTGTCGTTTCCCGATCGCGCACGTTGGTTACAGGATATTGGCAAGTCAGGTGAATTGGGCGGGCTTTATGCCGATATGGTGGGTGCGGCGATCCGCAATATCGAAGAGACCTTTGCCGGGATCGACGCTGCCAGTCTGGAAGCCGCCGCCGAAGACATCTGGAATTGCCGGCAAATCTATACCTTGGGCGTCGGCGTCAACAATGCAAACGCCCGTAATTTCACCTATCTCGCATCCACGGGGATGAAGCAGTTTCACGCCATCCCACGCCCCGGCTCGACGCCTGTCGACGATCTGGCCTGGGCGGATGAGCAAGACGTGTTGATCGCCATCACCTGCCACCCCTACCGAACCGAGGTGATCGACGCGATCAAACTGGCCCGGCAACAAGGGTTAACGGTCGTCGGTATCTCAGACAGTCCGGCCAGCCCGGTCATCCTGAACGCGCAGCACGGCTTTGTCGTCGCCGCCGACACGCCGCAATTCTTCCCGTCCTCCGTTTCGACCATCGCCTTACTGGAAACACTGCTGTCTTTCGTGATCGCCGTCTCCAGCGATGAAATCGTCGAGCGGGTGGAACGGTTTCACCTACGCAGACACCAACTTGGCCTCTACGCGGAGGAGCCCGAATGAACGCACCCCTGACCCACTCACTGGACGCGCGCTATTACACCGATCCTGCGATTTTCGAGCAGGAGATGCAGGGGCTTTTGGCCCGAACGTGGCAGTTTGCGGGCCACGTGGCGCAGGTGCGGGAATCGGGCGACTACTTCGCCTTTGAGATCGCCGGCCAAAACCTGTTCTGCATTCGCGGACGTGACGGTGAGGTGCGTACCTTCTACAACGTCTGCCAGCATCGCGCCCATGAGATGGTCACAGGTGCGGGAAATACTCGCGTCGTCGTCTGCCCCTACCACGCCTGGACCTATGAACTGTCGGGCCAATTGCGCGCCGGACCCAACATCAAATCCGTTCCCGGCTTTGACCGAAGCACCATCTGTCTGACCTCTGTCCGCACCGAAATCTTCAACGGTTTCATCTTCGTCAATCTCGACGATGACGCCGCCCCGATGGATGAATGGTACCCCGGTGTACGTGAGGAAATCCGCGCGTTTGTCCCGCAGATCGACGATCTGGAACCGTTGGAATGGGTTGAGATCGCCGAGAACTGCAACTGGAAAGTCAGTATCGAGAATTACTCGGAATGCTACCATTGCCCGACCAATCACCCAACATTTGCCGAGGGTGTGGTCAAGCCCGAGACATATGACATTCAACCCGATGCAGGTGGAGGATACGTCCTGCGCCACACAACCGAATGTCAGAGCCTCGACAAGATGACCTATCCCATCGACATGTCGGTGCCACATGCGGGCGACTATCAGTCATGGTTTTTGTGGCCGATGTTTTCGTTCCAGTGCTACCCAGGCAATGTGCTGAACACCTATCATTGGCGCGCAAACGACGCTGACCACTGCACCGTCTGGCGTGGCTGGTACACCGAGGGCGGATCGGAAAGCGCGGTGATCCGGCAATTAGCCGTGCAGGACCGTGAAACAACGGTAGAAGAAGACATTCGTCTGGTCGAGAGTGTGCACCGCGGGTTGAAATCGCGTGGATATCGCCCCGGCCCGCTGGTTTTGGATCCGGGCTGCGGCGTAATGTCAGAACATTCCATCGCCCGGCTACAACAGTGGATGAGAGAGGCCGTGGATTGACGCATTTGCCCACGGACCAGTGATAAATTGAAGCGGGTTCCTATATTTCACCAGACTGGCTAAAACACCCTCAATCAATGTAGGCGCGCTGTGCCTGCTACGTTTACCCCGGAGACATCCAATGACCGACATTTTCGACGAGGACCTTTTCCTGAAAGGGCTGGAGCAGCGAAAGAATACGCTCGGCGCGGAATACGTCGAAAAGAACCTGGCGGCGGCGGATGACTTTACCCGTCCCTTTCAAGAAGCCATGACAGCCTGGTGTTGGGGCTTTGGCTGGGGCGATGATGTCATCGACCCAAAAACGCGGTCGATGATGAATCTGGCCATGATCGGCGCATTGGGAAAGATGCATGAATGGGAAGTTCACTGCAAAGGCGCACTCAACAATGGCGTATCCAAGGAAGAAATCCGCGCCATCATTCACGTGGTTGGAATCTATTGTGGCGTGCCTCAAGCGCTGGAATGCTTCCGCGTCGCCCGCAAGGTACTTGAAGCGGAAAAGTGACTGGCTGTCCGTTGGGGGTACGCGTCTAATTTATTGTCAGGGAATAAATTTCGACCAACTCCTCTCGGCCGCGCAGCTTATGAGCCCCGATGCGCTCAAAATCCATCGGCTTGACCAAGGCGCTTCGAACAGAGTTGGAAACCAGAACATTTACTTCACCCTGCGTGTTGCCCAAAATTCGTCCAGCTTCTTCTAGGCGTTGCGCGACATTCACCGCGTCTCCGACCACGGTATAACTCAGCCTACCCTCGCTGCCGATGTTGCCAATTATCACACGACCGATGTGGATCCCTATGCGCAGCCTGACTGAGAAGGGCAGGCCCGCCTCTGCTCGTTTGTGTTGATTGTACTCCTTAATCCAGTTGGCAATCTCGATCGCTGCGTGGCACGCCAGGTCGGCAGCGTCGTCCTGATGTTCCAAAGCCCCCCAGATGGCCATCACCGAGTCTCCGATGAACTTGTCGATGGTTCCGTGGTTCTTTTGAATACAGTCGGCCAAGCCAGCAAAGTGCTCATTCAGGAACAACGCCGTTTGAGGCGCCGTAAGGTGTTCCGACAACGTCGTGAATTCCACGATATCCGTAAACATTATGACGACGTCACGATGAGATGAATTGATCTGCTTCCCCGAATGGTGACGCATCAATTGCCGGACCAGGCGTTTGGGCACATAGAGTTCAAACCAACGCAAACCGTCGAGCATGAAATTGTAGGACCGCGCCGCCTCGTCCAATTCTCGGAAAAAGGATCCTTCGATTTCAGCAATGTTCGAAATATCAAGATCATGAACGCGCTTTGCGCTGTCGGACAGTCGGCGCACAGGTTTGGCGATCTTTTGTCCAATCAGGGCTGCGGTCCCAGCCGAAATCACCGCCATAACAAGGCAGAAGATTATCGCCCATCGCAACCGGGCGGCTTCCGCAATAATGTCGTGGGCTTCAAAATAAGTGGCTACAGTGAGCGGCTGTGCACCATAGTCGGACAACTCTTCGAAGAATATGACATATTCCCATTCCGCGTATGCTACGAAACGGGTGTTTTCACCCGTCAGGAAGTACTTTGCGACGCTAAAGCGATCATTCGGCAGCCACATTGCCGAAACAATCGGGTCCGAAAAGCGATCTTGCTGCGGAAGTGGAGCAGCACGATTCAAACCTGAGTAACCAAACGCCATAAGTGGATGGGCTAAAACGGCATTTTTGCCGTACAGCATAAAGACATTTGCACCGAACTCCATTTCCTGATCGGCTAGAAACTCAGACAGTTTTTCCACCGAAACCCAGGCTGACAGAACGCCAATTATCTTACCTTGCTGAATGATCGGCCTTTGGTAACTCAGCACGGACTGGCTGTATTCTTCACGCCAGAGAATATTGCCCCAACGCGGTTTCCCGGTTTCAATTGCTTCGTCGATGAGGTGGCGCAGATCGACATCGTCTCCAAGTTTCAGGAATATGGGTAACGTCTCGTCCTGGACACGTTCAACGCCTGTCAGTATTTGCTGCCTGTCAATAAACTGTAGGCGGAGAATCTGAGGGGTTGCCGATACGGCCCCAAGGAGCAGGCTGACAAACTCTTCCGAGTCCCCCGGCTCCACTTCCCTTGACGAAATTCTGCCCGCAATAAAGTCGATTTGATCTGAAGCTGCAGTCAGATAGCGCTCTACCTGTTGGCGTTGAGTGCCGATAATCAATTGCGCCTTCTGCGTCAGCAACTCAGAGGTATTTCGATAGCCAACGACCAGACCGACGCCTAATACTCCTGCAACTGAAGTCAGAACAAAAAAGCCTAGCCCAAGCGCCAAGGCGACTGACATTGACGCATGCCATTCGCCGCCATTCCCCTGGCCGTTTTTTACTTTTGCCCCCCCCATAACACGCCCCGTGAACGAGACCATCTTTTCAAGTAATTCTGAAAACTATATCCAATTTCTTGCTTTTTTTAAAGTTTCCGCTTGTTGAAGGTCCTGTCAAAAATGCCTCGTCTTGAGATACGCAGGTGTATTTGTTGCTAAGCACCTATGAATAACGAACCGTCTTTCACTCGCTCAGGTTGAATGCTGCAATTCAGACGCGTTCCTGGACGCTTGACCTAAAAAGCAGCTGGACACCCGCATCTCGCAACACATTGGGGGCGATAGTGTGATTGATATTGCGATGATTGACGTGCGCCCAGAGCCAACAGTTTCGTTCGCATTCAGTGCAGGACGTGTTCATTCCACAGTGCTGTTGTGTATTTTGCCTGACGAGTTTTGAGTTTTCAAAGATTGATCTGTTGAATCAGCGGCCAGCGTCGACGGTTTCCGAAGTGGTTGCGGGAGCAGGCTTTACCTCTTTGACCTACAGGGTATGATTTTACCCCACGGCGCACGAATGCCCGTACTGGAATGAGAACATAACGACGTAGGGCACATGTCCTTCCATTTGGACCACGGCTCTATTGCTCAGGGCGAAAGCGTAGATCCTATGAGCTTCCGATTGAATCAACAGGATATTGGCTCATCAGCGGAAACCGGGTCTTTCTGCTGCCGCCAAAATTAGGTGTCCGCAATTTCCGAGGGTTGCTTCAAGCCTCCGTCACTTCCAGTTCAAGCGCATTAGCAGCGCGCCGCAGGATTGTCGCGAGAACACCAGAAAAATCCTCTGGCCGGTCGGTTGGTACAAGGATGCTAATGGTTCGATCAGCGTCGGGCATGACTAGCGGCATCACACAGACCTCACTGCGGTGGATGCCCTGTCGTCGCGCAAAAAGATCTGGAAGGATACCGATTCCTGCTCCGGTCGCCGCCATCAGCACGATGGAATCGAGGCTTGTGCCCTCGTAGTCGTTGGACACTGTAGCACCGCTCGCTCCTGCGATTCCGTAGACAATGCGTGCCAGCCTGTGGCCTGTATCAAGCGTCAACAGGCGTTGTCCCTCTAGATCCTCTGCCGCGACTTGGGTGCCACCTGCCAGCGGATGATCCTGCGCCACCGCAACCCAGAGCGGTTCGACGAACAGAGGATGTTGGAATGTGTTTGGGTGGTCCTCGGGCGTCGAGATGATCGCGTCGAAGCGCCCGTTTCTTATCCCCTCGTCCAGGCTCAATGTATTTTCTTCGCGAACGATAACGCGCAAATCGGGCTCGGATTCGTGCAGGGACTTTATCGCTTGTGGCAAAAGATATGGCCCTATCGACGGCAGCACGCCCAACCGCAACCGTCCGCCAAAAGGCAGGTCTGAAAGCATCGAGCCGCGCAATGCTTCGACCTCGGATAGAATGCTGCGGGCGCGGGTTACAAACTCCAGGCCCCGCGCTGTCGTGCGCGCGCCAGCCCGGCCACGTTCGAACAGTCGAACACCAAGATCCGCTTCCACCGTCGCCACCTGACTCGACAGGCTAGGCTGGCTGACATGAAGCGTCTCTGCTGCAAGACCGAAACTGCCCAATTGATGGACGGTGACGATGTATTCCATCTGACGTAGTGTGGGGCGCATTCATAATCTCAAGCTATTTTTCTCGATGTTAAAATGTATTTAAACTACTGAATAAATCCGGGCAACAGGCTCCAAACCTGTTCCGGAGACGCAAATCATGCTGATTTTTGATAGCCTTATGGGCAACCTGATTGTACCGACAATCTTATTCTTCGTCCTTGGGCTTCTGGCCGCAATTGTACGCAGTGACCTTTCAATCCCCGAAGGTGCCGCGAAGTTCATGTCGCTCTACTTGCTGTTGGCGATTGGCTTCAAAGGTGGGCACAGCCTAACAGAAAATGGGCTGAGCGCAGAGGTCTTCGCCGCCCTTGGCGCGGGACTGATACTGTCCTTCCTGATCCCTTTTATCGCCTACGGCCTGCTGCGTGGTATGACCCGGTTAAACGCGCTGAACGCCGCCGCCGTAGCAGGGCACTACGGCTCCATCTCGATTGTGACTTTTGTCGCCGCCTCAAGCCTTCTGGACCTGTCCGGAATCGCTTCGGATGGATACATGGTGGCCATAGCTGCAACGATGGAAGTTCCGGCGATCCTTTCGGCCCTATGGATCGCACATCGCTTTGGACGTGAAGGAGCAGCGGGACGCGTGTCCATGCGGGAACTTTTTGCCAATGGCTCCATCGTGCTTTTGACCGGCGCATTCGTGATCGGGGCTTTGACGCAGGACAAGGGCATGGAGATGATCGCTCCTTTCGTTGTGACGCCCTTTACCGGCATTCTTTGCCTGTTTTTGCTGGACATGGGCCTGTCGGCAGGTCGCAGCCTGCTGCGCAACTGGCACCTTTTGAGCGCGGGGTTGTTTGCCTTTGGCATCATAATGCCGATGATCAGTGCGACGCTTGCCATGGGGTTGGGTTTGGCAATTGGCTTACAGACCGGCAGCCTATTCTTGTTGATGGTTCTGGCGGCCTCAGCTTCGTACATCGCGGTGCCCGCTGCGATGAAGATCGCATTACCACAGGCTGAGTCAGGTATTTACCTGACACTTTCTATGGGCGTGACCTTTCCGTTCAACATCACGGTTGGTCTGCCGCTCTACCTATGGCTTACCCAAATGGTCTGAGGATCCAGTTCAAACGAGGTGTCCAAGTTCGATAGTGACGGGTGTCGCGAAGCACGCTCGTGAACATCACTTGCGCGCTGGTGCCGTCGCCAACCGAACGTTGGCGATGCGCGTGCCACCCTCGCGCATTTCGGGTTTGTTGAACGGCGCTTCAACCGGATCGATGATCTGTCTCCCGATTGGCACGCGCTCTGGGTGGTTATATTGGCGTCCGGCGACGAGACATGGCGTGCAAATCGAACTAGAGGGTGCCCTGGCAGCAATGATTGGGCTGGCCCAGAATGACAAAATCCGCCTTGCGGCGGATGCAACGCTTACTTTGGAAGTTTGTTTACGGGGGGTGGATTTGAGCCTCTGACCTTGAGGTTATGGTTTGAAGGGACGGTGGCGCCGGTGGGGCTGCGCAAGCCCTGATAACGACGCGGTTAAGACGTTAAGCAATTGATCCGGTGGATCAATTGTAGTCTGAAGGGGTTGTTCTGAGATTTTCTGACGCTGGTTGCGGGAGCAGGATTTGAACCTGCGACCTTCAGGTTATGAGCCTGACGAGCTACCGGGCTGCTCCATCC
>NZ_JBQFUT010000009.1:0-191684 GCF_056539305.1 Ruegeria sp. BC1
GCCACCGTCCCTTCAAACCATAACCTCAAGGTCAGAGGCTCAAATCCACCCCCCGTAAACAAACTTCCAAAGTAAGCGTTGCATCCGCCGCCCAAAACATCACCTGAATAAGCCATTTTGATCAGTGTAAGATGCCTCCAAAAGGATACAGGCATCATGAATTCTCAAGCTTTAGGTGAACTCGCAAGTGACCAGAAAATCAAAAACGTCTCCCACGCCTAGGGTTACTCAATTCCCGTTGGGAAAGACGGTCGTCGTCTGTCTACCGGAAATTCAAAGATATAGTGGGACAGCAAATGAAGTCTGACCGTTTAACGATGCTCGTCTTCTTGTCTGGTACCACTGGATTCACCCTCGTAAAGGCGGGGTTGAAACACTGCGCTCCTACTGTGTTGACGTGGACGACGGGGATAGAATCTATCAGGTTCACACTCAGGCTAAAGCGGTCGTTCCTCAAGCGCACAGAGATTTCTTGCGAGGATTGCTGCCTTATTTTCAGCATGAGGTCCTATTGTTTGTCCATGCAGGCATTCGGCCCGGGATTCCACTGCATCAGCAGGACCCTGATGACCTGATCTGGATCCGCGAGGAGTTTCTGAATTCCCGGGACGCTTTACCTTGGATGGTGGTGCACGGCGACACTCATGTCGCATCTCCGGAGCACCACAGTAACCGTGTGAACATTGATACGGGTGCAGGGTACGGCAACCCCCTTACCTGTGGATTTTCAAGGAACAGTTTGCTGGGTTTTGGAGGCGAGCGGTCGAAGGCCGTTGTTACCGAACGTTCCAGAGTGACGTGGGATTTGGCAGCTTAGGGGGCCTTACGCAGATTGCTACTTGCAGGCATCTTGTCGGTTGTCGTCCTAAAGATGCATCTCCCTTTGATATCCGAACAAGGCGGGCAAACCGCCGGTGTGTATCATGACCACCTTTTGACCACGCCGAATACGTCCGGTTTCCACTAAGCCCAGCAGCCCTGCGAAGGTTTTGGCGGTATAAACGGGATCAAGGAAAATACCTTCAGTACGGGCCATTTTTTCCAATGCAGATTGTGTCTTTTCACTCAGCTTGCCATAGCCCGGCGACAGTGCATTGTCCGTGACTTGGATTCGTTGCAGCAACGGCACAGGATCGATGTGAAGCAGCCCTGCCAGTTTTTGCAGAACAACCTCCAGGCGTGCCCGTTGTTTTTCGCTGTCCCGGCGCACACACACACCGAAAACCGAGGCCAAGTTTTCTTGCAATGCGATACCGGTCAACAGTCCGCCATGCGTTGCCCCGCTGCCCGACGGGACAACTGCCGCATCGAAATCCGGCAATTGTTGACACAATTCCTGCCCGGCGGCCACGTATCCCAATGCTCCAAGCGGCGGGTGGTTCAGGCCCAGATGTATGACGTAGGGCTTGCGCCCCTGCGCCTTAAGCTCCTTGGCTCGTACATGCAGGGCGGCATCCGCCCCGGCTTCATCCTCGCCTTCGGGATAACTCATGTGCTCTGCGCCCAGGAGTTTGGCCAACAGCACATTCCCGGATGTGTAATATTCAGGCCCCATACCCGGAACGCGTTCTTCCAATTGCAGCACGGATTGCATCCCCAACCGGGCCGCCGCCGCCGCTGCCGATCGCACAAAGTTCGACTGTACGGCCCCTGTGATTAGAACGGTATCGGCCCTTTGCTGAAGCGCGTCCCCAAAATGGAACTCAAGTTGCCGGGTTTTGTTGCCGCCAAATCCCAGCCCTGTCAGGTCATCGCGTTTGAGCCAGAGATCGATATCCAGTTCCTCCGACAACCTGTCCAGCCGCTCAAGCGGCGTTGGTCCAGACATGAATTGAGCCCGTGGGAAGTCGGCCAGAATATCCTTATGTGTCATCATCTTCCTGTCGAAGCTATGCCATCACATAGGCGCGTTGAAAGAGAACACAGCATGCAATTAGGGATACAACCCTGATTGCTGCTGTGATCAGAGATTGGGGCAGAAAGGGGCCAACGAGACGACCGCAGAGACTGCCAGCCAGTGTAACCGCGACAAAAAGCCAAAGTTGCGGCCCGAAGGGAATGGGCTGAGAATCTGCCAGACTATGCAGCAGGAACGCAATCCCGTAGGCCATCAGCGCAATGGGCTGAACAAGTTTTGCGACATCTTTTGCCTTGCGTCCCTTGGCCATCAGACCAAACACCATCAAAGGGCCGGGTGTTGCAGCCCATACGGTTGCCAGGCCGGACAATCCCGATACACCGGTAAAGCCCGCAGTGCCGATCGCACGGTGAAAGGGAACCAGCGTCGTTAGCAATCCAACCAGCAGGAGGCTGGCAGTCAAAGCCAGAACGAAGGCCTCGCTTAGAAATGGGTACACGGCCAGACCTGCGATCACACCGATAAGGCAGCCGATGATCGCGGTCAGGATCGTCTTGTGTTCGGTTGCCAGGATGTGCCGGTCGGCTGCAACCGCTGAAACGATTGTATTCAACAGCAACAAAACAGGTACGGCTGTCGTGGTTCCTAGAAGGACCATCATTGGCGGACCCGCCACGATACTGAACCCAATACCAATTCCGACCTGCAGAATTGCCCCCAGGCAAATGGCAATCATCAGGATGGACAGCTCGAAGGACACTTCAAACCTCCGTAGTCGTAGTCGCCTGCTGCAGCACGCGAAGTATCCAGAGCGGCGCGTCGGGGTCCACGCTCAATTGGCGAGGACTGATGCTGTCTACTACCAAGGCATTATCCCGGTGTATGGCCTGCGCGTTGAAACAGAGTGCGCCATCTGCGCCAGAGTCGTTAGATCAAAGACAGGAAGCTTTAGCTCGTCCTGTATCTGCACGGCATAGGGCGGCAGGTCGGTGCATTCCAAAACCAGAGAACGAATGTCCGGTGCCTGTCGTTTCAGGGTAAGGGCAGCCTCGATGACTTCGGCTTCGATCAGATTGGTGTCCATGCGGGTTCGAGCATTCTGCAAGATCACCTCGGCGAATTCCTTGGTGTGTTCCAAGCCCTGAACGGCAACGGGAATTCCCGCTGCGCCGACCCCGTCGAAATGCCGGGGCGTCAGGGCCGACGCATCCGCCGTCAGCACTCCAACCGGGGCGCTTGCTCCGGTCATGTGAAAAGCCAGCGGTACCTGGATCAGGCTGGATGCGAAGACTGGTACGGAAACCGCTGCGGCCAGTTCTTTTTGGAACAACGCCAGAAATCCGCAACTGCCGGTGATGGCCCGCACACCCTCGGCCTCCAACCGCTTTGCGCCTTCGAGGAAAGGGGTCAACAACTCGGGTGACGGGTTGTTCAGCAAGGCGGGGACGGTGACGCCGTCGATCATCTCGTAGAGAACCGGGAAGGGCAGGCTGGATGGATTCTTGATATGACCGGGGGGTTTGGGGAAATAGCTCTCAAGGCAGAGAACCCCGATGGATGCCCCGCAGATGTTCTGGCCGCCGTCGTAGATTGGCATGGTTATCTGGTCCTCTTCGTTTGAGTGTGCCGACACATGTGATGAACTTAGAACCGGGCCAGTGAATAGGGGTCCAGATTGACGTTCGGGCTGCGACCGGACACCAGATCAGCCACAAGCTCGCCGGTTTTGGGGGCCATCATCAGGCCGTAGTGAGAATGGCCAAAAGCGCCGTAAAGCCCGGTGTTGCTGTCAAGCTGCCCTATTGCCGGAAGGCTGTCGGGAAAGGACGGGCGCTGTCCCATCCAGAACTGTGCCTGGCTTGTATCAAGGTCCGGGATCATCGTTTTTGCCTGATCGATTAGGATCCCTTGCTTGCGCGGATCGGCGGGGGCGTCGACGCTTGCAAACTCGGCTGTGCCAGCCACTCGGAGGCCATCCAGCATAGAACTGGCAACCACCTTCGCGTCGACATCCATGACCGAGTTGTTCAATTGGGCGGCGGGAGAGGGAAATTCGACATGATATCCGCGTTCGGCCACAAGCGGGACGGTCAGCCCCAGCGGTTTCAGCAGATCGGCAGACCACACACCAGCCGCAAGGATAACGTTTCGGGCATCCAGTGGCCCTTCGGACGTGGCAAGCTGCCAGTCGCCGTCTGGTGTGCGGGTCAGGCCTGTAACTTCGGACCGTACGATTTCGGCGCCTTGTACGCGCGCCTTTTCTGCCAGAGCCGCACCTATCCGTCCCGGAGAGGTTGCGCGCGCCTGCCCTTTGATCAGGATGGCTGCCTTGAAGTCATTTGTCAGCGCAGGCTCGAGGCGCCGCAGTTCCGCACCATCAACGCGTTCCAGATCGCCGCCTTTTTCCTGGCGGATCAGATACCCCAGCGCATCCAGATCGGCGTGCTCAGGTTGGCGAAATGCGTGGATGTAATAGCTGTCGATGATCAGGTCTTCGCGGCCGGTGCCTTGCAGGTGCCGACGGTACAGATCGATGGACGGGCGGCACAAAAACTCCATCGCGTCCGCAACCTCGCGCACGGTTTTTTCGCCTGAATTTCCCAGGAACCGCAGGCCCCAGGGGACCATTTTGGGCCAAAAAGAAAACCGGACGGACAGCGCGCTTTTGGGGTCAAGTAGCATCTGGGGCAGTTTCTTCCAGATGCCCGGAACCGCTTGCGGAATGATCGACCACGGAGAGACCACGCCCGCATTCCCGAATGAGGTTTCCTGACCCGGTTCGCCTCTGTCGACCAACCGAACCGGAATACCGCGTTCCTGCAAAGACAGGGCACAACAAATGCCGACGATCCCGGCGCCGATGATAGTGACTTGCTCGGTCATATCGTCAGGCCGGTGAATGGCTGCGGCTGCGGGCGATCAGTTGGGTGACAATGACGGGTGACGCCACAGCCAGCGCGATCAGGTCCGCCGTCAGGCTTGGTGCGACAAAGATCACCCCGGCGATAGCCATCAAGATACGCGACACGATGTTCAACGGTTTCAGCCAGTAGCCCACCACGGCCGCCGACAGTGCGATGACCCCGGCGATACAGCTGGCGGCTGTGTAAGTGAACTCCCACAGATTGAACCCGGTTGAAGACACAAACAACAGAACCGGCGCATAGACAAAAGCCATTGGCGCAATCACCTTGCCCAACCCAAGGGTAAAAGCGGACAGCCCGGTTCGGAATGGGTTTGAATTGGCAATGGCCGCTGCCGCATATGCGGAGGTGCAAACGGGGGGCGTGATTTCGGACACGACGCCATAGTAGAGCACGAACAGGTGGCTTGCGATTGGCGGCACACCCAGCTGAGCCAGAGCAGGCTGCGCCACAGAAACCAACATGATGTAAAGTGCCGTGGTCGGGATGCCAGCGCCCATCAGGATGCAGACGATGGCGATGAAGACCAGCGAGATGAACAGCTGCAGGTCTTCCATGGCAAACAGCTGGAAGCTGCCGAACGAGATCATATTGTAAAGATCCGACGCCAGATTGCCCGCGCCCTGCGTCACCATGAACCCTATGCGGAAGCCGATACCGGTGGTGTTGATTACACCTACAACGATGCCCACAGCCGCCGCAGCAGCACCCACTGCCAGCGAGTACTTCACGCCCAGCTCGACCGCCTGCAGCATCTCGGGTACCTCGATGCGCTTTTGCGGGTTCAGTGTGGCGATCACTGACAGTCCGCACAGGATCGCTGTCATCGTCAGGTCGAACCCACCGTCCGAGAACTTCCAAAGCACAAAGGCTAGGAATGCTGCCGCGTAGATCAGGGTCGGCGGTTGTTTGAGGCGCGACATACCTGCGATTACTGCCAGTGAAATGCCGCAAAAGGCAGACATGAACGGCGTGTAGCCTGTGAACAAAACGACCAACAGACCGATCAGAGGCACGATGTTGGCCCATCCCTCGGCCCAAACGGCCTTGAGCTGCGGTAATTGCTCTTTCGCCAGACCCTGCAGGTTTAGTTTGCGCGCCATCAGGTGCACCACGGCGAAGACACCGACATAGTGCAAGATTGCAGGGAAAATCGCGGCGATCACGATGGTGGTGTATGGCACCTCGAGGAACTCGGCCATGATAAAGGCCGCGGCTCCCATGATTGGCGGTGTGATCTGGCCACCGGCCGAGGACGCTGCCTCGACCCCGCCTGCAAAGTGGCCGGGGTATCCCAGGCGCTTCATGTTGGGAATTGTCAGCGCGCCGGTCGATACGGTGTTAGCCACCGAAGAACCCGAGATCGTGCCGAAAAAGGCCGAGGATACCACCGACACTTTTGCCGGCCCGCCGGTGTAGCGGCCCGCCAAAATCGTTGCGTTGTCGATGAAGAGTTGTCCCAGCCCCGTGCGCTGCGCGATCACGCCGAACAGCACGAAATGGAACACGATGGTCGAAACAACCCAAAGCGTGACGCCATAGATGCCTTCCTGCGGAAAGTACATCGACGACACGAAAGTTTTGAAATTGACGCCGGGATGCTGCAGCAAGCCAGGGAAATACGGCCCAAGCAGGGCGTATGAGATAAAGACACAGATGATTAGCGGTAGTACCCATCCCAGTGTGCGCCGCGCGATATCCAACACCAGAAGGATGATGATTACGCCCAATACCACGTCATAGGTGTTGGGGTTGCCCATTCGGAATGTCTGTTCTTCGATCCCCAGAAATGGGATGCCTCGCCAGGCAACGCCGACATACAGCGCCGCAATGATCCCCAACGCCATAAACACAAGATCATATAATGGGATGTTGCCAATACGGAACCGGCTGACCTTGAGCGCATAAAGGCTTTTGGCCCCGATAACCGGGATCGTCGCGTAAACCAGAATGAACAGCAGCGCCAGATAGATTCCCATGTGCCAGTGATCAGCAGGCAGGCCGAACCCGGCAGTGAAGAATTCGTAGAACGCAAGGATCAGGGCCACGACACGCAGAACTTTGCCGGTGGTCGGCGTTACCTGCCGGACGGCGGCACCTTCGTCGAACTGTTCTTCGATGGCTGCCAGTTCTTCGGCGGTCAGCTCGTGGTCATCAAGTTTCTGGGTCTCGGACATGATGGCCCCCCGATTTCGCGTAGTGAGAGAGTGCGGTGCCCCAAAACGGGGCACCGGACGAAAGTTTTCCGTTAGGTGCGATTACTGAAGAAGCCCGGCTTCCTTGTAGAACTTCTCGGCCCCCGGATGCAGCGGAACGCCCAGTGCTTCGACACCGTCCAGAGCTGTGTCGGGAGTGATCTGCTTGCCCTTGGCATGGCCGTTATCCAGCAGCTTGCGGGTGTTGTCGTTCCATAGCGCCTTGGTCAGCTGATAAACCAGATCATCCGACAGATCCGAGGAGACAACCAGCATCGCGCTGACCGCAGGGGTTCTGGTTTCGGCGTCGATGCCTTCATAGACGCCACCCGGAATGGCCGAAGGGATATAGGCCGGAATGATCTCGTTGATCTTGGCCAGATCTTCGTCGCTGAACGAATGCAGGTTCATGCCCTTGGTCGAGGACAGCTGCACCATCGCGGCAACCGGCCAGCCTGCGGCATAGAAGTAGGCGTCCAGCTGTCCATCGGCCAGACGCTCGGCGCTTTGGCTGTTGTTCAGTTCGGCCTCATCCATGTTGTCACGATTGACGCCCCATGCGTCCAGCATCTGAAGCACGGCTACCTGCGTACCCGAACCCGCTTGCGCGATGCCGACGCGTTTGCCTTCCAGATCGCTCAGGTCATTGATCGTGGAACCGGCAGGAAGCACCAGGTGCAGGTCTTCGGGGAACAGGTTGGCCACGATGCGCAGTTTGGGGTGGGGTTTACCCTCAAACTTGCCTTCGCCCAGATACATAGACCGGGTGACATCCGCCGCGGCCAGACCGGCCTCAAGCTCTCCGTTCTGAACGGCAGCGTTGTTGAACACAGATGCGGTCGTTGATTGCGCAATGGCGATCAGGCCGGGCACACCGCACTGGCCGCCCTCTTCGCAGGGGCGCGAGCCCGGAGGGGCCGAGATGCCGTTAGCAATAGTCCCGCCGATTGGGAAATAGGTGCCGCCAGCGCCGCCGGTACCAATACGGAAAAAGGTTGGATCCTGCGCCAATGCCGGGGCGGCAAGGGCACCAGCCAAGGCAAGGCCTGCAAAACATTTCACAAATTTCATCATTTTCTCCCTTTTTGGATCGTTGGAATCGGTTCACCCAATTTTCGATCCTGCAAGCGTAGAGGTAATTCGCATAAATACAAATTTGTTATATTTCACAAAACTAAGGTTTGCCTTATACATTAAGGCATGAACCTTACTCAGCTCACCGTTTTTCGAGAGGTGATGGAAACCGGCTCCATCTCTCAGACCGCCAAGAAACTGAACCGAACGCAGCCAGCGATCAGTCTGGCATTGAAAAACCTCGAAAAAACTCTGGGTCTGGCACTGTTCGAACGTACAGGTCGTCGGTTGGTTCCGGTTCCAGAAGCGCATTACCTGCTGGCGGAAACCACTGGAATTCTCGATCGTCTTGCAACGATTTCCAGCACGATGGAAGGGCTGATCAAAGGTCACTCCGGTAGCCTGAATATTGCCACGATGCCCGGCCCGTCGGCCTATTTATTTCCGCGCTTCATCAGTCAGTCAGTCGGTGAAAACCCCGATATCCAAATTACACTGTCAACGCGCAGTTCACCGCAAATCATGGAGCTGGCAGGGACGCAGAATATCGACTTTGGCTTTGCCGATTTCGAATTCTCTGTCGGGAAAGAGCCGCAGTATTCAGCCGAGTTGATACGGGCGGACTGTTTCTGCGCAATGGACCGGGATCACCCGCTTGCATTGCGCGAGAGTATCACGATTTCCGATCTGGACGGAACGCCGATGGGCGGTCTGCATGCGACGCATCCATTTCAGAACAAGGTCAGGCGAGAGTTTCAGGACGCGTCTGCCAAGTACAATCCGACGGTGACCTGCCAATATTTTCTGCCGCTCATACCTTTTGTGAGTTCGGGGCAGTGCTGCACCATCGTGGACCCGTTGACCGTGGCAACCGAACGGGAATTGAACTCGTCAGGAGGAAGGGTCGTATTTGTTCCCTTTGAAAACCCGCTCAGGTACGAATACGCAATTCTTGAGCCGGATCACCGGCCGCCTTCGCAATTGGCCCTTAAGATCAAGGCAGGCTGGAAAGCCGAGGTTTTGGCAATGTTGAAGGATGTCGGTGCGAACCCGCGTACTGCGGTGTTTTCCAAAGAGAGTGGAAGGGTAGATTAGAGCCTGCGAAGGCTATCGCGCGCCCAGAAGGCAATGTGCATATGAAGTGGTTCGCCGGATTGTTATCGAGCAACCCGGCGAACCCTTGTTTTCAGTGATTTAGAACGACCACCGCAGTCCGGCCTGGAAGTACGGCCCTTGGGCATCGTCACCGATTTCCTGTTCGGCGGTTACTTCAAGCTGCATGTTCGACAGCAGGGCCTGCTCATACCCGACCAGAACGCTTGCACCGGTGAAATCGGTCGAGGCAAATGTCAGGGTTTGCGTGGTCCCGAAGGTGGTGATGTCACCCTCAGTATCCCCCAGACCGCGCCGCAGCACACCGCTGAGCTGGCCGAGCACGACGCCGCCATTGGCCAGTGTCTTGTCGATCTCAGCACCTAGGCGCGCTTCTATCACCTCGGTTGTGACGTCGCCGACGGTGGCGTTGGCGATCGAGCCGGTTTCGGTATAGCTATCGTCCTCCTGGCGCGTATAACGCACGTCACCAAAGCCCAGCAGACCGAACTGGTCGCTGACATCGAACGACCGTTCCGCTCCAAGATAGGCCGTCAGCAATGTGCTGTCATAGTCGCCCTTGGCATCTGCACTGCCGATGATTTCGCGAGAGCGATCTGTCGACAACCAGCCATAACCCAGGCCTGCCTCGACCGTGTACGAACCGAACTGGCGGCCTACCGCTGCATCCAGATAGAAACCGGTCGTGTCGAAATCGGTCGAGTCGTTGTCACCGTCCGCTTGGAACACACCCATGCTCAGGGCAAGCGCTAGACTGTTCTCCAACTGCCCCGAGTAACCAGCGCTGCCGTTGAAGATGGTGACATCGGTATCGACATCGGGCGAGGTCTCAAACCGGCGGGCTGCGCCGTCGATCTGGGCGAAGGGGCGGAACGCACCAAAGGTAAGCGCCGACACGTTGCCCGTGGCCGAAGCCCGCGTGACCTGTTCATTGAGGCCAAAGTTCAGCGCGTTGCCGGATGTGCCGACAACACTGCCCAAAAAGGCGGTGACATCACCCGAGGGCAAGATTTCGCTGGCATCCACCGCTGCGTAGATCGGCGCCGAGCCGCCTTCGTCCTGTACAAACCAGGCAGAGCTGCCGTCCGAGACCGTAGTGGTAAATGCCCCCACGCTTGGGGCCGCGTCTTCGAAATTGAACACGATGCTGCCGCCCTGAGCGTCCAGGTTCACATCGTGATCCTGCACTCGGATCAGCCCACTGACACGATCAGTTGTGTTGACGTTCAACGTACCCGATCCGGTGCCTAGGAAGATTGCATAGGCCGGTCCGCCTTCGGCTGTTGCCGAGATATTACCGACCTTGCTGATCACGCCGTCGAAGTTTTCGAAATACAGCCCAGCAGCTTCGGCCGCCGCGCCGCCGGTTGCCACCGCGGTCGCAGTGATAACACCGGTGTTCGAGAACGTCCCCTGCATGTCTTCGATCCAGACACCGGCGGCAAGCGCGTCGGCGCTGCTGGTGCCATTCACGAGCGTGGCAGTGGCGGTCACTGTGCCGGAGGTGGTTACGTCGGACGTCACCTGATCGTACAGCAGGATGGCCTGAGCCTTGGCGTCTTCGGAACCTGTGGCCGACGCCGTGATGCTGCCGCTGTTGCTAAGCCCGCCGGTGACACCCTCGCGGACATAGACGCCGCGCGCCGTCGCGTCGTCGCCAAGGGCAACGCTGGTGGTTTCGATAACACCGGTGTTGGACAGGGTGCCAACCAGACCATCCCTTATAAACAGGCCGCCGCCATAGGCAGATGCGCTGGTGCCGCCATTCGCGGTCACGGTGATCGACCCGCTGTTAGAAACGTCTCCGGTCAGGCCATTGTTAACGTACAGACCATAAGCTTCGGCCTCGTCCGTCTGGTCAACTGCGATAGCGGTGATCGACCCGCTGTTCGAGAAATTGCCGTTCAGGCCGTTGTTTATGTAGACACCACCAACCGTGGCAGATGTCGATCCTTGACCACTGGCGAAAATTGTTCCGCTGTTGGAAATATTCCCATCAACACTGTCGGCATAGATGCCATAGGCATATGCTTCGGATTCATCCGCGATCGCCTCAACCGTGATGGTCCCCGAATTGGTGACATCGCCGTCCAGACCGCTGCTGACATACAGGCCATAGCTTTCTGCAGACTCAGTCGCATCCTGGCCAAAGACCGAGATCGTGCCCGAGTTGTCGAAGTTTCCGGTCAAACCACCGCTGATATAAAAACCGGCAACCGTGGCCGAGGTTTCACCTTCTGCTCGGGCAATAATTGTTCCGCTGTTGTCGATGTTTCCGGTCAGGCCGCTGCTGACATACAGCGCTGCGGCTTCGGCTTCGTCTGTCTGATCGGTGGCAATGACGCTGATCGTACCGGTGTTGGTGAAGTCGCCAGTCATCCCACCCGAGATGTAGAACCCGTAAACGGTGGCTGACGAATAGCCGTCACCGCGGATGTCAACGATACCGCTGTTGGTGATGTTGCCGTTCACACCGTTGCGGACGTATAGGCCGTAGGCTTCGGCTTCGTCGTCCACGACGTCCAGACTGCGTACAATAATCGTGCCCGAGTTGTCGAAGTTGCCGTTGAGCCCGTCCCGGATTTCAAAGGCAGCGGCAGTAGCGGACGAAGCACCCTCGGCCCGGATGCTTACACTGCCGGAATTTGAGATGTTGCCGTTCACGGCCCCGTCGACATACAGGCCGACAGCGGTGGCCTCGTCATCGGTAGAGAGGGATGTGACGGTAATGGCACCGGTATTGGAAAAGTTTCCGGTCAGGTCATCGCGCAGGTAAAGACCTGCTGCAGTGGCCGTTTCTGCCGTCTGTGCGTTCACGGTGATCGAGCCATCATTGACGAGATCGCCGGTCACGGCATCGTCGATGAAGATGCCGCTTACATCACCTCCGCGGGAAAATGGTGGGCGTGGCGGGCGCGGAGGTCCCGGAGGGATTGCTCCGGGCGCAGGGGAGGACACAGATGTCTCGACCGCGCTGACAGAGATGGTCCCGGAATTGACCAATGTGCCGTCAAATGTGCCTTCAAGATTGAGGCCCTGACCAACCACATTGGATGTTGCGTTTACGTTGACGGACACCATGCCCGAATTGGTGACGTTCCCGGTGGTGTCACCATCGAGAAAAATACCAATAGCCGACGCGAAGCTGTCATCAGATGTGGCCTGCGTAATGACTGAGCCGCTGTTGTTGATGTCGCCCGACACATCGGACGAGATATAAACACCATAGGCATAGGCCTCAGACCCGGCAGCGTTGGCCTGCGAGGTGATGGTGCCGCTGTTATTGAAATTGCCGTTCAGTTCGTCTTCGACATAGACGCCGTAAGCTTCGGCTGAATCCGTATCCGCATCAGCGACGGCTGTTACGGTGCCTGCGTTGGTGAAATTGCCCGTCAGATCGCCGTCAATATAAAAACCAAGGGCGCTGGCCTCAGATGAGGAATCCGCACGAACCTCAACAACACCGCTGTTGTTCACATTCCCGGTCACGTCACCACCGACGTAAAGCCCGTAAGACTCGACATCGTCGGAATCGTTGTTTGTGCCGGTGACGGTAATCGAACCAGAGTTGGTGAAGTTCCCGTTTACGTCGCCCGACAGATAGAAGCCTGAGGCACTGACCGAAGTGGAGGCATTGCCATTGACGGTGATCGTGCCGCTGTTGGTGACATTGCCGTTGGTATCGCCTTCGATATAAACAGCGGAAGCATCGACGTTGCCCGAAGTTGCGTCGGCCGAGGCCGTAATCGTACCTGTGTTGACGAAGTTACCGTTCAGGTCGCTTTCCAGATGGAACGCCCATGCGGTGGCCTCGGTTTGTGCGGTTGCGTTTACCGAAACCGTGCCCGAATTTCTCAGGTTGCCGTTTACAGTGCCTACGACGTGCACCCCTTTGGCCTCGGCCGTGCTGCCGTTGGATGCAGTCACCCGAATGGTGTTCGAATTGTTCAGATTGCCATTAAGCGCCCCCCAAACTCTTACGCTGGTTGCTGCCGCCAAGGGTCCGTTTTCGTGACGAACGCTGAGTGTTCCGCTGTTGACGATATTCGTGTTGACGTCAGAGGCAAAAACCAGAGCGGATGCCGGGCTGAGGATCGAACTAGACGTTGTGCCTCCACGCGCAACAACCGAGATTGAGCCAGAATTCTGGATGGATGCCGTGTTTTCGACTGTGCCGAAGAACGCCGCGCCGACTGCGCCAACCAGACCACTGGTCGATGCTGCAGCAGCAACGGTGACGGTGCCGGTATTGGAAAACGCGCCAGCCAGATTGCTTGTCAGTAGAAAGCCGGCGGCAAATGCACTGGTCGACCCATTAACGCCGATATCGACTGTACCGTTGTTGATGATTTGCCCAGTCGCCGCGACTGTATTGCCGAATATAACACCAAACCCGACAGGCGCCGTTGGGGCGGGTCCGGAAATCGTGCCATTATTTGCGAACCTGCTTGAATAGGTGGGATTGACAATGACCGCCGGTCCACTGGTTAAGGTTTGGATGACAGCACCTGTCGGCGTGATCGTGAGATCTTCGTCAGTATTGAGGATGAATGGCGTATTTTGAGGTGAGGATATAACCTCGGCTGCGGCAATGCCCACGGACAGTGCGGCTACTGATACCGATGCAAGGAACAGAGATGGCGCCATGCTTGCCACCTGTCCTTTCCATTTCACAACACGACCCCCGCGCGCCACACGGTCAGGTGTGCGCTCTGCTGCGCCTACTTTCATATTCCGAAAACTCCTGAGATTTTTTTGTTAGTTTTTTATGATTCTGCTATCTGGACACGAAGCTGGGCGCAAATGTGACGTTAATCTAAAATTAACGAAGATTTTGACTTATGGCAGCTAAGACACACTGTGTATCTATTTGATACATTGTCACTTTTTTGAATATGTTAGCATGTGAACTATGGAACCTTGCGCTCTTTTTGGGTGGCGATTTGCGGCCAAATTTGCAAAGCACTCGCGCTGTTAAACAGGCACCCAAGTCAACTTGGTAGGTTTAACAGCCATCGTTGGTTTCTGAGCAGAGTGATCGACACAATGGCCGGCTGGTCCCTTGACTTCTGACAGTTCTTGTCTAAAGTTTCTGTTATGACAGAAATATCAGATATTACCGACTCAACGGCGAAATCCAAGTTCATCCTGTACTGGGGGGACATGGGTGGCCAGTGGGGGGTGAACCGCTCGGTCGCACAGATTCACGCCTTGCTGTATCTCAGCCCTGCACCATTGAATGCCGAGCAGATTTCATCAGAGCTGGGAATTGCCCGATCTAATGTTTCGAATTCTCTGAAAGAGCTGGTCGGATGGCGGTTGATTCAACGTGTGCCGGTGCCGGGGGACCGTCGGGAACATTTTGTAGCTGAAACCGACGTTTGGGAAATGGCCCTGCTGATTGCCAAGGGCCGCAAGGAGCGTGAAATCGACCCGGCGATCCGCGCTATCGATATCTGTGTTGATCAGGCAGCGTCGGAGCCTGAAATGAACCCCGAGGTTCTGAACCGGATGCAAAACATGCAGGAATTTCTGACCACGGCCGACCGCTGGTCCGGTCAGATGCTGAACGTACCGAAATCGAATCTCGCGACGTTGATCTCCATGGGAGACAAAGTGCTGTCACTGCTCAAGATCGGCAGCAAATAAAATTTTTTACAACTTAATTTCTGTTCTTTCAGAAATAACCGTTATAACAGGTTGCATGTAAATGATCCACGCCAAACCCCCTGAACGTTTTGAGCAAGCCATCGATGAACGGTTTCGCAATCTGTTGGGCGCCAGGTCCTGGAAGGCGCTGCCCCATGCAGTCCGGCATCGTTTTGGTCACCGACTGACTGGCGGAGCCAGCGTTGTTTATCAGGGCAAGGTCGTGGCGATGCGTCTGAGCCCGGTCGGATGGCTGCTCGCGCAGTTGGCGAGGCTTGTCGGTGGGCCGTTGCCATTTGACCGTGCCTGCCTCAATCAACCGGCCGTGGTGGCAGTGACCGAGGATTGCAAGGGTCAAGGCCAGTTCTGGGTCAGGCAATATGGGCGGACAACGGGTTTTCCGCAGGTCATCCACAGCTCTAAACGGTTCGCAGGACCCACGGGTATCGAGGAGTATATCGGTTCGGGCATCGGTATGGCCCTGCGGGTGCGTGCCGACCGCAAAGGGATCTACTTCGAAAGCGACCACTACTTTCTGCAAATTGGCCGTCGGAAACTCAGGCTGCCGCAGTGGGTGCAGCCGGGTGAATTGACCATTGCACATCTGGATCTTGGCGGTGACCGGTTTCTGTTTTCGCTCCGGCTGCACAGCCGCCTGTTTGGCGAGTTGGTCCATCAAGACGCGATTTTTCAAGATAAATAGGAGGTCCCATGGACAACCCAATTCTCTGGAGTCTGATTGCTCTGCAAGTCTTCATGGGTGCTTTCGATACTCTGTTTCATCACGAGGGTACCGAACGGCTGGCCTGGCGCCCGTCGCAAAAGACCGAGTTGCGTTTGCATGGAATACGCAACGCCCTGTACGCGGTGATCTTCTTGTGTATTGCCTGGTTCGAGCCACATGGCGATTTCGCGCTGGTGCTGGGCGCGGTCCTGCTGATCGAGGTATTCATCACGCTGTGGGATTTCGTCGAAGAGGACCTGACCCGCAAGCTGCCGGGGACTGAGCGCATCGTTCACACGCTACTGGCTTTGAACTACGGGGCGATCCTTGCTTTGGCAGCACCATACCTTAGGCTATGGTCGTTCCAGCCCTCGGCGATGGTGGCGGTCAGTTATGGTTGGTGGAGCGTGATGGCCACGCTGTCTGCAATCGGTGTTGGTGTGTTCAGTGTCCGCGATCTGTTGGCGGCGGCTCGCAGTGATCGATTGATCCCCGGTGATCCCGCCGAACTGGTCGCGGGGTTGAAGCCTCGTCAGCATGTCCTGATTACCGGAGGAACCGGTTTTATAGGACAGCGGTTGGTTGAGGCGCTGGTTTCCGCCGGGCACTTTGTGACTGTGCTGACGCGTGATCCTCGCAAAGCGGACACGCTGTACAAGCCGGTGCGGGTTATTTCCACGCTTGACCAGATACACAACGCGGATCGCTTCGATGCACTCGTCAATCTCGCGGGCGAACCTGTGGCGGGAGGGCCTTGGACGGCCAAACGACGGCGCAAAATCATCGGGTCTCGCGTGGATATGACCAGGGCGTTGGCAGCCTTGGTGCAGCGATTGGATCACAAGCCGGAATGCCTGATCAATGGCTCGGCCATTGGGTGGTGCGGCCTGCGCGGGGACATCAGTTTGACCGAAGCGGATGGGCCTGAACCTGCCTTTGTTCATGACGTTTGTGAAGCGTGGGAGCAGTCGACAATTGGCCTCGCGCAGCAGGGTGTACGTGTGATCTTGCTACGGATTGGCTTGGTCCTGGGTATTCAGGGAGGAGTGCTTGCCAAGCTACTCACCCCGTTCGAGTTTGGCGGCGGTGGTGTTTTGGGCAGCGGCCAGCAATGGATGTCGTGGATTGAACGCGACGATCTGGTGCGCGTCATAGCCTTTGCGATCGCACAACCCGGTATCAATGGCCCGGTCAATGCAACCGCCCCCAACCCCGTGCGCAATTCCGAGTTCACGCAAGCTTTGGCCCAAGCGTTGAACCGGCCTGCGGTTTTGCGTTTCCCCAAGTGGCTGCTGACTGCTGCGCTGGGCGATATGGGGCGCGAGACAATGCTGGGTGGTCAACGGGTCGTGCCCGAACGCCTGGCGGACCACGGGTTTACGTTCAGGTATCCCGTGCTGGGTCCAATGTTGCGCACCATCACGGGGGCGCTGCCGGGCGATAGTCCCGATGAGGTCCCCTGTGCCATAGATGCGCCCTGAATTCAGGCAATCGGGATTAGCGCCGATCACTGCGATTGCAGGGGGCGGGGTCTGCCTCCTGCAGGACGTGTGAGTTTATGGTTGATCCATCATTCCTCGGAGCGAACAGATTCTTCAGCGCAGTCTCAGATCGAAACTTGCAGGTGGGCAAGATTTACAAAGGACCACTGTCCAGATGACGGCCGGTGGATGAGCCACTTGTCGTTTCTGGATTGGAACGCTTAATAGGCGATCAGTGACCTTAAAACTCGCCTGCTATTTCCGAACACATGCGTTACAAGAAAAGCTAAAGCTTTCAGTGATTAGTAAAATAGTATTCGAAGTAAGTTTACAAAAATTCGAAAAATATGTTGATTTGTTTACATAAGATTGCCGCTTTTTGAATAGGTTATTGCTGATTTTTCAGTACCCCCTCCATACTCAAATTTACGCATAACTGCGTTTTCGTTCGCTGGAAGAGGAGCCAGAGGGACGGATAAAAGGGAAATGGGAGGAATTAATGACTAAGAAATCTGTCACACGCCGCGGCGTGCTGAAGTCTGGTGCCGTCGCAGGCACCGGCCTGGCCTTGCCTACGATCTTTACGGCTTCGTCGGCTGCTGCGTTCACCAATGAACCTACTGGGTCCTCGGTTGTTCTGGGCTTCAACGTGCCTCAAACCGGACCGTACGCCGAAGAAGGAAACGATGAGCTGCTGGCGCAACAGCTAGCGGTCGAGCATCTGAACGGCGAAGGCGATGGCGGATGCCTGAACACCTTCTCGTCCAAGGCGCTGCAGGGGAACGGCATCCTCGGTAAGAAGGTAGAGTTCGTCACCGGCGACACCCAGACCAAATCGGACGCTGCGCGAGCATCGGCAAAGTCGATGATCGAAAAAGACGGCGCGATCATGATCAATGGCGGTTCGTCCTCGGGCGTGGCCGTTGCGGTTCAAGGCCTGTGCCAAGAGGCTGGCGTAATTTTCATGGCGGGTCTGACCCACGCCAACGACACCACAGGCAAAGATAAAAAGGCCAACGGCTTCCGCCATTTCTTCAATGCCTATATGTCGGGTGCAGCCCTTGCGCCGGTGCTTGCAGCTGAGATGGGTAACGAGCGCCGCGCCTATCACCTGACCGCCGACTACAACTGGGGCTGGACCCAGGAAGAGTCGATCGTCGCTTCGACCGAAGCATTGGGATGGGAAACGGTCAACACGGTCAAGACACCACTCGCGTCAACGGACTTCTCGTCGTATATCGCACCGGTTCTGAACTCTGGTGCTGATGTTCTGGTTCTGAACCATTACGGCGGCAACATGGTGAACTCGCTGACCAACGCGATCCAGTTCGGCTTGCTCGACAAAGTGGCCAACGGCAAAGACTTCAAGATTGTCGTGCCGCTCTATTCCGAGCTGATGGCCGCTGGTGCGGGCGAGAACATCAAGGGCGTTCTGGGGTCGATGAACTGGAACTGGCAGCTGCAGGATGAGGGCACCAAGGCCTTCGTGAAATCCTTTGGTGAGAAATACGGCAAGCCGCCGTCGAACTCGGCCCAAACCTGCTATGCGCAGACACTGCTCTATGCAGACGCCGTTGAGCGTGCGGGTACTTTCAACCCCTGCGGTGTTGTCGAGGCCCTGGAGGACTTCGAGTTTGACGGTCTGGGCAACGGTCCGACCTGGTATCGCGGCGCCGATCACCAGTGCTTCAAGGATGTGCTGGTTGTGCGTGGCAACGAAAACCCGACCAACGAGTATGACACGCTGGAAATCGTCGAGATTACGCCGCGTGCACAGGTCGAGTACGATCCGGAGCACCCAATGTTCGCCGGTGGCGAGCTCGGCAAGTGCAATCCGGGCGCTTAAGGCCTTTGGCTGAAGTCTGACCGCCGAAACCGGCGGCCAGACCCCTCGTGGCCGGGCCTGCGGGTCCGGTCCCGACCACTCAATAAAACGCTGACTAAACCTTGAGGTGGGGCCAATGGACGCCTTCCTACTGCAAATTCTCAACGGTCTGGACAAGGGGTCTGCCTATGCGCTGATCGCGCTGGGGCTGACGCTGATCTTCGGCACGCTCGGGGTCGTGAACTTTGCCCACGGGGCCTTGTTCATGATCGGGGCATTCTGCGCCGTGACTTTGCAAAAGCTGCTGAACCTGAGCTTTGAGACGATCGACGAAACCCAGACCGATTTTCTGGGCAATCCGCTGAAGGTCGAAACGCCCTATGTAGAGGCCTGGTTTGGCCCCGAGGTTGGTGCGACGATCATCGACTGGTCTGTTCCGCTAGCCATCCTGTTTGCGATCCCGATCATGCTTCTGGTTGGCTATGTGATGGAGCGTGGGCTGATCAAGCATTTCTACAAAAGGCCCCACGCCGATCAGATCCTTGTCACGTTCGGCCTTGCCATCGTGTTGCAAGAGATCGTCAAATACTTCTTTGGTGCGAACCCGATCCAGACCCCGCCGCCTGACGCGTTGAGCGGGTCGGTCGATCTGGGCACAATGGTCGGATTCGATCCCAACGCGATCATCTATCCGATCTGGCGTCTGGTTTATTTCGGCTTTGCGGTAGGCATTATCGGTGCGGTATTCTCGTTCTTGCAATTCACCACCTTTGGGATGGTCGTTCGGGCCGGGATGGCGGACAGGGAAACCGTGGGTCTGCTGGGCATCAACATCGACCGCCGCTTTACCATCATGTTCGGCATAGCTGCCGCCGTGGCCGGTCTGGCCGGAGTGATGTACGGGCCGCTTAACCCGCCGAATTACCATATGGGCATGGACTTTCTGGTTCTCAGCTTTGTCGTGGTTGTTGTGGGCGGCATGGGCTCTTTGCCCGGTGCTGTGCTCGCTGGGTTCCTGCTGGGCATTCTGGAAAGTTTCGCCTCGACCACCTGGGCGACCACTACGATACCGGGCATCAATCAGATCATCATCTACCTTGTCGCCATCATCGTGCTGCTGACACGGCCGCGCGGGCTGATGGGGCGCAAAGGCGTGATGGAGGAATAATCAATGTTGGGACTGAACAAAAAAGACTCCAGCCTGCTGATCATCGTTGCGATCCTGACCCTGCTGGCACCCTTCATCCTGAACCCGTTCCCCGAGGGCAGCGCCATGGCGCAGTTCAATGCGGGCTACCCGGATCTGATGCAACGCTTCGTGATCTTCGGAATCTTCGCTATCGGATTCAACATCCTGTTCGGCCTGACCGGATACCTGTCCTTTGGCCACGCGGCGTTTCTGGGCGTGGGGTCTTATTCGGCGGTGTGGATGTTCAAGCTGCTCAGCTATAACGTCATCCCGGCCATCGCGCTGAGCGTTGTGGTCGCCGGGCTGTTTTCTTTGCTGATCGGTTTTGTCAGCCTGCGCCGGTCTGGGATTTACTTCTCAATCCTGACGCTGGCCTTTGCACAAATGAGCTTTGCGCTGGCCTATTCGGTGCTGTCGAACCCCAAGTTCAACCTGACCAACGGGGAGACCGGGCTACAGGTTTACGCAGACGATCCACAGATATTGCAGGGCGCAAACGCACCCGACCTACCGCACCTGTTCGGCCTGCCGATGCGGGCGACCTATACGATGGATGTGGGCGCTTGGAGTTTCGACTTTAACGCCGGTTACTATATGTGTGCAGTGATCCTGATGATCGTGTTCTATCTGTCGATCCGCATCTTCCGCTCGCCCTTTGGCGTGATGCTGCGTGCGGTAAAATCGAACCAGCAGCGGATGAACTACACGGGTCTGAATTCCAAACCTTATACTCTGGCGGCCTTTGTGATCTCGGGCATGTATGCTGGCTTGGCCGGTGGCCTGATGGCAGCGATGGACCCTCTGGCCGGGGCCGAAAGGATGCAGTGGACCGCCTCGGGTGAGGTTGTTCTGATGACCATTCTGGGCGGCACCGGCACGTTGATCGGTCCGGTTCTGGGTGCAGGCTTCATCAAGTATTTCGAGAACATCTTCTCGAAAATCAACGACAACGTCCTGCACAGCTGGTTCAGTTTCCTGCCGGACGGGATGGAGGACGCGGTGGTGTTCTTGATCCACCCGTTCATTGGCAAGGGCTGGCACCTGACACTGGGTATCCTGTTCATGCTGGTGGTGATCTACCTGCCGGGCGGTTTGGTTGAAGGCGGGCAGCGACTGCTGAACTGGCTCAAGCGCAAGAAAACAAAATCCGACGACGCGCCGTCGGGCAAAACTGAGCCGGCGGAATAGGGGGCAACCATGGCAATTCTACGAGTCAAAGATGTCAGCAAACGCTTTGGTGGCCTCAAGGCGCTGACGGATGTTAACCTTAATGTCGAAGAAAACTCGGTTCACGCGATTATCGGCCCCAACGGTGCAGGTAAGTCGACGCTTCTGAACTGTTTGGTGGGCAAGCTGATGCCAGACACCGGGTCTGTGCTGTTCGACAACAACTCGGTTCTGGGGCTGGAGCCGTACCAGATCAACCAGATGGGCATCAGCCGCGTGTTTCAGACACCCGAGATTTTCGGTGAGCTGACGGTGATGGAAAACATGCTGATCCCGATCTTTGCAATGCGCGACGGGGCCTTCCGCATGCATGCCTATGAGACTATCGCTAACGAAAAGGTGGTTGTGGAACAGGCCGAAGCGATGCTGGAAGAGATGAACATGGCCGACAAGCGCGAGATGAACGCGGCCTCGTTGTCACGCGGCGACAAGCGACGTTTGGAAATCGGAATGTGTCTCAGCCAGAATCCGCGTCTGTTGCTACTGGATGAACCCACGGCGGGTATGGCGCGGGCCGATACCAACAACACCATCGACCTGCTGAAACAGATCAAGGACGAGCGCGACATCACCATTGCGATCATCGAACACGACATGCACGTCGTCTTCAGCCTGGCGGAACGCATCACCGTTCTAGCGCAGGGTACGCCGCTGGTCGAAGACATTCCGGAAAACATCCGCGGCAACCCAAAGGTCCGCGAGGCCTATCTGGGCGAGGCTGCGTGAGGGTAAGATATGAACGAAAAACCTGACTTTTCAAAAAACGCTAACCGGGCCAGCACCGCTCCTGCCTTTTTGTCGGTGTGGGATATGCATTCCTACTACGGCGAAAGCTATATCGTGCAGGGCGTCAGCTTTAATGTGCACGAAGGTGAAATCCTGGCGCTGCTGGGGCGCAACGGGGCGGGTAAGACCTCGACGCTGCGGTCTATTGCGCGGGTCAGCGATCCCGAAGTAAGGCATGGGGAAATCTGGCTGGACCATCAACCTTTGCACAAAATGACCAGCTATGAGGCCGCAGCAGCCGGGCTGGGGCTGGTGCCTGAAGATCGGCGGATCATTCCTGGTCTGACGGTTGAAGAGAATCTGCAACTCGCCCAAATCGCGCCACCTATCGGTTGGTCCTTAGAGCGGCTGTACGAACTGTTTCCGCGACTGGGTGAGCGGCGCAAGCAGGAAGGCGTCACCCTATCTGGCGGGGAGCAGCAGATGCTGTCGATTGCAAGGGCACTGGCGCGGGATATCAAAGTTCTGCTGCTGGATGAGCCTTATGAAGGTTTGGCTCCGGTCATTGTGGACGAGATCGAAAAAACGCTGATCCACGTCAAGCAACAGGGCATGACCACGATTATCGTCGAGCAGAACGCGGTCCGGGCGCTGGAACTGGCCGATCGAGCCATCATCCTTGATACAGGAAGCATCGTGTTCGATGGCACCGCAAACGAAGTGCTGGAAAATACTCAGTTGCGCGAAGAATATCTGGCGATCTGAGGCGCGCCGGATCTGCTGTATCTGCAGATAATTTGAAGGGGGGCGAAAGGCGGGGTGGATGTCCCCCGCCTTTCGTTTTTTCAGTGCCTGCCAGCCTGGATCGCATCGCCAAAAGCCAATCGCAGGGTGCGGAGATACTGGATGACCAAAAACAGCAAAAAAATTAACAGTGATTTCAAGGGTGTCCGGGCCTCTACGGGAAACCCCCAATTTCGGGTTTACGTGCCTTCCGCTAGCTTTGAGTTATCGAAAGGGTCACTACGGACCATACCACTTTTCCCCTGTGAGGGGCTGGCTACTTACCCCCTCGGCCGGCCCCTCAGTCACCTGCGGATATTCATTTCAAACACCCCCGTTTGAACTTAGCTGGTGCCCTGAAGGGATGTCAGGACGTCGGTCACCAGCATAGGCAATTCCGAGGAATGGTTATAGCTGGCGGTGTGCGAAATATCGGCGATTGGCGATTTTCGGTAACCTTCCGTGAAAAGAAGAAACGGGACGCGCGCACGCTGCGCGGTTTCTGCGTCAACTTCGCTGTCTCCGACAAATATCTGCGGGCCGACTGAGGTGACAGCGGCAAAGCTGGCCTTAAGATGGGCGGGGTCGGGCTTGCGGGTGTTTAGGCTGTCTCCGCCAAGGACGACGTCAAAATGAGGGGCCAGACCCAGCGCCTCAAGCACGTGGCGCGCTGGGGCTTCGGGCTTATTTGTACAGATACCCAGTACACAGCCCATGTCGCGCAATTGATTCAGCGCGTCCGATACACCCGGATAGACCACCGTTTTGTCAGTGGGGGCGGCGTTGTAATGGGCCAATGTTTTCTGGGTCAGATCGCTATGTCGATCCATTGACAGGTCGTAATGGTCGATCACACACGTTACTAGGTTAGGCAGACCCTTGCCAACAAATTGTTTGATCTGATCCTGCGGCAGAGGTGCGATACCGGCATCCTCCAGCATTCTATTCGCGGCTGCGGCAATGTCCGGAAGGCTGTCCACCAGTGTTCCGTCCAGATCAAACATGATTGTTGCGCTCATTGGCTGCCCCTTGTGGTTTATATCCTGCGCAACTCGTACCGTGTGAGGATTTTGGAGGCAATTACTCTGGTTTTGAGAAGTCGGCAGAAGGGGGCTTGACATACCTGACTAAATTAATCAGATTAAAGCGCAAGTTGTCAGCCAACCCACCTGCGGGTCAGCCAGATCATTGAAAACGCGAACAGATTAAGGCTTTCGCCCTAGAACCTCTGGAGTTGTCCTGATGAACATGCAGAATCCGAATCCCGGCCAGTCCTACGCGGTGTCCATGCTCCCAGCCCATAAGGCCGAAGATCTGACCAATGGCGGCAACCTTGCCCATATTGAGCTGGGCGACCAGCTTTACACTCTGCGCATCACCCGCGCGGGTAAACTGATCCTTACGAAATGAACGCACCATCTTCTCGCGGCGGGGCGGCCGTCGGTCGTCTGTCTGACCTGAGCCCGGTGGAAGCAGGTGCTGTGATGTATCTGCGTCTCTGGAGTGAGGGCGCGAACGGTCAGGCGGACGCAGCAAGCGATTTCGAAATCGCACTGGGCGCGGATATCGGTAGCGCTACAATGCTGACGCTTGATCGGTTGTGTTCACTTTGCGCCAATCACGGTCGGCGCCCTCTGATCCGTCACGGATTGGGGTGTTCCTGTCTTGGCGCGGACGAAAACTGCTTTGCCCAGATGATTGCGGCGGCCTCCGAAGGGGCGCGGGAAGATGCGATGATGATGGCTTCGCTAATTGTGCGCCCGGATTTCGCGCCCGCGCTGGCCGTGTTGTCAGAAGAACTTGGGTTGGCGCTACGGCGCATGACAGCGACGATCCCGCTGCCGTCCACCGGACATCAGACCCCCTCGTCCGTGCTGCACTAATCAGCGCGGATTAGACCCCGGCACACTCAGCCGGGGTCACATTTCAACAGCATCCGCATCCTGTGTGCTTGTGATCGCAGGTTTTGGCCGGAGCATAATCACCGACCTCTGTCAGTACGTCTCGTAATGCCCAGAGGATCATGTCGATGTCCTCGGGCTCGATGGTCAGGGGCGGGCGGATTTTGAGGATGTTGTCCCTTGGCCCCTCGCTGCCGATCAGGATTCGATGGTCACGCATGCGGTTTTTGACGTAGCTGCAGATCTCGGTGCCCTCGGACCCATCCGGGTTGATCAGTTCGACGCCCAGAAACAGCCCCATGCCGCGGACATCGCCTACGCTGCCGAAGTCGGCCTCGATCCGGCGCAGCCCGTCCATCAGGCGGTCGCCCATGGCGCGGGCGTTGTCCTGCAGGCCTTCGTCGTCGACGATATCCAGAACCTCTTTGCCGATCCGGCAGGACAGGGTCGAACCGCCAAAGGTCGAGAAGAACTCGATCCCGTTGTCGAAGCTTTCGGCGATTTCTTTGGTTGTGACCAGCACACCCAGCGGATGGCCGTTGCCGATCGGTTTGCCCATCACGACGATATCGGGCAGCGCGCCTTGGTGTTCAAATCCGAAGTAGTACTCACCCAACCGACCAAGGCCGGTTTGCACCTCATCTGCGATGCACACGCCGCCGGCCGCGCGGATTTTTTCATAGACAGCAGGCAGATAGCCCTTGGGTGGAATGATCTGACCACCGACCGAAGGGAAGGTCTCGGCGATAAATCCGGCCAGCCCCTGACCCCTGTCCTGCAGCGCGACAATCGCAGGATCCACGAGATCGGCATACTTCTGGGCGCGATCCGCGTCGTCGCGTTTGAACGAACCGCGATAGTCGTCGGCGACCTCGACCAGTTCCACCCAGTCGGCCTGACCGACCCCGCCCGGCTTGTTGAACTTGTAGGCCGAGATCGCAACGGCGGCGTTGGTGTTGCCGTGATAGCCGTGATCCGGTGTCACGATCCCCTTGGCCCCGGTATGCGCGCGTGCCAGCCGCAACGCCAGCTCATTGGCCTCGGTGCCGGAATTGACGAAGAAGCAAACCTCGAGATGGTCCGGCAGTTTCGACAGAATCTTATCCGCAAACGCCGTCTGTGCCGGATGCAGATAGCGGGTGTTCGAGTTCATCCGTTTCAGCTGATCGGCGGCCACCGCCTGAATGCGGGGGTGTGCATGGCCCACATGCGGGACGTTGTTGTAGGCGTCCAGATAGGGGCGGCCCCATTCGTCGAACAGGTGGTGTTTCCAGCCGCGCAACAGCATGACAGGATCGTCATAGGTCAGGCTGAGATTGCCGCCAAAATGGGCGTGCCGCCCTTGCTGGATCACCTGTTTGTCGGTCGGCCGGTAGAACACCTTGTCATCCGGCAGGTTCAGCAGCGCCGCTGGGTTGGGGCAGACGGAGTGCCACAGCTCCAGCTCATCGGGGTCGGCGACGCCGGGCCAGTCAGCCTGCATGCCGTTCGTGGTCAGCGCCAGCTGGAAATGCACATGCGGGGCCCAGCCGCCGTTTTGCGTCGCATCGCCAAGCCGGGCAAAAGCCGCCCCCTGCGCCACCGGGTCGCCGGGGCTCAGCCGGTCGCAGACCTCGGGGTCCAGATGACCAAAAAGCGTATAGAACGGATCGCCCTCGGGTGTCTCATGATGCAGGATCACCACGCCGCCATAATCCAGATGCGCTGTGCGGTTTTCCACGGTCTCGACCCGGCCGCTCATGGGGGCGTGCAGAACCGTGCCCGCCGGGGCAAACATATCCACCGCCAGATGCACCGTGCGCCGATCCGACGCTTTCCACGGCCCCTTGCGGAACCCCGGCTCGGCATAGATCAGGCGCGGTTCGTTGTAATACCCCAGCCAGAGGTCGTCGCCGAATTCCTCACCCACACGGGCGGCTTCATCCAGTGGCATGTGAAACGGGTTCTGCGGCCAGGTCGAGTTCTCGACCGACAGCGAGCCCATCGGCGTATCGGTCAGGTCCTGCCCAAACATCTGCGCGAACTGGCCGCGATGCTCCGAAAGATACGCGTGAATTCGCTCCGCCCCATCGGTGACCGGCAGCCCGCAGGCCGCGCGCAGGCGGGCGGACATTAGGTCACCATTGAGGGTGGCGTTCTCAAGCAACCGCCACGCGGGGGCCTGGCTGATCGTGACGTAAGGATCATCCGGGTTCTCAGCCGCCGTAAGCGTCGAATTGACGACGGACACCGCCAGCCGCATCCGTAACAGGGGCCAGATCAGATCGATCTCATCCGCCCGCAGCCGGTTGGACGCATGGTAGCCGCGCACCAATGCCGCCAGCGCGCGTTCCGGTTTTGGATGATCCAGTACGATGTAGGCACCGGCAATCGCCAGATCGCAGATGCGCGGCGCCGCGCACATGTCGCCCAAATCAATCAGGCCGGAAACACTCTGGCGTTCCCCCAGCTCACCCTCGACCAGAATGTTATAGTCGTTGGCGTCATTGTGGATCGCCTGCTTCGGCATCCCTGCCAGCTGGCCCGAGATCGCCTTATACGCCTCACAAATACCGGACAGCAGCGCCCGCCGGGCCGGATCGGCGATCGCGGTCAGCCGATCCGCGATCCAGCCTGCCTGCACCAGGTCCCACTTGAACTCTGCACGGTGCAGCCCGTCATGGGCAAAGCGTTCCAGCGCCCGGTCCGTTGCGCCCAGCACCCGGCCCAGCTTCAGGATCAATTCCTCGGATTTGGGCGCGACTCTCGCGTAGCACTGCCCTGGCAGGCATTCGAGCAACCACGCCAGCCGGGTCTCGCCCTGCTGATCCGGGATCTCTGCCAGTAGCGCGCCGTTCAGATCAGGAAACACCTTGGGAAAGGGCAGCCCCGGCGCCTCGGACGCGATATGCTCCAGCGCCTTGACCTGCAGATCAACAAGCCCGACCTCGCAGCCCGCGCGCATGACCTTGAGCACATAATCCTGACCGTTGGTGGCCCGGACCAGAAAGTTCAGGTCATATTCCCCATCCAGCCGCGTCAGCTGACCCTCCAGCCCCCAATGCGCACGCAAAGCACCCGCCCAAAATGCAATCATATCGCCCATGCGATTACCTGTCCTTCTCTCAACGGAACCCCTGCACCCAGCCAAAAAATCCTCAAGGTGAAGCGGCGAGCAGCTCAAGACGGGGGCGGACAGCCCCCTGTGCCATCAGTCCAGCGCGCGCAAACGCTTGATTAACGCGGATGTATCCCACCGCCCACCGCCGAGCTTCTGAACATCCTTGTAGAACTGATCGACCAGTGCGGTCAGAGGCAGAGACGCTCCGTTGTCGTTGGCCTCATCCAAACAGATGCCAAGATCCTTGCGCATCCAGTCCACTGCAAAGCCATAGTCGAAATGGTCGTCCAGCATCGTCTCATGCCGGTTTACCATCTGCCAACTGCCAGCGGCGCCCTGGCTGATCACCTCGACCACGGCACGCCCATCCAGCCCGGCCTTGTCGGCAAAATGTAGCGCTTCGCTCAGGCCCTGTACCACCCCGGCGATGGCGATCTGGTTGCTCATCTTGGTGAGTTGCCCGGCACCGCTCTCACCAATCCGCCGGCAGATCTTCGAATAAACCTCCATCACTGGCTCGGCCGTGTCATAGGCCGCCTGATCGCCGCCGCACATGATCGACAGAACCCCGTTTTCGGCACCTGACTGGCCGCCGGAAATCGGGGCATCGACAAAGGCAATTCCCCGTGCCTTGGCGGTGCGATACAGGTCGTAGGTTACCTTCGCTGAAACGGTTGTGTGATCGACAAAGATCGTGCCTTCGGACATACCCTGAAACGCGCCAGACTCGCCGGTGCAGATGTGGCGTAGGTCGTCGTCATTGCCGACACAGGCAAGGACAATATCGGCACCCCTGACGGCCTCTTCCGGCGTTTTCCCCATTGCGCCGCCATGTTCTGCCACCCAGGCTTCGGCCTTGGGGGTGGTTCGGTTGTAGACGGTGACATCGTGGCCCGCAGCCTGCAGGTGACCGGCCATGGGATAACCCATGACACCCAGACCTAGAAACGCGACTTTTGTCATTTGGTGATCCCCTTTGCTTTCTGGCGCCCATCCCGTTCAGCGGCCTGGAATTTCTGGCAGAGACAAAGCAAAGCTTCGACGAAAGAGCAACCCCGCGTCAGCTTTTACTGCCCAAATCCTGCAGGATCGGGCAGTCGGGCCTATCGTCTCCGGCGCAGGCGTCGATCAGATGGCCCAACGTGTCGCGCATCGCGTTGAGGTCGGCAATTTTGGCCTCGATTTGCGCCATGTGCGCGCGGGCGACCTTTTTAACGTCGGCGCTGGCGCGGGTTTCATCCTCGTAAAGAGCCAACAGAGTGCGGCAATCCTCGATCGTGAATCCCAATGCGCGGGCGCGGCCCAGAAAGTTCAGCTTGTGCACGTCCCTGTCGCGGAACCGGCGATAGCCATTGTCGTCGCGCAAAGGTTTGATCAGGCCGATGTCCTCGTAATACCTGATCGTTTTGGCAGGCAAGCCGGTTTGAGCTGCAACATCTCCGATATTCATGACGTCACCGTATAGGGTTTTGGGAACTGCGCGTTTTCGGGCAAGCTCACCCGAACGCGACGCAGACGCAGCGCGTTCGAGACGACAAAGACGCTCGACAAAGCCATTGCCCCGGCCGCAAGAGCCGGTGAAAGCAGGTGGCCGCTGAACGGATACAGAATGCCAGCCGCAACCGGGATCAGCAGAATGTTGTAACCGAACGCCCAGCCCAGGTTCTGACGGATATTTCGCATGGTTCTAAGGCTGATCTCGACGGCGTTAGCCACTCCGCGCAGATCACCGGACATCAGCACCACATCTGCGGTTTCAATCGCTACGTCGGTACCGGTTCCGATGGCGACACCGATATCCGCCGCCGCGAGTGCCGGGGCGTCATTGATGCCATCACCCACGAAAGCCAGCGTACCGAACCGGTCGCGTAGCGCTGTGATCGCGGCCAGTTTGCCGTCGGGCAGTACGTCAGCCGTGACATGGTCGATACCCAGCCTGTCTGCCAGTGCCTGTGCGGTACGGACGTTGTCTCCGGTCACCATTGCCAGTGTCAGGCCCTTCGCATGCAACCGCTCTAGTGCTTGCCACGTGCCGGGCTTGATCGGATCGGATACGGTCAGCAATGCCGCGGCCTGACCGTCAATGGCTACATACAAGGGTGTTGCTCCCTCGGTTGCACGTCGATCTGCCTCAGCCGTCAGGTCGGACAGGTCGATCCCGTTCTGTGCCATCAGGCGGGGCGAACCGATCAACACGTCGTGCCCTTCAACCACGGCCTTTACGCCCAACCCGGTGAGAGATTCAAACTCAGACAAGACAGGCAGGTCTTTCGGGCCCGCGCGGGTGATAGCGGTGGCGATCGGGTGCTCGGATCGCGCCTCGGCCGTCGCCGCCAGCCGGAGCACCTGGTCGCGCTTAAATCCGTTCACAGCGGTAACGTTTTCCAGCTCAGGACGGCCCATTGTCAGCGTACCGGTCTTATCCAGCGCGATGACTTTGGCCTGTTGCAATTGCTGCAGCGCATCGCCCTTGCGGAACAACACGCCCAGTTCAGCCGCGCGCCCGGTCCCCACCATGATCGAGGTCGGCGTCGCCAGACCCATGGCGCAGGGGCAGGCGATAATCAGGACCGAAACCCCTGTAACCAGCGCCATCGGCAGGGCAGGTGCTGGGCCAAAGATCAGCCAAGCCGCAATTGTCAGCAGCGCAATTGCTATGACCGCCGGCACAAACCAAGCGGTGATACGGTCAACCAGGCCTTGGATCGGCAGTTTGGCACCTTGCGCCTGTTCGACCATGCGGATGACGTGAGCCAGTACCGTGTCGGCGCCAACCCGCGTGGCGCGTATACGCAGCGCACCCGTTCCATTAACCGTTCCACCGACCAGCAGATCAGCGGGGGACTTGCCTACGGGGACGGGTTCGCCCGTAATCATGCTTTCATCAACGTAAGATGTGCCTTCCAGCACCTCTCCGTCCACCGGCACTCGCTCGCCAGGGCGGATTTGCAGAATATCTTCAACCGCGATGTCGGAAATGGAGCGATCAATAAACGAGCCATCCACCTCAACCCGTGCGGTCTTGGGCTGCAACCCGACGAGTTTGCGGATCGCGGCACCGGTTCGGCCTTTTGCCCGAGCCTCCATCACGCGGCCCAGCAGGATCAGAACCACGATGACCGAGGCAGCTTCGAAATACACGTTGGCGCTGCCTTGTGGTAAAATCTGCGGCGCGAATGTGGAGGTGACCGAAAACAGATAAGCCGCCCCTGTACCCAAGGCGACCAACGCGTTCATGTCCGGTGATCCACGCAGCAAAGAGGGGATGCCTTTGGCGTAAAATACGCGTCCCGGGCCGATCAGAAGCACCGTGGTCAGAACGAACTGAATCAGTTGGCTGGTCTGCGTGCCAATCGTGGTGTGGACCCAGTGGTGAAAGGCGGGGATCATATGCCCGCCCATCTCGAGCACGAACACGGGCAACGCCAGTATTGCGGCAAAAACAGTAGCCCGCGTCAGGTTCTTGGTGTCGTCAGGTTTGGTGTCATCAGCGGTTGCGTTCTCTGCCACGCGCGCCGGGTATCCGGCCTCAGTGCAGCGTTGTGTCAGCGCATACGGAGTGGTGGCTTCTTCTAAAAAGGTGATTTGAGCGGTTTCAGTTGCAAGATTGACCTGTGCGTCGATCACGGCCGGATCGGTGGTCAGTGCCTTTTCGATCCTAGACACGCATGAAGCACAGGTCATTCCGTCTATTTTCAGGGTCGTTTGCCGGGTCTCCGCCGGATAACCGGCGTGTTTAAGGGCCTCCGCCAGCGCTTTCATCGGGCCGTCATATGTGATCTGCGCCGTTTCGGTGGCAAAATTGACCGATGCAGCAGACACCCCCGGCACTTCGCGCAAGGTTGCCTCCACGCGTCTTATACAAGAGGCGCATGTCATACCAAGTATTTTAAGTTGGGTTGTCCGCTGCGTCGCCATCCGACTCATCCTGTGCATTCTTTCCCCCCTCAGATGAGGGTTCCAGTCACAGGAAGGTCAAGGGGGTGCCGGAAACTTTCCGCTCGTCGCGGCCCCGTAGTGATTTGTGCCCGCCCCGGTATCTTGTGGCGTTGCCTATTGTCATGCCCTGGTGCCTTCGCAGGATCATGTGAGTGATGTTCTGACCTGAATGCCCAAAAAACGTTGCGTTGCATCGCTGTGAGAGCGTTGGATTGCGTAAATCCCAAAGCTACCCTGACCGGAAAGAAGTATTGGAGGGCGTTGCATGTCGCTTTTTACCTCGACCGCCGGTTGGGTGACCGAAGAACACCAGATGTTTGCCGAAATGGCAGATCGGTTCATGAAGGATGAACTGGTGCCCAATATCGACCGCTGGACTGAAAACGGCGTGGTCGATCGGGACATGTGGCACAAAGCCGGCGCGATGGGATTGATGGCCGGTGCAATCCCCGAAGCTTATGGCGGTGTCGGCGGTGGAATTGGGTTCGACGCGGTAACGATGTACGCGCAGACCTCACACGGGGATTCCGGATGGGGCTTTGGAATCCAGTCCATCGTCATCCATTATATCAACGCCTATGGCAGCGAGGACCAAAAAAGGAAATGGTTACCGCTACTGGCCTCGGGCGAGATGGTCGGAGCGCTCGCCATGACCGAACCCGGAACAGGATCAGATGTGCAGGCCATTCGGACGAGTGCAGACAAGGACGGAAATTCCTACCGGCTGAATGGGTCTAAGATTTTCATTACCAATGGGCAGTCTGCGGACCTGATTTTGGTGGCGTGCAAGACTGACAAAAGCCTGGGATCAAAGGGCGTGTCCTTGATTGCGGTCGAAACTGAAGGTGCGGAAGGTTTCCGCAAAGGTCGTAACCTCAAGAAACTGGGTATGAAGGCAAACGACACGGCCGAGCTGTTCTTTGAAGACGTCAAAGTTCCGATGACCAACCTACTGGGTCCCGAGGAAGGAAGCGGCTTTTATCAGATGATGAAACAATTGCCGTGGGAGCGGCTGACCATCGGGATCATGGCACTCGGCGCAATAGACTTCGCCATCGCCGAAACGGTGAGATACACACAAGAGCGCAAAGCCTTTGGCCAAAGGGTGATGGACTTCCAGAACACGCGGTTCAAACTTGCAGAATGCAAGACCAAGGCCGAAGTGCTGCGTAGTTTTGTCAATGACTGTATCGCGCGTCTCGAAGCGGGGACGTTGGATGCCTCTACCGCATCGATGGTAAAATACTGGGGGTCGGAAGTTCAAAATGAGATCATGCACGAGTGTCTTCAGCTGTTCGGCGGTTACGGTTACATGATGGAATACCCGATTGCCCGTCTTTACGCAGACGCGCGCGTTCAGATGATCTATGGGGGCACCAATGAGATCATGAAGGAACTCATTGCCCGGTCGCTGGATGCCTAGTTTGACGGTGATCCTCCCGCCCGTTGTCCGCAAGACGCAAGGCTGAAAGCCGCGCATTTGTTTCTATCGACCGGATTTAAAGGCGTGTTGGTTGGTCAATTTGTTCCTGCAACCACAACCGGAATGATCTGAGTGGTTCGGGTTCTGCGCGGGATTGGGGCCACACAAGGTAAAAGTCCCCAAGGCTCACGCCCGGTCCGTGCCATGCAGGGACGAGCCGCCCCGCTTCAAGATCCGCCCCAATCAGGTAACTCGGAAGCAACGCCACGCCCAAGCCGTGAATGGTTGCCTGTAACATGGTCGAAAATTGGTCGAATAGCATTCCACGTACGCCAGAAACGTCGTGCCCTTGCACAGCGAACCATCTTTCCCAGGCGTCCGGGCGTGTCTCGAGATGTAGCAGCGGGGCCTGTTTCAGCCAGCCGATATCATCAATGCCTGCAGGTTGCAGATCTGGTGCACAAACCGGCAGCACGTCCTCTTGCATGATCGGCAGATAGTTAACCCCGGCCCAGTCTTTTTGCCCGAAATGAATGGCGGCGTCGAAATGTTCGGTTTCAAAGTCGAACGGTTTCAGGCGTGTACTGAGGTTAACTGTGACTTCGGGGTGGCGGCGCGCAAAGCCCTGCAGACGCGGTGCCAACCAGTGCATCCCAAAAGCAGGAAGAATGGACAGGTTCAATGACCCGCCGGTCGGGTTTGCCTTGAGTTTCAGCGAAGCCTGCGCCAATTGGGTCAACGCTGATCGCGCAACTTGCACGTATTCCTGCGCTGCCGGTGTCAGGTGCAACCGCATCTTGCTGCGTTGTATCAAGTCCACGCCCAGTTGTTCTTCCATCGACTTGAGCTGTCTGCTGATTGCGCTTTGAGTCAGAGACAATTCTTCTGCGGCGGCTGAAGCGCTGCCCAACCGGTCCACGGCTTCGAGCGCCAGCAATGAAGGGATCGACGGCAGAAAACGACGTGGGGCGACCATATGACAAATCCTCATACCTTTTGGACGGAATATCACTGGTATTTCCACCGCACCAGCCCGATACATCTATAGGTTTTTTGTTGGGTTGCGGTCAGGAACCTGCATGGCGGTTCAGGTAAATTAAGCAGGATCGCTTGCTTGTTTCCTTTGCCCCTACCCTGCAAAACCTGCATGAAAGGGGGCGTCCTATCGGTGATGCCATAAACCGATTGTCGTCAGAAAAGATCAGGAACCAGGCCATGGATCGCGCTCAGATCGTTCACGAAAATTTTCTGAATCGGGTCGCAAGGCGCGATTTTCCGGATGGGCCGTCGCCTCGCAAGGGGCTGACAAATGCTGACGCTGTTTCCCTGTTCCGGTCGCAGGTCCTCAGTCGGGCGCTGGATCGCACAAGCCGTGCAATGCAGAAGGCGGGGCAGGGGTTCTATACGATCGGCTCGTCGGGGCATGAAGGTATGGCTGCCGTGGCTCATGCCCTGAGCCCGACCGATATCGCCTTTCTGCACTACCGCGACGCTGCATTTCAGATTGCCCGTGCGGAACAGGTCCCTGGTCAGCAGATTGCGTGGGATATGCTGCTCAGCTTTGCCTGCTCGAAGGAGGATCCGACCTCAGGCGGTCGGCACAAGGTTCTGGGATCGAAAGCTCTGATGATCCCGCCCCAGACCTCGACTATAGCCAGCCATTTACCCAAGGCGGTCGGCGCGGCCTATTCGCTGGGGGCGGCACGGCGGCATGACCCTGAACATCGTGAACTGCCCGAGGACGGCATCGCCATGTGCTCGTTCGGGGATGCCTCGGCCAACCATTCCACTGCACAGGGTGCGATAAACACGGCGGGTTGGACCAGCGTGCAATCGACGCCTCTGCCACTGCTGTTTGTTTGTGAGGATAATGGGATCGGCATTTCGGTGAAAACGCCGAAGGGCTGGATACAGGCGTCTATGGAACACCGGCCGGGGATTAAGTATTTTCAGGCCAACGGGCTGGATATTTATGAGACTTACGCTGTGGCGAAAGAAGCGGCTGAGTATGTCCGTACACGCCGCAAACCCGCCTTCCTGCACCTGAAAACGGTGCGCCTGTACGGGCATGCCGGTGCCGATGTACCGACCACTTATCTATCAAAATCAGAGGTCGAAGCCGACGAGGCCAATGATCCCTTGCTGCACTCGGTGCGTCTGTTGGATCAGGCCAGTGCGTTGTCGCCGGATGAGGCGCTGAGCATCTATCAGGATACCTGCGCCCGCACTGATCGCATTGCAGCTGAGGCGGCGCAGCGCCCGCATCTGGCCAGCGCCGATGAGGTCATGGCCAGCCTGATCCCACCCAAGCGCGCCTGCAAACCGACCAACGGCCCTGATGCCGAAACTCGTAGCGCTGCATTCGGCGGTGACCTGCGTGCCATGCAAGACCCCCAGCCCATGAGCCGCCTGATCAACTGGGCCCTGACTGATCTTATGCTGGAACATGCCGAAATCGTCTGCATGGGTGAGGATGTCGGTCGCAAAGGCGGCGTCTATGGTGTGTCACAGAAACTGCAGCAGCGGTTCGGCCCAGACCGGGTGATCGACACGCTGCTGGATGAACAGTCCATTCTGGGGCTGGCCATCGGGATGGGCCATAACGGGTTCGTTCCGATCCCCGAGATTCAGTTCCTGGCTTACCTGCACAATGCCGAAGATCAGATCAGGGGTGAGGCGGCAACCCTGCCGTTTTTCTCGAACGGGCAATTCACCAACCCAATGGTGCTGCGCATTGCCGGGCTGGGCTATCAGAAAGGGTTCGGCGGGCATTTCCACAACGACAACTCTCTGGCGGTGCTTCGGGATATCCCTGGTGTGATCATCGCCTGCCCCTCGACCGGCGCGGATGCGGCGCAGATGTTGCGGGAATGCGTGCGGCTGGCCCGTGAGGAACAGCGGGTGGTGGTGTTTTTGGAACCTATCGCCCTCTACCCGATGCGGGATTTGCACGAGGCGCAGGATGGGGGGTGGATGACGACCTATCCCTCTCCGGACCAGCGGATAGCGTTGAGTGAGATCGGGGTGCATGGACAGGGCGACGATCTGGCCATCGTCACATACGGCAATGGGCACTACTTGTCGCGGCAAGCGCTGCCCGAGTTGCAGGCAGCAGGCGTCAAGTGCCGCATCATTGACTTGCGCTGGCTGGCACCGTTGCCTGCCGAGGCCCTGCTTGAGGCGACCCGCGATTGCGAACACGTGCTCATTGTAGACGAATGCCGCCGAACCGGCAGTCAATCCGAGGCACTGATGACCTTCTTTGCCGAAGAGCTGCCTGACACCCCGACCGCACGTGTTGCGGCTGAGGATTGTTTTATTGCCACTGGCCCGGCCTATGCCGCGCCGCTGCCGTCGAAGGACGGGATTGTGGCAGCCGCCCTGACCCTGACCGGAGGCAAAGCATGACCCGTACTGCCGTTGTGATCTGCCCGGGCCGGGGAACCTATAACAAACCCGAACTGGGCTATCTGCATCGCCATCACGCAGACCAAATGGATCTGTTTTACAGCTTCGATGCAATCCGTACTGAAGCCGGGCAGGAAGCTGTGACCGCATTGGACGGTACCCAAAGGTTCACGGTCAGCAAGTATTCTCGTGGGGATGTGGCGTCGCCTCTGATTTATGCGGCCTCGCTGGCTGACGTGCAGGCTGTGTCAGAGGATATCGAGATTGTCGCTGTTACCGGCAATTCGATGGGGTGGTACATCGCTCTGGCCGCTGGCGGCGCGCTGTCGCCGCAGGATGGGTTCCGCGTGGTGAATACGATGGGCACGCTGATGCAGGATCAGTTGATCGGCGGGCAGCTTGTCTATCCTTTTTCGGCTGAGAACTGGAAGAATGATGCCACTCGCAAGGCAGGGTTGTTGGCGGATGTCGCCCGCATTAACAGGACCGAAGGGTGCGATCTGGCACTATCCATCGACTTGGGCGGAATGCTGGTTTTGGCCGGGAATGAAGCCGGTTTAAAGGCTTTTGAAACCCAGCATCCGGTTGTGCAGGACAGGTTTCCGATGCGGCTGCCCAACCATGCGGCGTTTCACACCGCATTGCAGGCCCCGGTCGCGACCGAAGGGCGTGCCCGTCTGGGGGCCGAGATGTTCGGGCAACCGCAACGGCCTCTGATCGATGGGCGCGGCAAGATCTGGTGGCCGGGCGCCACGGATACGCAGGCGCTTTGGGAGTATACGCTGGGCCATCAGGTGACCGAGGCCTATTACTTCACCCGCGCCATCCAGACTGCTGCGCGTGAGTTTGCCCCGGACCTGTTCATCGTCACTGGCCCCGGCGCAACCCTGAGCGGCGCAGTCGCGCAATCACTGGTTCTGGCCGATTGGCGCGGTATGTCCGACAAGGCTGTGTTTCAATCCCAGCAAGCGGCGCATCCCTTCCTGATCGCAATGGGCCGCGACGACCAAAGGGCGCTTGCAACCGGCTGACACACCCATGATGATCGCTTCGTTTCCCAGGAGTGCGATTTGAGCGACCACGACCAGTCCCTTTGGCGCAAGACCTGCCGTGAGCATGTCGAAAGCCACCCCCTGAACGGCGACCTCACCGTTGATCTGGCAGTGATCGGGGGCGGCTATACCGGCTGTTCCGCTGCTCTGACGGCCGCGCAAGCGGGGGCGTCGGTCTGCCTGCTGGAGGCGCAGGAGATCGGCCACGGCGGCTCGGGCCGCAATGTCGGACTGGTGAATGCTGGTCTGTGGCTGCCGCCAGACGAAATTTGCGCTCAACTGGGGCGAGAGGTAGGGGAGCGGCTGATTGCTCTTCTGGCTGCGGCCCCTGGTGATGTGTATGAATTGATAGAACAGCATGGCATCGACTGCGATCCGGTGCGGAACGGGACCTTGCACTGTGCGCATTCCGCATCGGGGCTGCGGGGACTGCAAGCCCGCCGCATCCAGTTGACCGAAACCGGTGCACCAGTTGCCCTGCTGGACGCCGATCAAACGGGCCAACGTACGGGGTGTGAGGCGTTCCACGGCGCTCTGTTCGATCCGCGTGCGGGCACGATCCAACCGCTGAATTATGTGCGTGGTCTTGCCCGCGTTGCCGCTGAGGCCGGCGCTCGGATCGTGACCGGGTGCCCGGTTCAGTCCATGAGGCAAAGCGGGGGTATGTGGGTGCTGGAAACTGATCGAGGCAATGTCCGCGCTAGATCGGTGATCCAGGCGACCAATGCCTATCACCAAAGCCTTCGGGCCACCGCCCCTGATTATGTGCCGGTCTATTACTTCCAGTACTGCACCGCGCCACTATCGGACAATCTGCGTGCGAGCATCCTGCCGGGGGGCGAGGGGTGTTGGGACACCGGATTGATCATGACCTCTTTCCGCATGGATGCCGAAGGGCGGCTGGTCATTGGCGCCATGGGGGATCTGGGACAGGCGGGCCGCGTTGCCCACACCGCCTGGATCAGGCGCAAGCTGGCGGAGTTGTTTCCGCAACTGACCGATCATTCTTTGGCCGAAGGGTGGCACGGGCGGATTGCCATGACCTCGGATCACATTCCCAAGATTACCCAGATCGGTCCCAACGCCTTGTCAGCACATGGGTATTCTGGACGGGGTATCGGACCCGGCACGGTATTTGGCCGCATGATGGCCGAGAGTCTGGTGCGGGATGACCCCTCTCTGCTGCCTATGCCTGCAGTCCCGGAGTATCATGAAAACTGGACCGGTCTGCGCCGCGCTTACTTCGAAACCGGCGCTGCCCTGACGCATTTCTTCAAGGCGCGGTTTTGACGACAGATTGCCGGGGTGGTCAGTTTTGCATCGCTTCCACAAGGGACTCAATCCGTGCGCGCAACCAGCGATGGGCCGGATCGTTGGCCGAGCGCTGATGCCAGACCATGTAGATCGAAACCGGCTCGCACTGGAACGGCAGAGGTGCACAGTCCAGCCCTGCCAGCGGACCGTTTTTCATCAGCGCTGTGTCGGTCGAGATCAGATCGCTGCCCTTAACAAAAGCCGGGATCGCGTTGAAATGTGGAAGCGTGACTGTAGGCGGGCGGATCTGGCTTTGATCCACACCCCGCATTACGGCGCGGGAACTGCGCCCGTCCGTAAAGCGCACCTCTACATGTTCGGCGTCGCAGTAGGACGCCCAACTGTCAGGGGGATTGCGTCGAGTAGCGTCGTAGAACACCATCAACGGGCTACTGAACACGCGCCTTTGAAAGATATCTGGCCCATCGGGGGGTAGAGGGGTCAACATCAGCTGGCACCGGTCACTGCGCAACAGGTCCGGGTCGGGAACGCCCGATGGGATAAAGCCCAACTGCAGCCGAACGCCTTCGGCCCGAAGCCCGCGTAGCAAAGGGGGAAAGATCAGCTCTCGCGGCAGGTCATTGGTGGCAATCTGGATGCTGATTTCTTCGGACAAAGGGTCAAACGGGCGATCATCGGTCAACGCCCGCATCCCATCCAGCACTTGTTGGACCGGCTCTTTCAGGGACAAGGCGCGCTCGGTTGGTGTCAGGCCCTGGCCCGAGCGCACGAACAAAGGATCGCCCAGCACCTGCCGCAGCTTGGCCAGCGTGTGGCTGATCGCAGATTGCGTTACGCCTAACCGATCGGCGGCTTTTGAAACCGAGCTTTCCTCGAGGATCGTCAGAAATGTGCGCAGTACTTTGCCGTCCAGGTCAGCGAAATCAGTTTTTCTCATATCATCTATGAATAAACATGAATGGATTTACTGTCCACGGCGCATTACGTGACATGCAGCAACAGGAGGTGTGCGATGGGAATCCGCTTTTTCTCGGATAAGAACCGGCCCGTTCACAAAGGCCCCTATCCGTTGGAGCGGCTTGCCCGGCAAGACCGGTTGCCGGATTTGTCGTTGGTCACCCCGATGCGTTCGCTCGGCTTTCACCGGCCCGAAACGCCTGAAAGCATCGTCAATGCGATGGGCGAGTTTCAGGCGATGATGGATACCATCCGCGACGGGTTCGTGAACCCGGTTGCCTCCGAGATTCCGGTGGACCCCGTTGAGCGGGCCAACCACCTCAAGGCATTTGGCTACTTCAACGATGCCTCGATGATGGGGTGCGGTCCGCTGCCGCCCGAGGCGCTGCTGGCCACGCCACGCCGCAATCCCGACATTGACCGCCTGGCCCATGCTTTGAAAACGCGCCAAACCAAGACGCTGGCGTCTGGGATCGACCTGATCATGGCCGATCTGAAGGACAGCATGGAGGCCAAACCCAGGCCCATGGATGTGCACCGGCACGCAATTGTCTTTCTGTATGAACACAATCGCGACCCCGACCCGAATGAACCCGGTGCCGAGTGGATCACAGATGCTCAGGACCACCGCGCCTGTCTGCTGGCGACCGAGAATGCGGTGGTGATCGCGAATTATATCCGCCTGCTGGGCTTTGACGCGCGGGCGCATTCTGTGATGTCCACAGACGTCGATCTGGGCAGGTTGGCAGTGGCGGCGGGGTTGGTCTCTGTCGAAGGTGGGAATGCCGTGGCCCCTTGGCTGGGCAAGCGGTTCGGTCTGGCCGCAGTGACGACCGAAATGCAGATTGCACATGATCGACCGTTGCAACCTATGGCGCAGCAGCCGTGGTTTCACACGCAAGGCCCAGCATGGTGGCTGGGGGCGGGCTTTGCCAAGAATGCGCTGAACCGCGACGCTTACGCCAAACGACGCTATGTGGACGGTGCGCATCCGTTCGAGAGGCTCAGACGGGTCGAAACTCCGACCACCTATATCGACGAGGAAAACGTCGCTCGGGTCCCGAAGCGCGCGGATATGTTCGCGCGGGCGCAGTTTGGGGACATGGGTAAGGCGCTGCAGGACGCAGCAAAAGGCGGGCATTATGTGCGTAAAGCGGCCCCCAGTTTCGCGCAACGCCGGGCGCTGGGCGCGTTTGTTTTGTTGCAGGATGGGGAAAGCGCGAACGCTTTGCCGCCAACGGGCCCAGACCGAAATGCCGCAAATATCAAGGCAGCAACCTATTTCCTTGGCGTGGACGCGGTGGGCCTCAGCCGATGCCCCGACTGGACTTGGTATTCCCACGATGCCACAGGTGAGGAGATCACACCGCCGCATGATCAGGCCATCAGCATGATCATAGATCAGGGTTATGAAACGATGGAGGGCGCAAGCGGTGATGACTGGATAAGCGTCGCCCAATCGATGCGCGCCTATCTGCGTTTCTCGCTGTTGGGTGGGGTGATCGCGCAGCAAATTCGCAACCTCGGCTACAAGGCCAAAGCACACACGGTGATGGATGGAGAAGTGTTGCAACCGCCGTTGTTGTTGCTGTCTGGGCTCGGCGAAGTCAGTCGGATCGGAGAGGTTATCCTTAACCCCTATCTGGGGCCGCGTCTGAAATCGGGCGTGGTGACTACAGATATGCCGATGGCGCATGACAAGCCAATTGATTTTGGTCTGCAAAGCTTTTGCGAGACGTGTAACAAATGTGCGCGGGAATGCCCCTCGGGGGCGATCACCGCCGGCCCGAAACTGATGTTCAACGGCTACGAGATTTGGAAATCCGACAGCCAGAAATGCGCCACTTACCGTGTGACCACTCCGGGCGGGGCGATGTGCGGGCGGTGTATGAAGACCTGCCCGTGGAACCTCGAAGGCATCTTCAAGGAACGCCCGTTTCGGTGGGCGGCGATGAATATCCCCCAAGCCGCTCCCGCACTTGCGCGGCTCGATGATGCAGTGGGTAACGGCGGGTTGAACGACACCAAGAAATGGTGGTGGGATATCGAATTGCAGCCGGACGGTGCCTATCGTCCGACAACCCACCCTCTGAACCGGCGCGATCTGCAAACCGATCTGGACCTGAAATACGAGGACCAAACGCTGGCTGTTTATCCTGCCTATCTGGCCCCGCACCCGTGGCCCTATCCCTTTGCCATGGACCGCGAAGCCGGGATTGCCGCCTATGAGGCGATGGTGACCGCCGAGGAATACAAAGCCCGCAAGGTGGCTGGCGATATGTCCGTTGTGCATCGCTATCAAATCGCCGGAGATGCGCCGGTGATGCGGGTCGAATTGACCAAGGTCGACCGGATGACAACAGACGTGACCAAGTATGAATTTTCGGCCTTGAACGGGGCGCCTCTGCCAGATTGGACCGCTGGGGCACATCTGGATGTGCTGGTTGCGCCAGAATTCCTGCGGCAGTATTCCATGTCTGGTGACCCATCCGACCGAACCACCTATCAAATCGGCGTTCTTCGCGAAGATGAGGGGCGCGGTGGTTCGGCCTTGCTGCACCGGATCTTCAGCGAGGGACGTAAGGTCTTTATCTCGAAACCCATCAACCATTTCGAACTGGTTGAGACGGCAACGCGGACATTCCTGATGGGCGGCGGCATTGGCATCACTCCGATGATCGCCTTTGCCCATCGCCTGCACGCGCTGGGCAAACCGTTCGAGCTTCACTATTCCGCCAGTACGCGCGCCGAGGCCGGGTATCTGGATGATCTGGCGTCAATGCCGTGGGCGGATCACGTGCACTACCATTTCTCGGATGAAGGCACGCGCGCTGATCTGGGTGTGATCCTGTCAGGTTATCAGGACGGGTGGCATGTCTATACCTGTGGGCCGGATCGCTATATGGATGGTGTCATTCAAGCAGCGGATCGGTGTGGCTTTCCCGATGAAGCGCGGCATCTGGAATATTTTTCTGTGCCCGAACAGCCTGAATATGAAAACCACCCATTCACACTGAAATTGGCGAAATCTGGTCGCGAACTGGCTGTGCCTGAGGACAAGGATGCCGCTCAGGTATTGAACGAGGCAGGCATTCACGTGGATGTTAAATGCTCGGACGGGATTTGCGGGGTCTGCAAATGTGGGGTGATTTCCGGGGATATTGAACATCGCGATTTCGTGTTGTCCAACAAGCAGCGTAAAAACGCGATCATCCTGTGTCAGAGCCGTGCAGCCAAACCGAACAGTGTGATTGAGCTTGATCTTTGATCCGAGGTCAGGAAACGACATTTTGAAATCAACAAATTGGTCGTTCCAGCCATGGACGCCATGCGGTTGCTGCACTAACGTCCCCTGCGAACCCCAGTGAATCCTGATCCACAGGTGCGAGGTATTTTCATGGATTATCACAGCCCCGCCAGCTTTGCCGAGGCTTCGGCTCTGGCCGCAAATGCGACGGGAATCACTCGTTTTCTGGCCGGCGGCACCGATGTTCTGGTGCAGCTGCGCTCAGAGCTGGTGACGCCCGATACACTGATCGACATCAAGAAAATCGACGGAGTGAGCGACATTACTCAAAACGCCAATGGCAGCTGGACGCTGGGCGTCGCGGTCACTGGCGCAGAGATGAGCGAGCATCCCGAACTGGGCCGCGATTGGCCCGGCGTGGTTGAGGGGATGGACCTGATCGGTTCGACCCAGGTACAAGGGCGTGCGACGCTGACCGGCAATCTGTGCAACGGCTCTCCGGCAGCGGATTCCGTTCCAGCGATGGTGGCAGCGGGTGTGACCCTGACAGTCACCGGCCCCGATGGCACCCGCGAGGTTGCGGTCGAGGATATCCCGACCGGACCAGGCAGGACGTCATTGGCCAAAGGCGAGGTGGTTTCTGCAGTGCATATCCCTGCACGCGGTGATGATGGTGGCGACGCCTACTTGCGGTTTATTCCGCGCACCGAGATGGACATCGCCGTTGTCGGCGTCGGGGTGAACTTGCGTTTGACCGGGGACACCATCACCGAGGCCCGTGTGTCGCTGGGGGCGGTTGCACCGACCGTTCTGTTGGTCGAAGACTGTGCAAATGCCATTATCGGCAGCACTCTGGACGATGCCGCGCTGGAGGCGCTGGCCGCTGCGGCCTCTGCCGCCTGCAACCCGATCGACGACAAGCGCGGCACCATCGAATTCCGCACCGAGGTTGCCGGAGTTCTTGCCAAACGCGCCGCGAAAATCGCCTATGCCCGTGCCAAAGGAGAAAACGCATGAGCAAGTTTCACGTATCTACGACTGTGAACGGTGACACCGTCGAGTATCTCTGCGACGCGCGCGAAACCCTGCTGGACTGCCTGCGCGACAAACTGAACCTGACCGGCGCGAAAGAGGGCTGTGGCACCGGCGATTGCGGGGCGTGTTCGGTCTCGGTCGATGGCCGTCTGGTCTGTTCCTGCTTGATGCTGGGGGTCGAGGCCGAGGGCAAGCAGATCGAAACTGTCGAGGGCATTGCCGATGGCGACGTCCTGCATCCGTTGCAGAAGAAGTTCATCGAGCATGCTGCGCTTCAGTGCGGCATCTGCACGCCGGGTATTCTGGTGGCGGCCAAGTCGCTGCTGGAAAAGAACCCCAACCCGACCGAGGAGGAAACCCGGTACTGGCTGGCTGGGAACCTCTGCCGCTGCACCGGTTACGACAAGATAATCCGCGCCGTGATGGAAACGGCGGCAGAACTGCGGGAGGCTTCGTAATGGCACTCGACGATCGTAAATCGCAATTCACCTTCGTTGGAACCCGCCCGGACCGCCCGGATGGACTGGACAAGGTCACAGGACGCGCCAAGTTTGGGGCCGACGCCTATGCGCCGGGTATGCTACACGGCGCGATCTTGCGCTCACCCCATGCTCATGCGCGGATCGTGAAGATCGACACTTCGAAAGCCGAGGCGCACAAAGACGTCAAAGCCGTCGTGACCCGCGCGGATTTTGCAGATGTTCCGTTCAAGCCTGGACTGGAAGGCGAGTTCTGGAATGTTCTGGAAAACGTCATGGCTGGCGAAAAGGCACTGTATGACGGTCACGCCGTTGCAGCCGTGGCGGCTACATCAGCTTTGGCAGCCCGCGATGCGCTCAAGCTGATCGAGGTCGAATACGAGGTGCTGCCCCACGTCACTGATGTAGATAAGGCGATGGCCCCCGACGCGCCGGTGATCCGCGAAGGGGCGGCGGATTATTCGGTGCCCAAGGGGATGCATCCGAACGTCGTTCGTTACCACGAAAGTGGTCACGGCGATGTCGAAGCCGGTTTTGCCGAAGCCGATCTAGTCATCGAAGACAGCTTTGTCACCGAGGCGACCCATCAGGGTTACATCGAGCCGCACGCTTGCCTGGGTATGCTGGGCAATGACGGCAAGGGTGAGCTTTGGTGCACGACCCAGGGCCACTGGATCGCACAGAAAACCTGTGCTGCGCTGTTGGGGATCGAAACTTCGCAACTGCGGGTCACCGCGTCCGAGATCGGCGGCGGTTTTGGTGGCAAGACCACGGTGTTTATCGAACCCGTTGCGCTGGCACTCAGCCGCAAGGCCAACCGTCCAGTCAAAGTGGTGATGACCCGGTCTGAGGTGTTCCGGGCCACGGGTCCGACCTCATCGGCGTCGATGGATATCAAAATCGGTATGAAGAAGGACGGGACCATCTCCGCCGCGCAGGGCGTTTTCCGCTTGCAAGGCGGGGCGTTTCCGGGGGCGCCGGGTGACATGACTGCCATGTGTGCTTTTGCGCCCTACAACCTGACCAACGTCAAACAGATTGGTTATGACGTGATGGCCAACCGGCCCAAGCAGGCGGCTTATCGTGCACCGGGGGCACCCATGGGAGCCTTTGCGGTGGAATCGGTGATTGACGAGCTGTGCAAGAAGCTAGGCCTCGACCCGATCGACGTGCGCCTAAAAAACGCAGCGCATGAGGGCACCAAGGCCAGCTATGGCCCGACCTATGAACGGATCGGTCTGGTCGAAACGCTTGAGGCCGCCAAGGCGCATCCGCATTACTCGGCCCCGTTGAAGTCGGGGCAGGGGCGTGGGGTTTCCTGTGGGTTCTGGTTCAACCATGGTGGCGAGACCAGCGTGTCGCTGGCCCTGTCCGAGGATGGCTCGGCGCAGCTGATGGTCGGTACGCCTGACATTGGCGGCTCGCGGGCATCTATGGCGCTGATGGCGGCTGAAGTATTGGGTATCCCTTACGAGAATATCCGCGTCACCATCGCTGATACCGCGACTCTGGGCTATAACGACGTCAGCCACGGTTCGCGCGTGACCTATGCGTCGGGTCTGGCGACGATCAAGGCGGCGAAACATGCGGTCGAGAAACTGTGCGAACGTGCAGCGGCGAGCTGGGGTATTCCGGCCGAAGCGGTAAAATGGGAAAACGGCTGCGCCGTGCCTTCGGGCCCGAATGCTGGCGAATTCGATCCGCGCCCGCTGGCTGATATCACCGCCCATATGGGTGCGACTGGCGGCCCGATCTCGGGCCATTTTGAAGCTACCCCCGAGGGTGCGGGCGTGTCCTTTGGCACCCATATTGTTGATGCCGAGGTAGACCCGGAGACCGGGAAAACCAGCGTTACTCGCTATACGGTCATTCAGGACGCTGGCAAGGCGATCCACCCGACCTATGTAGAGGGCCAGTACCAGGGTGGTGCCGCACAGGGCATCGGCTGGGCGCTGAACGAGGAATACATCTATGGCGACGATGGGCGCCTGCAGAACTCGATCTTCCTCGACTATCGCATTCCAGTAGCCAGCGATCTGCCGATGATTGACACTGTCATTGTCGAAGTGCCCAACCCGGGTCACCCATTTGGCGTGCGGGGTGTTGGGGAAACCGGCATCGTGCCGCCTCTAGCGGCCATAGCCAACGCCGTCTCGCATGCGGCGGGTGTGCGGATGAAGGAACTACCGATGTCGCCGCCCCGCATTCTGGCGGCGCTCAAGGACAATGGTTGAGGTCCACCTCTGGTCCGGCCTCCGGTCTTTGACCGGGGGCCAGCAGGTGGTGGAGGTCGAGGCCAAAACCACAGGTGAGTTGCTGCGGGAACTGGTGAAGGTGCATCCGCAGCTTCAGGGGCCAGTTGATGCGGGCGTGTCCATCGCCGTCGATGGACGGGTCATTGCCAGCGGATTGACGGAACCAATCCCCGAGGGGGCAGAGGTTTACCTGATGCAGCGCCTGCGGGGCGGTTAATCCGCAGGCGACCACGGTTCACGGCCAACCATCCGGTCGGCTTCGGCGGTAATGTCGTTCATATGTTGCTCAAGACTTTGGCGAAGGGATTCAATTTCCTCCTCGCTGGCCTTTCGGGGCACGGTTTCCGTCCATTCCCGGCACAGGAATACCCCTTCGTTGCGCCAGGGGCGCGGCATCAGCAGCCGGTCCCATGTGCCCGCCTCGCGCCCGTGTTTGGCGGAAAAGGTGATCCCGAACACCCGCTTGCCCGAGGTGCGCGCCCAGACCAGTGGAACGGTGGACAACACTCGCTCAGGTCCGCGCGGTCCGTCAGCGGCGATGCCGATGGAGATGCCTTGCTTCATCTTGCCCAACACTTCGCGTGACAGGGCGACGTGGCGCTTTTTGCTGGCCATGGCAATCGTGTCCATGCCGAATAATTTCTGCACACGCCCCACCATGCTGCCCGCCCGCGCGGACGAGGTGATCGAACAGATACGCCCCTTGTCCAACGGAAAGAAATACGGCGACTGCGCCAGGCGTTGATGCCAGAGAACGACGATAACCGGCTCGCCCTGTTCCGCCAGCTGGTCCAGTTCTTCATACCCGATACGCTGCCATCGGGTGTTGCGGTTGACCATCCGGATATAGCTGGCAATGCGCCGTGCCGCCCAGTTCAGAACGGCTTCGCTGTCGGCAATCTTTGTGCGGATACTCACGGATGGGGTCCTTTGTACTGACCAAACCGTGTCTTATAGAACTCGTCGCGGCACGCAACTTGTTTGTCGTATGCAATAGTCGCGGGGAAACTGAAAAAGCCTCTTGAGTCCGCCGCGCGGCTGGCTTATCTGAGGCGCACCTTAGGGGTATAGCTCAGTTGGTAGAGCGACGGTCTCCAAAACCGTAGGTCGCGGGTTCGAACCCTGCTGCCCCTGCCATTCTCTCAAATTTCTAAATTGTACTGCGGTGCGTATTGGCGCTCTGGCGTGGTACTCTTGGGCGCACCTCGCCGAGTGCCATTTCGGGCCTAGCCGCTGAAATGATGCCGGTAGACCATCTCGTGCAGATCCTGCCTGCAATACCCGAGTTCCAACAGTTCCCGCTCTGACATCCTGTCTACTTCCTGGCGTTTTCGTTTGTACTCGGCATTCTTTTCGCGTTTTGCTTTTCGCTCCTCAGCGGACGCAAAGAGGTTTGAAAAAATACCGTTTCCGGTAATGAAGTCTGCATAGGCCATCATAACATCCTCCTTTGCATGATTGACTGTTTCTGAGGGTTAGATTGGAAGCCGTGCTGAACCGCGCCTGTAGCGAAAATTAATGTTTCTTTAGGCGCTAATCTGGGCGCTCGTGATGCCTCTCGGTCAATCCCGGTTTCCTATGGCTGCGGAATGGCATAAGGTTCGGCGCATCACGAACACGGGTAGAGGTTACATGTCGCGCTTTGATGGATACTTCCTGCGGCAATTGCTGATTCTGTTCGGCTTTTTCACTTTGGTTCTGGTCGGTGTGTTCTGGATCACCCGGTCTGTCAGCCTGTTCGATCGCGTCATCAGCGGCGGTCAATCGGCGATGGTGTTTCTGGAGTTTACTGCGCTGACCCTGCCAACCCTGATCCGAACGGTGATGCCGATGGCGGTGTTTGCGGCCGCCGTCTATGCAACCAACCGTCTTAGCCGTGAAAGCGAACTGACGGTGATGCTGGCCACCGGCTCCAGCCCGTGGCGACTGGCGCGCGCCGTATTTCTTTTTGGTCTGGTGGCAGGGGTCATGATGGCCGTCATCAGCGTCTTTTTACGTCCCGCCTCGGTCGAGCAGCTTGAACAGCGTCAGGCTGAGGTGGCAGGCGACGTTACAGCACAGTTGCTGAATGAGGGAGAGTTCCTGCACCCGACAAAGGGGGTCACCGTCTATATCGGCAGGATTGATCGGGACGGTACCTTGCATGAGGTTTTCGTCTCGGACCGGAGGGACACACAGAACCCTGTCAGCTATTCGTCGAAAACCGCCTATCTGGTCAATAATGATGTTGGAATTCATCTGGTGATGGTGGACGGGATTGCTTTGCGTCTGGATGAACAGGGCAGGAAATTATCTTCGACCGTGTTTGAAGACGCGTCCTATGACATCTCTGAATTGACCAGCGGTGGCGACATGGCCGCGCGCAGCCTGGAAGCGATCCCTACAATTGAACTTCTGAAGGATCGCGACAGTATCATCTCTGCCGAAAAGTTCACCGAGGGTGAGCTGGTCGATGAATTGCACCAACGGTTTTCCTGGATTGCCATCTGTGTCGCGGTGGCCATGGCCGGGTATGCCACGTTGATGCTGGGCAGTTTTTCCCGCTTTGGTTTGTGGCCGCAGATCTTGGGAGCTTTCACCATCCTGATCGTGCTTGAGGGTGTACGGGGGTTTGTCTCGCCTGTCGTAATCGCAGATTCCAGGCTGTGGATTTTACTCTACCTGCCGGCGGGTATCGGCATCTTGATCTCATGCCTGTTTTTGGTTGTTGCCGGGCGGCCTTTGGTACGCAAGCAAGCGCGGGGAACTCATGGTGCGGTGACTCAGGCCTAACCTTCGGCGCGTAGATTTATGAGGCACTTCAGAACGTCATCGAAGGCATCACTATCTCGGCGCGTTACCAGAAATAACGGCAGCAACAGGTCAGTTGCTTCGAGTACGGGGGTCATCAAGCCCTCGGTCAGGTGGTCCCTGATGACGTATTCCGGAAAATACCCGGTCCCACCTCGCCGCAGGACGTAGCGCAGAGCCATCATGCAATTGCCCAGAAAAACTGTCTGCCCCGAGGCTTTGCGCGCGGCGGATCGGACGTGATCCTGATAGATATCTCCCAGTTCCAGATTTACGAATACAGGATTATCCGTGGCGGGAGTTTCCACAAGAATTAGACGCTCGGGATCCAATTCAAGCGACTGCACGCGTGGGTCTGCGGGCCGTTCATGGGTCAAGGCTGCGTCCAGTACATGGGTCGCGACCGCGTCGATCATGTTCAGATCGTGGTCATAGTTGAGCGTCAGCAAAAGCTGCCCGAGGCGTTGTTCGAACAGAACGGCCAGATCAACCAGCAACGGGTCCCAAATGCTCAGCTGCGCGCCTAGCCGCAGGGCGACCCGGTTCTGCGCCTGATCGGGCAGGTCGCGCGAGGCGAAAGACCACAGTGACAGCATCTGTTCGGCGTAGGGTCGAAATTGCCGCCCGAATTCGGTCAGGCGGGTGCCGCCGGCGCCACGGGTAAACAGCGGCCTGCCGGTTTCCTCCTCGATCTGCCGAATGCGGGCGCTGACGGCGGTTTGGGTCACATTCAGCTTGCGCGCGGCGGCGTGAAAGCCACCGGTTTCGGCCACGCAGAGAAATGTCTCGAATGCCTTGAGTTGCATGTTGAAAGTATTTTTTCATCGTAGTGATAAAATCAATTCATTTTTTAGGCCAGCGTGCTTGCACTAGCCTGATCCCAACAGAAAAGCCAAAGGACCGCGCCATGCTGGACAAAAGCCACAAACCAACCTGGACCAGTTTCGAAGAGGCCACTAAGGCTGATTGGAACGCTGTGATGGAGTATGAAGAGGCATATAATGCCGCGCTACCGGATCGGATTCTGGATGCAATCCGGTCGCTGGACGAAGATTGGACACCCTATCCGGTTAACCGCTATCAGCACAGCCTGCAGGCCGCTACGCGCGCCTATGAGGATGGCGCGGACGAAGAATTGGTAGTTGCCGCGCTGATCCATGACACTGGCGATATCCTGTCACCGTATAATCATGGCGAGTTGTCAGCAGCGATGATGAAGCCTTACGTCAGCGAAAAAACCTATTGGATTCTCAAGCATCACTGCGTGTTCCAAGGATACTATTACAACCATCACCTGGGCGGCGACCGTTACGCCCGTGACAAGTACCGAGACAGCCCTTATTGGGAGGATTGTCGCTATTTCTGCCATGAATACGATCAAAAGGCGTTTGATCCCGAATATCCGACTCAACCGCTGGAATTCTTCGAACCCATGCTGCGTCGTGTCCTGAACAAAAGCGAAGGTCACATGGAACTGAACGAAACTGCCGAAGGTTAATTCAGCCGATAGAAGACCGGGGCGTTGCCGAATTTAGACGGCCGTGCGAATTGGGATCAGATGATTGTCCCACTGGCAGTCTGGCTGTGCCGAGATTTTGGCCTGTTCGTTTTTCGCTTGCCCGACGATCCCGGTGCCGGTGGTGAATACAAACCCGTCGGGTCCGGGGCCAAGGCCGCAGACATCCTCCAGCGGGACGGTGATGACACGTGTTGCATCGCTGACGTCGAATTGCAGCAGTGCGTTACCGCGTGGGCAGGTAATCGCCACCATCCGGCCATCGGCAGCAAAGGCGATACTGCCCGCATACCCCTGAAGCGTGCTTTGTTGGTCGTCAGGGGCTGAGAGCAGGCGGGGCGGCTCACCCCTTCGATGCAGGCCCAGCAAAGGCGGGTGTTGCGTTTTGTCCCCCTGCCACTGCATCGCGAACCCCACCAGCCCGTCGTGGCGCACGGTGAGATGGCGGATCGAGTTTTTGTGCAGTTTGCTGGGCAATTCCATCTGTTCCAGAACTGCGCCCGTCATGTCCAAATAGCTGAGGCGCGGCTGCATCGTCGGCAGGTTCAGCTTTGATCGGGCGGTTTCAGGGTGGGTTTCAATCCCGCCATTGGCAACGACCAGTGTTACGCCGTCTGGCATCAGGCGCATGTCATGCGGACCAACCCCGCCCGAATGGAACTCGTCCAGACGGGTGTAGTCCGTGGCGTCCCAGACGCCGATCACGCCCTCTCCGGCCTCAAAATCATTTTCGGTGGTGAAAAGCCGGGTGCCATCGGATGAAAAGACGCCATGACCGTAGAAATGGCGGCCTTTAGGAGCGTTCATTTGGGTGACTACGGCACCCGTTGCGCAGTCGATGACCACAGCAAAGGTGCCCGGTCGACGGGCAAAGGCAACGGCCTGAGCGCGACCAGGATGAGCGGCCGCCGCGTGACCTCGTGCTGGCAGGGGTAGCGCGAACAGTATCTCTCCGCCCGCTTTCAACCCGACTAGCCGATAGGTGCCGTCCGGAAAAAGCGCGGCCGCCAGATAGTCGGGCGCGCCGACCGACGCCCAGCCCGGCACTGGCGCAAGGCTGGTGGCCAGCAGGCCGGCAAGAAAATGGCGTCGGCTGGCCATGGCTCAATCTCCATCCAGAGAGTTGAAACCCGCGCCAATGCCTAGTGTTGGCCCAAGCTCAGCAGAAGTTATGGCGCGAATGTTGTTGATTGACTGTTGCAAAGCCTCAACCCGGAACCTTCCCTGAGGCGTTGCCACATTCACAAAAGCCGGATCATCCAGCGATTGCGCCTGCTGGATCGCCTTGCTGAATGCGCCATTCAGATCGGCCGAAATCGCGGGGTGATCTGCTGACAATCGCAGGGCCAGATCGCGCAGCGCAACAAGGGACAGTTCGACATGGCGCAAGGACCGCTCTGATCGCCGCGCCTCGGCGCGGTTAGGGCGAGGGCGGTCGAAGGTTCCCATAGGGCGGCCCAGACGGGCTTCGGCGGTGAACTCCAGACCGGTGATCAAGGCCTTGTAAAGTTCCTGCATTGCTTCGTCCTCTGACCGGTAGGGGCTACCGTCCCCCGTCTGCGTCAGGGCTGATGCATAGTTTGCCCAGTCTTCGTTCAATGCGCGGGCATTGCCGTCGATATCCGCCGCGATCGCCTGTATCAGAGCGCAGCGATAGGCCGCGCTGCCAAGATCCGAAAACTTCGGGTCGTACAACATCTGCTCAAGCGCAAAAAAACCACGACCGGCAACGGATGTTTCAGCATATGCCTCGGGGGATTGAACCGCCGCGTCCTCGGTGGCGATCAGGGCTTTCAGCGCCTTGGGCGTGAATCCTTTTGTGTCCGGCCAAAAAGCCAGTGCAAAGGCACGGTCTTCTACTTCTGAGGGGCCAAAACGCAGATGGCTGACGGCAATCCAGTCGTCAAAAGCGGCATGATAGGCTGCATGCAGTTGAGATGACCCGGCCACACAATCCGTCTGGGCCGTCCGTGACAGTGCCGCCGTCCCATCTGATAGCGCAGCATACCCCGGTAGGATATGAGCCTCGATGGCGTCTGACAGGATCGGTGCGCGATCCTGAGCCTGCGCACACAAGGGCAGCGTCATAGCAAAGGCAAAAGCAAATGCGCGCATGGGTCAGAGACTCTCCAGAAAACGTATAAGGGCATCCCGGTCGGGTTTGGGCATCGACACAACTGTGTCCCGAGCGCCTTGCGCTTCACCGCCATGCCACAATATGGCTTCGAGCAAGGACTGCGCGCGACCGTCGTGCAGAAACTGCGTGTGGCCTGAAACCTGCTGGGTTTTCCCGATGCCCCACAGCGGGGGCGTGCGCCATTCGCGGCCAGTGGCACGGGCTTCGGGACGGTGGTCGGCGAGACCGTCACCCATGTCGTGCAGCAACAGGTCGGAATAGGGCCAGATCAGTTGAAAGCTGTGTTCGGGCCGGTCCGCCATGCGATGCGTGACAAAAGACGGGGTGTGGCAGGACGCGCAACCGATTTCGTGAAACACCTGCTTGCCGCGCAGCACCTGCGGATCATCCACATCCTTGCGCGCAGGAACACCCAGGTTGCGGCTGTAGAAGGCAACCAGATCCATACCGGTCTGGTCGATCTCAAACTCGCGAGCGTCGCTGTCTCCGTGTGGCGCATTCACGCACTCCACCTGAGCGGGGGTGCAATCGCCGTGACCTGCCGGATAAAGCGGGCTGGAAATTCCGATATCGCCCGCGAACGCTGCCGAGGATTGCTCCATAATCGTGGGAATTCCCGCCTTGAGACCGAACCGGCCCATCATCGGCGCACCATATTCAATTGACCATACGATGTTCGGGCGCCCGGAAATGCCATCCCCGTCCGCGTCATCCGGATCAGCATTGGCCAGCAGGTCTTCGACCGGGATCGCCTCAAGCAGCCCCAGGCCGATCATCTGCGGCGCCACGCGCGGGCTAAACATGGCGTCGGGGTGCAATGGGCCATAGCCCAGATCGGCTGCCGCATAGGTCGGGTGGCGCAGGGTTACTACCTCTCCGCCCGACAGTGTTACGGGGACGTCTTCATATGTGATGTCCAGTCGGTATTCTGCGGGGTGGCCGGGCAGGGCCAGGTCCTGCATCTGACCGCCGTAATTGGGGTCAGGCTGGGTCGCGATGTATTCTTCAATCTCGTCATACTCGATACCGCCCGGGATCGACACGCGCAGGAACATCGAAATTGCGTTGTCGTCAGGTCCGTTGGGGGTGTGCCCCCGCCCGTCCTTGATATGGCAGCGCTGGCATGAACGGGCATTGTACAACGGCCCCAACCCGTCTGATGCCAAGGTCGATGCCGGAGAAGACACCCAGATTTTCTTGAACAACCCATTGCCAACCTTGAAGTCCAGCTCCTGATCAAAGCTCAGATTTCCTGATGGCTGCGAAAAGGCATCGGCGTCTGAACGGGCGCGAACGGTTGCCGCCCCTGCGGGCAACTCCTCGAACCGCTGCGGTGCACTGAAATCCACGGGAACGGCAGTTACCCGGGCAATGCGGGTAATTTCATCAGTGGTCCTTGGGGTGAAATTCAGGTGGAGATCCTGCAGCTCGGCTGCGGGGGACTGGGTGGCTGCAAAGGCAGCCACCGACAGTGCGGCAAGGCTACTCGCCTTCGTCCATTTTGGATGCGTTGAGTTGCGCATAATTGGCTTCGCCAATCCTTTCGTACAGATCAAGCTGGGTTTCGAGAAAGTCGATATGCCCTTCCTCGTCGCGGATCAGCTCTTCAAACAGAGACATCGACGCATAGTCGCCTGCCTCACGGCAATATTCCCGTGCCTCGACATACAGGGCGCGGGCGTCATTCTCGGCCGCGAGATCGCATTCCAGTGTTTCCTTTGGATTCTGGCCGATCCTCAGGGGGTCCAGCTTTTGCAGGTTGGGATGCCCTTCTAGAAAAATGATGCGTTCTATCAGCTTGTCCGCGTGGCCCATCTCTTCGATGCTTTCCTCGCGGCTCTTCTTGGCCATATGACCCAGGCCCCAATCTTCCTGCAGACGGTAATGCAGCCAATACTGGCTGACGGCCGTCAATTCATGCCGCAGAGATTTGTTGAGGTATTCTATGACTTTGGGGTCGCCCTTCATCTGCATTCTCCTGTGATACTCCGGTGCGTAGCGCACGAAGTTGCATGGGGACTTCCAGCTTATCGCTGGAACGCATCGAGTCTAGAAAAAGCGGCATACACCCGCCGCAATCCGCTGATTTGCCAAGGGCATGATATATTTTGCCGGGTGTAATCACGGCATGTGGGTCTGCCGTGCGCATCCAGTCGATGGCCGCGTGTATATCGTGATCGGTTATGTGCGTGCAGTGGCAGACAATCATGGCGAATCTGGCGGTGGTATATTTCTTACTTAATTAGTCGGTTATTCGCTTCGGGTCCAGTCACAAATCGCATCACAACGTGTCCGGAAGCGTGAAAATCTCCACGCTTCCGGATAAAGCCGTGTTTAGTGGAACACTGCGTCAGGATTGTCGAGGCTGTCCGACCCTTCAAAGTCAATCTGATTCAGTTCCAGCACTGTCACGATGCGTTCGATCGTCTTGGTCTGATCGACCAGACCATTGACCCCGCCCATGATCAGAATCTCGCCCCCTTCATTGCCGCGCTCCAGCATCTGATCATAGGCAAACCCTGCCTCGGCAGTCGACTTCAAGCGACTTAAGGCTTGCATTGTGTTCGCCAGCTTGACCTTCATCTCGGCATCCAGCGATGGATCGCTGGCAATGACCAGATCGGAAAGTGACGCGCCGTTGACCGGAGTGCCGTCGATACGGGTATAGCTACCCAGATACACGTTCTGGACACCGAGACCATCGTAGTAGTGGCTGTTGTGGGTGTTGTCCGAGAAGCAATCATGCTCTTCCTCGGGGTCGTTCAACATCAAACCAAGACGCATCCGCTCGCCCGCCTGTTCACCATAAGACAGCGAACCCATGCCGGTCAGAATGGCGCTGACGCCCGCGGTTTCATCAGCGGACAAAATGGCACGCGCATCGCCGCCTTCGGCCCATTGCGCGGCCATCCATTCCAGATCACTGACCAGCAGATCGGTTGCGGCACTCAGATACTGGGCGCGGCGATCGCAGTTGCCGCCGGAACAGTCGTCACCTTGAACATAGTCGGTGTACGGACGGTTGCCTGCGCCTGCACCGTGGCCGTTCAGGTCCTGCCCCCACAGCAGGAATTCGATGGCGTGGTAGCCGGTGGCGACATTTGCCTCGATCCCGTCAGCCTCGTGCAGAATCTCGCTTAGCAGTTCAGGGGTGATTTCGCTGGCGTCGACGGTTTCCCCCGACAACTCAAAGCTGGGGTTGGCGATAACGTTCAGCGCAGCAAATTCATTTTCGTCTGTCGGACCGCCATATGCGGCATCAACATAATCGATCAGGCCTTCATCCAGCGGCCAGGCGTTGACCTTGCCTTCCCAGTCATCAACGATCGCGTTGCCGAAACGGTAAACCTCGGTCTGCTGATACGGCACCCGCGCCGCGACCCAGGCAGCACGGGCTGCGTTCAGCGTGGTGTCGGATGGTTCGGCAATCAGGGCGTTTACGGCTTCTTGCAGCGTTTTCGCCGCGATCAGGCTGTCACCGAACTTCGCTTCTGCAATGTTCGCATAGGTGTTCAGGACATCGGCTTTCGATGGTGCATTGGCGGCGACAGCAGCAGATGCGAGCCCGAGGGTCAGGGCACTGGTGGCGGCAATTAATCTGGTCATGGGGTGACACTCTCTTGTCAAAAAAATCAGTGGCGTCTTTCGAGCGACGCGCCGGGTGATTAACTGATAGAAACAGTAAGATATGTCAACCTGAGTCTTTTTATCGGAAATGATTTTGGCATTCACACTCCCCAATAATGGTGGGGCCACATGCTTTGTGTCGCGATTGCACAGGTTATTAATCCTATTAGAATAAAGCCCGTGATTCCTTTTTAGGCGGTACTTGATAATGAGACGCGCAGCACTTGCTTTGACTTTGGTCCCTGCAGTTGTGCTTGCGCAGACACCCTCCGGTCAGGCGCAAGGGACGGGCCATCTGGGAATATCTTTTTCCGGCTCAGAACTTGCATTTAGTCTTGTGGTTCCGGCCGCCGATGTCGTTGGTTTTGAAAGACCGGCCGACACAGACGAAGACCGGGCTTTGATCGCTGGGGTGATTTCCGAATTGACGAAGCCGTTAGAACTCTTTGTGCTGCCAGAAGAGGCAATGTGTGTCACTGTCGCTGCCAACGTAACACTTTCCGCTGACGCTTCAGATCAGAATTCCAGTAGCACGCAGGGCACGGATCAGCCAACGGGCAACGAGTTTGTGGCTGACTACCAGATTCAATGTCAGGATATCGAGGTGATCGAGAGTATACGCTTTGCGTATTTTGACCATTTCCCGCAGGCTGAGAAACTCATCGTCCAGGTTGATCGCTCAGGTGAGGTTCAAATACGCGACGTTGCCCGAAATACGTCTGATTTGCCGCTTTAGACGCACAGTGCACGCGCGCGAAAACCGTAGCGGTAGTAGCTGTATCCTGCCTGGCGATTTCGATCTAACGAAATTGGCTTCACCGAGTCGCCCTAAATCGAAGGGGGTCGTAATTGGTGGGCGGTATAGCCTACATGGCCTCCAACGTGTGGGTGAGGCCGTTTCGAATGTGGTCTTCCAATAGCCTCTTCGCCGTATCCGCGTCTCGGGCCAACGCAGCATCGAACATGTCCTTGTGCTCCTTGACGGCCTCTTCGCCGCGATAGGTCAGCACGAGCATCTGATACCGCAGGTATTTGTCGTAGATGATCGAGTGCAGAGACAGAAGATTCTTGGAGTTGCAGGCTGCGACCATCGCCTGGTGGAACTCCCAATCATATCGTTTCCAGGTTTCTTTCTCGGACTCGTCGCCCTTGAGAAGCTGCTGTTCCATCAGGTGAAGTTTGTGATGTGCGGCGACGAGGTTGCCTTCCCAATCCGTGTCGCCATTCGCAATGGATAACTCCAAAGCGTGGCACTCCAACAGAACGCGCAGCTCTGATATCTCGGTCAGGTCTTCACGTGAAACTGGCGTGACCAGGAAACCCCGTTGCTCGGGAGCTTCGACAAAACCGTCGCTGGCAAGCCTGTTCAGCGTTTCACGAAGTGTCGAAAGGCTTGCCGAATAGCGTTCCTTCAAGGCGTCCAGCTTCAGTTTGGAGCCGGGCTGCAACTCACCGAAGATGATGTCCCGCTTGATGCGCTGATAGGTGCTTGCACCTATCGTAGACGGCTGTTTCGCCATGCGTTTCACCCGATATTATCAGTTTCCTCGTTCAAATAGCATTTTTCAGAGACATCAGCAATCCAAACTGATGTATGGTAAAAATAAAAATATCATACATTATTGCGGAATCACGAAAACCCCAATACGGTCGAGTTCAAATTGGGCGGCGCAGCCCGGTCGCAATCATCGGTATCGGGATATTCCGAACCCTCCGGAAGGAAGCAAAGTGTCTGAGAACTTTCGCATTGCCATTGTCGGCATTGGCCTTGTTGGGCGCCGCCACGCGGACGCCATCCGAGCTTTGCGCCATGTGGATTTTATCGCGGTAGTCGATCCCAGCGACGAAGGCCGAGCGTACGCAGCTGAGCATGGGGTCGCATGTTACGAGACCCTCGAGGAAATGTTTGCAAATCAGACGCCGGACGGAGCTGTTCTTGCGACCCCGACCACGCTTCATGTTGAACAAGGCCTCACGTGTGTTCGACATGGTTGTCCCGTTCTTGTCGAAAAACCGATCGCCGTGGAAGCCACCGCTGCACTGGAGCTTATCCAAGCAGCGGAGAGGGCCAATGTGCCGCTGATGGTCGGACATCATCGCCGGCACAATCCTCTGATCAGGTCGGCTAAGGAAGCCATAGTCGATGGGAAGATCGGAGATGTGCGCGCTGTCCATGCGAATTGCTGGTTTTATAAACCTGACGCGTATTTTGATGCTGCGCCCTGGCGAAAGAAACCCGGCGCAGGGCCTATCTCGGTCAATCTTGTCCATGATGTGGATTTGCTGCGGTACCTGGCCGGAGAAGTCGTGACCGTGCAGGCTCAGTCGGCTGCATCGCAACGCGGCTACGACAACGAAGATGTCGCCGGTGCGCTATTGACGTTTGAAAGTGGGGCGATAGGGACCATCAGTGTATCCGACAGCATCGTCGCCCCGTGGAGCTGGGAGATGACGTCTCAGGAATATCCAATCTATCCTTCGACCACTGAGAGTAGTTACATGATAGGTGGCTCTCATGGGTCATTGTCCGTTCCCGATCTTCGCCTGTGGAGTTACCAGAGAGAGCAAAGGGACTGGTGGACGCCAATCTCATCAACCGCGCTGAAGAAGGGTGCATCTGACCCGCTGGTCAATCAACTCAGGCACTTTGTTGAAGTTGCTCGGCGCGAAACAGATCCGATTGTGTCCGGATGGGAAGGTTTCAGAACGCTTCAAGTTATTGAAGCTATTCAGAATTCCTGCAGGACGGGTGAAACGATCAGGATAAAGAACTTGCAAAAAGCACTGCCGGCAAGCATAACTGCAGTTTAAAATATCAGATATTTTGCAAAAAATCTTGCAAAATGTCCAAAATAGGTCAAAACTCAGAATCGGAAAAATACATCATGATGTCTCAGGGAGGAGCAAAGTGATTACCAAACTTACCCGACGGGCTGCTGTATCAGCCCTGGTCGCAACCGGTGTTCTGTTTAGCGCGACAAGTGGTGCGCTTGCGGAAGACAAAGTGCAACTTCGACTCGCAACATCAGGATCGGAGACCGACCAGCGCTCGGTCGCTATGGCCGAGGTTTTCGCGCCTATGGTCGCCGATTTCGCAAGCTACGAGCCCAGCTATAATGGCACCATCTTCGCCCAAGGAACCGAGTTGGACGCCATCAGCCGGGGCAACCTGGAAATGTCGATCACCTCGGCGCAGGAACTTGCACAGTTCTTCCCCGAGTTTTCGATCTTTACCGCCGGCTATGTCCACCAGGACGCCGCGCATCAGGTTGCAGTCTTCAACGACCCTTTGATGGATGCTTTCAAGCAAAAGGCCGAAGAAGAACTGGGTGTCAAACTGCTTTCGGTCATGTATCTGGGCCGTCGTCAGGTGAACCTGCGCCAGCCCAAGGATGAGCTGACCGTCAGCACACCGGCTGATCTGGAGGGTGTGAACCTACGGATGCCGGGCACAGATGCGTGGCAGTTCCTTGGCAAAGCACTGGGTGCCGCCCCGACGCCGATGGCGTTCTCTGAGGTCTACACAGCGTTGTCGACTGGCGCTGTAGACGGTCAGGATAACCCACTGCCAACCGTGGTTGATGCCAAATTCTACGAAGTGACCAATCAGATCATTCTGACATCGCACTTGGTCGACTTGAACTATATCGCCATCGGAAAAGAGGTTTGGGACGGGTTGACACCGGAACAGCAGGCCAAGGTTCAGGAAGCTGCGGACGCAGCGGCTGAATCGGGTCGCCAGAAGCAGCTTCAGAAAGAAGAGGATCTGGTCAGCTTCCTGAAAGAGCAGGGCATGGAGGTCTACGAACCCGATCTCGCGGCGTTCCGTGATCAGGTACAGTCTATGTATCTGGAAAGCGAGTTCGCCGGATCATGGCCGGACGGTGTGCTTGAGCAGATCAACGCTCTGGGCAACTAAGGCCGTCTGAAAAAGGGAGGGAGAACCATAATGAAAGGCTTCATAAAGGGGTTCTCCCGACTGACCGAAGCGATTGCCGGCGGGATGCTGGCGGCAATCTTCCTGATTTTCCTATTGCAAATACTCTTGCGCTACTTCTTTACCCCCGCCGGATGGACGCTTGAACTCATCGGCATTCTGTGGGTTTGGGTGATCTTCTTCAGTTGCGCTTTCATAGTGCGCGAACGGGATCACGTGAAGTTCGACATCATCTACCTTTCCGTGCCGATGCGCGTGCGGCAGGTCTTTGCGATGCTGGCGGCCGCAGCGATCGTGGTCGGTATGCTCTACAGCTTCCTTCCGACGTGGGACTACATCGATTGGATGAAAATCCGCAAGACATCGACTGTCCGCAATCCGTTTTCCGGCGAGAAGATACCTTTGCGCACAGTATTCTCGATTTACGCGGTATTCATGCTGGTCGTCGCAGCGCGCTACGCGTGGCTATTCTTCGACGTCATGCGCAATGGCCCCCCAAAGACAGAGTTGGAACTGGTTGTTGGGTACAACGTGGTTGACGACCATCCCCGTGTCGACGTCGAAGAGGACGAGGAAGTTAAGAAATGAGTTTTGAACTTCTTTCCTGCCTGCTCGCTCTCTTTCTTCTGGCAGGCATCGGGACACCTATCGGCTATTCCATCCTCTTGGCCTCATTGGTGTATCTGGGCACAGCCGGACTGGACGTAGCACTCGCAGGCGAGAAGATCCTGCAGGGCTTCTACAAAAGCACGATCCTGCTTGCCGTGCCTTTGTTCATCGTCGCCGCCAATATCATGAACGCGGGCTCGATCACGGACCGTCTGCTGAACTTCTGCGTCGCCGCTGTTGGTCGGTTCAAGGGCGGTCTCGGGCACGTCAACGTGGTAGCGTCTCTGATCTTTTCGGGTATGTCCGGCTCGGCCGTCGCGGATGCCGCGGGGATCGGTAAAATCATCATTGAGATGATGACCAAGGATGGCCGCTACAGCCGAGGTTACGCAGCCGCGATCACGGCGGCGTCGGCGACGATTGGCCCGATCATTCCGCCCTCGATCCCGATGGTTTTGTACGCGCTCGTTTCCAAGGCCTCTATCGGGTCGCTGTTCCTGGCCGGTATTCTTCCGGGCCTGATCATGGGCGTCGTCCTTATGGCGATGAACTATTATCTGGCCGGAAAGCGGAACTTTGCATTGGAAGAACCTGTTCCTCTGCGCGAATTGCCGGCTAAAACCGCCAACGCGTTTCCGGCACTGCTGATGCCCGCAATCCTGCTGTACGGTATATATGGCGGCGTCACCACTCCGACCGAAGCCGCCGCAGTTGCTGCATTCTACGCTCTGCTACTGGCAGCGTTGTTCTACCGCGCGCTGACCTTCCGTGGCCTTTATCAAGTGTTCGTCGACAGCGCGCGCTCCTCCGCCGCCGTCGGGGTGGTCATTGGTGGCGCGTTCATTCTGAACTTCATCGTCATTCAGGAACAGATTCCACAGTCGATCTCGGCACTGCTGGAGGGTTCGGATGTTAGCCCGATTGTATTCCTGATCCTCGTAAACCTGCTGATCCTCGCGCTGGGATGCGTGTTAGACGCAACAACGATCATCCTGGTGATCGTGCCCCTGTTCATTCCAACCTGCGAAGCGCTCGGGATTGATCTGGTGCATTTCGGAGTGCTGGTCGTCGTGAACTCAATGATCGGTTTGATCACGCCGCCCTATGGCATTCTACTCTTTGTGATCAACGCCGTGACGGACATTCCGCTGCGCGAAATCATCTCCGAAATCTGGGCCTTCCTCGCGGTTCTCATCTTCGCCTTGGTGATAATGATGCTGATGCCGGATCTGGTCCTGTGGTTGCCGCGTATGTTTGGATATCAGGGATAATGTGCCTGTCGGTTTCGACAACGTCGATCCCCGGTGATCTGGCTGAAAAGCTGAGTGCTATCGCTGACGCGGGATTCGGGGGTGTCGAATTACACGAACCGGATTTGACCGCTTTTGACGGACCGCCATCGCAAGTCCGCAAGATTGCATCGGACCTCGGCCTGAAGATATGCCTGTTACAACCCTTCCATAATCTTGAAGGCCAGCCCGAAGCCGGACGTGAGCGCGCCTTTGATCGACTGAAGCGCAAACTCGACCTGATGAGCGAGCTGGGAACGGAATTGCTGCTTATCGGGTCTGCCTTCGAGGTCGATGTCGCTGCGACCGAAGAACAGGTAATCGCAGATCTTGGCGAGGCGGCCCAAATCGCTAAAGAAATGGGGATGCGTCTGGCCTATATGGGCTTGCCATGGTCGGATCTTATTCACTCGGATGAACAGGCGTTAGGCGTCGTTGATGCTGTCGACAGCCCTAATCTGGGGTTGGCTTTGAATTCCTTCTTCTCGCTTGCCGACGGATCCAAACCAGCCCGCCTTCGGGACATTCCCGGAGAGCGGCTGTTCCATGTGCAACTGTCCGATGCACCCCGGCTTGAGATGGATATACGTCGGCTCAAGCGGCATTTTGGGCTTCTGCCGGGGCTTGGGTCGCTGAACCTTGCGGGCTTCGTTCGCGTGTTGTCCCGCGCCGGATACAAAGGGCCTTGGTCGGTTGCACGCGTCAACGAAGCAGCTCCTCAACCCGGTGGCCGAACACTGGCCCGAGACGGCTACAGGTCGCTGGTGAACCTCCTGGATGAGGTATCCCGGACCGAGCCGGGAACCGATTTCGGCATCCCGGACCTGCCGGAACGCGTCTATGCGTCAGGCTTTGAGTTCGTCGAGTTTACAGCTGATGAAACAAGCGGCGCGCAACTGGCAGATATGCTGTCAGCAATGTGTTTTCGAATGGAGCGAAAACACGTCAGCAAGTCTGTCGAGCTGTGGCGGCAGGGTGCGATAAACATCGTTGTGAATACCGAAAAGGAAGGTTTTGCCCATTCGGCGTTCCTGGGTCACGGCCCCTCGGTTTGTGATATGGGGTTGCGTGTCAAAGATGCGGATCAGACGGTTCAGCGGGCGACCGCGCTGGGCGCACCGAATTTTTCGCAGCCGGTGGGAACTGGTGAGCTGGATATCCCGGCCATTCGTGGTGTTGGCGGCAATGTTGTTCATTTCATCGATGAGAAATCCGATTTGCATCGGGTATGGGACATCGAGTTCGAGCCGGTCGCGAAAACCAAAGCGACCCAGCCTGCCGGTTTGCGCCGGATCGACCATCTGGCCCAGACGATGCGTCACGATGAGATGCAAAGCTGGCTGCTCTACTACATTTCGACTTTTGAGATGGCAAAATCCCCTATCGTGAACGTCGCCGACCCGTCCGGTGTCGTGCAAAGCCAGGCTATCGAAAGTCCCGAAGGCGAAGTGCGCCTGAACCTGAACGGGGCCGTTGGGCGCCGAACACTGGCGGCGTCATTCCTTGAAGATGGCTTTGGGGCAGGTGTTCAGCACATTGCCTTCCAATCGGATGATATTTTTGAAACCTCAGCCCAGTTGCTCAAGTCCAACTTTCCCAGCCTGTATATCCCGGAAAACTACTACGCTGATCTGCAAGCAACTTTCGGATTGGATGACGACTTGATCGCCCAACTGCGCCGGGGCAACATTCTTTACGATCGGGCAGCGGGTGCTGAGTATTTCCAGATATACAGCCGCCCCATCTTTAACGGCTTCTTCTTCGAAATCGTTGAACGCCGTGCGGGCTACGCCGGTTATGGCGCGCGTAACGCGCCCATTCGCCTCGCCGCGCAAAGCAAAACCCAGACGCTCAAAGAGGTGCAGACTCAATGACTGTGCTAGATGAAACCATGACAATGGATGAGCGCGCCGTTCGCCAATGGTGGCGTACCTCCATAATCGACATGAAACCCGGACAGATCGCTTTTCGCGGCAACGCCATAGAGGACCTGATCGGGAACGTATCTTTCCCGCAAATGATCTGGCTGATGGTGCGGGGCGATCTGCCCAGCGATGCGCAGGCACGTCTGTTCGAGGCCGCTCTGGTCGCAGGCGTCGATCACGGCCCGCAGGCCCCCTCGATCGCAGCAGCGCGCATGGCAGCCACCTGCGGGGTTGGTCTCAATAACGCGATGGCAACAGCGGTGAACATGCTGGGCGACGTGCATGGCGGGGCAGGGGAGCAATGCGCCGAACTCTACTATGACATCGCGGCCCGCATGGATGCTGGTGCATCGCTGAACGACGCTGTTCAGGACGGTCTGGACAGTTGGCGCGAGATCTACGGCAAGATCGTGTCGGGCTTTGGCCACAGGTTTCACAAACCCGTCGATCCACGCGCACCACGATTGATGCGACTTGTTCGCGACGCAGCGAATGACGGCACCGTTTCCGGCCGTTTTGCCGATATCGGAGAAGGGGTTCAGGCCGAACTTGGCCTTCAACGCGGCGGTCGGCCGATTGCCATGAATATCGACGGCGCGACAGCCGTGATCTTCTGCGAACTTGGCTTTCCCGCGCCATTGTCGCGAGGGCTGTTCTGCCTGTCCCGCTCGGTCGGAATACTCGCCCACGCCTGGGAACAGATGGGGCAGGGTGGTCGCAACAAAGGGCCCATGCCCCCGAATTACCTACCCCTTTACGAAGACAGGAATGATGACACGTGAGACATCGAAATCCTTCCGGGTCGGCCTTATCGGCTGTGGTCGTATCAGTGATATCTATCTAAAAACACTATCCAAATTTTTGAACGTCGAGGTCGCGGCTTGTGCAAGCCTTGATCCTTCGGAAAGCCGCGCCAAGGCAGATCAATACGGCATCGCCAAGGCGTGCACGCCAGATGAAGTGTTTGACGATCCAACGATTGACTGCGTTCTGAATCTGACAATTCCTGCAGCGCATGCTGAAATCAGTTTGCGTGCGTTGGAGGCGGGCAAGCACGTCTATTCAGAAAAGCCACTGGTCATGAACCGTACGGATGGTAAAGCGATCCTGCACATGGCCTCTGAAAAGGGGTTGCTGGTCGGTTGCGCGCCCGACACGTTTCTGGGCGGTCGCTGGCAGACCGTTCGGCGCTTGATCGATGAAGGTGCTATCGGGAAACCGACAGGAGTTTTTGCCCATGTCGGTACCCACGGGACAGAACGCCATCATCCCAACCCGGATTTCTACTACCAGGCCGGTGGCGGGCCCTTGCTGGACCTTGGGCCATACTACCTGACCGCCATGATCTGCTGCCTAGGTCCTGTTGACCGCGTCGCCGGAATGGCGCGGCGGACATTTGACCAGCGGATGATCGAAAACGGCCATCGCAACGGCGAATGGATGGATGTCGAGGTCGACACGCACTCCCTAAGCCTGCTGCAGTTTTCGTCAGGTGCCATCGGGTCGATGACCATGAGTTTCGACGTCTGGGACAGCGAAACGCCCCGGTTCGAGATCTATGGCGAAAACGGAACCATCTGCATCCCTGACCCTGACCCGGTTCACGGAGCTAACATCTTTCAGGGGGATGTCTGGCTGAAAACGCGGGAGACCTCGCGCTGGTCGCATCAGCCTCGCCCAGCCGGTCGTGAAGACTGGCAGATGGTCGAAAACAAACACGGGTTCAATGAAGACAGCCGCGGGCTCGGCCTTTTGGATCTGGCCCTGGCGGTACAAGAAGGACGCCAACCCCGTGCAAGTGGAGCGCTTGCCTATCACGTTTTCGAAGTCATGGACGCGATCGAACGGGCGCCGAAATTTGGCGCCTATCAAACGATAGAAAGCCGTTGTGCGGCACCCGAGCTATTGCCGGTCGATTTCCTGAAGGATGAGAGGAAGGAGTTGGCGCATGCCGATTGAGACACTCGACTTTGCCCAGCCCTTCTTTCGCGTCCAGCACATCACCGGTGAAGACAGAATATCTGTCGAGGGTCGTGCAATCGTTCTTAACCTTGGGCAACTGGATCTCTCGGTCGAGGGTCAGGCCGTTGCGCCGCTTTCCTCCGTGATCGTACAAGACAGCACGCTTAGCTTCGTGGAACGTGCAGTCATTGTCCACGGTTTCGACGCCCATGCCGATGACAACGAGTTGTTCGCATGGGTGAAAGATACATGGCCATCTGCTTTTGATGTTCGCCAAGAGGAGCGTTTGCGCGGTGTTAGCCACTACATGTCGCCAAAGGTCTTCGTGGGTAACGTTGGACTGACCATGTACCACTCGGGCTCGGTTCCATTGAATGTCGGATTGCACAAGGATCATCCGTTCTGCCCGGTACCGGGGTTTCGCGAAGTGCATACGCAAATCGTAGGCTTTGGCAAAATGCAGCAATGCCGTGAGCGGGATGTTGAATCCCTTTACCTCGAAGAATTCATGGCCCCCGGCACGACGCACAAACCGATGTATGACGCCGAAGGCAACTATCCCTGGCATCAGTACGAGACGATTACCCCCAGCATTTTCATGGCGGTGGAAATGCTGCCGGAAGGCGTACGGGTCCCGGAAATGGAGATTCAGAATGGCTGAGAGACTTTTTTCCGAAGACCTGAACTTTGACGGACCTTTCCCCCGATTGTCTCGCCGTTTGCGGCTGGGTGTTGTTGGCGGCGGACGTATCTCTGTCACGCAGGCAACGGCCGCGCGGATGACCGACCGGTGGGAGGTCGTCGCAGGAGCGCTCAGTTCTGACGCCATGCGAAGCAAGGCGCGCGGGGCCGAGTGGTTCCTGCCGGCCGACCGGTGCTATGCGTCCTTCGACGAGATGGCAAAGGCCGAGGCGGCACGCCCGGATGGCGTAGATGCCGTCATGATCACCACCCCGAACCACGTTCATTTCGAAGCGGCCAAAGCCTTTCTGGAGGCGGGCATTGACGTGCTGTGCGATAAGCCCCTGACCAACGAAGTCGCGGCGGCCGAAGGGATTGAGGAGATTACCGCGCGCACGGGACACATCTTTGCTGTCGGCTATGCGATGTCATGTTTTCCAGTAATCCGTCAGGCCAAACAAATCGTGGCCGATGGAGGCATTGGCAAAATCAACCAAATCCATGTCGAGTTCATGCAAGACTGGATGACACCTGAAGATGTGGCAGATGCGCCTCATGTAAAATGGCGGCTAGACCCAAAGATTTCGGGCCCGACCAGCTGTGTCGGCGATATCGGCACCCATGCCGCGCATCTCGCCAGTTTTGTCTCGGGCCTGCCCTTAACCGATCTACGGGCCGAGTTTCATGTCTGCGGCGCGCCAAAGCCTTTGGAAGACACAGCATTCATGTTCACCCGCTATCAAAACGAGGTTCCGGGAACCCTGATGGCGACACGCCTTGCCCCCGGAAATCGAGGCGGTTTGCGCTTACGGATATTCGGGAGCGAAGGAGGTCTCGAGTGGGACTTGGAGAATTCGGAACAGCTGAAGTTCAATCGGTTTGGTGAGCCGGATCGTATCATCAGCCGAGGTCACGGGCATGGCATCGGCCCCGGCGCAGAACGTCTAATCCGGACCGCGCGCGGCTTCCCAGAAGGGATTATCGAAGCCTGGGCCAACCTCTATACGGAATTTGCTATGGCCGTAGCCGCGCGTCGGGATGGCGTTACCGTTCCGGATGATTGGCTTACTTATCCCAGTGTCGAACAAGGTGCAGATGGCGTCCGGTTTATTGAAGCCTCCGTGCGCTCGCACCAGTCCGGAGGTGACTGGGTCACTCTCTAAGGCTCTGCCAACAAGAATGAAAAACACGCCCGGGCCGTTGCCCGGGCGCTTTCATTTCCTACTCAGTATTAGAAGTTGATATTTTAAAAAATATCAGATATTTTTTACAACGTGTGATGAATTAGAGATTCGCAGACACGTGGAGCTGCCGTTCATGGTGAAACCCGAAGAGGCTGGCACAAGCCCCTCTCTCTATTCCTTGGCGCATCTGACGCTAATTGGCTGTACGCCGCCCGAGCTGGTCTATATCGCCGCGCGGGCCGGTTACGATGCCGTCAGCCCCCGTTTCATTCCGATGCATGTGCCCGGTGAATTCAATCAATCTCCAATCGACAAGGCACAGGTGCAGGCCACCAAAACTGCTCTCTCTACCACCGGCTTGAAAGTCCTTGATGTCGAACTTGCGCGCATCACCGAAGATGTCGATCCGCGCAGTTTTGAGCCTTCGTTGGAGATCGGCGGGGAACTGGGCGCCAAACGCATGATCATGAGCGCGTGGACCAACACCCGTGATGATCGCGACTTCCTGATCGAAGTATATTCCGAAACCTGCGAACTGGCGGCGCCGTATGGGCTAACTGTGGACCTGGAGTTTCCAAGCTTCTCTCGCTTGCGCACGCTGGATGAGGCGCTGGACATTGTCCGCGCCTCTGATCAGCCGAATGGCGGTATTCTGGTCGATACGCTTTATCTGCACCTCAGCCGCGTGGATCTCGGAGAGCTTTTGCACGTCCCCTCGGAGTTGTTTCACTTCCTGCATATCTCTGATTGCCTGCCAGGCATCGCTGATACGCGCGAGGGCATGATCCAGCTGGCCCGCGATGCCAGGTTGTACCCCGGCGAAGGTTGGATCGATTTCACCGGCATCATCGAACGGATGCCGCCCGTCGACTATTCCATTGAATTGCCCAACCAAAGCCGCGTTGCCGAGTTGGGATATGAAGAACACGCGCGTCGCTGTCTCAGCCACGCCAAGCGAACATTTGGCAAGGCCCGGTCACAGCGCCGTATGCCCGATGCAGCAATTCCAAAACACCAAGAGGATAATCATGGGCAAAGAGCTCACTGAAAACGACCGACAACTCGCGGCCGATATGCTGGCACGCGCCCGTGCTGCCATGGCCGAGATCGAGGATTGGGAACAGGACAGGCTGGACCGCTTGTCTCAAGCCATTGCGTGGTATGCAGGGAACGAGAAAACCTTCACCCGTCTGGCCCAGCAAGGCGTGGACGAGAGCGGCATCGGAGATCGCGAAGGGCGTCCAGCGAAACGATTCAAGATTCACATGGTACTGCGTGATGTCCTGCGCACTCCATCGACCGGTATCGTCGAAGTGGATGAGGAAAAAGGTCTGGTGAAATATGCCAAACCTGCCGGTGTGATCGCCTCCCTGATCCCGATGACCAACCCGGCAATGACTCCACCGGTGACCGGTGTTTCCGCCGCAAACGCCCGGAATGCAGTCATCTTCAGCCCGCATCCGCGAACCGCTCATACCACCTTCGAAATGGTCGAGGTTATGCGCGCAGCCTGTCGTGCTGCAGGAGCCCCCGAGGATCTGTTTCAGTCCATTCGCAAACCGTCGATCCCATTGACGCAACATCTGATGGAGATCTGTGATCTGACTTTGGCGACGGGCGGCAAGCCCATGGTCAAAGCAGCCTACAGCTCGGGGCGTCCGGCTTATGGCGTCGGTGCGGGCAATTCGTCCATCGTCATAGACGAGACCGCCGATCTGGATATCGCGGCGCAGAATACACGCATTTCCAAGACCTCTGATTTTGGGTCTGGCTGCTCGGCAGATGGCAATATCATCATCCAGCGCTCGGTTTATGATGACATGGTTAAGGCGCTGGAGGCCGAAGGCGGGTACCTGTGTTCGGACGGGGAAAAGGCCATGCTTGAAGCGGCAATGTGGGATGAAAAGGGAAACCGCACATTCCCGACCATCGCCTGTCCGCCTCAGCAAACGGCCAAGGTTGCCGGTTTTAGCATCCCAGAAGATCGCAAGTTTCTGATGGTCGAAAATCAGGGGCAAATCGGGTCGCAGCACAAGTTCTCCAAGGAAAAACTGACCACGCTGATGGCGCTATATCACTTCGACACATTTGATGACGCGCTGGAAACGGTCAGCCAGATTTACAACACCGGAGGCAAAGGCCATTCCTGCGGCATCTACAGCCACAATGACGATCATATCGACCGGTTGGCGCGTCTGGCTCCAGTCAGCCGTATGATGGTGCGACAGCCTCAGTCCAAGGCCAACGCCGGTGCCTGGACCAATGGTATGCCCATGACCAGCAGCCTGGGCTGCGGCATATGGGGCGGCAACATCACCAACGAAAACGTCACCATGAAGCATATGATGAACTACACCTGGGTCAGCCGTCCGATCCCCGAGGATCGCCCATCAGAGCCTGACCTGTTCGGTGAGTTCTATGGACAGGAGGTCGCGTGATGGACGGAGCGAAACTGGAAGGAAAAACCGTTGCCGAACATATCGTTGACTTTCTCGAACGCCGAGAAGTCAAGCATGTATTCGGCTTATGCGGTCACACGAACATCGCGGTTCTGGCTGCGTTGGCGGAAAGTCCCATCGATTTCGTCACCGTTCGGCACGAACAGATCGCCAGCCACGCGGCGGACGCATATGCCCGCGTGACGGGCAGGGCCTCGGTGGTACTGTCTCATCTCTCCCCGGGGCTGACCAATTGTGCCACCGGGGTCGCCAATGCCGCATTGGATTGTATCCCGATGGTGGTGATCGCTGGCGACATTCCCACGCATTACTACGGTAAACATCCGCACCAGGAAGTGAACCTGCATGCAGACGCAGCCCAATGGGAGATTTACCGACCCTTCGTGAAGCGCGCTTGGCGCGTGGATCGCGCCGACCTGATGGCCGAGATTCTGGAGAAGGCGTTTCACCTCGCGGAAAGCGGTCAGCCTGGCCCCGTGTTGGTCAATGTGCCGATGGACATCTTCTCGGAAGTCATCCCGTCGGACAGCTTTGATCGTATTCTCGGTAACACGAACGCGCTCAAGAAACCATCGATTGACGACGAAACCGCGCGTGAGATTGTCGAAGCACTTGCGAATGCCGAAAACCCAGTAGCTTATGTCGGAGGTGGTATTCTTCTGGCACAGGCCAGCGAGGAGTTGCGAGAATTTGTTGAACATATGGGCCTTCCAGTCGCGCATTCCCTGATGGGTAAAGGCGCGTTGCGAGACGACCATCCGCTTGTGCTGGGAATGACCGGGTTTTGGGGCACCGAATTGGTCAACCAGTCCTGCTTGAATGCGGACTACATCTTTGCCGTGGGCACTCGGTTCAAAGAGGCTGATTGTTCAAGTTGGTACCCTGGCTACACGTTCAACATCCCCGGTTCCAAGGTCATTCATATCGACATTGAGCCGCAGGAGATCGGTCGGAACTATCCCACCGAGATCGGAGTCGTTGCTGACGCCAAGGCCGCATTGCGCATCCTCAACCGGGTCGCCCGCGAGATGTATCCGGACGGTTTCAAACGCCCCGCGCTTGAACAGAAAATTGCTAAATTTCGGACCGACTTCAAAGCGCGCAACTTGGAAATGGCAACCTCATCAGCCTTTCCGATGATGCCCGAGCGTATTCTGGCCGATACCCGCAAGGCGCTGCCTGAGGATGCCATCATCACGACCGACGTTGGATGGAACAAGAACGGGGTTGGGCAACAGTTTGATATCTTGACCCCCGGCTCAATACTGACCCCGGGCGGGTTCGCCACGATGGGCTTTGGCCCACCGGGCGCGATCGGTGCCAAACTGGCAGCGCCGGATCGAGTGGTGATCAGCCTTGTTGGCGATGGTGGCTTCGGTCAAAATCCGTCGATGCTGGCAACAGCTGTTGAACTTGACCTGGGCATTATCTGGCTGGTCATGAATAACAACGCTTTCGGCACCATTGCGGGCCTTCAAAAGGCCCACTACGGTCTGACTTATGGAACAACGTTCCCCGGATCAGCCGCAGCACCCGCGAACGGACCGGGGTATGCAGACATAGCGCGGGCCTACGGCGCGGAGGGGCACAGGCTTAGCGCTGCGGACGAGCTGTTGCCCGCATTAGAAGCTGCAATCGCCAGCGGCAAACCAACTGTCCTTGATGTCCCAATGATCAACAATCCGACGCCAACCACCGGACATTGGAACATCCTGGACATTTATTCGCCGGACAAAGACGTCTCTCACGTCGCGACCTGACGACTGCGTGCGCGGCAAACCGCACCATCTAGTGAAAACACAAAGCCTAAAAGGGCTCTCGATTCAGAGGCCCTTGTTTCTCCTTGAGATGACGATGGTATTCTGGTCGAGGTCAGGAATGCCTAACCACCCTCGTATTGAACCGAAAATTTGAAGTGGGGGGTGGTAGCGGAGGAGACTGCCAAACTACCTTCTCAAGAAATTTCTTAAATTCTCACTACAATCTGTAAACAAAGAAAAATATCAAACTTTTCGTCTTATCCTCTTTCATCCCATCTCGCCCGGTCTTATGTTTTTTGATGGGATAAATGATGGGACAAAAAACGGTGCCTTCTCTTACAGTACGAAAAGTTCAAAGCCTCAAAGAGCCGGGGATGTATGGCGATGGAGGCGGTCTGTATTTGCGCATTGGCAAGGCCGGGGGTAAGTCTTGGATACTTAGGACCGTCGTCTACGGAAAAAGAAGAGACTTAGGGTTGGGTTCTGCCTCGCTGGTCGGTTTGGCCGAGGCAAGAGAATTAGCGCGTGAGTTAAGGAAAGTGGCCCGATCAGGCGGCGATCCGGATACCGTCAGAAAGCGGGAAACCCTTACATTTCGCGAAGCCGCCCAGCGCACCCACGCAAATCTTCTGCCAACGTGGCGTAGTAAACGGCACGGGGAAATTTGGCTTTCGGCGATTGAAAGGTATGCTTTCCCCAGCTTCGGGGACCGACCAATCGAAACCATCGGGACATCTGATCTGATGGCGGTACTGCAACCGATTTGGGTGGAAAAGCATGAGACGGCCAACCGAGTAAAACAGCGGCTTGCCAATATCTTTGATTGGGCAAAAGGCGCTGGGCACTATCCGCATGAAAACCCGGTTAACGGCCTTAAGAAGGCGCTGCCTGCGGTCAAGAGCACTGCTGTTCATATGCCAGCATTACCGTGGCAAGACTTGCCAGCATTCATGTCAGACTTGTTGACCCGTGAAGGCACGTCTGCATTCGCGTTGCGGTTTATCATACTAACAGCCGTTCGATCCGGGGAGGCGCGCGGAGCGCGATGGGACGAGATTTCAGGTAATGTTTGGACTATTCCGGCGGACCGAATGAAAGCGGGAAAAGAGCATAGGGTTCCGCTCACAAAAGAAGCGCTGGACGTTCTGGAGCGGGTTAGGGGCCTAGATGCGGAACTCGTGTTTCCCAGCCCGTCTAGAAGCAAGGTAGGCGAGGCCAAGCAGATGTCAGACCCAGTGTTTAAAGCTCTGATGAAGAGAATGAAACACGATGGCATTACAACACACGGGTTTCGGTCTACTTTCCGTGATTGGTGCAGTGAAAGCGCCCACGCTGACCGCGAAGTTTCCGAAGCTGCACTGGCCCACAGTTTTGGTAACAAGGTTGAGCGGGCATACGCGCGTTCTGATCTATTTGACCGTCGTCGGACCTTGATGGAAGCGTGGTCCCGTTACGCAACGGGACAGTTGGGCGAAATCGTGGAGATGGTGAGAGTATGAAGCCTGTTATGATGCCAGAAGGTTACATATCGGTTTTTGAGCTTCATAAATGCGTCCGAAAATACGTGCTTGACCTGCCATTTGCGCAAAAAATTCAGGAGGCAGAATTGCCTCGGGCAATGCCTAAACGACCCAAGCTGCAACCAGTTGCACAGAGAGGCAATGTTGTCGCGATAGGCGAGAATGAAATTGCGCTGCAATTAAAGCGCCATGAAGAGTTAGTACGCATACGTGCGTCCTTGTCCAACTTTCTGACGGAAACTTTTCTGTCGAAAAATGTAGACAGATTGAGCGTTTACGTACACGGCCTTGATCCGTTGCGCGCAACTATCGAAGTACTTGATTATGTAGAAGGTCGGGAGTTTCCGTTTTTTGGTTGTCGCGGTTTTGAAGGTACTAAAAAGCACTGGTACAGCGTTGTTAAAGGCGTGTTCTTAGGCAGTGGCATCTCAGACTTCGATAGGTTTCAATACTTGCATAGCGATAATTGGACCTTGAAAGGGGACGGAGAGAGCACCTTGTGCGTGAAGATGTCTGCAATGCCAAAAGTTCAAGAATTTGAGGGCTTGTTGCCGACTTATCCCGTTACCAAGACGCAAGCGGCGAAAAAAAATACCGTTGCGAGTGAACGCGACGCAGTGAAGTTTCTTAGAAGTTACCTAAAAGGAAAAAAACATAACGGAGAGCCGATACCTAAGCGAACCAAGCTAGCGGTATACCTAAAGGAAGCAACAAATTTGACTTTGTCCCGGCGAGGTGAGGATAGGGTCATGAAGGAAGTTGCAGAAGAGTTTCCTGAGATTAGTAGAGCGGGTGCGCCGACTATCGCTGAACGAAATTCGGACCTCTCATAAATCGGTAATTGAACGGACAATCTGGCGTTGGGTTAATCTCCGCGTTCGATAATCACCGCGCCAATTAATCTCCGCACCCTATTAATACTGGGTGCTTGAAGGCTTCTTGCGGTTAACTGAGACGCAACAGGATTGACCGATGCAAGAAGAACTTATCCGAGACGAAGAAGTCGCCAAGCTCCTGAGTTGTGGCAAGTCCACAGTATGGCGCTGGGCGGCTGAGGGGACCATCTCGAAGCCCGTCAAGATTGGTGGAGCGACACGCTGGCTACGATCTGAGATCGAAGCAGCCATCAGTTCGGCGCAAGCAAACCGCTAAGAGCCTGCGATTTTTCGTCCTTAGCTGACGATTTGATTATCCCGAAAGAATGATATGCCGACCACCCCAGTAAAAGAACTAGGGGCTTCTCAATTGCGCGCCGACCGCCGGGAATGCTCCGACATGTACAGCAAAATTGTGCACTCAGCAGGCGCATTACGCGTGATCGAGTGCCGAGATGATTGCCAATGGATTATCCAGCGCCGAAGACCCGCAAAACAGCCCGCTGAGCGCGCATGGAACGCTATTGGCTACCATGTGTCCCGCGATGCCCTTTTGCGTCTGTGGCGCAAGCAAACGGGTTCTGTGCCGACTGAACTTGCTGCCCTGCCGGAAAACTTCATCCGTCGCGCGAAAAGGTTGGACTAAATTATGGCTGCGCCCAACGACCTGACCGCCCCGCGCGTTTTGGTGCAACCAGTTGCACGACCGGGCAATATGAAGGGATGGTCCCAAAAGCGGGGGCTGGCTCATCAGGTTTTCAAAGAAAAGAGCCGCGCAATCGCAATGGCTACGGCTTCCGGAAAACGGTTGAACCCTGTCGTGCGCGATTTCCTTCGCAATCCCAAGGTCCGACTGAGCGCGGCATTGCGTGCGCTGGGCGGAGAGCCGGGCGAAAAGGAGGCTGTAGAGCTAGGCAAAAACGTGAACGCATGGACAGACCGCTACGCGCCCGTCACATGGTACTTCACATCGAAAGCAGACGGTTCGTCTCGGCCCATCTGTGTTTTGCCGCCTGACCTGAAAGCTGTCCACTACATGATTGCCGAGGTGATCGGGCAGCAGCTTGAGCGCAGTGACGCACTCTATGGTGTGCCGGGTTTCAGCCGAGATGACGCGGCGCGGCACCTGAAAGCCCTGCAATCTGCCGGGTACGTACACCTAGCCAAGACGGACATCGTTGACTGCTTTCAAAGCATCAACCCCGACGCCCTTTATGAACTGCCACTATCACAGGAGGTGACCCGCCAAGCACTAGACATACGTAACTTGTCCTTCATCGAGAACCGGGACCATAGGGCATCTCAACTCTCCTATAGTTCCTCTCTCTGTGTACATCATGGACGCCACAAGGCAAGCGGGCCGAAAGGCCTAATGCAAGGCTCCCCGGCTTCCAACATCATCCTCGCTTGGCTGTTGAAAAGCATCCCCAGCGCGGATGATGCCAAGGTCATGCTCTGCTTCGACAACATCGTTGTAGCAGCACGTTCGATGGCTGCCTGCCGGGAGATGGTTGATACCTTGACCGCTCATTTTGAACGGTGCCCTGCTGGTCCGCTTGCGCTGTGTGACCCCGAATTCGTCGACAATGCCCCTATGGAATTCCTGGGGTATGTGTTTGACCCAGCTCGATCCGACATAGGTATCCGGGATGGCGCGCGACACAGGTTGGAGCACCGCCTGTCGCATGCGGAAGCGGAGGACGAAACCAAACTTGCGAAACTTTGGCATGAGCATCAACGCCGTGTAGCAGAGAACAGGCTGTTTGAATTCATCGATCCGTTCAACGGGCACTACCCACTTGGGGTGTGGCAAGCCCTGCTGGATTTCCGTGCCGGTTTTCCGGCAGCCTCAGCGGAAGGTCAGGAACTGGCATTCTATCTGGAGAATTCCGCTCACGTCGCTAACATGCGTCAGAATTGGTATGTGAAGCACTTTCACAACAACCTGTTCGCCCAGCGCGGCACGTTAGAGGGTGCATCTATCCGGCAAATTTTCCGGATGTACTCCGACCAATCGAATTCACACTGAAAATCGGCGGCAGCGACAGACAGCAACCTGCCCGCGCTGCGCCCAAACTCTTCCCAAAACCGAAAGGAAAAACAATGAACAGATACCAAGAAAACCTGCTTGATGCGGGTGACGATTTAGAAACTGGATGGGCCTTATTGAAGGATGCACTGTACAAGCAATCACCGGCAGGCATCGACATCGAACGCCGGTTGCAGCGCTTGAGAGATGCACGAGATGATCGCCAACTTAGGCGAATGGCAGAATTGGACGCAGTACGGCTTTCGGCCTCCCCTGCTGAGCAAAAAGAACAGCGCATTCGTGAAATTCGCCGAGACGCAGCGGAGGACAAGGACCTTTTCCTCGAACTACGTGAGCCCCTAGAGCGCGAAAAGGAGCGCCTTTGCGCAAGTTTGAAAGCGAACTACTTCCACAGCCGTAGCAAGGGTTCAGATAATGGTCCTGACTGAGTTTCTCTTGGCTGCGGCCTATTGTGCAATCGGCAGCATCCTCTGGCGAATGATCGCAGTGCCCCGGCCATCTGCCCCCCACATCACTCGACTGGATGCGGTCACTCAATTTGAGTTGGAGATGATGCGCTGGGAAGAACGTCAGACGACTGGGGAAATGATGCTTGTAAAGGGATCATTCATTCTCTTTTGGCCTGTTGCCTTGGCTCTCGGAGCCGCTAAAGCTCTCTGGGAAAGCTACGGTGCAACTGGTTGCAAATAACCTTAGACTTCGCGCTGGGCGTTGCAACTAGTTGCAGCGCCCGCGTTTTTACTAATCTTAACCAAGCGGAAGATGTCTTCGCAAAAACTCCTTAAAAATATGTCAGCCTACGCTCCACTGTAGAGGTCAAAGATATCAGTATTCTAAGAAAAACAATTTTCTTGGTTGTAGGTATGGTCAGAGCTTGTCGGATTGAAATAGCTTGCCGGGAGTAATCTTAAGGTGAGAGCATTATTGTGACTATCCAATTCGTTAAACCCGAAACGAAAAGAGACTACGGGGCGGTTGTTTTCCACAGTTTACTTGCCGCTGTAGAGGCGGTGCAACCTACAGGACCTAACGTTCACAACGTTGTATTGCAACTTAGGGAAGCGCTGCGAGAACTGGCTGGAAAAGAGGCCGAAAAACCTGAGAACCTTGCATGGATTTGGGCAGTCAAGACTTTGAGCCTCGCAGCCGGTGACATGCTCATTCAGGCGCGAAAGCGTGCCCCGTTGTCTGCAAAAAAAGAAGAGGCGATACACGCTTTTTTGGAGGCTAGCACACAGTTTGGCTCTGCCGAATTTGATATTGAGTGCTTTAGTAATCCGGCAAGCTCATCAGCTTTTGACCCGGCGAAGGCGGCTCTCCCGGGACTAATTTTAGGTGCTACAACAGGTGGTGATCTGGGGTTAGAAACGCTGGAGACGCGATTTGCTGAAGCATTGCGGGCAGGGTCAAGCAGGGTAATCTGCGAAGAGCCTTTGTTTTTCGAGCCTCTTGAAAGGGCTCTTCTAAGCATTGGTGGGGAAGGCGCGCGCAGGGATGCAGCTTGGGCGAAGCATGCCCACTGGATTTCTAGTCAATTTGTTGACGCTCCGGTGTTTTCTACGGATGACAGAGAAACTGTGCCGCTATCGTCTCTATACCTGAAGCTTCGCTGTTTTTGGAATGTAGAGTATGTAGAGAAAAGCGAGGACATTAGGTATTCTAAAACAGTTCGCAATGCGCACGTAGCGGATTTACATCAAACGACTAACTCGTGGCTTTCATTTGACCCGAAAGTCGATCCAATCCGTGTGATTACCGGCGGTCCCGGCAGTGGAAAATCGTCATTTGCACGCGCTTTCGCACACCAAGTGATACGTAGCGGTGGACATCGGGTAGCGTTTGTAAGGTTGCAGTACACTAGTCTTACTGGGTCACTGCGAGAAGACATTGGTCGCTACTTTGTTCAACATGATAACCGCTTGGCAGAAAATGGAAATCCCGGCCTTCCCGCAAACCCATTAGACTGGCGTAAGCACGACGAAACGCCACTTTTGTTCGTTTTTGATGGTCTCGACGAACTAACTACAAATGAAGATGACGGGAAACGTTACGCCCGTGAATTCTTGATGGCACTAAGGCATATGCTTGCACCGCTTAATACCGACGGCTCTCCAGTTCGCGCTATTGTACTAGGGAGAAATGCTGCGTGCGAAGAGGCGTTAAGAACGGCAAATATTCCTCTCAGTACGATGCTTAACGTAGCGCCCATCTCTGTAATGACACGGGCATCATGCCGGTTGAGTGAACACCGGGACAAGAACGACCCAGAAGACTTGTTTGATCCTGACTGCTTGATGGAGATTGATCAGCGAGAGCAATACTGGCTCACGTGGGCAGAAGTGAAAGGGATTTGCTCGAATGAGGTTCCTAAGCCGATTACCGATGCAAGAATGTCGGAATTAAATGCTGAGCCTTTACTACTCCATCTCTTGATAAACTCACGGTACTGCGGAGAAGACTGGGAAGTTGCTGCACGCAACAGAAACTACGTTTACGAGGACATTCTTGAAAAGATTTATGACCGGAACAAGCGCAAAGAGCATTTCCAAAGCGCAGGTTTATCTAATTCGGATTTCTTTGATCTCATGGAATGTCTTGGGATCGCTGCTTGGCGCGGAAATGGCCGAACCGGCGACGACGAAGATTTCAGAAAGGTGCGCAAACTTCATCTAAATAAAGAAAAACGCTACAAGAAACTGCATTCTGGAGAGCTCCAGTCCGTAGCCCTGAATATTCACACTCGATTTGGTGGGTCATCAGAAGAGGAGGGATTTGAGTTCATACATAAGAGTTTCGGTGAGTACCTCGCTGCCAGAGGTTTGTTGTTTTACGGGCTGCGCACGGCAAGGAAACTGGAAAATGAGGAGCCTGAAGATGTCGAGCACCATTGGACCGAACTTTTTGGCCTCGGAGAGCTAACACCAGAAATTGTAAGATTTTTGTATGACGAAGCAGTGCGCCATGTAGCTAGCACCAGTGCGGCACCTTACAAAGACCATCTAACCGAGTTCATTGATTGGGTCATGGAACACGGTGCTTCCGCACATAGAGTTTTTCCAGATCGGAGTTGGAGAGAGTGTGAGAGACGGCAGCGTTGCTCCGAAAGCGCCCTAATTGCCGTCACTTCTGCTGTGGCATGTTGCTGCCCGTCGGGGGAATTCGACAACAAGCAAGAGCCGAGCTGGACGGTTAACTTCAAATTGCCGGGAAGTTGGCTTGTTGCCAATTCTGCATTGGAACGGATTGGGGTTTCGACCGAAACAGCTGTGCAGTTCGCCCTGCGTAGATTAGGATTGCGAAAAAAACATATGTGGGCAGCGAATTTGAACAGGGCCGACTTGAGCGGAGCCGACTTGTTTTGCAGCAATCTCATTCGCTCAAGAGCACTTGGCGCAAGTTTCCGCGGGGCTAACTTGAAATATGTCGAAGCCTCGTATTGTGATTGGGTGGGCGCAGATTTAGCTGGCGCAAATCTCCAAGGCGCAGATTTGGCATATTCTAATTTGGCAGAAACAGTCTTTGATGGTGCCAATCTCTCCGGCACTGAAGGCGGCGACTATTCCGACAGAGAAGGATGGCATGAATACGCAGCCATTCTGCGCAGTTCGAATTTGGAGAACGCCCTGTTCTATTGCGCCGATCTAAGGGGGGTGGATTTTAGCTATTGTGATCTCACCAATGCCGACTTCAATGACGCTAAATTGTACGAAGCAAATTTTACAGGAGCAAAAATAGAAGGTGCGAATTTTCGTGGAGCTGAAGGTTTGTTGATTGACGCAATCAACTCTGCAACTGGTGATTTTCTGACTGATTTACCAGAGTATATTAATACGAAGGACGTCGTATGGTTGGAGGTAGATGATTGACGTAGTACTTTACTGACGACGAATAGACAGTAACCTTGTGACGACCGTTCATGAAAAAAAATTGGTCGTCGGTCGTCACAGTTTTTTGTGCACACTCACAAGGATAATCCACCTGTTTGTATCGTTAGCATCCGGTCGATAGTCCGGAAGTGGATCGATAGTATGGTATAAATGATGGTAAGTTTCGGGGTTCTTTTGGATTTCACCATCGATAACATATGGTTAGATTGGTGATTTGGTAGCGGAGGAGGGACTTGAACCCCCGACACGCGGATTATGATTCCGCTGCTCTAACCAACTGAGCTACTCCGCCATGAGTGAGAGGCGATGTAAGCGAGGGGTTGAGGAGGGTCAAGAGGGAAAACACGGTGCAAGTGGGATTCTTTTTCTTATTGGATCACCCGGTCTCGGTGGAGGGCGCAGGATCGTCACGCGCAGCATCCGCGATCCGACGGATGAACGTGGCGCAGATGTCAGGTGCGGTTATGAGGATCATGTGCCCCAGCCCGTCAATCTGTTCGCTGGACAGGCCGAATTGTGTCATGGGATCCCCATGTGCCGCGGGAGATAGAATTGCATCCTGTGCGCCGTAGAGGACGCCACCGGGTACGGCCAGTTCTCCATATCGCGCCGCTTGTGCTGCGATGCTGTCGTTCACGCCCACAACATCCTGAGATCCGGTGATGAACGCTGAGGGGCGCAGCCCTAACGCGCCACCTGCTCGATCCAGAAAATCCACTGGCGCGGGTTCGGGGGCAAAAACGACGTCCAGGGTATGGTGCGCGGTTTTGGCGGCCAATGGTACGGCGAGCGTATTGCCAATCAGGCTTCGCACCCATTCCGTGCGGATCTCCAACGGTTTGAAGACCTGCGGCGTAGCGGGCAATGAATGTGTCAACGGTGCCAGAAGGGCCAGCGCCTTGGTTCGTCCAGGGTAGTCGAGCGCCATCGCGAGAGACACCGCTCCTCCCAGTGAATGACCGACCAGAACGGCGTCGGTGATACCCTTGGCGTCCAGAAGCTCTTGTATCATGCGCGCTTGCTCGGGAAGGCGGCCCAGATCAGCGCTATCGCGTGTTGAATACCCGCAGCCCGGTCGGTCAAGGGCAAGCACGTGAAAATCATCGGCCAGCATATCCACGAGCGCATAGGTGAAGTGCTGCAATTGACCGGTGAGGCCGTGGATCAGGACGACGGTCTGTTTCGACGGATCGCCCCGTTCCACATAGTGAATGCGGCCACCGTTCACGGGTAGAATTTCCCCTAGCTGTGGCACCCGTCTTTGCCCGTCGCGGGTCAGTTTGCGGGTCCACAGGTTCATGCCGATCAAAACCGCGACGATAATCAAAACGATAATCAGGACAGTATTCATCTCAGCGATCTCCGCTTGGGGTCGGAACGGGGTGGTATTGCTCTAACCCGGATTGCGCCATGCGCTTTTCATACTCTGATACAGTGCCCGGCCAAAGTGTCGTGTTGCGACCCGCGGTGTCCTGATACCAGGAGGTACACCCGCCCGCTTGCCAGACACTGTCAGAATGACGGTCCTGCATCTCTTGGGTAAAGGCCGCTTGTTTGGCGGTGTCCGGGGTGATGGCGTGCAGCCCATCCTGCTGCATCTGATCCAACACTCGACCGATATGGCGGACCTGCGCCTCGATCATCAGCACGACCGAGTTGTGACCTAGTCCTGTATGCGGTCCGAGCAGAATGAAGAAATTCGGAAACCCTGCAATGGCGGTGCCCAGGTTGGCCTGCATCCCTTCGGCCCATGCCTCGCGCAGGGACAACCCATCAGCGCCTTCGACGTCCAGCCTTTCTACAACATCGGTAACGTGAAATCCGGTGCCCCAGATTAGAATATCGGCCTGTGTCGCGCTGCCGTCCGAGGCTATGATCCGGTCATTTTCAATCGAGGCCACCCCATGCGGGATTACGCTCACGTTGTCGCGTGCCAGAGCCTGATACCAATCATTCGAGCTGAGGATACGCTTGCAGCCGATCCTGTAGTCGGGGGTCAGGTGGGCGCGTTCTTCCGGGTCGGTGATCGCCTTCTCCAGCCCTTGACGCCACATCTTCATGGCAAATTTCACCATGCGCTCTTCGCCGCGAAATACGCGGTGGCGGTATTCGAAGATCATGTAAATCAGCTTGCGCCGCAGTTTGGGTAACAGCGGAATGCGCCGGTAGAGGCCGCGTACCCAAGGGGCGATGGGGCCGTCGGGCCGGGGCAGGACATAGGGTGCCGAGCGCTGAAAGACGGTGATATGTGCGGCGGTCTTTGCGATCTCGGGCACGAACTGAACAGCCGAGGCGCCGGTACCAACGACCGCAATCCGCTTGCCGACAAGGTCCGCGTCATGATCCCACTCGGCGGAATGAAAACAGGGGCCGTGAAAGGTGTCAGCGCCCGGGATGTCGGGATTGCTGGGCAGGTGCAGCGCCCCGATGGCCGAGACCAGAAAACGGGCCGACCAATGTTGCCCGGTCTCGGTTTCCACCTGCCAACGCTCACCGTCCCATCGGGCGGATTTCAGCTGTTGGTGGAAATGGCACAGATCATAAAGCCCCTCGTCACGGCAGACCTTCTGCAGGTAGGATTGGATCTCGGGCCCACCCGCATAAGCGCGGCTCCAGTCCGGATTCAGGTGGGTTGCCATGGAATAAAGGTGCGAGGGGATATCGCAGGCCACGCCCGGATACGTGTTCTCACGCCACGTTCCGCCGATATCGGCCGCTTTCTCAAGGATCGCGATATCGCCGATCCCGCGTTTGCGGGCTTCGATCGCCATTGTCAGCCCCGAGAACCCGGCGCCGATGATCAGCATGTCCGTGTTGTGTTCCATACGTTCACCTCTCCCCAAGCGACCGTGGTGGTTGGTCTGAACTATAAGGTGAGAAAGCTGTGAGAAAAGCCCCACGTCGGGTCAGGGTGTTGTAGCCAGCTCCGGACCCGATTGAATGTCAGGCGAAAGTGGGCTTGGCCCACGGTTCGTCTCAGAACTCTAACCGATGCGCGCGACCATGTGTAACCAGACGCCGATTCAGCGCGTCCGCTTCGGTTGCGCCGGTTTCCAGCGCGAAAACAAAGGCGTGGGTTAGATAGAAGCAAGCGGCATCAACGTCCTGCGCTGCCTCGCACTGATCCGCGGCTGCGGTGTAGTAACGGATCAGGGCCGCATGATCGTTGCGATCATGGGCCTCAAGCAGCAGGCGATCCAATTCGTCTTTGTCCATGGGCTGACTGACCAGTAACGTTACTCTGTACGACCTTTCTCGATCTGTGTCGCGACCCAGTGATGGAAATTATGCGTCGGACCGTCCATCGCCGGAGAGAACCGTCCGCCATCGAACAACATCCCGTGCCGACCCTTTTGCATGCCCTCGACCACAAAGACGTCCTCTTCGAATACGGTTTTCCACAGTTGCGCGTTCGAGGCGCGCAACCCGTCATGCTGTGGCGTGTCGTCGATACTTTTGGCGTAATAGAGTTCGATATGCTCGACCGTATTCTCTTGATCCACCGGCTCCAGAACGATGGCAAATGCGTGGTCGCGTTGCACGCCCAGCAGAACGTTGGGGTAGAGCGCCACGTATTCGGCGCCCTCATCCCATTTGTCGCTCAGCCCGTCAAAGTCGGCAAAAGTCGCACCGTCCTGATCGGTCAACTGACGATAGACCAGCGTGCCCTGACCGGAATAATGCCCTCGGGCTTCGATATTGTAGTGATCCTCCAGCCGGGAATAGCTGTTCAAGCCGGGATGCACCCACGGCAGATGGTAGCTTTCGCAATAGTTCTCGACCGCCAGCTTCCAGTTGGATTTGACCTCGAGCTTGAACGAAGATGTTTCGCCGCCGTGATATACAGGCTGTTCGAATTCTTTCCAGCGTTCCAGCAGGGCGCCGTGGGCGTCTTCGAATTCGGGCGCGTTGCCATCGACATTCACAAAGATCACATCGCGCCAGACGAATGACCGCACGCGTATCAGGCCCAGATCCTCTCGTTTGACATCCTCGTGCTTGTTTTGACCGGGGCCACCCACATGCGGGGTCGCGCGCAACTCGCCCTTCAGGCTATAGCACCAGCTGTGATAGGGGCAGCGGATCGCACCGCCGATCTTGCGGGGCGTGTCGACAAGGATCATGCCCCGATGACGGCAGGTGTTCTGGAACACGCCAACTTCACCCTCTTTGTCCCGGACAATCAGCAGGGGCATTCCGAGGAAATCAACCGGTTTTGCGTCCCCTTCCTCGGGGACGTCCTTGCCAAACCCAATCCCAGACCAATTGGCATAAAGCACCGACCGTTTTTCCTCGGCAAAGATAGCCGGGTCGATATAATGCTCATTCGGCAGGCCGTTGGCGACGGTTACATCGGCCAGAACGGAAGACAGCGCGCTATGCTTGTTCATCGGGCTCTCCTGAGGTGTTGCTGGATGCATTCCTTCTCGTATTGGCGGATCAGGTGGGTTCCTCTCAATACCAGAAATCCTCATCAAAGAGTGATTTATTCTAAACTGAACCTTCCTGAACCTCTTGAATGATCCAAGTTTTCAGCGCGCGGGCACTATCTGACAGCTCATCATCCGGGCGACCAACCAGATAGAACTGGTTTGGCGCGGTCAGGTGATGTGGTCCGATTGCCACCAGCTTACCCGATTGCAACATCGGGTGGATCAGTCGTTGCCAGCCCAGCGTCAAACCTGCCCCTTTACGGGCCAGTTGCAACGCGACCGAGTAGCTGTTGACGCGTGAATCGATTGGAATGGTGCCCGTATGCCCCAGTTGCTGAAACCAGTCCGGCCAAGTCGTCCAGCTGCGATCATCCGAGTCCAGATGGATTAACCGTTCTGCCGCCAGCGCTTCGAGGCTTGCACCCGCAAGCCGTTCGGCCACTTCGGGACTGGCAACAGGGATCAGGTGGTCCCGGAACAAGGGGGTATGCGATAGGTTCGGGTCACTGTCGCGTCCGTAGCGGATAAAAAAGTCGACGTCCGGGCGATCCCGGAAGGGTCGATCCTGTGACAGCTGATCCACATTGACTTCGGGCATTTCACGCCAGAACCGGATCACCGCCGGGGACAGCCACAGCGCCGCCACCGCCGTGGTCGAGCCGACTGTGACCTTGCCGCCGGATTTGCGATCACGGATCGTGGCCAGCACCTTCGAGATGCGCCCAAACGAAGAAGACAGCGCCTCATGCAGCGCTTTGCCGTCTTCAGTCAGATCGACTCCGCGGTGCTTTCGCTGAAACAGGGCGGTGTCCAGATCACCTTCCAGAGCTTTGATCTGGTGGCTGACAGCGCCCGGCGTAACCGACAACTCTTCTGCTGCGTTCTTGAAGCTGAGGTGACGGGCGGCTGCCTCAAAGGCCGAAAGAGTGGTCAACGGAGGAAGGTTATAGTGGCGTCTGGACATGAGGTCAGGGAATCGCTGTTGTGTTTCAGGTTAGTTGGTTTCACTTGAGTATTAGTTTTTTTGCAGTTGAAAGCTAGCGTTGCTAACACTGAAGGTGCATTCTGCGGTTATGATTGGTGGTAGGTGTCGTAAAACTACAAAATACGTCGGTTCTGACCAGATCAATCTAAGGTCGGCGGGATACGCAAACGGACCATTAGCTGCCGCTTTTTGCAAGTGGCTTGGGCTTTGTGCCTAAGAAAACTTTCAAAGACCCTGGCCGGACGAAGGAATGGTGTCGCGCACCAAGGGACCGGGTCGAAGGAATGAACAGAATTGGACCGCCTGATCAACGCAGGCTCAGTCCAACACAACGCGTCAACACGGAGGAGAACCATGTCAATACCCGAACCTTTTACGGACGTTGAAATAGAAACGGCGGATGCCGGTTTCTATGAAAACTACAGCGTCCCAATTGCTCTGATCAGTAAGGCCATCATGGTCGGGCTGGTTTTGTGGGCGCTTGTGTTCCCGGCCAATGCGAACAGCACGCTGGGCAGCCTGAACGGCCAGTTGCTTGAAGTATTCAACAGCTTTTACGTCGTCATCGTTGGCTTGTTCTTCTTCTTCCTCGCCATCGTCGCCATCATTCCGTCCACCGGCCGCCGGATCATGGGAACACCCGGGGAAAAACCCGAGTTCTCGAACTTCTCGTGGTTCTCGATGATGTTTGGCGCGGGTCTGGGCGTCGGTCTTATGGTTTTCGCCACCGCCGAGCCGCTGGGCCTGTGGGGATCGAACCCGGTTGTTCTGTCGGGCGATGTTGCGGGTAACGACCCGGATTCCGTTCAGTCGGCCTATCGCTTCACCTTCCTGCACTATGGTTTCCACGCCTGGGCGATCTACGTCGTCACCGGCCTTTCGCTGGCCTACTACGCCTATACCCGTGACATGCCGCTGACAATCCGCTCGGCGCTGACCCCGCTGTTCGGTCGCTTCGTCAACGGGTTTTTCGGCCACGTGGTCGACGTTCTGGGCGTTGTTGCGACAATCCTCGGTGTGTCGGTCACCATCGGTTATGGTGTCAGCCAGTTCATCGATGGCCTCTATGCCATTACTGGGATGGAGTGGATCATGGACCTTGGCGGTGAGGTTCCCTCCCCCAGCAAGGTAGGCCTGATCTCTGGTCTTGTCGTGATCATGGGCCTGTCGATCATTTCGGCTGTGTCCGGTGTTGGACGTGGCGTGAAGTATCTGTCGAACCTGAACCTGGTGCTGTCGATCATTTTGCTGGGGACGTTCGTCGTGTTTGGTTCTTTCGTCTTTGCCATGACCACCTATGGTTCGGCGATGGTCGATTACATCCTGCACTTCATCTCGCTCAGCTTTAACGCCTATGGTCCGCTGTCGGCTGAAGCCTTCGCTGCGGCTTTGCCAGCCGAGGCACAGGCCCACGCAGACGATCTGATGGGCGGTGCAACCAACGCGTGGGGCAGCTTTGAGGGCTTCCGTGAAGGCCTGACCGGTGCCGCTGCCGAATTGGACGAAGAAATGCTGGCTGCGGCATACGCTGCGGGTGAGCAGGGCCGTCAGTTTGGCTGGCAGGCAGGTTGGACCACGTTCTACTGGGCCTGGTGGATCGCGTTCTCACCCTTCGTGGGCCTGTTCCTGGCGCGCATTTCCAAAGGTCGTTCGGTACGCGAGTTCATTCTGGGCTGCGTGTTCGCACCGGCGCTGGTCTGCTTTGCCTGGATGACCGTTCTGGGCGGTACCGCGATTGATCTGGAACTGGCAGGCGCTGCCGAAGGCGCGATCATCGGCGCATCGAACACCAACAAGCTGTTCGTGACCCTGTCTTACATGATCGACGGCGGGCTGTTGTCCATGCTGAACGTCATGTGTGTGATCCTGATCATGACCTTCCTCGTGACCTCGGCGGACTCGGGCATTCTGGTGATGAACACCATTATGTCGGGTGGAAGCCAGGAAACCGGCGTCAAGCACCGCATCATCTGGGGTGTGATCCTGACGGCTGTGATCGGCGCGCTTATCTTGGCGGCTGGCGAAAACAACCCGATGGACGCGCTGCGAAACGCGATGATCATCGGCGCGTTGCCGTTTACCATGGTAATGGGCTTGATGTGTGTGTCGCTGGGCAAGGCGCTGTTCCGTGACAGCCAGCGCGACAAGCACGGTGTTGCAACACAGGCCGCCGAATAAGCAGGCCGCTAACGCTGATCATGACGCCGCCCCAACCGGGGCGGCGTTTTATTTTGAGCCGAAAATGGTGTCGTTTCCTGCAAACAGATATCGCAATCAGTGAGGCGCGAAGGGCACGAATCCCTCAATCTGTCAGATAAGATTGGAGGATTGCTCAATGAATATCCGAACTGCGACCCGTTCGGGCGGACGCTCGGCCCGTCGGGCGATGCGCACAGCGCCAAACTTTGAAATGCTGCCCGGCCTGACCCGAGGCATCCCCTTGTGCGAGGTGATGGACGGCAGCCAGGTTGAACGCATCGACAATGCCTCGATGGATATTCTGGAAAATGTCGGCGTCCAGTTCCGTGATCCCATCGCGCTGGAAGACTGGAAAAGGGTCGGAGCCAAGGTTGAAGGTGAACTGGTCTATCTGGACCGTGGGCTGGTCCGCGAGTTGATCGCGACCATTCCCAGCGATTTCACCTATCATGCCCGGGATCCGAAAAAGAACGTGAGACTAGGGGGACGGCACTCGATTTTCGTGCCGATGACCGGTGCGCCGTTCCTACGGGATCTGGATGATGTGCGCCGGAACCCGACGTTGAACGATCTGGCGATGTTCCACAAGCTCAGCCACATGATGCCAGCGCTGCATTCCAGCGCACACCATATCGTTGAACCATACGATCACCCGATCAGCCAGCGGCATCTTCGGATCACCTATTCGTCGATGAAGCATTCGGACAAGACGTTCATGGGTATGACCACGTCACCCAAGAATGCCGAAGACGTCATGGATATGTGCGCGATCCTGTTCGGGGAAGACTTTCTTGAGGATCACCCGGTCACCACCGGCAATTGCAATGGCAACTCACCTCTGGTCTGGGACGAAACCATGCTGGGCGCGATGCGGGCCTTTTGCCGCCGCAATCAGCCGGTCTTGTGCTCTCCGTTTGTGTTGGGAGGGGCCAATACACCTGCGAGTGTCCCGGCCACAGTGGCACAGCTGAATGCCGAGGCGCTGAGCGCGCTGGCCTACACACAGGTCATTCGCAAAGGCGCGCCTGCGATTTATGGGCACTACTTGTCGACCGTTTCGATGAAATCCGGTGCGCCGATGGCGGGTACGCCCGAGATCAGCCTGATGAACTTCATGATCGGTCAGATGGCGCGGCACTATGGTGTGCCGTGGCGCACCTCGAACACGTTGGGCGGAGCCAAGACATTCGACGCGCAGGCCGGCTATGAATCCGCCACGACATTACAGGCGGTGATACATGCCGGGGCCAACTACATCTGGCACAGCGCGGGTTGGAACGAGGCCGGAATGCACTGTTCGGTCGCCAAATTCATCGTCGATGCCGAACAATGCGCCATGGCTTACCGCATGGCTGAAGGGCCAAAATGGCACGACTTCGATCAAGCCATCGCAGCGGTGCCGGATGTCGGTCCCGGCGGGCATTATCTGGGTCACCCGCACACGCAGGACAATTTCCAAAATGCGTTCTTTATGCCCGAATTGTTCGATAACAACTCAATCGAGCAATGGCAGGCCGAAGGTGGGGTAGAGATTACCGAACGGGCCTTGAACCGCGCCCGCTCATTGCTGGCGGAATACGAGGAACCCAAGCTGGACGAAGCAAAGAACGAAGCTTTGCTGGACTACATGGCCCGGCGGGAACGAGAAATTCCAGCCGCGGACGAATTGAACCAGAGTTTTTGATTAGATTTCCCCGTAACTTACCCGCCCGGATTATCGGGCGGGTTTTTTCACCTCAGGCAAGACGGAACAACACTGTGAAAATCGCTGAAATTCACATCTACAGCCATGAGCTCCCGGTTCGGAACGGCCCGTACACTATGGCACGGGCCCAGGTTTGGTCCCTGGACTCTACTTTGGTCAAACTGGTCGCGGACAATGGACAGATTGGCTGGGGTGAAACCTGCCCGGTGGGTCCAACTTATGCCGAGGCCCATGCAACCGGTGCCCGGGCGGCGTTGTCTTTGATGGCCCCCGATCTGATCGGGGCAGAGGTTTTGCCGCTTTCCCTGCATCGCCGCATGGATGGCCTGCTTAACGGGCACGCCTCTGCCAAGGCGGCCATCGATATTGCCGCGCATGACTTGCTGGGCAAGCAATTTGGCGTCAGTGTTTCCGATCTGCTGGGCGGGGCCGCGACCGACAAGGTGCCGTCATACTATGCAACCGGCGTCGGTGATCCGGATGACATTGCCCGGCTGGCGGCGGAGAAGCTGGCGGAAGGCTACCCACGTTTGCAGATCAAGGTCGGAGGGCGGCCGGTTGAACTAGATATTGAGACAATATGCAAGGTTTGGGAGGTGACGCGCGGTTCGGGCATGCGCCTTGCAGTGGATGGAAACCGAGGCTGGACAACCCGAGACGCGCTGCGGGTCAGCCGGGAATGCCCGGAAATCCCATTTGTGATGGAGCAGCCCTGCAACACGGTCGAAGACCTGCAAAAGATCCGGCCACAGGTGCGGCACCCAATCTACATGGACGAAAGCAGCACCAGCTTGAACGCCGTCATTTCTGCTGCGGGCACTGGTCTGGTGGACGGGTTCGGCATGAAAGTCACCCGCATCGGCGGGTTGCATCCAATGCGTACGTTTCGTGATCTATGTGAGGCACGCAATCTGCCCCACACCTGCGACGACAGTTGGGGCGGAGATATCATCGCGGCGGCCTGCACCCATATTGGCGCAACGGTTCGGCCTGATCTGCTGGAAGGCGTCTGGCTGGCTGCGCCGTATATCGAAGGGAACTACGATGCCACAAACGGTATCAGGATCGAAGGGGGCCATATCAAGGTTCCAACCGGCCCGGGACTGGGCATCGAGCCCGACGAAACTCGGATTGGTGCGCCGGTGGCCTCGTTTTGATAGGACAGAAGATGGACTTTGAAGGAAAAACAGCGCTGGTCACTGGTGCCGCAGGCGGGATTGGCGCCACGCTTGTGCAACGTCTACAACAGGCTGGCGCCCGTGTTGCCGTTGCGGATCGTTCGGTTGAAGGGGTTGAAGCACAGGCGTACCTGCCCGGCGATCTTTTGGATACGTCATATGCGGACTCGCTTCCTCAGAGGGCCGCTGAGGCGCTGGGCAGTTTGGATATCGTGATCAACAACGCCGGTGTCATCTCGCGCGGGGCGGTGACTGAGACTACGGATCAGGACTGGGCGCTGTCGTTGGGAGTGAATGTCGAGGCCCCGTTCCGCATCTGCCGCGCGGCAGTTCCAATCATGGCCGCACGCGGCGGAGGTGCAATCGTCAACACCGCGTCTTGTTGGGGTTTGCGGCCAGGGCCGAACCATGCGGTTTATTGCATGACCAAGGCGGCAATAGCCTCGCTGACACAGTGCATGGGAATGGATCACGCGCATCATGGCATTCGGATCAATGCCGTCTGTCCGAATGAGGTGAACACGCCGATGCTACGCTCGGGATTTGCCAAGCGCGGGTTCGACCCGGATACCGCCGTGGCTGAGTTGGGCCAGACTGTTCCTCTGGGCCGCATTGCTGAACCCGAGGACATTGCGGACGTGATCATGTTCCTTGCCTCGGACGCGTCGCGGTATGTGTGCGGAGCGTTGTTGGAAGTGAATGGAGGCAAGCCTGTCTCATGAAGTTTGAAGGTAAAACCGCCCTTGTTACCGGTGGGCGCAGCGGTATCGGTCGCGCCATCGCACAGCGGTTGCATGATGACGGCGCGCGCGTTTTCACAGCCCAACGCGGCGAAGATTTTGAATTTGAAGGGATCGAGGCCGATTTCGGCAATACTGACAGTCCACAAGCCGTTGTCGATCAGGTTATCAGCCGGGCAGGGCGGTTGGATATTCTGGTTAACAATGCGGGTGTGATGCAGGAATCCTCGGTCGAAGAGATGAGCCTGGATGCCTGGCAACACACCCTGACGGTAAACCTGACGGCCCCGTTTCTTATTATCAAAGCTGCGCTGCCGTATCTGCGCGAAATCAAAGGCAGCATTGTCAACGTAGGGTCCATTGAAGGTTTGGGCAGCAACCCCGGTCACGCATCCTATTCCGCGTCAAAAGCGGGGCTGCATGGTTTGACTCGTGCGGTTGCCGTGGACCACGGAGGCGAAGGTATACGCTGCAATGCGGTTGCGCCGGGTTGGATCGACACGGACCTGAACGTTGATTTCATCGACTCGATGCCCGACCCCGCCGCCTTTCGCCGCGACATAGCTAGAATTCATCCCGTTGGCCGAACCGGGCGGCCTGAAGAAGTCGCCGCGCTGGTCGCGTTTCTGGCCTCGGAAGACGCTGCATTTATCACCGGCCAAACCTATACGGTGGACGGCGGACGGATGGCGAAACTCAGCCTTCCCTGACAGTTAAGCCCCTATTCTTTCCCCGAGCGCCATTCCTTCCAGATCAGGTAGGAATTCGCGCCTAGCGACGCAAAGGGTTCAGGCGGCAGGCGTGGCAGTTCTGGTTGTGCCTGAAAGTGATCAGCGATCTCAGATCCGCCTTCCAGCATCAATTCAGCCACGCCCATGCCCTGCAGCGTTCCCCGCGCGATGCCCAATCCGTTCTGACAGCAGGCGGAATAAACACCGTCATCCAGTTTGCCAAACGCAGCTGATCCATTGCGGCTGAGGCACAGCATCCCGGCCCAGCGGTGCTCCATCCGGACATCCGACAGATGGGGAAACCGCTCGGAAAATTTACGGTCATGCACCCACCCCGCATTGCGGAGCCGCATCCGGGTGGTCTCGATTGACGGGTGAAAACTGGAACCTGTGCGGATCAATATGCGATCCCCGCAGCTGCCCGAGATGCGGCGCACAGAAGTACCCATTGGATTGGCCGGCGTCACCGACCAGCGTGGCTGCCCACCCAACGTCTTAATCTGTGCCTCAGTCAGCGGGGCCGAGATAGAGGCATAGAGACAAATGTGCATCAACTGTCTTTGGTAGAACCCAAAGCTTTCCAAGTGACCGTTGTTGGTCAGAACAACCCGCGCAGTGCTGACATTGGCCTTTGGCGTGCTGACAAGCCAGCCCGCGCCTTGCTTTTGAAAGCTGGTCACAGGTGAGTTTTCAAACACGTTGATCTGTCCGGCCAATCGCGCCGACAATGCCCGGATATAGGCCGCAGGTTGAATCATCACTGTCCCCGGTGCGTACAGCCCCGAGGTATAATGCGGACTGCCGGTAATTTCCTGCATCTGCTGGCGGTCGTATAGGGTGTAAGGCTCACCTAGCTTCGTCAGATGTTCAGCAAACTCGCGGTTATGCGCGTCGCCTGCTTTTGTCGCGGCAGCGTTAAACTTGCCGCAAGGATCGAACATCTCCTGCGGCAATGCGCAGTCAGCGGCTACCTCAGTCGCAAAGCCAATTGCTTGTCTGTTCAGTGCAATGGTGGCGCGATCCGCCTCTAACGCATCGCCTGCATAATTGTCCGAAGCCAGATCATGTGGCAGATCGATCATGAAGCCCGAATTTCGCCCGGCTGACCCCTCGGCAAAGCGACCCGCTTCCAGAATGGCAATCTTCAGAGACGGGTCCAGTTGATGCAGCCGACGTGCCGTGGTCAATCCGGCAAACCCACCGCCCACAATTGCGATGTCGACGGTCAGGTCCTGCTCGAGCGTTGGCAGAGGCGACTGAGGCGGCAGGATGGCGTTCCAGCCCGCCGCACCCGTCTGCCGGGGCAGGCGTTTAGCTTCGTACCGGCTCAATCGACGGCCTCATCCGCATCATCGGCCAGATCGATCCAGATGGTCTTTAGCTGGGTGTACTGGTCATGTGCGTGGACCGAGTTGTCGCGCCCGCCAAAGCCAGACTGTTTATAGCCACCAAAGGGTGTGGTGATGTCACCTTCGCCAAAACTGTTCACCGTTACAGTGCCCGCCCGGATCGCTCGCGCGCCGCGAATGGCGCGTTTGGCGTTGGCGGTGAAGATCGAGGCGCAGAGACCATAGTCTGTGTCGTTGGCGATCTTGATCGCTTCGTCAAAGCCCGAGACCTCGATTACCGACAGAACGGGGCCAAAGATCTCCTCGCGCGCCAGCGTGGCATCGTTGCCGGGTACTTCCACCACTGTCGCCTCGACAAAACCCTTGTTTGCTTTGCCGCCGATCACCACATTCTCGGCCTGATCCAGATAGCTGCAGACCTTGGCGAAATGGCCTGCGCTGACCAGTGCACCCATGCGGGTTTCGGGGTCCAGCGGGTCGCCGATGTTCCACTGTTTGGCGTGATGGGCGATACGCTCCAGAAGGTCGGCCTTCACGTCGCTATGGACGATCAGCCGCGACGAGGCCGAACAATTCTCACCCATATTCCAGAAAGCACCATTGACCACATGCGCGGCCACACGGTCGAGGTTTTCTGCGTCGTCCATCACGATGGCCGGGTTCTTGCCACCCATTTCCAGCACCACTTCCTTGGCGTTGCTTTCGGCGGAATAGGTGAGGAACCGCTTGCCGGTCACGGTCGAGCCGGTGAACGAGACCATGTCTATATCCATGTGCCGCCCAATGGGCTCGCCCACTTCGGCCCCTCCGCCGGGCACGATGTTCAACACGCCGCGCGGCAGGCCAGCTTCCATTGCCAGTTCGGCCAATCGCAGCGCAGTCAGGGTGGTTTCCGCAGCGGGTTTCACCACGACTGAACAGCCCGCCGCCAGCGCAGGTCCGATCTTCCATGCCAGCATCAGCAGAGGGAAGTTCCACGGTAGAACCAGACCGACAACGCCGATCGGTTCGCGCACCACCATCGCGATGTGGTCATCGCTGGCGGGGCTGATCTGATCGTAGATCTTGTCAATCGCCTCAGCGTGCCACTTCAGACAATGGATGGTTTCCGGCACGTCCACGGTTTCGCAGTCAAAAATGGTTTTGCCGCTGTCGATGCTCTCCATCACGGCCAGTTCGTGCGCGTTGCGAGTCATCAGTTTGCACAGCCGGATCAGTACATCCTTGCGCTCGGACGGGTGCAGTTTCGACCAGCGGCCGTCGTCAAACGCCTCGCGCGCCTTTTCGACGGCAAAGTCCACGTCCGCCGCGCCGCAGGCCGCGATCTCGGCCAGTTTGTCGCCTGTAGCCGGGTTCACGGTAGTAAAAGTCTCGCCCGAGATCGCCGGACGGAATGCGCCGTCGATGAAAGCTCCGGTCGGCAGGGTCAGGCCCGCGGCGATGGATTTGTATTCGTCCTGTGTCAGCAGATCCATATTTCTTACCCTTCAGCCACGATGTCAGCGATTGTCTTTTTCAGCACACGCGTTACCTGTTCCAGCGCGCGCTTATCGTCTTTGTTCAGCCCCCTCAGCGGAGGCCGCATTGCGCCCGCGTCGATCCCGTTCATCGTCACGCCGTGCTTGATGGTCTGGATGAACTTGCCGCCCTGTTCCAGCACGCGCATCAGCGGCATCATCGCAGACATGATGCGTCGGCCCTTGGTGAAATCCCCTTCGATCACGCAGGCATTGTAAAGGGCTACGTGTTCCGCCGGCAGAAAGTTCGACCCACCGCAGACCCAAAACGGTGCGCCCCAGGCGAAGAATTCCAGCGCTTGATCGTCCATTCCACAGCCCAGCTGGATATGCGGATAGTCCCGCGCCAGCAGATGCACCCGATTGATATCGCCCGAGCTTTCCTTAATGCCGCAGAAATTCCGGCTGCGGCCCACGCGGTCGAGGAATTCTTTACCCATCATCGTGCCGGTGCGGTGGGGATAGTTGTACAGCATCACCGGCAGATCGGCGGCCTTGTCGATGGCCAGCGCGTTCAGAGCGTTTTCCCGGTCGGTGGGCACCGAATAGGGCGGGCTGGCCAGCAGGATGGCATCGGCACCCAATTCTCGGGCACCTTTGGCCAGCGCGACGGAATCCGGTGTCAGCATCGCACCGGTGCCAACCACCAGAGGCAAGCGGCCTTTCAAACGCTCCTTCGTAAACCGCGCCAGTTCCAACCGCTCCTCGACGGTTTGGGCATAGTTCTCGCCGGTCGAACCGCCCGAGATCAGCCCATGCACGCCGTTTTCGATCAGGTAGTCGATGACCTGCGCCAGCGCGTCCCAATTCACGCTGCCATCATCATGATGGGGCGTGACAACAGGGGTATAGATCCCCTCAAATCTGAATATCGGATTCATTCAGTCCTCATGCAGGTTTCGAAAGTGGCGGAGTGCCCAGCGGGACATCCAGCGCGTCAGGAATTACGAACAGTTCGATCTGATCGCGTGACAGGTTCCAATGGTCCACGGCCAGCCGCGCAGCAGTCGCCTCATCGTTTGTCTCGATTGCGGCGATGATGGCATCATGCTGGTCGCTGGCCACCGACAGGTTTTGGCTCATCTCGGCCGTTTGTGGCCGGTAAAAGGTCATGCCGATACGAGCGTGGTCGATCAAAAGCCGGTTGAACGAAGGCAGCAGATAGACATTGCCTGACATCTCTCCGGTCACGTCATGAAAGCGGTTGTTGGCCAGCGCCCGATCTTCGGGCGATCCCGACCGCAGCGCTGCTTTAAACGCCTGCTGCGCCTCTTTCAGGGCATCAATCTGTGGTCGCGTTGCGTTCACTGCCGCCAGCCTAAGAATCGCACCGTAGACCATCGGTGCGGCCAGAAAGAAATCGCGCAGCGTGGTGTAAGACATCTCGGATACCCGAGCGCTGCGGTTGGTGCGCAGGTCCAGATACCCTTCGCCCGCCAAATGCCGGAACACCTCGCGCAATGGCGTGCGGGACAGGCCGAACGCGTTCGACAAATGGGCCTCATCCAGATCAGCACCCGGTTGCAGGCGCAGGGTCAGGATCGAGACCTTTAGGTGCTCCATCAACTCGGCTTTGCGGGATTTGGCGTCGTCTTTCATCCGGTCTCTCCTGTGGTGTGCCGAGGCGAATCGTGCTGACCTCGCGCACACCTCTTCTGTATTCTAAAAAAATACAACTTGTATACATAAAAAAATCGTGCAGCATATCCAGCGACTGAGACTCAGGCGCAAGACGCCGTAGGAAATGGAATAGAAAATGGGCCAGCCGCGCCACATCACCTTCATTCTGATCGAGGAATTCTCTCATCTCGCCTTTTCCTGCGCGGTCGAGCCGCTGCGGATCGCGAATCTGGTCAGTGGCAAGACGCTGTATGAGTGGACGTTTCTGTCGGAACATGGCGAACAGGCCGTGTGTTCGAACGGGTCGGTCACTTTGATGCACGGGGGGCTGGATGAGCTTTCCAAAACGGACCAGTTGTTTGTGTTGTCTGGTATCCACATGCGCGACCATGCCTCGCGCCGCTTGCTTGCGACCTTGCGGCGCGAAAGGGCGCGGGGTACGGCCATCGGTGCACTCTGTTCCGGCGCTTGGTTGCTGGCCGAGGCCGGCTTTCTAGATGGCATGCAAGCCGCGATTCACTGGGAATACCACGACGCGTTCATGGAGGCGTTCCCCGAAGTGAATCTTGTGCGCAGTGTCTTTGTGGCTGACGAAAAGCACATCACCGCCTCAGGGGGTACGGCAACGGCTGATCTGATGCTGCACCTGATCGGGCGTGACCACGGCGAAGAACTGGCAATCGCCGTAGCCGATCAGATGGTCTACAATGCCGTGCGCAATGCCACCGCCAAACAGCGCGTTTCGCTGCAATCGCGCAACGGCATGCGCAACGCCCATCTGGCCAAGGCGATTCACATCATGCGGGACTGTATCGAAGCTCCGGTCTCTCCGTCACAGATAGCCGAGGATCTTGGAATTTCGACCCGCCAGCTTGAGAGGTTGTTCGGCAAATACCTCAATACGTCACCCAAGAAATACTTCATGGAATTGCGCCTTGAGCGCGCGCAGAAGCTGTTGTTACAAACCGAGGCATCCGTGACCGAGGTTGCGATGGCCTGCGGCTTTGAAAGTCCGGGCCATTTCTCACGCGTGTATCGGTCGAGCTTTGGCGTCACACCGCATGCGCAGAAAAGCAAGATAGATTAGCTGACAGCGGCGGGGGGAGCTGCTCTGTCCGTAGGCGAGCCCGGCTGGTCAGGCGCTCACCCCCTTGGTCCCGCTCGTACCCCCTCGTTAAAGAAAAACTGATGAACTGTTTAGCAGGATTGAGTATTCATAAATGCAGAAATGGGCATAAGTTTTACAAGTTCGTGTCAGTTATGTGTACATTGTGGCGTCAAACGCGGCGCATGCCGCATTTCGGGTGCGCCGAAAGTCCACACGATGCTTAAACATTGGGGCATTGAAGGTCATTATGTTTGTGGTAAAAGGCGGTTTGAGATATTTATTTTCTGCCAATTTGGAGAACAATTCTGAAAAAATGGCATTAAATCGCAACGGAAACGCTATCAGAGTTTCCATGTCCTCATCAGGTGTTATCGCCGGAGGACGCACATGAATCAGGAAGCCCAAGAAGCCGCAGTTGAATTCGCGCCACGCGTGATTTCAATCGCAAAACGCGAGCAGCAGATTTGCCAAGCATCAAAGGCCGCCGAAGCCGCATTTGAACGGATTGCCGGGGTCGCACCTGCCAGTGTGCATGGTGAATTGCAGGATCGGGTCTTTTCGATTTTTCGCTGGTACTTTCTTTCGGCATTTTGCACACGCTTGTTGACAGATGCTGCCCACCGGTTTGAGCATCAGACATTGCAGGTTTCGGTCGACATTTTCAGCGCGGTCAAAATGGTGCTGACCGAAAGTGAAATCGAACGGTCGATGGCTTTGGTCAGCACTGAACGCACATCTCCGACGCTGGCGCGAGCCAATGATATTGGTAGCCGTGGGCACACGGTTGGCTGGGTCGCTGCCGGGCTGCATGAAAAAGGTCGGGCGTTTCCGAACGAAATCCAAAACGCGCTGGTTGGTGCGCTGGCCGCTTCGGCACGGATCAACTGATCGCCCCGACAGAGGTTTACCCTACGTCAGGTGCGGGCGGCACAGTTTACACAGACACATTTCCTTGCGTACGATCCGGAAGAATTCTTCCGATTGATTTAGCCAAGGGTTTGAAGTCATGCCAGAAACACTGGACCTGCACAAATTTGAAAATTTAAGTCCTTTCCAGATCAAAGACGAGCTTATCAAGCTGGCTCAGAAAGAATCTCGCCAGATGGCTTTGCCCTATCTGAATGCGGGGCGTGGCAATCCCAACTGGATTGCAACCAAAGCGCGCGAGGCGTTTTTTCTGCTGGGTCAGTTTGCGATGACCGAAGCGCAACGGCACCGCAATGAACCGCAGGTCGGTCTGGCCGGGATGCCGCAAGGTCCTGGCTGTTACGACCGACTCAAGGCTTATTGCGCGGATTCGATTGAGAAGAACGGACCCCCTGGTGCGGACACGCTGGTCGCTGTTGTCGACTATGCGATTGAGAAATTCGGCTTTACCCCGGATGATTTCGTGCTGGAGCTGACCGACGGTATTGTGGGTGATCACTATCCGATGCCGGATCGGTGCATGGCGCATAACGAGGCCATCGTCCATGAATACGTGATGTGGGCGATGTGTTCGGGGCACCGTCCCAATGCGAAATTTGACATCTACGCAGTCGAGGGCGGTACCGCCGCCATGTGCTATATTTTCAAGGCGCTCAAGAACCAGCGGCTGCTGAACGCCGGTGACACCATCGCGTTGGGCACGCCGATCTTCACACCCTATCTGGAAATGCCCGTGCTGGAAGATTACGGGTTGAATGTGGTCGATGTGTCCTCGGAAGAGGAGGATCATTTCCAGCTGACCGATGACGATCTCGAACAATTGGCGGACCCGAAGGTAAAGGCTCTGTTTCTGGTCAATCCAGGCAACCCGTCTTCGGTCGCGATCAGCCCCGAGGTCATGGCCCGTCTGGTCGAATTCGTCAAAACCCGGCGCCCGGACCTGATCATCCTGACAGATGATGTCTATGGCACCTTTGTCCCGAATTTTCAGTCGGTAATGGGCCATCTGCCCGAAAACACCATCGGGGTTTATTCCTATTCGAAATATTTCGGCTGCACCGGCTGGCGTCTGGGCGCAATTCTGGTGGCTGAAAACAACATCTTCGACAGGATGATCGCCGAAGCCCCCTCGGAGACCAAGACCGTCGTCAACGCACGGTACGAAACGCTGACACCAGATCCGTCTTCGTTCAAGTTCATCGACCGGATCGTGGCGGACAGCCGCGATGTTGCACTGAACCACACAGCCGGTCTGTCGCTGCCGCAGCAGGTGATGATGACGCTATTCTCATTGGTTGAACTGATGGACGACGAAAAGGGCTATCAGCACTTCTGCTGGGGTATTCTGAAGCACCGCTTTGACGAACTGGTCGAGGGCATGGGTATCGAAGTGCCCGACAACCCGCTTTTCGACAAGTACTACGGTATCATCGACTTTGAATTCTGGCTGCGAAAATATGTCGGTGAAGAGGTGGTGGACTGGATCAAAGAGAACGTTCATCCCTTGGATATCTCGTTCAAGCTAGCGCAGGATCACGGGATCGTTCTGCTGAACGGGTCGGGTTTTGACGCGCCGAACTGGTCGGCGCGCGTGTCTTTCGCCAATCTGGACGACAGTGCGTACCGACAGATCGGGCGCGCGGTGCGCGCGGTGGCCACGGGGTATGTGCAGGCCTATCGCGCGTCTAAAGGGTTGCCGCTGCACGGATAAGCAAGGGGGCTGACAATGGAATTGATCGGGTCGATCTTTGGTCATCATCCTGCGTTGGCCCTGTTTTGCAGCCTCGCCCTTGGTTATACGCTGGGCAAGATCACCATCGGGTCTTTCACCGTCGGGTCGGTGGCGGGCTGCCTTCTGGCCGGTGTCCTAGTGGGCCAGACCGGTGTTGTGGTGTCGGATGACTTGAAACAAGCCTTTTTCCTGCTGTTTCTGTTTTCCATCGGGTATCGCACCGGCCCGCAGTTTTTTCGGTCTCTGAACTTTGGGGCGTTGCCGCAGATCGCGATTACCGTACTGCTGTGCGTGGTGGCCTTGGTGGTTGCCGCGTTGCTTGCTCCTCTCATGGGGCTTTCCGTTGGCATCGCCGCGGGGCTGTTGGCGGGCGGTGTCACCGAAAGCGCGACGTTGGGTGTGGCCATCGACGCCTTCGCAAAAACCGGTGCCGATGAAGCCGCACAGCAGATTTTTGACGGTGAAATCGCGACCGGATTTGCGGTGGCCTATTTCGTGGGCGTCATCGCCACGATCTTTTTCCACACGCAACTGGCCCCCCGGTTTTACGGGCGATCCCTGAAAGAGGCCTGCGCTGAGTATGAGGCTGAACTGGATAGTAACGGCGCCCCGATGGTGTCCGAGCATCGCGATTTCGAAGCCCGTGCCTATCGCATTAATCCAGAATTTGCGGGTCATAGAATATCCGAACTAGAAGCCCGTGTGCCCAAACATGTGCGTGCCTTTTTCGATCGGGTACGACGCGGAGACAAAATCCTGCCCACCTCACGCGATATGGTTCTGCAAGAGGGCGACATTGCCGCCATTGCGGGTCTGCGGTCCTACCTGATCGACCATACCGGCATGCTGGGCGAAGAGGTCGAGGATCCGGAACTGCTCGATCTTCCGGTCCAGACCAATGATATCGTTGTCACTAACCGAGAGGTGGTCAATCAAACACTGGTCGAGCTTTCGGCCAGACCCGAGGCACGCACCATCTACCTGCGCGGGATCATGCGCAGCGGCGAGCGGCTGCCGATTTTTCGCGGTGTGACCCTTCACAAGGGCGATGTGCTGACCGTGTCCGGCACCCGCAGCCACGTTGAGGATGCGGCAGCCACAATTGGTTATCTGGATCGCGAAACCAGCAAGACCGACATGGTATTCGTGGCCTTTTTCATCCTTCTGGGCGGCCTGATCGGTATTCCGGCATTGAAATACGGGGCGATCGAGCTGGGGCTGGGCACCTCGGTCGGTGTGCTGCTGGGCGGTTTGGTGGCCGGATGGCTGCGCTCAGCGCACCGAACCTTCGGCTTTGTGCCAGAGGCGACGCTTTGGATATTCGATTCCCTCGGCCTGTGCGTTTTTGTGGCCTGTGTGGGGATCACGTCAGGGCCCAGCTTTGTGACCGGTGTGCTCGAAAGCGGCCCCTCTCTTATTCTAGGGTCGGTCGTAATCGTGCTTTTGTCTCACGGCACAGCGGTTTACATCGGCCGCAAAGTGTTTGGCATAAACGAAGGCGTTCTGGCGGGCACCTGCTGTGGAGCGGGAACCTCAGCCCCAGGTCTGGCCGCAGTTCAGGAATCTGCGCAAAGCCAGGTTCCCACACTGGGTTACGGCCTGGGCTACGCAGTCGGCAATGTGCTGCTGGCCCTGTGGGGCTCGGTCATTGTGATCCTGTTGATGTAACTTACGGCACGAAGGCCACGACCAACGGCCCCCAGAGTGTTAGGAAGATGTTGGCCACCGCATAGGTCATAGTGAACGCTGGGGTCGGGGTCGAATTGCCCGCCTTTTCCAGCAGCGTCGCAAATCCCGGATTGCCCGACCGGGACCCGGTCACTACTGCGCAGGCTTCGACAGGGTTCTGGATGCGCAGGGCGAAATAGTTGATCGGGAACTGCACAATCATCGGCATCAGAGTGACTACGATCCCCAGCAGCAGCAGCGTGATGCCGTATTCCTGAATCGCCTGCAACGCAGGTTGCCCGGCATTTAGACCGACAACGCCGACAAAAACGGCCAACCCAAAGCTCTGGAGGAAATTCGCGGCACCGCGATTGATCCCGCCGATCTTGGGGCGTCGAATTCGCAGGTAGCCGATGATCAAACCGGTTACCAGGCACCCAAGCCCAGATCCCAGCGCTACCTTGGTGCCGGCAATGACAAAGCTGATTTCACCGATCAGATAACCAATGGCCACGCCGATTCCCAAGGCGATGAAATTTGTGACCGACGCGGCGGGTGGCACATATCCCGCCTGTTTCGCCACACGGTTCAGATCGTCCTTGTGACCAACGATGCTGACTTCATCACCCGCGTGAATCTCGGTGTTATGAAGCACCGGAATTTCATGACCCATACGGGTGATTTTGGAGATATGAACTCCCCGACGCTGATCCGCAGTTAGGGCTTCACGTATTTCCGCCAGAGTCTTACCGGCCAGCTTAAGATTGGTGACGACAACATTGCGGCGCTCTTCCACGATGGTCAGTTCGGGTGGGTATTCTCCCACCTCCCCGCTGGCTGTACCCTCAAATTGGGTCAGCGTGGCAACCAAGCCAGAAACAACGATTATATCGCCCGCGCTGATCACCGTCTCGGGTGTTGGATCAACTGCTGCACCATCATGCAGCAACCGTTCAACCACCAGATCGCCGTCATAGACGCCCTCGATGTCCTTCACTGACTGCCCAGCTATGCACGCCTCGTCATTCACTCGATAGGCGCGGGCATCGAAGCGGTTCATAGGAAGAAACTCGCCTTCTTCCAGCTTACGGCCACCACCGCTTAGTTTTCGCGCCAGTTTGATCGCCTCTTGCCGCAGATCGACTCGCATGATGATCGGAATGATGCTGACAGCCAGAATCGGCCCAATCGAGCCAAAGATGTAAGTGACCGAATATCCAACGGCGATGTTGGTTTTCAGTTTCTGCGCTTCATCCGCAGCCAGCCCCAGCAGGTCTATGGCGTTTCCGGCGGTTCCGATAATGGCTGATTGCGTCAGACCACCGGCGGCGAGTCCGGCTGCTAAACCCTTGTCGAGCCCGGCCCACCTGGCAACAACGATGACGAAGAACAGTCCCCAAAGCGTCATCATGAATGCGGCCAGTAGTTTAGTCAGGGCCGTTCGATTCAGTGCCGCGAAAAACTGAGGCCCACCATTGTAGCCGACCATGAAAATAAACAATGAAAAGAACACGTTTTGTACATCGGTGCTGAGGTTGATGCCGCCGATCTGCCCCACGAAAACCGCAACCAGCAGAGTTCCGGCAATGCCGCCAAGTTCAAACTTGCCAACCCGGAACTTACCAACCCCGTAGCCAAGCCCCAAACACAGAAAAAGCGCCATAATCGGATAGGCGCGAAGCTGTTCAGTGATTAATTCCATCAATAAATCTCCAGGTTTCAAGTCTGGCTTGGACGCACCGGGAACGGTACTTCAGAACGCTGATAATGCTGGGAAATTCGGCTTATCTCCTGCGCTCTGGGGTCAGGTAAACACCGACTTTAGATTCTGTCAAACCTGTACAGATGGGTATTTTTGAATATCTACACCGCTGAGCTCGCGCCAAATGCGGTTCTATTCATCATTGCTGGGGGATGGTGCTGCTGGAGGGCATTGAAACCCTACATGTGGTCGTCTCAAAACATCTCACGCAGATAATAAATGTCTAAAAAACATAATTTTTATCTGTTCATTCGCTTTCCTTTGATCTCGACGATTGGCAGCGCAACTTGCATCTGTTTAGAGACGTCGCTCGCGATGCGTTTGAAGCGCGGAAGTTTGAGTTGCGGGGTGGTAGAAAAGCGGGCCATTGGTTTATCCCGCTGGAGTTACACGTCATACCAAGACTTGGTAATGCGCCAGTTGCTGAAATTACTCAGATCGCTCTGCGGGATTGCATTGCGCCTGCCTGGTATGAGAAAGCCGAGACTGCTCGAAAGGCGTTGACACGGACATCTATTTGTCTGGAGCATGCAGCCGCGCTGGGCATTGATGTTGATTTGCAGGCTCCTAAAAAGGCGCGTGCCTTGCTTGGCAAACCGCGCAAGACCACCACCAACATTCCGTCGCTTGCCTAGAGTGAAGTGCCCGAGTTCTACAAAAGCTTGGACGCAGTATAGTCACCCACCTTGCTCTGAAACTTCTAATTTTGACCGGGGAACGTTCACGGCCAATACGGTACTTGAAGGAAGTGCAGTTCGACGGTGATGTTTGGACAATTCCGGCGGAATAGATGAAAGGGCGGGAGGGCGCTACCACTGAGTTGTGTGTTCCGCTTTCGAATGAAGCGCTACATGTTCTTGGAAACGCGCGACGACTATCTGTTTCCGAGTATTCGGAAAGGGGTGATCTCGGACGCCACGATGTCGCGATTGATGGAGCGTCGTGGCATGAGCGCCCGTCCGCATGGATTTCGTTCAAGTCTCCGCGTGTGGTTGGCGGAGGCGACCGATGCACGTCATGAAATTGCAGATATCATGCTCGGCCACGTGGTGGGCAGCTACGTCGAACGCGCCTATCGTCGAACCGACTTCCTGGACCAACGTTGGGTATTGCTGGAGCGCTGGGCGTCCCATCTCTTCGGCAACATTGATACCGTCGTAAAACGGGCCACTGCATGAATCAGGAACGTCGTTATCTTCTCTTGTTCAACGGAAACGGCAAATGGATACTGAAGGTGGCGGAGGCCGCAGAGCTGCTTGCAGCCAGCGTGCCGAGCTTCTGCTCCGCATCGCGGATGGGTCGGTCCCCAAGCCAATCAAGCTTGGTGGATCTTCTCGGTGGCCTCGCTCTGAAATCCTTGCCGTCATCGCTGAAGCTAAAACCAAGCGGTAACCAACCGGCCACCAACGCTTGCGAGCGGCTATATATCTTCCGCCGCTTTTTCTACCTTCTGACCAATATCCTCACGGTGGACGCTCCTGAGCACACGGTCAGCCAATCTTGTATGGAGCCTCCCTGGCTGGACAAATGGTTTTCGCCCAAATTTCAATTCAAGACATGTGCCGAACAATACAGGATTTGACGCTTGAAGAGCGCGGATTGTTATTCTCGTTTCTTGTCGAGAATTATGAGGCACAGAGCTCATTAGAGCATGATGAGGAAAGACTTGCGTGTCGTGTCGGCCTTGGCAAATCCAAAAAAGTTGCTGGCGTGTCTGCTATCGTCGCTCATCAAGACTGGAAAAGTGAGAGCGACCAATGAAGGAATAATTGTCGCTCTCGCGGAAAACGCGATCAACCATTTCTAAATCAAATCCGAAACGGCAAGTTTGCGAACTCCTGTCGAAACGACAGGGCAAAACCGAGAGCAGTCTTAAAGCAATTAAACGATGTGCAAAGTCCACCGACACTATGCGTCGATAGCAGTCGTCGCGGAGTCATAAGAACTAAACATATTCCGAGCACGCTTGTTTATGCTCGTGACAGAAACCGATAGCTGTCATCTGAGCCAAACACTCGGATGACCGAGTCGAGCCCAAAGCCGACAATCGGATTCCGTGGTAAAGACCAGTAGGCAATGCCAGCGTTCCGAGTTGTTTAGTTCGTAGGGCTGACCGCGTGCAGTCTCCAAGAATTTGGAACGCCCTTCAACTCGTGCTCACCGCAGTCTTGAAACTCGAACGGCGCACCAAGCATCAGTTGCCGCGTGAGATCGGAGGCCAAAACCTGTCCTTCCTGGGCTTGGCCCATCACCCGAGCGGCTATGACCACGCCAAGGCCGCTGATATCCTCGCCGCGAATTTCAATCTCACCTGTGTGAGCGCCGAAGCGTGCGTTAAGGTCGATTGCAGACAATGCTTCACGTAAAGAACCAGCGCAGGCCAGCGCACTTGTAGGAGAACTGAACGTCGCCAGCACGCCGTCGCCGGTGAATTTCACCAGATGACCACCGTGTCGAGAGATCTGGTTTGCGCAGACGTCATCGTGGCGGTTCATAAGGTCGCGCCAATTCTCATCACCGATACGTGCTTGTTGTGAGGTGGACGCGACGAGATCTGAGAACAGAACGGTAGCAAGGGTGCGCTTGGGTTGGATCGTCGCCGATGCTTCGCCGGTGACAAACTCGACGATTGCAGCCGCATAGCTGTCTACGTCGCCTTCCCATGGCACATGCTCGTGGCCGGGTATGGATTTGTATTCAGTGGATGGCATCAAACGCAGAAAATCCTTGGCGCAATCAGCCCCGTTGGGTTCTTCAAATTCGCGATGTATGACCAAAGTGGGTTGTGAAATAGAAGGCAGCAATTCCCGGATATCTATCCGGGCAGCCAATTCGAACAGGTTGGCGACTGTAATAGGGGTTGCGCTCATCCTTTGGAAATGCGCCCATGCTTCCTGAGCTTCAGCATCGTCCTCACTTGGGCCAAAAGCCGAAAATGGGTGAGGTTTATAGAGCTTCCCCCAATTCTCTCGGAACTGTTTCAACGCGATTTTAAGGCTTTCAGGGGTCAGGTAACCGCGAGTAAGACGGCCTTGAGCGTACCCGCCGCACAAAGCCAGACGTTCGACGCGCTCGGGGCGCATCGCGGCATAGACACAGGCAAGTGAAGCGCCCTCGGAGAAAGCAATGACCGTGGCTGAGGTCATTTCAGTGACATCCATCACAGCCTCTATATCCATGACGCGCTCTTCAAGGGTTGGTGTCCCCTGAATACGGTCTGACATGCCGTTGCCGCGCTTGTCGAAGGTAACCAATCTTCCCACCGAGCTGAGAGCTGTCATCCACTGGATATAGCCCGGATTTTCCATGGACGCTTCCAGATGCGAAATCATTCCGGGGACCAACACAAGATTGCGCGGCCCATCGCCCCAAATTTGATAGGCGATGGATAGCCCGTCGCTTTCGGTGAAAAGGGTCTCCACATTGGCAGTCATGCGCCCCTCCCAGTCGTTCTCTGGCCAATCCTCCGCCCATATTTTCAATGTCGTTTGCGACGGAGCCAGCGCATGATCATATTGAAGTTCGATTGGCCTATCGGTCAATGATCTCTTTAGTTGAGCGCAACGTGCGTCATGCAAGGATTGTAATAATCAGGTAAAAACCGGAGGTCTGCATTTCCGGCGAAGCAGCCGCTCATGCCGAGTGCAGTCAATGACCGCATCGAGCCCAGAGCGGACCTGTGCAATGAAGTCAATTCATCTGTCTGAATGTGTCGTCGCCAAAGACGAGAAAGCTTGATTGTTTGTCTTTAACTATGCTGAGGGAAAAGGAGATAGAACCTTCATGTTGCGGATGTGACAATGAAAAAGAAAGTTCCACCTGCTCACTTCTCATCGTTCCTAATTCGAACTCGATGGTCAAATTGACCCCGTCCATTTCGTCGTCATTGATGTGATATCTGCTCTCAAAGGCGACACATCGCTGCAGGAATTCACATGTCCCATCAACATCTAGTCCCTCAAAAATCGGGCCATCCGGGTAACTCTCTGTGAGTTCATTGGGAAATGTAGTTGGTTTGAGTGCTTCAAGCCACGTCCTTGCTTTGTCGGACATGTTTAAAGATCTGTCATCAATTGTATTCAAGATTCAACGCCAATCGCCAATGATTCAGCCGATCCATCGCAGTAGACTCTGGCAATAATAGGGAGGTCCGGTTTGTCCGCTAAGTAGACATTCACTGAATTCTGGTGAACGGCCGCATCGAGCCCCAAATCGGACGCCCTGCTTCAATGTAAAAAAAGCAAGGTAAGAATTTCCTCCTCGACTGCCGCCCGCTTCAGGCACGCTGCATGCGTCCGCCGGTTCCAGAAACCTTAATAGAGAAAACCCAAATCAATGGCCCAGAAAATGGGGGCTAGACAGTTGACCGTAGGTGTCTGTTCTCACGCTCGGAGGCCATACTCAATTTGGTGAACTTTTTGGTCTTTGGGTTTTGCGCGGATTTGGTCGTTGGATCGTGGCTGACGGCGTCTCTGATGAGCCTTTCGGGGTTGTAGGATTGTGGTTTCCTGAGCGGTGGCCCGAGCCAGATATAGCTTGGTCTGTTTTCGAAGGCGGCGAGGGTAAGAGCATCGTTTTCGAAGCCTCGCTTGCAGCTCGTAAGTTTGCATATTCAGCCCTCGGCTGGACGACAGCAATCAGATTAATCCTAGAAGACAATCTACGGTCATTTGCTCTGGCTCGACGCCTGGGTGCTGAGTTCGCGGCACCTTTTCAACATCCTGTACTGGGTGCGATGCAAATCTGGCGTTATCCCGGGCTAGAAAATTTAGCCTAGCAAACTCTCGATGGTCTTGTCCGGTGAACTTGGGTTGAGGCGGACAGGGGGCTTTCGTACTCACTTTTGCAATTGGCCCGATCCCTACGTCCAGTAGGTTTTGACTATGCTGCCCCGCGCAGTCGTTGGTGCACGTTGCAGCTATTTCTTGATAAAAGGTCTGCGAGCCCGGAGACTTTCACCAGTATTTGAGTAAAGGGATAGGCCATGCTTCGTCTTTTTCTATTTGCGTTTGTGACTGGTCTCGCTGCCAATGCGGGCACGGCGCAGACACCACCTTCGGTTGGTGAAGTCGCGAATTACGACGGGCTCTTCACAGCCGCTCACACCGGCAACCAAGAAATGATCCGGCAGCTCGTTGCGGCGGGCGCAAACGTCAACGCGCGGGACCCTCGAGGCCGCACGCCAGCCCATGTGGCAGCCTTTGCTTCAGAGGACGCGGCGTTGCGCGCACTCGCTGAGGCTGGCGCCGACATGAACGCGCTTGAGGGTCAGGCTTACGACGTGGTCACTATTGCGGCCGTTGCAAACGACCCAGAATTGATGACGCTCGCAATCGAGTTAGGCAACAATCCCGGCCTAACAACCAGCCCTTATGACGGAACGGCTCTCATAGCGGCCGCACATCTCGGTCATGTAGAGATTGTCCGACGGCTAATCGCCGCTGGCGCGCCTCTGGACCATGTGAACAATCTGCACTGGACAGCGGTTATTGAAGCCGTTGTGCTTGGTGACGGCGGCTCGGATCATCTTGCAGTTCTGGATGCGTTGTTGGCAGCGGGTGCTGACCGATCGATTGCCGATCGAAACGGAACTACGCCACTCGAACACGCCGAACTGCGCGGATTTTCTGAGATGGCAGATCGGCTAAGAAAAGAGGATTGAGACTTACCTAGTAGGCTGAAGCGATGAGTTTCACCTGAAAGGCGCCGATGGTAGCTTGGGTGAGGCCGACGCTAGCCAAGCGGTTAATTTATGAGGTGCCCGCAGCCGAAACAGTTAGTTGAGTTGTGGTGTGGGGTGCCTCATTTGATTTGGACCACCGATATGATTGAGAAACGGAGGACTGAGACTGTCGAGCAAGAGACACAAATCAGAAAAAATAGTTTAGAAGCTGCGGCAAGACGTATGATTTGGGGACTAGTTTTGAAACACATGAAGAGTGATCGTTTGCTCCTGACGTTAAGCCACCAAAGCGCTCTGCCGACTTCAAGGCAAGTTCTTCCAACAAGGCCGGCGCTACAAAAAATCTGCTGCGAACCGGGCTGGACCTATTTTGCAAAATTTGGCATGATTGTGCAACTCTGACCCTGAAGATCAACCGATGCTTCCATCTGAACGACATGCAATAATCCTCGAAGAAGTTTCGCGTCAACCTGCGGTTTCTATCCGAGCCTTGACTGAACGACTCGGCGTATCGCGGGAAACTGTTCGTAAGGATATCGAGCAACTGGCGCAGGCAAAAAAGCTCAATCAGGTACGCGGTGGAGCGACCAGTGTACGTACACACGAACCCCCGATGGTCGATCGCACTCAAACCAATCGAGCAGGCAAAGAGCGTATTGGCAATTACGTAGCCAGCATAATCCCGGATGGTGCGAGTGTGATCATTGATAGCGGCTCGACGACACTCGCGGCAGCGAAAGCCTTGGCGACCAATCATCAATATTTAACGATTTATACTAATGATTTAACCATAGCTTCGGTAATTGCGGCAGCGGCAGAAAAGGTCACCTTGCTGGGCGGGCGGTTAGATTTTTCGGAGAATGCTACAATGGGTTTGGACACACTGGACCACCTTTCCCGATACAATGCAGAATTTGCACTGATCGGAGTTGGTGGGATCAGTGCTCGGACCTTGTTCACCGATTTTTCGCTGGAAGGCGCAAACCTGCGACACATGATGATAGAGCGGTCGCAGCGCCCGTTCCTATTGGCGGACAGCAGCAAATTTGATGTGGTGGGGCAGGTTGCGATGAAACCACTGCCTGTGGATGTTACCCTAGTGGTTGACGGCAAGTTGCCCAAAGGCATTTCGGAAGTGATTAGAGACCAACCCGTTGACGTTGTCAGCGTATAACGCCAATAAAAGAAAAATATTGCCAAGTTTTGCAAAGCGTAGATAAGGTGGGCGCAAACCCGATTCCTTTTGTACGGAGCAAGGCAATGGCCGACACCCAACTTCCGCAAAGCGCGCAATATGTCATCGTGGGGGGCGGAATCGTTGGCTGCTCGGTTGCATATCACCTAACGAAGATGGGGCACCGTGACGTCGTTCTGCTGGAACAGGGGCAGCTGAGCTGCGGCACCACATGGCACGCCGCGGGTCTGGTCGGTCAGCTGCGTAGCCAGCCTGCAATGACAAACCTGATCCGCTATTCGACCGAGCTGTATTCACAACTTGAGGCCGAGACCGGGCTTGCCACCGGCTGGATGGAATGCGGCTCGGTCACAGTGGCACGGACTGAGGACAGAATGACCATGCTGATGCGCACCGCTGCTGCTGCCCGGGCGCAGGGGGTCGAGGTTCAGGTCATCACCCCGCAGGAGGCGCAGGACAAATGGCCGGTGATGCAGGTGGACGACGTCAAAGGCGGGCTGTGGATGCCCGGTGACGGTAAGGCCAACCCGACTGATCTGACCCAATCTCTGGCCAAGGGCGCGCGCGTGGGTGGCGCGAGAGTGATCGAAGGGATCAAGGTCACTGACATTCTGACCAAAGATGGAACGGTCACCGGCGTGATTACCGGTCAGGGTACGATCAACGCCGAGATCGTGGTGAACTGCGGCGGACAGTGGGCCCGGCAACTGGGCAAGATGTGCGGCGTCCATGTGCCTCTGCACTCTGCCGAACACTACTATATCGTGACCGAGCAGATCGAAGGTGTGACGCCCGACCTGCCCGTTCTGCGCGACCCAGATGGCTATATCTATTTCAAGGAAGAGACAGGCGGTCTGGTAATGGGCGGCTTTGAGCCGGACGCCAAACCTTGGGGTATGGACGGCATACCAGACAACTTCTTCTTTCAGCTTCTGGAGGATGACTGGGACCAGTTTGAAATTCTCATGGAAAATGCACTTATCCGAGTGCCTAGCATGGCCGAGACAGGCGTACGTCAATTCTATAACGGACCTGAAAGCTTTACGCCCGACAACAATTATCTATTAGGTGAAGCACCCGAGCTGAAGAATTTCTTTGTCGGCGCTGGCTTCAACAGCATGGGCATCGCCAGCGCTGGCGGCGCCGGGCGGGCGCTGGCTGAGTGGATTGTCGAAGGGGCTCCGACCTCGGACTTGTTTGCAGTAGATATCCGGCGGTTTGCGAATTTCAACAACAACCCGACTTGGCTGCATGACCGGGTCAAGGAAACGCTGGGCCTGCACTACGCGATGCCCTGGCCCAACCGGGAACTAGACACAGCTCGCCCATTCCGCCGCTCGGCCTTGTACGACCGGCTGGCAGCAAAGAACGCCGTATTCGGGTCGAAAATGGGCTGGGAGCGGGTGAACTATTTTGCCGAAGACGGTGAAAAGGCCGAGATTGAATACAGTTTCGGTCGTCAGAATTGGCATGAAAATGCTGGTAAAGAACACAAGGCTACGCGCGAAGCGGTAACGCTGTTTGACCAAAGCTCGTTCTCGAAATTGCTGGTGCAAGGACGCGATGCTTGCAGCCAGTTGAACAGAATCTGCGCAGCAAATGTTGACGTGCCCGTGGGTCAAACAGTGTACACAGGCTTGCTGAATGAACGTGGGGGGTATGAATCCGATCTGACGGTTCTGCGATTGAAAGCGCAGGAGTTTATGCTGATCACGGGGTCGGCCCAAACCGTTCACGACGCAGATTGGATCCGCAAGAATTTCAGCGAAGATGCCCATGTTTTCCTTACGGATGTCACGGCTGCGTGGTCGGTGCTGTCGGTGATGGGGCCAAAGTCGCGCGATGTTTTGAAGAACCTGACGAAAGCAGACCTGTCGAACGCAGCCTTCCCATTTGCAACCGTTCAGGAAATCGATCTGGGCTATGCCACGGTTCTGGCCAACCGCATGACCTATGTCGGCGAATTGGGCTGGGAACTGATCGTGCCAGTCGAATTTTCGGCAGGCGTCTACGATGATCTGATGCGCGAAGGGGCCGCGTTCGGTATGATCGACGCCGGCTACTATGCGCTGGAAGGCCTGCGGATCGAGAAAGGCTTCCGTGCCTGGAGCCGCGAGCTGACACCGGACATCACGCCGATCCAGGCTGGTCTGAACTTTGCCGTGGACTATGACAAACCCGGCGGCTTTATCGGAAAAGAGGCGCTGCTGGCCGCAAAAGCCGACCCCGATCACCTGAAAACCCGCATTGTTCAACTTGTTCTTGATGACGGCGAACCACAGCTGTGGGGCGGCGAGGCTGTGCTGTATGACGGCGTCGAAATCGGTGAGGTCCGCTCGGCCGCCTATGGTCACACTTTGGGCGCGTCAGTTGCCCTGTGTCAGTTGGATGCACCCGAGCGCGTGACGGCGGACTATATTGCCAACGGTGCGTTCGAGATCGATCTGGCCGGAAGCCGACTGTCTGCAACGGCGCATATTCGAACCCCCTATGATGCAAAAAGCGAACGGCCCAAAGCGGACGGTTAGGCCTGATGAAGCTAAGATGGCGTGACCCGGGATGAAACACTGTTCGGTCATCGAACCCGAGACGGGTCATGCCACAGAGATTGGCTTTTTGTGCTGGGACGGCCTGCCCTTGGATCAGCGCTCGGTGGGGCTGGCCTATTTGAAGGCGGCGAACCAGCTGGCCGCTGACATACAATTCAGAGTCTCGGTCCTGTCGCTGGCAGGCACTGACGTGCAGAGCGAATGCGGAGTAAACTTGAGCACCAGCCGCTTCAATGACCACACGGCGCGATGCGGCTATCTGTTTCTGGTCGGCGGACCAGTCCTTCCTCGTGATCTGCAGAATATCCTCGGCCGCGTGGCACGCGCACAACTCAGGGCAGGTCGGGTTCTGGGCGCGGTTGAAGCGGCCATGATCCCGCTGGCGCACACGACATCGCCCGAGTCGACAATGGCTTTACTGGCGACATCGTTGTTGACACGGCTATAGAACTGTTTCGGTATAATCTGGAAGAACCCCTCCAGATCAAGAGCATTGCTGAAGAAGTAGGGATTCAGGTGCGTCAATTTGAAAGGAAATTTGTAGCAAACACAGGGCTTACCCCAAAAGCTTACTATCTGGAGGAGCGGTTGGAAAAGGCCCAGGCAATCGTCAGGTTCACCAATCTGACGCTTAACGAGGTTGCCTTGGCCTGTGGGTTTGGGGCCAATGCCACGCCGTCGCAGAAGTACAAACAAAGGTTCGGACAAACCCCAGCATGCGAACGCTCCCGTAGAAACGCCTCAAGGTTCGAACCTTGAGGCGCCGCTGGCGTTCAACACATTACCTCAGGATATCAGGTTCGTATGACAATTCACGCGCTTCTCATCGTTTTGACTGCAGCCTTTCTGCACGCGCTATGGAATGCCGTAGTTAAAGGCGCGCCGGACAAAGCCATCGTTCTGGGGCTGGTCTCGCTCGGCCATGCAATACCAGCGATGTTTGTATTGCCATTCACCGGCTTGCCGGTCTGGGCGGCTATTCCTTTTATCATTGGTTCAACCCTGATCCACTGGGGGTACTATTGGTTTCTGAACACCGCCTACAAACATGGTGACCTGTCGGTGGTCTATCCAATCTCACGCGGGATGACTCCGATTTTGGTGGCGATGGGCGCGATCCTGTTCGCGGGCGAAGTTCTGCCGCCTGCGGCATGGATAGGCATTATCTGTATCTCCTTGGGTATTGGGTGCCTGTCCCTTGCCGGATTGGGCAAACACACGAACTGGATCGCCATCGCGGCTGCTTTTGGCACCGGCCTGATGATTGCGTCCTATTCACTTGTCGACGGTATTGGCATCCGGCTGTCTGAGAACACGCTGGGGTATATCGCGGCATTGTTTGTGGCCGAGATTTTTGTGGCTGGTTTCATCTTTACAACCCGGTGGCGGCGCGTGGTGACTCTGTCTCGACGCTATGTCTGGGCAGGCCTCGCAGGCGGTGTCATCTCGGGCCTGGCCTATGGGTTAGTACTTTATGCAAAGACAATCGCGCCGTTGGGCATGGTGTCCGCGCTCAGAGAGAGTTCCGTCATCTTTGCGTCGATTATTGGTGTCATGTGGTTCGGCGAAGGGCCGAAATCCAACAGGCTTCTGGCTGCGACAATCGTGGCGATCGGGATTGTGGCATTGGCGATGGCAAGTTGAAGGGATTAGGGGGAAATTCGCAGACAGTAAACACAGAAACACGCCCGAATGTCTTGCTGATCGTCATCGAACAGTTCCGCTTCGATCTTCTGGGTCAGGAAGGTCTCGGAAGGATAGCGCATCTACCCAACCTTCGACGGCTTCAAGAAAACGCCGTCAGTTTTGCCAGCCACTTTGCCGTCACAGTGCCTTGCGGATTAAGCCGGACATCCCTGTTCACCGGGCAATATGCTTTCAACCACCGGTCGGTCCGAAACGGCGCTCCGCTCCAGCACGATACCCCGAACCTTGCGCGTGCGAAGCGACAGAGCGGGTGCAAGCCACGTTTGTTCGGCTATACCGACGCAACCCGAGACCCCAGGATTCTACCCCCCGATGACCCAAGGCTTCAAAGCGATGAGGAACTACTTCCCGGCTTTGAGGAGGCGGTGAAAATGCGCATGGAATCAGATGTTGGCGCCTGGCTTTCGCATAAATCGCAGCGGGGCATTGAGCTGCCCCGCTACCCAGACACCTACCGACCCAATGGCCCGAAGGTCGGTGATCCGGCATTGTATCCGGCCGAACAAAGCGATACGGCGTTTCTGTCGGATCAGTTTCTAGCCAAAATGCAGGATGCTGAGCCGGGATGGTTTGCGACACTAACCTTTATACGGCCGCACACTCCACTTGTGGCACCGGCACCCGTTTCTTGCCCCTGCACAGGATAAGCAACCGATATCAAGCATGGTTGTTGGCTTCCCCGATCTGATGAATGATCCGGAAACCATCGCCCAACTGCGGGCACTTTATCTGGCGTTGGCAACGGAAGTCGATCATCATATTGGGCGCGTGGTAGACTGGCTCATGTCGTCCGACCAGTGGAACAATACCGTTCTGATCGTTACCGCAGATCACGGTGAGATGTAGGGCGACTAGGGGCTGTGGGGAAAAGGTGCCTTACATGATGTTGCCTATCTTGTGCCCCTGATTGTGCGCGATCCCGCGCGGCCTTATATGCACGGTCGAGTGCATTCCGGGTTCACGGAGTCCATCGATATACCCGTCACCATTCTCGAAAGAGTCGGTTCAAGGCCCCCTTCTTCGATGAACGGGCGAAGTTCGCTTGGCATTTTGGGCGATCCGGAAACGGAAGGGGCGGATAACTGCTTTTCCGAGTTCGATTTTGGCAATCCGGTAAAGCCGACTTCGTGGATGGCTGAGTTCAGTCTGACCTCGCGGCAGGCAAATCTGGGCATTTTGCGCACAAGAGAACACCGCTTGGTCGAGTTTGGCGCAGGGCTGCCGCAAGTACTCTTTGACGGGGACGTATGTGGGGAAGCAGAGTCTATCGCTATGCAAGCTGAAATCACGCCAATGCTGCTTCACCTGACCCGCAAGATGCTGGAACACCGCATGAAAAATGCCGAATCCACCTGCGCTCAAACGATTGTGCGCCCTGGAAGCGTTAAGACCTGGTCGTACTAAGTATATGCAAAGCCGCGATTTTAAACGTAGAAGACCAGCCGCTGCGATACCAAGATCTATCGTAATTGCTCTACGGCAAACGGCGATCTTATCTATAGGGCAAACTTATAATGTTGAAGATATAATCGATTTTTCTTGAAGATTTTATCTGTCAAACTGTCGTTACTATTCTGAATGATAACGCCGCACGAGAATGGCGAACCTGTCTGAGTAATCACCAACAGAGGATGACAATGAGACATACAACATCACTTCTAACCGCTCTCGCGATCGGCGCACTGACTGCAACGGCAGCGGCATCAGAGACAGAATTGACTGTATATACCGCAGTCGAGGCCGAAGACCTGGCTCGATATGCCGAGACGTTCAACCAAAGCAACCCTGATATCAAAATTAACTGGGTTCGTGACTCGACCGGGATCATTACCGCCAAATTGCTGGCGGAGCGGGACAACCCTCAAGCAGACGTCGTCTGGGGGCTGGCGGCCACTTCGCTGCTTCTGCTGAAGTCGGAAGGCATGCTGGAACCCTACGCGCCGGTTGGCGTTGAAGAACTTGATGTTAAGTTTGTTGACGGTGACAATCCTCCGGCCTGGGTCGGCATGGATGCTTGGGTTGCGTCGGTTTGCTACAATACTGTCGAGGCCGAAAAGGCAGGGCTGACGCCACCAACGTCATGGAAGGACCTTACTGATCCGATGTATAAGGATCAGGTGATCATGCCAAACCCGAACTCATCTGGTACTGGTTTCCTTGATGTTTCTAGCTGGCTGCAGATGTTTGGTGAAGATGGCGGCTGGGAATACATGGATGCGCTGCACGAAAACATCGCGCGATATACCCATTCCGGTTCGAAGCCCTGCAAACTGGCGGCTGCGGGCGAAATCCCGATCGGTATCTCGTTTGCTTTCCGCGGTGCCAAATCCAAAGCGGACGGCGCCCCACTTGAAATCATAGTTCCGTCCGAAGGCGTCGGCTGGGACATGGAGGCAACCGCAATTGTTGCCGGCACAGGGAATCTGGAAGCTGCTCAAAAACTGGTTGATTTCACGGTCACTAAGGAAGCCAACGAGATGTACAACAGCGGTTATGCAGTTGTGGCCTATCCCGGCATCGCAAAGCCGGTCGAGCACTTCCCAGAGGGCCTTCTGGATGCCATGATTGACAATGATTTTGAGTTTGCCGCCAACAATCGCGCGGCGATCCTGAAGGAATGGCAGTCTCGCTATGACGGAAAGTCGGAAGCGAAGTAGTCCCATTAGCAGGAGGGGCGATCATGCCTCTCCTGCACACCACACTCTTGTTCCCCAAAATACAACCTACTCACCCGGTTCAGACCGGCCAGGTACGGCCGTGCCCGAGGTGCAGATATGAGGACCTCTCCCGTGCTTCAGAAAACGCCACCCGGTGAACTGTATCTCAGTATCCAAAACCTGTGGAAAGCCTTCGGCAGCTTTCTTGCACTCAAGGATATTTCGCTGGAAATCAACGAAGGCGAGTTTGTCTGCTTTCTGGGCCCGTCAGGCTGTGGAAAAACAACTCTGCTGCGTGCCATTGCAGGCTTGGACCTGCAAACCAAGGGTACGGTCATGCAGGACGGCATGGACGTGTCCAACCTACCCCCGTCCGAGCGTGATTTCGGGATCGTATTCCAGTCCTATGCGCTATTTCCTAACCTCACGATTGAGAAGAACATTGCTTTTGGCTTGGAAAACTCGGGCCGCAGCAAGTCTGAAATTGCGGTCCGTGTGAACGAGTTGCTGCATCTCGTTGGCCTTCCCGATCAGGGTAAGAAATACCCGGCGCAATTGTCGGGTGGGCAGCAGCAAAGGATTGCACTGGCGCGCGCGATTGCGACCAAGCCCGGACTATTGCTGCTGGACGAACCTCTATCGGCGCTGGATGCCAAGGTCCGTGTCCATTTGCGGCACGAAATCAAGGAATTGCAACGCAAGCTGGGCGTGACGACCGTGATGGTGACCCACGACCAGGAAGAGGCGTTGGCCATGGCAGATCGTATCGTGGTCATGAATCACGGTGTCATTGAGCAGGTGGGTTCTCCCACAGAAATCTACCGGGAACCGGCCAACCTGTTTGTGGCCGATTTTATTGGTGAAATGAATCAGATTCAGTCTCAGGTTACAAAGGGCGGACGGTTGAGTGTGGGTGAAAAGACCTTTGCTTGCCTGGGCCATCAGTTCAACGATGGAACTCCGGTTGTCGCGGCAATCAGGCCGGAAGATGTAATTCCCCATGAAGCTGGGTATCTGGATACAGGTGGCAACCGGAACTGCATCGAAGTTACTCTTGATGAGATGGAGTTCCTAGGCTCGTTCTGGCGTTGCCGTCTAAGCAACGAGCGGTTCGGATCATCAGAACTGATTGCTGATTTCTCGATCAATGCTGTGCGCCGTCTTGAACTGGAAGAGGGACGCAGCATGGTGATTGAGCTTCCTGAAAACCGTCTGATGGCGTTTGATGTTCCGGAGACCGAGGCATGAGCACGATTTCCACAAATACTGGCACCTTGCCCCCCGGACCGGATATCAAGCCCAAGCTCAGCCGTGACGATTTACTGATGCGTGGCAGCATGATGGTCATCGTGCTCTACCTGATCGTGACTCTAGCGCTGCCGCTTTACACAATGCTCTCCAAGTCGTTTTCCACTTATAGGGTGGAGCTGTCGCAATACGAGTTTCAGGTCAGCGACGAGGCAGGCATTTTCGACGGTACGGTTCTGACAGGCGATGCGCTGAACCGGCAGACCGAGGTATTCACCGATACCGATCTTGTTACCGGTTCGGACGGGCGCTTGCCTGTGACAGGTTTGTTCCCGGATTTCAGTTTCCGCAGCCCGGTCATGTACCAGATCCGCAACACAAGCGACACCGGGCGCTTTCTGGTCGGCTCAACTCTGCAGGACGGTACCGACTGGATCGAGCTTGATTCCAACACCTTCCGCCGGGTTCAGTTGCGGCCCGTTCAATCTCGGGGCCTGGACAACTTTGTAAGCTACTTCTCGACACCTGCGCTGTTTAATTCGATCAAGAACTCGCTTTGGATATCAGTTGTCAGTACCATCGTTACAGTTACGCTGGCCTTTTGGTTTGCCTATGCGCTCAATCGCAGTTGTATGCGGTTCAAAGGTGTCTTTCGCCTGATCGCGATGGCACCGATCCTTGTCCCCTCGCTCTTGCCGGGTATCGCTTTGGTATACCTGTTTGGCAATCAGGGCATGATCAAGGAACTGTTGTTCGGTGCAAGTATCTATGGACCGATCGGCATTGTGATCGGATCAGTGTTTTTCACCTTCCCGCACGCCTTCCTGATTATTTCAACGGCGCTCGCAATCTCGGATGCGCGGCTGTACGAGGCTGCGGCAAGTTTGCGGTCAACCCCATGGCGCACGTTCTGGACGGTCACGGTTCCGGGTGCACGCTATGGCCTGATTTCAGCCGCCTTTGTGGTGTTCAACCTGGTGATTACGGATTTTGGGTTGCCCAAAGTCATCGGTGGCCAATTCAACGTGCTTGCGGTGGACATCTACAAACAGGTTATCGGCCAGCAGAACTTTGAGATGGGCGCGGTTGTGTCAGTGGTTCTGGTGATCCCGGCAATCCTGGCCTTTGCCATTGACCGTATGGTTCAGTCCAAACAGGTTGCGCTGCTGTCCGCACGGTCGGTGCCGTACCAGGCAACCCCAAACCCAAAAGCAGACCGGCTGTTCCTGATTTATTGCAGCCTGATCGGCCTGTTCATCGTCGGCCTTTTAGCGGTGTGCCAATTTGCGGCGCTGATCAAGTTTTGGCCCTATGACCTGAGCCTGAGCCTGCGGAATTATCAGTTCGACAAGATGGATGGCGGTGGATGGGGATCGTATTTCAATTCGATCCGGTTGGCCTTGCTGACCGCAGTGATTGGCACCACCGTTGTGTTCTTCGGTGCCTATCTAGTTGAAAAATCGCAAGGGTTCCGCACCGGAAGGTCGATCTTTCAGATGTTCGCGATGTTGCCGATGGCAATTCCTGGTATGGTGCTGGGGCTGTCCTACATCTTCTTCTTCAACAACCCTTCAAACCCCTTGAACGGCATCTACGGCACCATGGCAATACTGGTGATCTGTACAGTAACGCATTTTTACACTGTATCGCACCTGACGGCGGTGACCGCGCTGAAACAAATGGACCGCGAGTTCGAGTCAGTTTCGGCCTCGCTCAAACAGCCGACGATGAAGCTGTTTGCGCGTGTAACGGTTCCAGTTTGCCTGCCAGCAGTTTTGGACATATCCATTTATCTGTTCGTCAATGCAATGACGACTGTGTCAGCGGTCGTATTCCTCTACTCGCCTAAAACGACGCTCGCGTCTATCGCAGTGCTGAACATGGATGATGCCGGGGATATTGCACCAGCTGCGGCGATGGGCATGATGATCTTCTACACCAATGCTGCGGCCCGGATCATTCACCTGATTGCGTCTAAAGGGATATTAAAACGCACTCAGGCCTGGCGCAGTCGCTGACGGCCACTCCTGCTGATACTAAACCCCGCCAATCAATCGTTGGCGGGGTTTTCTTCTAAGGTACGTTGCGCAAACTCTGTGAAGGCGCGGATGATCTTCACTTCGCGCCTCTGAGACAGCGATATAATACTCTCGCCCATCTGCAGATTGATGCCTTTAAGTTTGATTTGCCGGAGACGGTCATCATGACCATATTCCGCCTGCGAGACAAAACCGATACCTGCGCCCGAGGCCACAAGCTCCCGTATCGCTTCGCGCCCCTCAGCTACAATCGCGGGTTTCAACGTTATCCCCTGTTTTTTGGCCTCGTCTTCAAGTTTCTGACGCGTTTTTGATCCCGTCTCGCGGAAAATTAACGGTAGATTTGACAGTTCTTCCAGGGACAGTGTCGGCTTCGACGCCAAAAGAACACCCTGTGCGGCAAAGGCCACGATCTCGGTGGAGCCAAGACTTAAGACATCCATATCCTTGCCGGGAGACAGGCTGCCCACAACACCAATTTCTGCGTTATAAGCCCTGAGCTCTTCCAGAATCTCTTCGCTATTTCCTGAGCGTACGGTGATCGTGACATTCGGATTTTTCTTTTGAAAGGGCCCCAGAAAGGCTGTCATGTGGTGCGCGGAGTCGGCGATGATGCGCAACTCTCCATCGACCACGGCTTTAGTCTCGGATAGGTAATCCTCGATCTGACCTTCGATCTCGAAGTATTGCTTCGTGTATCGGTAAAGCTGCTCACCGTCGGGTGTCAAAGTCACACGTTTGCGCTCGCGTTGGAACAACAACAGATCATGATCCTGTTCCAGCTTTCGCACCTGTTCCGAAATTGCCGGCTGCGTCAGAAAAAGAGCCTCTGCAGCACGCGAAAACCCGCCATGCTTGGCTACAAAATGAAAGGCTTTTAGCTGGCTGTGCCGCATAGCAGTACTCCAAATTCAGATCATAGGCTGTGCTTATAATTAGATTGATATTTGCAATTTCACATATAGAAACATTTGCTGCAATTGTGTTCTTGAAAATACCTTTCTGGAGCTTGGTTATGACGCCTTCCAATCCCAAAATCGAACAACCGCGCCTCGGTGAACCTTACCTTTTGACACCCGGTCCTTTGACGACATCCTATGCCGTAAAAGAAGCCATGCTAAAGGATTGGGGCAGTTGGGATGACGATTTTCGCGCCATGACGCAAGAGGTGCGGACTAGCCTGCTGGCGCTATTGGGTGAAGGCGCCGATGATTTTGACTGCGTCCCGATGCAGGGCAGTGGTTCGTTTTCGGTCGAAGCGATGCTTGCGTCCTTCATTCCGCGCGATGGCAAAGCGCTGGTGCTGGCGAACGGAGCGTATGGCCAGCGCTCGGCCCAAACGCTGGTGTATCTGGGACGCGACCATTTGGTGCTGGACAAGGGTGATTACCTACCCCCCCGGGGCAGCGAAGTGGCTGAGATCCTGGCTAAAGATCCTGAGATTACCCATGTAGTAGCGATCCATTGCGAAACCTCCTCGGGCATTCTGAACCCCGTCGAAGAGATTTCCGAGGCGACCTATGCCGCTGGGCGTAAGCTTCTGATTGACTCGATGTCAGCTTTCGGTGCGATCGAGTTAAAACCAAGCGAGGTCAGGTATGAGGCGATGGTGTCCTCGGCCAACAAATGTATCGAAGGTGTGCCAGGATTCGGTTTCATCGTCGCCCGCAAGTCCGAACTTGAGGCGGCTGAGGGCAACAGCCATTCGTTGTCGCTGGATGTTCATGCGCAATGGGCGCATATGAACAAGACCGGCCAGTGGCGGTTCACCCCTCCGACCCATGTGGTGGCGGCCTTCATCGAAGCACTCAGGGCGCACTCCGCCGAAGGGGGCGTTCCGGGTCGCGGCGGCCGGTACACCCGCAACCGCGATGTCATGGTCGCCGGAATGCGCGAGCTTGGCTTTGAGACTTTGCTGGACAATCGCTGGCTTAGCCCAATTATCGTCACCTTTTTCTGCCCGGCGGACGAGAATTTCGTATTCGATCAGTTCTACACCCTTATGAAATCCAAGGGTTTCATCATCTACCCAGGCAAGCTGACGGTGGTCGACAGTTTTCGCGTCGGATGTATCGGTCAAATGGACGAACACGTCATGCGCAAAGTTGTAAACGCAGCAAAAGAATCACTCGAAGAGATGGGTGTCACAAGCGCTGCACCCCCCCTCCGGGCATTGGAAGAACGCGCCAAACTGGCAGCTTAAATATCAAGGAACATAATAAGATGACCATCCAAACACCTGTTGAAGCAAACGAACGCGTCTATCCGACTCCAAAAGTGCCCGCAATCGCCATCTGCCTTGATGGGTGCGAGCCGGAATACCTGGAAGTCGCAATAGCCAAGGGTCTGATGCCCAACCTTAAGCAGATGCGCGAGACCGGTACCGACCGGTTGGCCCATTCTGTGATCCCCTCCTTCACCAACCCCAACAACCTGTCGATTGCCACCGGCCGGCCGCCTATCGTGCATGGTATCTGCGGTAACTATTTGATCGACCCCGACAGTGGCGAAGAGGTTATGATGAACGACGTGCGGTTCCTCCGCGCGCCGACCATTTTCTCGCAATTCTACGATGCTGGTTTCCGCGTCGCCATGGTTACCGCCAAGGACAAGCTGCGCGCCTTGCTCGGTGCTGGGTTAAAATTTGACGAAGGTCGAGCCGTTGCCTTTTCTTCGGAACGCTCGGGCGAGACGACTTTAGCCGAACACGGGATCGACAATGCAAGCAATTGGCTGGGCATGGACGTCCCTGAGGTCTATTCAGCCGAATTGTCTGAGTTTGTATTTGCCGCTGGCGTCAAGCTGCTGAAAGAGTTCAAGCCCGACGTGATGTATCTGTCCACCACCGACTATATTCAGCACAAGTTTGCGCCTGAACAGCAAGGAGCACTTGATTTTTACGCCATGTTCGACCGCTATTTGGGCGAACTTGACGAGCTGGGTGCCGCCATCGTTGTGACCGCCGATCATGGCATGAAGCCAAAGCACCTGGCTGATGGGTCGCCCGCCGTCATCTACGCACAGGATTTGATGGACGAATGGCTTGGTAAGGACGCAGCGCGCGTCATCCTGCCGATTACCGATCCGTACGTGGTGCATCACGGTGCGTTGGGTTCGTTCGCAACGGCCTATCTGCCCGAAGGTGCAGATCAGAACGACATCATTGTAAAACTCAGGGCAACCGAAGGTATAACCCATGTGCTGACCAAGGCCGAGGCCATTGAGCAATTCGAACTGCCGGGCGACCGGATTGGCGATCTTGTGATGGTTTCTGGTGAGAACATCTGCATTGGCACATCCGAGCACCGACACGATCTGGCGGCCCTGAAAGAACCGCTGCGCAGCCATGGCGGTTTGACCGAACAAGAGGTTCCGTTCATCGTGAACCGTGTCATCGACCTGCCGAACCAGCCGGTTTTACGCAACTTCGACGCCTTTTTTTACGCAACCACAGCGGCGGCACAGTAAGTCATGAAAGATCAAACCATGTCGAACATCGAAATACGAAACGAAGGGATGCGCATCGGTGGTGAAGTTGTCTTCACTGACGAAACCGTTCCAGTGCTCTATCCCTACACCAATGAGGTGGTGGGCCAGGTCCCGGCCGGAACCGCTGAACATGCACGCAAGGCTTTCGAGATTGCTGCGAACTACAAGCCGAAACTTACCCGGTATGAACGCAGTCAGATCCTGCAGCGCGCGGGAGAACTGATCGGAGAAAAGCGTGAGTATCTGGCTAAGTGGCTGACGCTGGAACTTGGCATTTGCCATCAGCACGCAATCTATGAAACCAAACGCGCGCAGGACGTCTATCAGTTCGCCGCCGCCGAAGCGCTGAAAGACGACGGCGAGATATTTTCGTGCGATCTGACCCACAACGGCAAAGCCCGCAAGATTTTCACGACGCGAGAACCTGTAAACGCGATCAGTGCGATTACGCCGTTCAACCATCCGCTGAACATGGTCAGCCATAAAATTGCTCCATCTATTGCGACCAATAACTGCATGGTCTGTAAACCGACGGAACTGACCCCGCTGACAGCGCTGACTTTAGCTGACATTCTCTATGAAGCGGGGCTGCCACCGGAGATGTTCCAGGTTGTCACCGGCTGGCCCAGTGACATCGGTGATGAAATGATCACCAATGATCACATCGACATCATTACCTTCACTGGCGGTGTACCGGTCGGCAAGATGATTGCCGAAAAGGGTGTCTATAAGCGACAGGCGCTGGAACTCGGCGGCAACGACCCCCTCATTATTCTGAATGATCTCAGCGACGCGGACCTGGACAAGGCGGCAACAATTGCGGTTGCGGGCGCGACCGGCAACTCCGGCCAGCGCTGTACGGCGGTCAAGCGCATTTTGGTGCAGGAAAGTGTGGCGGACAAGTTTGTGCCGCTGGTTCTGGAGAAAGCCAAAAAGATCAAATTCGGCGATCCGCAGGATCCTGAAACTGAACTGGGTTGCGTGATCCATGACAAGGCAGCAGAGGTCTTTGAAAACCGCGTTCTTCAGGCCGAGAAAGAGGGCGCCGAAATCCTTTATCACCCCGGTCGTCAGGGCGCGCTGCTGCCACCCATCGTGGTCGACAAGGTACCTCATGACAGTGAATTGGTCATGGAGGAAACCTTTGGTCCGATCGTCCCCATTGTGCGTGTGCCCGACAATGATGAAGAGGTGATGGCGATTTCAAACTCGACCGAGTTTGGTCTGTCTTCGGGCGTCTGCACCAACGATCTGAACCGCGCGATTTCCTATATCAACGGGTTGAACGTCGGCACCTGCAACATTTGGGAACAGCCCGGCTATCGTATCGAGATGTCTCCGTTTGGCGGCATCAAGGACAGCGGCAACGGCGTCAAAGAAGGCGTCATTGAAGCAATGAAGTTCTTCACCAACGTCAAAACCTATTCACTGCCCTGGCCCGGCTGATATTCCTGCCCTTCCCGTTGGCGGGCGGGGCTTCAAAATTCCTCCCCTACTGGCGGACCTTTCGAGGTCCGCATCTTTTACGAAGCGACAGCGAGGAACGGATATGCCACAGATTGTTCATACTGAAGGGGAATCGAATACTTCGGAAGCCCGCTCTACTTGGCTGAAGAAGTCTGTCGGACCCAAGTCATCGCCACTGCTAAAACGCGATGCGGATGTGTTCCTGCATCAATCCTTGTCCAGCCCCTGCGTAAGCACGATTGCCAAAGCGGAAGGGATCTGGATCGAAGACATGGATGGCCGCCGCTATATGGATTTCCATGGCAACTCGGTGCATCACATCGGCTATGGCCATCCTCGGTTGGTGCAGGCGATCAAGGATCAGTTGGATGACCTGCCTTTTGCCCCGCGCCGCTTTACCAATGACCCAGCGGTGGAACTGGCCGAGAAACTAGTCGCCATCACCCCCGGCGATTTGGGCAAGGTGCTGTTCACCACCGGCGGCTCGGACGCCAATGAAGTCGCTCTCAAGATCGCCCGCGCCGCAACGGGCCGCTTCAAGACGCTCAGCTTCTGGGACGCCTTCCATGGTGCCGGTTTTGGCGCAGCCAGCGTTGGCGGCGAGGCCACATTCCGCAGCCATATTGCCGGTCCATTATTGCCGGGAACCGAGCATGTGGCCCCATACCACCCCACCCGTTGCCCATATGGGCATACAACGCTTGAAGCCAGCGCAGAAGCCTGTGCCAACATGATCGACTATGTACTAGAGCGCGAAGGCGACATCTGTGCCGTAGTGGCAGAGGCGATGCGTGCTGTGCCCATCGTGCCGCCGCCAGGTTTCTGGAAGCGGGTGCGCGATATTTGCGACCGCCATGGCGCGTTGCTGATCCTGGACGAGATTCCGACCGGGCTGGGGAAGACTGGACAAATGTTCTCGTTCCAGCATGACGAGATCGTTCCCGATATTGTCACTATAGGCAAATCGCTGGGAGGAGGTATCCTCCCCATCGCCGCCTGTATCGCCCGCAAGAATCTGGATGTTTGCGGCGATTTTGCCATCGGGCACTACACGCACGAAAAGAACCCTGTCACCGCTCGCGCCGCTTTAACCACGCTGCAGATTATCGAGGATGAGGGATTAGTCGAGCGTGCGTCGGAATTGGGCGAACACGCAATAAGCCGACTTATGGGTGCATTGCAAAACGTTCCCATCGTTGGCGACATCCGGGGCCGTGGCCTTATGTTTGGGATCGAGATTGTCGAGGACCGCGTTACCAAGACACCTGGAAATGCCCGCGCGGAACGGATTTATTATGCCTGTCTCGAAGCGGGGCTGAGCTACAAGATCAGCCAGGGATGCGTTCTTACGTTATCGCCGCCACTGACCATTTCGAAAGGTGAACTAGACCGGGCAATCGATATTGTAGTTGCAGCGATTGAAAACGAGGTCTGATCGGTCGGTCCGCGTACGCCCTGCAAAACTTTAGCGCGGAGGAGCACCTTCCAAACCGATCAAAGCCTGACGCGGATGACACGGCGCGGACGCTCATCGCGAAGTTGATTGAACCCGACGTTTCTGGCGCCGTGGTCAAAAAAGTAAAAGCTAATTGCAGATTGTCGCACAAGAGCTGCGGTGAACTGAGCCTATATTGAAGTCGGAGTGAAGTATGGCGATTGTCACCTTCCTGATCAGCCTGGCCGGGGCCACCATGCTGTTGCTGTACGCGGTCCGCATGGTGCGTACCGGGATAGAACGCAGCTACGGCGCGTCGTTCCAGCGGGTGATGACGCAACAACGCAGTTACCTGCAAGCTTCGCTGGTGGGCGTGGTGATGGCGATGGTGCTGCAAAGCTCGGCGGCGGTAGCTCTGTTAAGCTCGGGTTTTGCTGCCAGCGGATTGCTGAGCTTTCCGGCTGGTCTGGCCATTGTGCTGGGTGGCGATCTGGGCTCGGCACTGATCATTCAAATTCTTTCCTTCAAGCTGGACTGGCTTGTACCGTTACTGCTGGCCATTGGCGGCTATCTGTTTGTCAAGACCGAGGCTAAAAAAGCCCGACAGCTGGGGCGTATCCTGATGGGTGTCGCCTTTATCCTGATCTCGCTCAGGTTCCTGCGCGAAGCGATGGACCCCATTCGCGACAGCGCATTTCTACCCGCCGTAGCCGACTATTTGGCCCGCGACTATATTACCGCCTTCCTTGTCGGAGGTGCGCTGGCCTTTGTCATGCATTCTTCAGTCGCGGCCATCCTTATGTGCGTGACGCTTGTGCAGATAAACGCAATCCCATTTGCCGCCGGTATGTCATTGGTCTTTGGCGCGAATTTCGGCTCAGCCTTCATTCCGGTCTGGCTGACACGGGGGATGCCCATAACCGCCCGGCGTATACCCTATGCCAATCTGGCGCTACGGGGCAGTTGGGCACTGGTGACATTGTTAGCGGCTAACTTTGCCTTGCGGACCGGGCTGTTGGGCGACCCGCAAGGGGGCCAAATGCTGGTAAACGTACATGTTGCATTCAACCTGTCACTTCTGGTTCTTGCTCTTCCGTTTTGCAGACGCGTGGAGGGTTTATTCGAAAGGCTTTTGCCCGACCAGAAGAAAGAAAAGGAATCCCGACCTGCGCGCCCGACCAGCGCACTGGACATGGAGAATGTGGCTAACCCGAGCCAAGCCATGCCGAGCCTCAAGCGTGAACTTCTACGGATGAGTGACTTTCTCGAAACCATGTTCCGACCTGTCCTAGAACTATACCGGAGCGGAGAAAAAGAACAGATCCGCTCGGTTCAGGCTATCGACGAGGACGTAAACAGATGCCTGTCGGATATTCGAGCCTTTGTCGCTGCGATGCCCTCAGAGCTATATGAAAAACAGGATGCAAAAACAGCGCGCGATTTAATGGAATTTGCGATCCGGCTTGAAACTGCAGGGGATGTTGTCGCCAAACGCCTGACAGTATTGGCCAGCGAAATGCGTGCAAATGGATCAAGTTTTTCACAGGAAGGCTGGTCGGAACTGGTTCAGATGCACGAGGGTATTCTGGCCAACATGAAGCTGGCATCGAATGTGCTGATTTCAGACGATCTGGAAAGTGCACGTCTTCTCAGCCTTGAAAAAACTGAGATCAAACGAGTGGAACGGGACAGCCGCAAGCGGCACCTCCGCCGCTTGCAGCACGGAACAACCGAAAGCTTTGAGACCAGCGATATTCATCTGGAAACCTTACGGGCATTCCGTGAGTTCAACAGCCATATCGCCTCCATCGCATACCCGGTGCTCTACCGAAACGGTCAGTTGCTCGAGACACGGCTGATCAACGAAATTATTGACTAACTGGTTGTCTAGTAGGTTTTTTTATTGCGCTGAAACAGCACAACAGTGTTGAAATCACGAAGGCGTTCGGAATCGGGAGCCAGTCTCGATGAGAAAAATCGAAGCAGAAAACGCGAAAGAAGGCCTATCCTAGGTTATGCTTTGCTGTTCTAAGCGTTCACAAGAAGGAGCCGGGCTTGAGAAACTTCCTTTTGGTGTTGACGGGGTATGACTGCGCGAAGCCTGCGGAAAGGCGAGAGATCGTTAAGCTGTTCCGTTCGCTTGGGGTAGGCGTCTTGTGCTTGGTACTTCTCCTCGTTTTCAAGGATCAGTTTCTGTACCTGGCGCAGTACGAGTACTAACAAAGAGGAGCGGCAAGGGATATCTCATTTTTATTCCGGTGGGATTCTTGGTGCTGCCCCGGTGCTGCCCGCCAAAAGCTGAAAATGACTGCGCACTGCCTGCAGTGCGTTAAGATATTGAAAAATTTAAATTAAATGGTGCTGCTGGAGAGAATTGAACTCTCGACCTCTCCCTTACCAAGGGAGTGCTCTACCTCTGAGCTACAGCAGCGCTGTGGGCGGGTGATTAGACTTAAACGAAACGGGGCGCAAGGGTGTCTGGACGGTTTTTTTCACCTCCTGTAGAGAAAGATCATGGCAGACAAAGACACACCCAAAAAACACGGCAGAGCCGGGGATGCGCGCGAAGAGCGGCTGAAGGCTGCGCTTAAGGCGAATATGGCGCGGCGCAAGGCGCAAGCCAAGGCACGGGCCGCATCGGACGACAAAGCCGGCAAGGACGAGGGATAAGAGCAGATGGATTCGATTCTGGTAACGGGCAATGGGCCGCTGAACGGTCAGATACCGATTGCGGGGGCCAAGAACGCGTGTCTGACGCTGATGCCCGCGACCCTGCTGAGCGAAGAACCGCTGACGCTGACCAACGCGCCTCGCCTAAGCGACATCAAGACCATGACTGCTTTGCTGCAATCACTGGGTGCCGAAGTGTCGTCGTTGCAGGATGGTCAGGTGCTGGCGATGTCCAGCCACGACCTGACCAGTCATACGGCGGATTACGAGATTGTGCGCAAGATGCGCGCCTCGAATTTGGTACTTGGTCCGATGCTGGCGCGGATGGGGCAGGCGGTGGTGTCGCTGCCCGGCGGCTGTGCGATTGGTGCCCGTCCGATGGACCTTCATGTCGAAGGGCTTGAGGCGCTGGGCGCGGAGATCGAATTGAAAGACGGTTATCTGCACGCCAAGGCGCAGGGTGGTTTGAAAGGCGCTGTTCATGAAATGCGTTTCGCCTCGGTTGGCGCGACTGAAAACATTGTTATGGCCGCGACGCTGGCCAAAGGAACCACCGTCCTGAAGAACGCTGCGCGCGAGCCCGAGATTGTCGATCTGGTCGAGTGCCTGCGCAAGATGGGGGCGCAAATCTCGGGCGAGGGAACATCGACCATAGAGATTCAGGGCGTTGATCGTCTGCACGGGGCGACGCATCAGGTCGTCACCGACCGGATCGAGCTGGGCACCTATATGCTAGCCCCCGCGATCTGTGGTGGTGAGGCCGAACTGCTGGGCGGAAGGATGTCTCTGGTCGAGTCCTTTGCGGAAAAACTGGACGCGGCAGGCATTTTGGTCGAGGAAACAGACAACGGTCTGAAGGTTGCCCGTAAGAATGGTCGCGTAAGGGCAGTTGACGTGGTGACCGAACCGTTCCCTGGATTTCCAACGGATTTGCAGGCGCAGATGATGGCGTTGATGTGCACAGCCGAAGGGACTTCGGTTCTGGAAGAACGCATTTTCGAGAATCGTTTCATGCACGCTCCCGAACTGGTGCGCATGGGCGCAAACATTGAGGTTCACGGCGGTACTGCCACCGTGACCGGAGTCGAACGCCTGAAAGGTGCGCCGGTGATGGCAACGGATTTGCGGGCTTCGGTGTCGCTGATCCTTGCTGGCATGGCAGCCGAAGGGGAAACTATGGTGAGCCGGGTCTATCATCTGGATCGCGGCTATGAACATGTGGTGCGCAAGCTGGAAGGCGTGGGTGCCAAAATCGAACGGATCAAGGGCCAATGACTGACGCAAGTTTCGATGACGGGCGTGAGGCCCCGCTAAATCTGGGTGCCGAGGATGGCGATGACCTGCAGGTGATCTCGACCTTGACGCAAGACGCCGTTTTTCCGGTGACGGAAATGACCTGGCGCCCGTCGCAGCGTCGCTTTGGGTTGTTGCTGAATCGGTTTCGTTGGGAGGACAAAGACGCCGCCGCACGTCGCGAGCGCCCGTTTGAACGTGTCCAGTCGGTTCTGGTGTTCGATTCGGTTTTGTCCGTGGCCAGCCAGGGGATTGATCGCGGCGAGAAGGATATGATCCTGTCTTTGCTGTCGGTCGATTTCGACGCGGGCGAGGATGGTGCCGGGCAGATCGTGCTGACATTGGCCGGTGACGGTGCGATCCGGCTGAAGGTCGAGGCACTGGATGCCACGCTCAAGGATGTCACCCGACCGTATCTGGCACCTTCGGGGCAGGCACCGAAACACCCGGAATAAATGCGAAACAAGCGTGGTATCTCTCAGGTGTTTTCGCAACCTCAGACGGGTGTAACAGTCCGTCGCGCAACCGTATTTGATGTGTTCGACCTGAGCCGCGTTCTGGTCCGCTCGATAACCATGCTGTGCCGCGCGGACCATCAGGACGATCCCCAAGCCATTGCTGAATGGACCGCAAACAAAGACCCGCAAACGATTCTGGGGTGGATCAACGCCGGTTCACAGCTCTGGCTGGCCGAATATGCGGGCCAGGTGGCTGCTGTGGGCGCGGTGCGCGATGATGAGGTGACGCTGCTGTATATCGACCCGGATCATACCGGTAATGGTATCGGCGCGGCGGTGTTGCACCGGTTGGAGCAGGAAATGATCGACGCGGGGTACACCGAGGCGCGGCTTGAGGCGACCAAAACGGCGCAGGCGTTTTACCGCAAGCACGGGTGGCTAGCGACTGGGCAGTGTTCCGACCGGCAGGGTCTGTCTTGTTTGGCGATGCGCAAATCGCTGCACGCCAAAGACTGAGGGTTGAGGCCAACCCATCCCAGCGATATGTCCCAATAAACGCCCCGGAGTGCCAGATCATGCCCGTTTTCCTAGATACCGCATCGCCAGAATTTGAGACTGCCTTTCAGACCCTTTTGTCAGCCAAGCGCGAGGACAGTCCGGATGTGGATGCGGTCGTGGCCCAGATTATCGGCGACGTACGCGCGCGCGGCGATGCTGCCTTGATCGAGTTGACCGCGAAACTTGACCGGCTCGAGCTAACACCGGAAACGCTGGCGTTTTCGCCGGATGAGATCGAGGCGGCAATTGAACAGGTCGCGGAAGACGACCGCGCCGCGCTGGAACTGGCCGCGGATCGCATCAGGGCTTACCACGAAAAACAGATGCCCGAGGATCATGAATGGACCGATGAGGCCGGGGCCACATTGGGTTGGCGCTGGTCTGCGGTTTCGGCGGCGGGTCTATATGTGCCGGGCGGGATCGCGTCTTATCCATCTTCGGTGCTGATGAATGCCATCCCAGCCAAGGTCGCCGGGGTCGAACGGTTGGCCATCGCCGTGCCGACACCCGATGGGCAGGTGAACCCGTTGGTCCTGTTGTCCGCAAAACTGGCAGGGGTGGATACCATCTATCGTGTCGGTGGTGCGCAGGCGATTGCCGCGCTGGCGTACGGAACTGAAACCATCGCCCCGGTGGACAAGATCACGGGTCCAGGCAACGCTTTCGTTGCTGCGGCGAAACGTCGGGTGTTTGGTAAGGTTGGGATCGACATGATCGCTGGTCCTTCGGAAATTCTGGTAATCGCCGACAAGGACAATGACCCCGATTGGATCGCGCTCGACCTGCTCAGCCAGGCGGAGCATGACGAAAGCGCACAATCGATCCTGATCACCGATGACGCGGCGTTCGGGCGGGCGGTGTCTCAAGCTGTCGACAAGCGTCTGGAAACCCTGCAGCGCAGCGCAATTGCCGGGGCTAGTTGGCGGGATTTCGGAGCTGTGATCACTGTGCGCGATCTGGACGAAGCCGCTGCTCTGTCGAACCGTGTCGCTCCTGAACATCTTGAGCTATGCGTGGCCGATCCCGCGACTCTCAGCCACAAGACAGTCCATGCAGGTGCGATCTTTCTGGGGCAATACACACCCGAAGCCATTGGCGATTATGTCGGCGGTCCCAATCACGTGCTGCCTACAGCGCGGTCTGCGAGGTTCTCTTCCGGGCTTAGCGTTATGGAGTTTCTCAAGCGCACCACAATCAGCCAGATGACCCCCCAGGCGTTGCGGGCCATTGGTCCGGCCGCTGAAAAACTGGCCATGTCCGAAAGCCTTGAGGCGCACGGGCTGTCGGTAACGGCGCGTCTGGATCGGTTGAACGGCTGATTTTACGCGAAGGCGCACAGGATCCGTCGTTTCTGTGCGTTGCCCATTGAAATGCGTTGTTATAGGTCTGTCCTGACCTGAACGACTGTGACCGAAAAAGATGACTCGCATTTCGCATATCGAACTGGACGACCGAAACCTGCCACCGCCGACCCCGGAGATCGAGCAGGAGCGCAAGGTCGCCATCTATGATCTGCTGGAAGACAACAGCTTTACCCTGCCGCCGCGGGACGGTCGCGTTGCGCCGGATGGGCCGTATCACTTACAGCTATCGATCCGCGATAAACGCTTGGTTTTTGAAATCGCCACCGAGGCCGAAGAGAAGGCGGCCGAGTTTCACCTGTCTCTGGGCCCGTTCCGGCAGGTCGTCAAAGACTATTTCCAGATCTGCGAAAGCTACTTCGACGCAGTAAAGTCGCTGCCGCCCAGTCGGATCGAAACCATCGACATGGCCCGGCGTGGCATCCACAACGAAGGCAGTCGGGTGTTGCAGGAACGGTTGGAGGGAAAGGCGGATATCGATACCGACACTGCGCGCCGCCTGTTCACGCTGATTTGCGTGCTGCATTTCGGGGGCTGACGAGTGACGCCTCTGCCGCAGTCGGTCCTGTTTTGTTGCGACCACAACTCGGTCCGGTCTCCGATGGCCGAAGGCATCATGAAGAAGTTTTATGGCACTGGCACTTATGTCCAGTCCGCCGGTGTCCACAATGACCTTGAGATTGACGGCTTTTGCATTGCCGTCTGTCAGGAAATCGGGGTTGAGCTGTCGCGCCACCGCTCGCGGTCGTTTGAAGAGATGCAGGAATGGGGCGACGACCTCAGTTCGTTCGATTTGATCGTGGCCTTGTCGCCCGCCAGTCAGAGGCTGGCGCTGGAGCTGACCCGGATTTATCATCTGGATGTCGATTATTGGCCGATAATGGACCCTACTGGGTTAGGCGAAACCCGACAGGATAAGCTAACTCATTACCGACAGACCCGCGATCAGATCGTCAAGCATCTGAAGGATCGCTGGGGCGAGCCAACAGAGTGACCATGAACATGAATCAGACCGTAAAAACCTATTTCGATGCTTTCAACGCCGGGGATGTGGACGGTATGCTGTCCTGCTTGTCGGATGATGTGGCCCATCATGTTAACGAGGGTCAGATTCGCGTTGGCAAAGAGAAATTCGCCGCCTTCTGCGCCCATATGAACCGCTGCTATCGCGAGAACCTGACCGACATCGTGATGTTCGAAGCCGAGGGCGGCACCCGCGCCGCCGCCGAATTCATTGTCAACGGAACCTATCTGAAAACCGACGAAGGCCTGCCCGAAGCCCACGGCCAGACCTACCGTCTGCCCGCCGGTTCCTTCTTTGATTTGAAAGACGGAAAAATCACCCGCGTCACCACCTTCTACAACCTCGCAGACTGGACCAAACAGGTTTCAAATGGCTGAGGTCACCGCCGTCCGCCCCCTGACCGGAGCGGCGCTGGAGGGCGAGCTGGACGATGTCGCGCGTTTGCGGATTGAAGTGTTCCGGGCCTGGCCGTACCTCTATGACGGCGATCTGGAATATGAGCGGAAATACCTGCAATCCTATCGCGACAGCTACAAGGCGATCGTGGTTGGGGCCTTTGATGGCGGACGTCTTGTTGGTGCCTCGACCGGAGCGCCTCTGACCGATCACGCAGACGATTTTGCAGCGGCCTTTGAGGGCACAGGGTTGGACCTGTCGCAAATCTTCTACTGCGCCGAATCCGTCCTGCTACCTGGGTACCGGGGGCAGGGCGTAGGTCATAAATTCTTTAACCTGCGCGAAGCCCATGCCCGTAGTCTCGGCTTTTCCAAATGCGCCTTCTGCGGCGTGCAGCGCCCGCTGGATCACCCAATGCGCCCCGACAATTTCCGCCCGATGGATGCGTTCTGGCGTGCGCGGGGATACGAGCCGCTGGTCGGGGTGGTCGCGAAATTCTCGTGGAAGGATATTGGCGAGGAGAGTGAAACGCTGAAGCCGTTGCAGTTCTGGATCAGAGACCTCTGACAGGAGGTTAAAGATAATTTCTCGAAAATGTGTTAATGTGGGGCTTTCTGTGGGGGGAGGTGCCATGAAACGCTATGTAATAGAACGCAATCTGCCCGGTGTTGGTTCAATGTCCGGAGACGAACTCGGCGGCGCATCGGCAAAATCCAACGATGCGCTGGAGCAAGTAGCGGGGGTTCAATGGCAGCATTCCTACGTGGCTGGGGACAAAACATTTTGCGTCTATCTGGCAGAAAATGAAGACGCGATACAGAAACATGCGGAACTAAGCGGTTTCCCAGCCAACAAGGTGACTGAAATAGTGACCATTATCGATCCGACGACAGCAAGGTAAAAGAGGCTGTACACTGGCATATGGCCCTGATTAAGGTCTCGCGAATTTGACCGTATGGGATGGTGCCATGAAAGTTGCAACCGCCGCCTATAACCTCGACTGGCTCGACAGCTGGGCGCAGTATGAAGACAAGTTGAACCGATGGGTCTCGGAGGCCGCAGAGCAGGGGGCCGAGTTGCTGGTTTTCCCCGAATACGGCGCGATGGAGTTGTCGACTTTGGGCGGGGCTGGTGTGGCTGGTGATCTGGAACGCTCCATCCGGGCCGTTTCTGACCGGATGGAGGCGGTACAGAGCCTGCATCAACGCCTAGCGAAAGAGCACAACACCTATATTCTGGGCGCATCGGCCCCAGTTGAAGACGGGTCGGGACGCCCCGTGAATCGGGCCGCGTTTTATGCACCGGACGGTACGCAGGACCATCAGGACAAACAGATCATGACCCGGTTCGAACGCGAAGTCTGGAACATTGCCTCCGGCGGCCCGCTGAAACTGTTCGACACCGCGTTGGGCAAGATCGGGGTGTTGATCTGCTATGATAGTGAATTTCCCCTTCTTGGTCGCGCATTGCGAGAGGCTGACTTGATCCTTGTCCCGTCCTGCACCGAGGCTCTGTCTGGGTATTGGCGTGTCCGCATCGGCGCGATGTCCCGAGCCCTTGAAAATCAATGTGTTACGGTGATGGCGTCTTTGGTTGGAGGCAACGAATGGTCCGAGGCGGTGGATATGAACACCGGCACGGGCGGTGTCTTTGGGCCACCCGACAAAGGGTTCCCGCAAACCGGAGTGTTGGCTGAAGGCACCCTGAACCAGCCCGGTTGGACCTATGCCGAAGTAGACCTCGCGGCCATTGCCAATGTCCGGGCCGACGGCCATGTGCTGAACCGAACCCACTGGGATGAGCAGGACCCCAGAGTGGATTCAGTCACATTATCGCCCCTTTAGGCGATTCCGCCCTTGAAATAGAGCTGAAATGGGCTCATTTAGGCCCACATCCCCGTAGATTCTGCGGGTGCAATGTAATGATGGAGACAACATGGCCAAGGAAGATACGCTCGAATTTCCCGGTGTCGTGAAGGAACTCCTGCCTAATGCGACGTTTCGGGTCGAGCTGGAAAACGGCCATGAGATCATCGCACATACGGCAGGCAAGATGCGCAAGAACCGCATCCGTGTTCTGGCCGGCGACAAGGTTCAGGTCGAGATGACCCCTTATGATCTGACCAAGGGTCGGATCAACTACCGCTTCAAGTAACGCCTGCCGCAATGGCGTTTATCTTAGGATCGGGCAGCCCAAGGCGGCTGGACCTGCTGGCCCAGCTTGGCGTGCAGCCCGATGCCATCTGCGCGCCCGACATTGACGAAACGCCTTTGAAAGGCGAGCTTCCAGTGCCCTACTGCAATCGCATAGCGCGGGCAAAAGTACAGGAAGTTCAATCGGATAGCGGTGATATTACCCTGTGTGCAGACACAACAGTCGCGCTGGGTCGTCGCATTTTGGGCAAGCCCGAAAATGCTGGGCAGGCGGCCGAGTTCCTACATGCCCTGTCCGGTCGTCGTCACCGTGTGATCACTTCGGTCGCTGTGCGCCGTGGCGATCACGTGCTGCAGCGCGATGTCGTTTCTCAGGTCAAGGTCAAGCGCCTGTCAGATGTTGAAATCAACGCCTATTTGGCAACCGGTGACTGGCAGGGCAAAGCAGGTGCCTATGCCATACAAGGTCCGGCTGGCGCATTTATTCCGTGGATTTCGGGCTCTTTCACCGGCATCGTCGGGTTACCCCTGTCTGAAACGGCCGCCCTTTTGCAAGGCATCGGCTATCCCTTGTATCGTGAGGTGTCATGAAGGGTCGTACAATCGTTTTGGACCACATCAACAACCGCGAGGCCGCGGCGTTGATGGTGGACGGCAAGCTGGATGACTTCCTGATTGCGGGTGACGCCCCCGCGCCCGGAACGATCTATCGCGCCCGCGCGGATCGTCCAGTCAAAGGGCAGGGCGGCATGTTTCTGTCTACCCCCGATGGCCCTGCCTTTTTGCGGCAGGTCAAAGGTTTGGCACCTGGTGCCTTGCTGCTGGTTCAGGTGACGGGATACGCCGAACCCGGTAAGGCTCTCCCTGTAACCGATCGCGTCCTGTTCAAAAGCCGTTATGCAATTGTCACGCCTGATGCTCCGGGCCTCAATATCTCGCGTTCAATCCGCGACGAGGATGAGCGTGACCGCCTGCTTGAGATCGCTCATGAGTGCATGGAAGACAGCGATTACGGTCTGATTCTGCGTTCGTGCTGTCAGGGCGAAGATGCGAGTGAAATCGCCGAAGACATTAGCGCCATGCGGGCCCATGCCGATCAGGTTCTGAACGACCCCGGGACCGAGCCCGAGGAGCTGCTCGAAGGCGACGGCCCCCACGTCCTGGCCTGGCGCGACTGGACCGACCCGGCCGAGGTCGTGACACAGGCCGGAGGGTTTGAGACGCAAGGTGTGCTCGACGCGCTGGACGTGGCCCGGGGCATCGCGGAACCGCTGCCGGGCGGAGGTCACCTATACATCCAACCCACACGCGCGCTGGTTGCTGTAGATGTGAACACCGGGACTGATACATCGCTGGCTGCGGGCACCAAGGCAAATTTTGCCGCCGCCAAGTCTTTGGCGCGTGCGCTGCGAGTACGTGGGCTTGGAGGGCAAATCACTGTGGATCTGGCGCCTATGCCCAAGAAAGACCGGCGCGGTTTCGAATCTGCCCTGCGCGCTGCTTTCAAGGCTGACGGTATCGAGACGACTCTGGCCGGATGGACCCCGCTTGGGCACTATGAATTGCAACGCAAACGCGGTCGCATTCCTATGTCGGAGGTGCTGAAATGAGTTGTCCGATCTGCGGTGAAGACACAGTGATCAAATTTCGCCCGTTCTGCTCCAAGCGCTGTGCGGATATCGATTTAGCCAAATGGCTGAACGGTTCATATGCGGTTCCATCGCAGCGCGAAGAAGACGTGGAATCGGAAGTCGCTGAGGGGGAAATGGAGCAATCGCGCCCACATTGAAAAAATGTCAAAAAGCCTCTGGACACTGCCTGTGGCAAGTCATAGAAGGCCTCCACCCAACGATGAACATCGTTCCCGTGCCCGGGTAGCTCAGGGGTAGAGCAGTGGATTGAAAATCCTCGTGTCGGTGGTTCGATTCCGCCCCCGGGCACCATTTCAAGATCCTGCATCACCCGGCACCGCTTTCCAGTTGGTTATGCGTTTGCAACTATGTCTGCCCCGAGAAGAGGAGTGGTATATCTTGGCAAACAGTAATTTGCGCTTTTTTCTTTCAGAGGGCGCTGAACGAGACGCCGGTCTCAGACTTAATTCTCTCGACGCATAGAGCAGGATTTTTGCCCAGTGAAACGGGAAACTGGTCAGTCTGTTACGGTCCGATTGGCTAAGTCAATTTAATGCGGATTGTTAAGAAAATACCATGGCCTTGCTGCCATGGTGCTACCAACAACGCCTGGATGTCGAAATTACTTGATAAGCAGGTTTCAGTCACTCTGACACTCGCAGGTACGCGACCCGCGAGTGCATACAAGTGCGACCTTACAAAGCAGCTCAGCTCAGGATAGATTCAATTTTGCTCAGTGTTGCAGTGTTGACAGCGACACCGTCAGTTTCTGCGCCAACGCGTTTTGACAGGCGGCCGTCCCCGGGAAGATGGGCACCTTCCTGCAAGCGGATTGCCTCGACCAGTTCATTTAGACCAGCAGCGAAAGCATCACCCGATGTGGCCGCTGGATCGATTGCGATAAAGAACTGCCCTGTCCGTGGCGGCCCGCCCGCGGTGCCGGAGAAAGGCGATGCGTTCAAGCCAAGTGTGGCGCCAGTTAACGCGGCGGCCATGACTTCGGTCAGCAGGGCGACGCCGACGCCTTTGTATCCACCGGACGGCGCCATCGACCCTTTTAGGCCGATATTGGGGTCGGTCGTAGGGTTGCCGTCCGCATCCAAGGCCCAACCTACCGGAATTGGTTTGCCCTCGCGTGCATGCTTCATCACTTCGCTTTTGGCTATGGTGCTGGCGCTTTGGTCGATCAGTAGTGCAGGCTGACCGTTGGGTCCGGGGGCCGAAATTGAGAAAGGGTTGGTGCCGACCACGGGTTTTGAACCTCCAGAAGGCGCAATTGAAGCTGGCGCGTTGGTGAACCCCAGTCCGACCAACCCAGCTTGTGCCAGCCGGAAGGTATGATACCCAAGGACACCGCAGTTATAGCTGTTGCGAATAGCCAATGCAGCAATGCCTTGGGTGCGGGCTGTGGGGATAAGCACCTCGAAGCCCAGATCAATGGCGGAATGCGCAAACCCGGTCGCCGCATCTACGTTTACAACGCCGGGGCGCGGCTGAGATAGAACCGGCTGCACTGCGCCATCGACTTTGCCGCATTGGACATGCTCGCAATAGATCGGGATGTAGGCGAGGCCATGACTGGCCACACCGTCCGCTTCGGTCTTGGCCGTGGCGACGGCCAGCGGACGAGCGTTGGCCTCGGTCGTGCCAGCGGCGACCAAAGCGCGGAAGGCCAGATCTTCGATTTCAGCAAGGGTCAGGGTGCGGGTTTCTACCATTTTGATCTCTTCAATCGTTGTCGGACAGACCCGCACCGGCCCCGCGCATGCGGGATTCCTCGGTGGCGGGAGCGTAAGTGCGGTGTGCAAACCCGTTGAGGACAGCCCAGACCGCCGGATCAGGCTCGGCTCGGGAATGTAGCGGTTCTTTCTCAGTGACAGCCCCCCCGAGGCGGAAGGAAAGGTCTTGCGCGTGGTCCGGTATCGCGCTGGTCAGGCTCAAGGAAAAACCATCGGTCGTGGCCCGTGCGTCTTTGCATTCGATCGTTACGCAGGCCTTTAGCAACCGCGCCGTGTTGGCCGCAAAAGGCAGTAGCAGCGTGGGGACAGCCATGTTTTTCAAAGAAATGGGCGCCTTGTTCAATAACAAGGCACAATCAGATAACGCTGCGCCTGTCGCAAGGGGGCACAGAACGTGAGGCGCAACCCAAACGCTATCCTTCGTTCTTGGAGAGTGGCGTACAGGCGACCCGGATAGGTTTTGGTTCAGAAGATGTGCCAGAGCGCCGACGCCATCCAGCCCCTGAGCGCATAGCCAGCGCGTTGCTTTTGCGGCTTCTTCCGCGTGGCCCCAGCTGTAACCCGCGCCACGGGCAGCGCGCTTGGCAGTGGCCTCGACTTCGTTCAGCGAATAGTTCATGCCGCAGGCTCCGGGTAAACCCACAGATCAGCAGTTTCCAAGGCCAATTCTTCGGGGTAAGGCGCACCCGCATACATGCAGATGCGCACCCAGCGATCCGAGCGTGGATCAAAATGCGTGGCACCAAAAAAGGATAGCTTGGCACGCAGCATGTCGATTGGCATGACTTCGGCGCTGATCGTGTTGTCTCGGATCTCGCCGTACGGGGCGACACGGCTGATTTGCGCGCGCCGGATCGTGTGGCGATGCTCAGGGTGGCGCAACAGAAAGTCCGAGATGGGTGTGATGTCTGGCCATTCTGCAAGCGCCTTAAAGGCATGCGCCGCGTCCCGTGCGGGCGCCAGAGGTTGTTCGTACTCCGCAATCGGTTCATCGAACCGTTCGCCTAGACGGGGCTCCAGTTTTTCTTCGGACACGTACCATGCGCGGGCGCAGTTCGCTTCGGCACCCCAGTCCATTTCCAACGCCCATTCAAAGCTGTCTCGGATTAGCTCGCGAGTATCGGCCACGGTGACAGTGCCGTCGATCACCTGCGCATATGTGTTGCTGTCGGCCATGCAGCTGGTCAGGCCATCAACCAAGTCCCCATAAGGTTCCAGAACCAAAGATGCGATCAGTTCCTGCCCCTCTTCGCTGAGTGCCGTTTCCGACCAGTGGATCAGGTTGTTCCAAGGGTGATCCTGCGCCAGATCGGTCCGGTCCAAATACTCTGATATAGCCTGAAGGTCCGCACTCAGGGCAGCCAGTTTTTCAACCTGAATGGGGTGTTCGGACCGCCACCAGGACATAGACAGTTTACTGCGGTCGAAAACATCCCGGAAATGTTCGATGTCATCCGCAGATGCACGCGCGAGCGAGCGCACGCGCGAAATTGCTTCTTCCCTTGCCATGATCCAGTTGTTGAACAGGACGGGATGATTGACGATGAACGGGGCCATGCCTAGACCGGTGGAGTTGCCAATGCCCAGCCATTGGGCGGTTGCTGGGTCTAACCGGGCGGTATTGTCGCCGCCTTTTGCCTTTGCCATATGCTGCACCAGATCGCGGACAAAGGTGCGGGTCAGATAAACCGACAGCATCTCGGTCTGGAAAGGGGCCTGCAGTTCAGGGCGGTCGGCTGTTTTTTCACGATCGGCGGCACCGAATTTGCCCGAGCCGTAAACGGCGGTTGTGCGCATCAGGTAGCCAACCTGATAAATCTGTTCGAGGTCCGGCTGCTGCCCTGCCGCGAGGCGGTCGACCACATGAGCCCACAGACGGACGGACCGGTTAGCGCGGGACAGAGACAGTTCGCTTTCACTAACGCGGCCGGCCTCTTGCAGCGGTACGTTTTCCGACAGGCGCTGAATGTCCTGCGCTGTCGGGATGCCGTCGAACAGAGCAAAGGTCGCATCCCACGCCTCGGCAATCACCCGGTCCGAGCGTTGTTCGGGTGGTAGGTCGTGGGCGAAGGCCACGAGGGAGTAGGCATGGTCCGGGCCTTGCGCGGTGTAAACAGCGTGACCGACGCCATTTTCGTCGATGTCAAAGACGGGGCGTGTGAACGACCAATTTTCCCGCGCCATGCGACGGGTCAGTTGCCGCATGAAGCTGAGGCGACACTGGTGCAGTGACCCCAGCCGGGACAAGCGCATCACCTGCGCAGGGTCGCGCCGCGGGATATGTGCGCCGTTGGAGGTCATTTGGCTTGCGGCCCGAAGTTGTCAGCAAAGAAACGATACCAGTTGCCGCCCATGATGCCTGCGATTTCATCGGCGCTCATGCCAATGGCGCGCAGTCCGGCTTCGATATTGCCAAAGTCGCGGTTATCCTTGAACCACGACGGCATCGGTGGAAAGCCGGGGGCTGAGGCCGAGCCTTCGCCATAGTCGATCTCTTTCGTCCAGCGTCCGACGCGCATCCATTCCACGATGCTGTCGGGCTGGTCCTGACACAGATCCGTGCCGATCCCCAGATGCTGTACCCCGTATTTCTCGGCCGTGCGGGCGATCATTTCGCAGAAGCTCTCCAACGTGCAGGCGGATTTATCTTTCAGGTGATGAGGGTAGACTGAAAAGCCCAGCATCCCACCTTTTTCCGTTACAGCGCGGATCACCGCGTCGCGCTTGTTACGCAGGGCAGGGGCCCAGTCGTGCGGATTGGCATGGGTGATGGCGATGGGGCGTTCGGACAGGTCAGCGGCTTCAATGGTCGAGCGATCCGCCGAATGGCTCATGTCGATGACAAGGCCGACGCGATTCATTTCCTTGATCACCTGCTTGCCCATGCGGGTGATGCCGGTGTCTTCGGCCTCATAGCAGCCGGTCGCCAGCAGCGATTGGTTGTTATAAGTCAACTGCATGAACCGGGCGCCCAGATCGTGCAGGATTTCAACCAACCCAATATCATCTTCGATAGGTGAAGGGTTCTGAAACCCAAAAAACACAGCCGTCCGTCCGGTTTCACGGGCGGTGTCAATATCGCTGGCCCAGCGGCCTTTCATGATCAAGTCGGGGTATTGCTCGAACCAGCGGTTCCACTTTTCAAAGTTCAGAACCGTTTCGCGGAAATTCTCGTGATACGAGATGGTGACGTGGATCGCGTCCACGCCCCCTTCACGCAGCTGCCGGAATATCTTCTCGGACCAGTTGGCGTATTGCAGCCCGTCGATCCGCATCAGACCGGCGTTCCCGCGCTGATATAGGCGGTTTTGACTGTGGTGTAGAACTCGGCCGCGGCCTTGCCCTGTTCGCGCGGCCCGTACGAGCTGTCGCCGCGCCCGCCGAATGGCACATGATAATCGGTGCCTGCGGTGGGCAGGTTGACGGTGACGACACCGGTGCGGGCGTTGCGGCGGAAATGGGTGGCACGGGCCAGGTTTTGAGTGACGATGCCCGATGTCAGGCCGAAATTGGTGTCATTGACCACGCTCAGCGCCTCGTCATAGCTGCCAACCTTGATGACGCTGGTCAGCGGGGCGAACATCTCCTCACGGTTGATGCGCATATCGTTGGTGGTGTTCAGGAACACGCCCGGCGACATGTAGTAGCCGTCATGCGGCATCTCAAGTCGCGCGCCACCGCAGGCCAGTTCCGCGCCTTCGGATTTACCCAGATCAACATAGGCCAGGTTTTCCTGCAGCTGCTGCTGGCTGACCACAGGCCCCATCTGTACACCGTCTTCCAGCGCATGACCGACTTTCATCGCCTGCGCACCGGCCACCAGTTTTTCGACAAAAGCGTCGTGGATACCCGCGTGCACAACCAGCCTGGACGACGCGGTGCATTTCTGCCCGGTGCCGCCGAATGCGCCACCCAAAGCCAGAGTTACAGCCAGTTCCAGATCGGCGTCGTCCATTACTGCCAGCGCGTTTTTCGAACCCATCTCCATCTGCACTTTGGTCAGGTTCTGGATAGCGGCTGCGGCGATGCCCTTTCCAACCGGGACCGAGCCAGTGAAGGAAATCGCGTTGACCTTCGGGCTTTCCACCAGCCGCTGACCGATTGAACGGCCAGACCCCATCACAAGGCTGAACAGACCCTTGGGAATGTCCTGCCGCTCGATGATCTCGGTCAGGGCAACGGCAGAGGCTGGGGTGATGTTCGCAGGTTTCCAGACAACCGCATTGCCATAGCACAACGCCGGCGCGATCTTCCACGAAGCGGTCGCGGTTGGGAAGTTCCACGGGCTGATGATCGCCACAGTCCCTACAGCCTCACGGCGCACGTCGATCTCGACGCCAGGGCGCACGCTGTCGGCATTCTCACCGATCTGACGCAGGCATTCAGCAGCGTAGTAAGTGAAGAACTGACCGGCGCGGTAGACCTCGCCCTTGCCTTCAGCCAGCGGCTTACCTTCTTCGCGGGACAGCAAGGTGCCCAGTTCCTCGGCGCGGGCCATCAGTTCATTGCCGATGTTCATAAGAACGGCCTGTTTTCGTTCGGGGCCGTAGGCGGCCCATTCGGCCTGCGCTGCGCGTGCTTGCTCCAACGTGGCGTCCAGTTGATCGGCGCTTGCCTGGGCGAAAATGCCAACCAGGTCGCTTAAGTCCGACGGGTTGCGGTTTTCAATCTCGGCTTCGCCCGCCAGCCATTCGCCGGCAATCAGGTTCAGTTTGGTCACGGTACGCCCCAGAGTCCTAGAATTTGTCGTGCACAGGGTGGTGTATTCTCACAACATCAGTCAAACTAAAATAAATGAAAGAAACTTCAGGAAAATTGAAATATGGTCTTGAAGATCGAAATGTTGCGTTGTTTTTGTGCTGTTGCGCAATCCGGCAATCTGTCTGAAGCGGCCGACAAACTGGGCCGGACACAGTCGGCGGTTTCAATGACCCTCAAACAATTCGAGGATCACATCGGGAAAAAGCTGTTTGAAGGCGAGAGGAAAAACAGGTTGTCCCCATTGGGACAACAGGTGTTCGAACTGGCATTGAAACAGGTTCGGCAGTTCGATCAGTCCGTTTTGGATATAGAGGCAGCGGCCGCTGCTGAGTACGGTTTGCTGCGGATCGCTTCGGTGCCGTCGGTTGCGGCCCAGGTGTTCCCCAAAGTGCTGGCGCACATGACGCAGCGCTTTCCGGGGTTGAAGATAGAATTGCGCGATACCGATACGCAGCAGGTTCTGGATGCGCTGGTCGATGGAAAGGCTGATATCGGAATTGCCTCGGGGCAGCATGCAGTGAACGGCGTGCGAGGCGTTCCGCTGTTTCAGGACCGTTTTGGTCTGGTCTGCGCCGCTGATCACCCACTCGTCACCCGGTCCAGGCAACCTACGCTGGATGATCTTTCAGAGGTCCCGTTCATTCGGAATGCTCTGTGTGATCTCATACAATCTCAGCATTTTCATGCGATCATCGCCCACGCAGACATAACAGTGCACAATACGCATTCTTTGATTACGATGGTGCGGACTGGGGATTGGGTGACAGTCCTACCGCAGACCGTGGCCGGGTTTATTCCCGAGGCCACAACCTTCAGGCCAATTGCCGATCTGATGGACAAGCGGCAGGTTTACCTATACGTCAGCGAGAGATCGCGGTTTCAGGATCTGGCAGACGAAGCTGCAGACTTCATCCTGGCGAAGACCTTGGGATAGTCGTCGGGTTCTTAATTTCCTCCGAAAATCACTCCTCAGGTTTGGTAGCAAAGTCTACCAGTTTATAAAAAGCCGAAACTAAATTACGATAATTTCGTATAAATGAATTTGTCCCATGTAACCCTTGAAGGGCAGCGGGCTGACATGTTTCACTTTTTGGGCCACTCCGGCGTGCTTAGCCGCTGGCCAAAAAACGGGAAGCATCGGCTTTCCGACTCTGTTTGAAAGGTGCGCCCAGGCACGGCCGGGCAAAAACAAGCGCCGCAAACGTCCAACATGGAGATTATCAGATGAAAAAACTTGCAACGCTTCTGGGAGGTGCCTCAATGGCAATCGCCGGGCCAGCTATGGCTGCGGACATTGTGATTGGTGTGCCGAACTGGCCTTCGGTAAACGCGACGGCGCATATCCTGAAAGTGGCGATTGAACAGAACCTTGGGCTCGAGGTCGAACTGCAGAACGGCACCAACCCGATCGTGTTCGAGGCGATGGATTCCGGTGCGATGCATGTCCACCCCGAAGTCTGGATGCCGAACCAGCAGAACCTGCATGACACTTATGTCACCGATAAGGGCACCGTGGCATTCAACCCAAATGGTGTAGAAGCGTTTCAGGGCATGTGCGTCGACAAAGCAACCGCGGATTCCAATGATATCCGGTCGATTGAAGACCTGACCAACCCCGACATTGCGGCGCTGTTTGACAGCAACGGTGATGGTCAAGGCGAGGTCTGGATTGGTGCGCCGGGCTGGGCTTCGACCAATGTCGAGAAAATTCGGGCCAAGTCCTACGGCTACGATCAGGTCATGGAGCTGACCGAGATCGATGAAACAGTGGCGTATGCGAACCTGGACAACGCAATCAAGGCCGGAGAGCCCTGGGTCGGGTTCTGCTACACGCCGCATTACGTGTTTGCCCTGCACGACATGCAGATTCTGGAAGAGCCGGCCTATGACGCGTCCAAGTGGAACGTGCTACAGCCGACCGACGACCCGGATTGGTTGGAAAAATCCGACGCAGGCGTGGCCTGGGATCTAGCCTATCTGCACCTGCACTACGCAAAGGCTCTTGAGGAAGAATACCCAGAGGTCGCGCAATTGCTGGCCAACATGAAGCTGGATACCGACTCGGTTTCCGCCATGACTTATGCGCTGGTGATCGAAGGAAAAGAGCCCGCAGCTTATGCAGAAGAGTGGGTGGCAGCCAACGAAGATGCCGTTCTGGGCTGGATGTCTCAGTGATTGACACCAATCAGAGCTGAAACTCGGACAGGCCGTCGGAAATGTCCGGCGGCCTGTTCTGCATCAAAGGGACAAAAATGACCGAAACAGTCGTAAAGCTGACGGATGTCTGGAAGATCTTTGGCGCGCGCGCCGAAGAAGCCATGACAGCAGTGCGGAACGAAGGGATAGGAAAGCCCGAAGTTCTGGAAAGATTCAATTGCGTTGTAGGGGTGCAGGGTGCCACCTTCGAAGTGCCCCGGGGTGAGATCTTTTGTATCATGGGCCTGTCGGGCTCGGGCAAATCGACACTGGTGCGGCACGTCAACCGCCTGATCGAGCCGACCTCGGGCAAGATCGAGATATTGGGCCACGATGTGTCCAAAATCTCAGAGGCAGAGCTGCGCCGCATTCGGGCGCAGCAGATCGGAATGGTGTTCCAGCACATGGCGCTGATGCCGCACCGATCGGTGCGGGATAACGTGGCTTATCCGCTGGAAATTCGAAAGGTTTCGAAATCCAAACGCTGGGCGGTGTCTGATCATGCGCTGGGTCTTGTTGATTTGACCGGGTACGAGGACCGTCTGCCCAAGGAACTGTCGGGTGGTATGCAGCAGCGGGTGGGAATTGCCCGTGCGTTGGCCTCGGACCCGGAAATCCTGTTGATGGATGAACCGTTTTCGGCCCTTGATCCACTGATCCGTCTGCAATTGCAGGATCAGTTCAAGGCGCTAGTGGCGCAGTTGCAGAAGACGACGCTATTCATCACCCACGATCTGGACGAGGCCATCCGCATCGGCCATCGGATTGCCATCATGAAAGACGGTGTGATCGTGCAGATCGGCACGCCGGAAGATATCGTCATGAACCCGGCTGACGACTATGTACGCGAGTTTGTGCAGGGTATCTCGAAGCTCAAACTGGTCAAGGCGCATTCGATCATGGAGCCGATCGCCAGCTATTCCGGGCCGCTCGACGGTGCGCCGCGCGCGGATGAGGGGTCGGATCTGGATCAGCTGATTGACCTTGCTGTGAACACGGACATGCCGGTCGTCATTACTGACGCAGGCGCGGATGTGGGCGTTGTAACCAAACCGCGTCTGCTGCGCGGTATTCAGGGGGGCAAAAATGACTGATGCAGCAATGGAAATGAAAGTCACGGCCGCTTCCGATATCGAGGTCGACCGCGAGGCACTGGACAAGTCCATTCACGAATTTGCCGGTCCGAATGGCGACTACTACGTCAATGCCTTCCATAAGATTCACGATGCCACCAGCGCCGTGCCCAACACGTTCAATCTGTGGGCGGCGGTGCTGGGCCCATTCTGGTCGGCCTCTCGGGCGATCTGGGGCATGTTCTGGACTTTCCTGATCCTCGAGATCATCGCGTGGGTTCAGATCGGACGTGGTGCATGGGGCAATCCCGGGGCTGATCTGGCCGAACGCGCTGAACGCCAACAGGCCCGTGCTAACGAGTTGTTGGAACGGGCGGCTGAAGCAACCGAAAAGGCAGACATAGACAGGTTCACCAAACTGGCTGAAAACATCCAGAAGGCGGCGGATACCAGCTTTGAAAAGGCTGCTGCGGCCCAGTCAGAGGCGATGGGTATCATGATCACCGGCCTTCTGATGCTGCTGGTGTTCAAGGTGGTTCAGGGTTTCTACGCGGACCGGGTCTATGAAAAACAGTACTCGAAATGGCGGATTGACCCGGATAGCACCGAAAGCGGGCGCTCCACGCGCAACACGGTTTTGGGTGCGGTTCTGGTGGCCGCGATTGCGCCGCTGATCGTTTACAAGTTCACTGTGAATGCCTCGCTTGCGATGCTGGATGCGTTTCCCGAAGATCAGGTTTCGGCCATGATCCTGGGCGAAGGGCAGGGGACGTTGTTCTCGAGCCTGGCCAGTTGGATGGAGGCGCAGATCGACGCCGCTGCCGCTGCGGGGGGCGATGTCTTCGACGGGATCGTCGCGGGTGTCCGCACCGTTCTGGACGGTTTGACCGTCGCGCTGATTGGGTCACCCTGGCCGGTTGTGATGCTGGTCATCTGCGTCACCGCATGGCGGGCGGCCGGGCCGCGCGTTGCGATATTCACCGCGTCGTCATTGGCCTATATAGCCTTGCTGGGGTACTGGGATGTGGCGATGGAGACGGTGGCGCTGGTTGGTGCTGCGGTTTTGTTGTGCGTTGTCTTCGGCATTCCGCTGGGCATCTGGTTCGGCAAATCCCAGCGCGCTTACCGTGCGGCTGAACCGGTATTGGACCTGATGCAGACGCTACCGGCTTTCGTCTACCTGATACCGATCATCGCCTTTTTCGGCACTGGCAACCCGCCGGGTATTCTGGCCACGATCATCTTTGGTATGCCACCGGTGATCCGCCTGACCGCGCTGGGCATGCGCGGGGTTCCGGATAGCATCAAAGAGGCCGCCGTGGCCTTTGGTGCATCGAAATGGCAGTTGCTGAAGGATGTTGAGATCCCACTGGCGCTGCCTTCGATCATGACTGGGGTGAACCAGACGATCCTTATGTGTCTGTCGATGGTGGTGATCATCTCGCTGATCGGCGGCGGCGGTCTGGGCAAGGAAATCCTTGAGGCGCTGCAATATGCCGCCAAGGGTCCGGGTCTGCTGGGCGGTTTTGCCATCCTGTTCCTGGCCATGGTGATGGACCGGATCGTTCAGGGCGCCTTCCGGCGAGAAGACGAGAAAATCTGAACTCATACGCCTCCGGTTCCTGCCGGAGGCGTTTTTCTTTGAACGGGGAAGATGATGACAGACCGTTATGAAAAATCCATGATGGACAACCTTTACTGGTGGGGTGTGCCCACACTGTTCCGCTGCCCCAATGTCGGGCCCGAGGGGCAGGATATTGCGCTGGTAGGCGTGCCGCATTCCACGGGCAATGGCACTACCGAGAGAGATCAGCACTTAGGGCCACGCGCCTTGAGGCATGTCTCGGCCGTGCAGCGCAGGGTGCATTCGACGTTCGAGATCGACCCGTGGAACAGAGCACAGATTGCGGATGTGGGCGACGTGCCTTTTCCCAAAGCCAATGACAACGAAGATTGCATTGAACGTATTACGCAATTCTACAAGGATATCGACGCTGCAGGGGCACGGCCTGTTTCGGTGGGTGGAGATCACTCGATTACAGGCGGCATCGTGCAGGCCTTGGGCCGGGGCAAACTGGCCGGTGGAGAGCCGGTAAGTTTTTTACATCTGGACGCCCATACCGATGTGTTCACCAAGGTCGATCACTTTCTGGGCGCCAAGAAATCGGCGGCGCATTGGGGGGCTTATCTGGCTGATCAGGGGCAGGTCGATCCCACACGCTCGATGCAGATCGGTCTGCGGGGGCACCCGCGCAGTCTGGACTGGCTGCAACCTTCATATGATTACGGCTACAACATCGTCACCATGCGCGAGTTTCGTCAGCGTGGGCTTGAGGATGTGGTGGCCCAGACCAAAGAGGTTCTCGGCGACCGCCCGGTCTATATCACCTTTGATCTGGATTGCCTCGACCCGACCGTTGCCCCGGCTGTGTCCAATCTGGAGCCCGGCGAGAAGGGGTTCGACATTGACGAGGCCGTTGGCATCCTGCGCGCTGCGCGTGGGCTGAATATCGTGGGCGGGGACGTGGTGTGCATGATGCCCATCAAGGACAGCCCCAACAACATCACCGCCCTGACAGCCGCGGCGGTGATGTTCGAGATGATTTCGATGATTGCTGAAAACGTAAGCACGGCTTAGGGCCGCCGCGCATCTACCGCCTGCGCCAGAACGCAGAGCAGTTCGAACATCAGCGAGATACCAAGCCATGCCGTGCCGCCCTCGGGGTCGAAGGGCGGCGCGACTTCGACCAGATCGGCACCAACCAGATTGATGCCCACCATCTTGCGAATGACCTGTTGGGCCTGAAAACTGTTGGGGCCGCCGATTTCCGGCGTGCCGGTGCCGGGGGCATAGGTCGGATCGACGAAATCGATATCATAGGTGCAATAGGTCGGCGCAGTACCAACGATGTTGCGTACCTCGGCCATTACGTCATCGATACCCCTGTCGAACAGTTCCTCGATCCGGATGATGCGGATGCCCTGCGCCTCGCCCCATTCGATGTCTTCCGTATTGTAGGCGGTACCGCGAATGCCGACCTGCACAAAGCGTTTCGGATCAACCAGCCCTTCTTCGACCGCGCGGCGGAACGGGGTGCCATGGGTGAACTTGTGACCGCCGAAATAGGTGTCGAACAGGTCGGTATGGCTGTCGAATTGGATCAAACCCAGAGGCCCGGATTTCGCCAATGCGCGCAGGACTGGAAGGGTCGTCAAGTGATCGCCGCCGGCGGTCAGCGGGGTGATACCGTGGTCTTGCAGATCAGTGTAGAACGCTGTGACTCGGCTCAGCGTATCCTCGATATCTACCGGGTTCGGTGCCACGTCCCCAAGATCGGCGCAGTTGACCATCGAAAAGGGCGCAACACCCGTAACCGGGTTCATCGCCCGGATCATGGTGGAATAGTCGCGCAACTGTCGCGGCCCATGGCGCGCGCCGGGGCGGTTGGTAGTGCCGCCGTCCCACGGAATGCCAACCAGACCCAGTTCAACTTCGGCAATGCGTTCATGATCCAGAGTCACGCCGGGCAAGCGCATGAAGGTGGGGATACCAGCGAACCGGGCAAGATCCATCGCCGAAACCGGCTGGAAAAACGAATTGGACATTTGTTCCCCGTGTATTGAGAATTTCTTGGCCAAGAGTAGCGGCAGAACTTCGGCTTGGGAATGGCCCTTCAGGTGATCAGGTTAGGATGTTGAAGCGTTTGCGGATTTCGGCATCCTGCGCTGCGGTCAGATATTCCGGGTGATGCGTGGCCAGAACCTCTTTGGCCTTTGCGCGGGCGGCTGACCAGGCGTCGGTTGCACCTTCCATCTCCCACGTCCTCGGCTCGTTCCGGTCGGCAAGCGCAGGGTAGAAATAATCCCGCTCCATCGCGGCATAGGTGTGTGGGCTGCCAAGGAAATGTCCGTCACCCAGAACCGATTGGCAGACCGCTTCAAAGGCTAGGTTCTCATCGGTCACTTCGATGCCACGCAGTGTCCGGTAGGTGTGTGAGTGCATTTCGTTGTCCAGAACGAAAGCCTCAAAGCTTGCCCCCAAAAGCGATGCGGTCATGCCCGAGCTTTCGTAGATCAGGTTACCCCCGGCAAGCGCCGCTGCCAGAGATGTTATCCCTTTTTCCGCCCCGTATTGCGCGTCGATGGCCTTGGCGTCGGTCATCGATGCTGCCACGCCCGAGGGCAGGCCCAGCCAGTTGGTGATTTGCGCCGAAGCCGCATTCAGGATGGCGGTTTCACCGCTGCCTCCGGCAAAAGACCCGGTGCGCAGATCAACGATGAACGGCCAGTTGGAAAACACCATCGGAAAGCCGGGTTGGATCGTGTTGACCATCACGAGGCTGGCCAGCGTTTCGGCCAACGATTGCGCCAGAAACCCGGCCAGCGTCGCCGGTGCGGTTGCCCCCGCCTGTGCAGCGGTGATGCAAGACATGGGGATGTTATGCACGATGCATTCATAGACGACGTCCACCGCATCCTCGCCATACCGCAGCGGAGAGATCACCGGGCTGATGTGAGCTTTCAGAAAGGGGCGTTTGGCGAATTCTCCCGGTCCTCCGGCCACTATATCCAACATCTCGACAATTGGGGCGACATGCTCGGCCAGCGTGAACGAGGTCGCTATTGGCTTGGTCGTATTGCGCACCAGTGCGTAGACGGTATTGACGTCCAGATCGAACACATCGGGCAAGTCGGTCGCCACGCAGCAACGGGTGAACCAGCTGACATTGGCCAGAGTATCCTGTAATCGGGTGAAATTATGCAGATCGGTCAAAGTGGACGGGCGATAAAGGCCGCTCTCGATGTCCAACGTCTGAACCGCGGCTCCCCCCGTGCCAAAGAACACGCGGTCGCCGCCTACGTTGATTGAACGGGTTTCGTCTCGGCCGTGAAAGGTGAACGCCTTGGCCGCTGTCTTGACGGTTTTCTCAACCATTTCGCGCGGGAAAACCAGCCGGCCTTGTTCGCCGGGCTGCGCGCCTGCAGCCTGCAGATCGGCGGCCAGCCGGTCCGGCACGTTGCCCATGCCCAGCGTTTCCAGCAGGCGCAGGGCGGTGTCATAGATCTGTTCGATTTCGGGCGGTGTCAAAGGTTTGAACGCTCCACCGGTTTGGCCGGGCGGGCAGGGGTCAACTACTGGTTTGGCTGCGCGCTGCGCGTGCCGGGCGCGCCGACCGCTTCGTTTGGCACCTTCTGAAGACATCCCGCTCCTCTCGCGCAATTCTATCGCGAACCGTAAGCGGCAAACCGGGCCTGCTGCAAAGGGGAACTGCGAATTTCAGAATCCTCAATCGTAGTTTCGATTTTTCAATACAGGCAACGCCGCTGTTGTCGGCGTAACCCGTTCTTCCGCAAGACTTGTCCTGGGCCAGAGGGAGCAGAGCAAATGAAGTCGCGCACCAAAGTTGTTGTGATCGGTGGCGGAATCGCCGGATGTTCGACGCTGTACCACCTGACGCGCGAAGGGTGGACCGATGTGGTTCTGGTCGAGCGGAATGAACTGACCTCGGGCACCACATGGCATTCGGCGGCACAGGTGACCAATTTTGGCATGAACCAGACCATGGTCGGGCTGAAGTCACATTCCATCTGCCTGTACAAGGAACTGGCCGAAGATCCGGATTATCCGATCAACTACCACCACGGTGATGGCGGTATTCGTCTGGCCAACACCGAAGCGCAGATGCAGGGGTATCGTCACTTTGCCTCGATGGCGCGCGGCATGGATGTGCATTTCGAGGTGATCGATGCCACGGAATGCGCCCGCCGCCACCCGTTGATCTCGACCGAGAACCTGATTGGCGGGCTGTGGGATCCTATGGACGGCGATATCGACCCAGCACAGCTGTGTCAGGCACTGGTCCGTCGGGCGCGAAAAGCCGGGGCCGAGGTGTATCGCAACACGCCGGTTACGGCCCTGACGCAGCACAAAGACGATACATGGACCGTGCGTACCGAACACGGCGACATCGACTGTGACATCGTAGTTAACGCCTGCGGGTATCGCGTAAACGAGGTCGGCGCGATGATGGGCGTGCACCATCCGGTTGCATCGATGGAGCATCAGTATTTCCTGACCGAGGAAATCCCCGCCATTCGGGACGCGGGTCACAGGATGCCCCTGCTTCGGTGCCCGATCAGCGACTACTACTGTCGGCAGGAAAAGAACGGGCTGTTGCTGGGCTTCTATGAGCAGGATTGCAAAACCTGGGGCATGGACGGGATCGATCCGAATTTCGTCAATGCCCTGTGCCCGGACGATTTGGATCGGGTGACAGACGTGTTGGAGGGGGCGTTTGCCCGGATGCCAGCGCTGATGGAGGCCGGGGTTCATACAGTCGTCAACGGCCCGATCACCTATACGATTGACGGTGCGCCTTTAGTCGGGCCAATTCCGGGGAAACGCAATGCTTTTTGCATCATCGGCCTGCGCGCGGGGCTGGGCGAGGGCGGCGGTCACGGCTGGCTTCTGGCGCAGCAGATTGTGCATGGCGAGGCGTGCTATGACACATGGTGCCTCGATCCGCGCCGGTTTTCGGGTCATGCCAATGTGGAGCTGACGGCGTTGAAGGCAATCGAGGATTACCAAAACGAATTCCGCTTTCACTTCCCTCATGAACACCGCCCCGCTGGACGGCCAGCCAAGACAACGCCTCTGACACCGGTTCTGGCGGCGGAAGGGGCCGAGTTCACCGTCGTCAATGGGTGGGAGAGGGTGGATTACTTCAAGCCTTCCGAGGATTTCCTGCCAACGCATAGTTTCGATTTTGACGAAACCTTCGATTTGATCGCGGCCGAAGTGGCCAATGTGCAGAATGGCGTTGGGCTGGCCGAGGTGAACGGGTTCAATCGGATCGAAATAACAGGTGCCGACCGGCACGCCTTTCTTGACAGGATGTTCTGTGGAACGGTCACACGGCGCGATGGCCGGGTCGGGCTTGGCTATCTGCTGAACCATCACGGCATGATCAAAGCCGAGGCAACCATTGCCAATCTGGCTGCCAGCGACCGGGGGCCTGACCGGCTGTGGTATGGCTCGGCTGCGGCCAGCGAATTTCACGACATGGACTGGCTGAAACAGCATCTGCGAGCGGACGAAGACGTTCAATTGCGCAGCTTGACCAACGATCAGACCATCTTGATCCTCGCAGGCCCCAAGGCGCGTGAAGTCCTGTCTGCCTGTGCGCGCGGTGACTGGTCAACCGCGGCTTTCCCGTGGCTCAGCGTACGGGAATGTTTCGTTGGGATCGCTCCGGCCACTGTGATGGGGGTGAGTTTTTCGGGCGAATTGGCTTATGAAATCCATGTGCCCAATGCCTCGCTCTACGCAGCGTACCTGGCGCTGCGCCAAGCAGGAGAGGCCCACGGATTGAAAATGTTCGGCGCGCGGGCAGTCGAGTCCATGCGCATGGAAAAGAGTTTTCTGCATTGGAAAGCCGACCTGATCACCGAATTCGACCCCTTTGAGACCGGTCTGGACCGGTTCGTGAAGCTGGAAAAGGGTGATTTCATCGGTCGTGAGGCGTTGCGACAAAGGCAATCTGAGGGCCCACGCAAAAAACTGGTCTCACTGCAAATCCACGCCACAAGTGGCCCCGCGCATCCGGGTGCTTCTTTGATGCAGGGTGATCAGGTCGTGGGTTCGATTACGTCGGGCGATTGGGGGCATCGTACTGGCCTGAATCTTGCGCATGGGTTTGTGGTGCCTGATTTGGAGCGTGCCGGGTCCGAAATGCAGTTGGATGCCTGCGGCCGTCGGGTTCGGGTCACGGTCATTCCGCCGTCACCTTATGACCCTAAATTTGAGCGTCTGAAAGCGTGAAGTTTCTCTGATCAAGCCAGTTCACCATTGCCGCCGAGGTGAAACTTTGCTTGATTTGTTTCGAAGAAACCGAAACGAAGGGCATTTAACGTGTCGAAACCATTAAGCCTTCGTTGGCTAGAGGTGTTCCGGTTGGTTGCCAGATCGGGGTCGATCCAGCAGGTCGCATCTGAAACCGGGCTGTCGATCAGTACGGTGTCAAACCACTTGCGCAGTCTTGAAAGTGCATTGGGTATCGAACTGGTCGATCACGGGCGGCGGCCGATGGGTCTGACCCCGGCAGGGGAGGTGTTCGCACGCTATGTGCGTGATGGTCTCACGGTCTTAAAGCGGGGCGAGGCCGAAATTCGGTCTGGTAACTGGAAGCATGCGACCGACTTGCGGCTGGCATTGATCGACGATTTCGATAATCAGATCGCACCGGATTTGTTTCGCTTTCTGGCGCAGGCCCTGCCGCGGTGTAGCTTCCGTCACTACACGCGCCCAAGTCATGAGATTATCGCCAATCTGCAAGAGCATAAACTGGACGCTGGTGTCGCCACCCGACCACCAGAGAGGACCGAGGGGCTGATCGAATACCCGCTGATGCGCGACCCCTTTATCGTGATTTTGCCCAAGTCTTATCAGGGTGCACCTGAAGACCTGTTAAAGCCGGATGCGGAATTGCCCCTGCTGCGATACTCACGAGATTACATGATCGGCAAGCAGATCGAAATTCAGCTGACCCGCAGCAAGTACAACCTGCCCAATCGGTTTGAAATGGAATGCAATCATTCGATCATCGGTCTGGTAGCCGAAGGCAGCGGTTGGGCGATCACAACGGCCGCCTGTTTCCATCGTGGCCAGAGGTTCCATGACAGCGTCATGGCGCTTCCGTTTCCGGGGCGCAACTTCGTTCGCACGGTATCCCTGTTCACAACTGAGGTGTACCCCGAGACGACATCGAAATTGATTCAGAAAGCCATGGCCAACCTTATAAAGCAGCATTTCACCGACCCGATGTGCGCAAGTAATACCTGGCTGCAGGGTGACTTCCGCACTTTGGATTCTGAGGTGGCTTAGGATTGGGCCGGTGGGCCGAGGGAGTCGCGTTCGACGATATGCGTTCCCAACTGCATGCCTGTTCCCTGCGCTTGGTTCTCAAGCATTTCAACCAGTTCAATGGCCGCCCTGCGACCCATTTCCCAGTGTGGCACATGCACTGTTGTCAGGGGCGGGTTGGCGATCCGGGCCAATTCGATATCGTCAAACCCGGTTAGCGACACATCTTGGGGGATTTTCACCCCCATCTTATTTGCCCGGTGCACGGCGCCCACCGCCAGCACATCGTTGCCGCACAGGATTGCCGTTGGTGGCACATCTTGCGTCATCAAACTGGCAAATGCCTCGGCTCCGTTCTCGATTTCATACGGGGTTTCGATGATCGTCAGATTTGACAGTGGCAGGCCATTTTGTCTGGCCGCCTCCTGCACCCCTTCGATCCTGAGGCGCGCACGATCATTGCCAGCGCTGATACCTGAAATCACGCCGATCCGTTTGTGGCCCAGCCCAATCACACGGTTGGCGAGCTCGGTCATGGCGGCACGGTTGTCAAAGCCGATACAGGGCACTTTGGCATCCGGCATAAAGGACCACGCGATCAGGGCAGGGATTTCCCGCTTTTCCAGGTAGTCATAGATTTTCGGGTCTCGATCATGCCCGATCAGCAGTAGTCCGTCCGCGCCGCGTGCAACAAGAGTTCGGATTTGCTCCTCTTCGATCTCGGGTTTGTAGGCTGAACTTGAAACCAGCAACGTATAGCCGTTCTGGTGCAATTCTTCCTGAAATGCCTGCAAACCGCGTGCGAAAATCGCGTTTTCCATAGTGGGGATGATTGCGCCAATCGTCGAGCTGCGGTTGGCGGCCATCACACGAGCGGCAAAGTTTGGCGTGTAGCCCAGCGCATCGACCGCGGACATGACGCGTTCGCGGGTTGCATCGACCACCCGGTCCGGATTGTTCAGGCAGCGTGATACAGTCGCTGTAGAAACACCAGCCTTCTTGGCCACATCATCCAGCGTGGGCGCTGACCGAAGTTTCGACATTTTCAAACCCGCAATTTGCTTTTGCCTATAAGTCTAAACTCAAGTGCGTCTCATGAAAAGCAGATATGTAAGCGCTTGCATTTTTGATGTAAGCGCTTACAAATGACGTTGGGCTGATTCTGAAGGGGAGTCCGGGAAATGTTTCTGACCGCATCCGTCATCGTGTTCGTCATCTACTTTGCGAACGTCGCCATGGGAGCATTTGCGGGCAGTGCATTTCTTGGAGACGTAGGAGAAATGTTGGTCCTGTTCGCGGCGTCGATCCTGTTCGTTGTCGCAATTCTGAAAAAGGAGGCTGATCGCGACACAGAAAGCGGCAGCTGAACTTTTGCTTGGGAGGGCAATCAATGAACAACGACAGAAATGAACTGGCATCGGAAGAGCGCCGCAATTTCCTGAAACTCAGCGCCAGTGGTGCGTTTACCGCAGCACTGGTCGCCGGCGCGGGAGGTCTTCTGTGGTCATCCGAGGCTGCCGCACAGACCGCCAAAGAGGAGAAAGACCGGGAATATGCTGCAGAGCATGTGATGACGATTGCAACGGCCTATGTGCTGGGTGCATCGCGCAGCTATCCGATCATGCAGCTGGATCTGAAAGAGAACATTCAGAACGCCACCAATGGTAAGGTCTATGTCAAGCTGGCCCCGGGTGGGCAGTTGGGCGCAGGTGGTTCGCTGGTGCAAAAAGTTCAGGGCGGCACCATTCAGGCCGCGCAGCATTCGCTGTCGAACTTCGCGCCATTTGCGTCAACTGTGGACCTGATCAACATGCCGTATCTGTGCGGCTCGAACCAGCGGTTCGTCAATCTGGTGCATTCCGACACCTGGAAAAACGAGGTTCACCCCAAGGTCGAAGCCGCCGGGTTCAAGGCGTTGTTCTACGTGGTGATCGACCCGCGCGTCGTCGCGGTACGTCAGGGGGGCAACCCGATTGTTACGCCTGCGGATATGAGTGGCGTAAAATTCCGCGTGCCGGGCTCGAAAATGTTGCAGCAATACTACCGGATGGTCGGCGCCAATCCGACACCTGTGGCCTGGGGTGAGACGCCTTCGGCGATCAAGCAGGGTGTCGCTGATGCGCTCGACCCGTCGGTCGGGGCGCTCTATGTGTTCGGCTTTAAGGATATCCTCAGCAATGTGACCTTCACGCAGGCGGTGCCGGACAGTCAGGTCTACTCCTGTAACCTCGAATGGTTCAACTCGATGCCCGCCGATGTGCAGGAAGGCATCATGTGGGGTTCCGAAATGACCAGCCATCAGAACCTGTCCAAGGTGCCCTCGGCCCGCGCTTTCGCGATGGCCGAACTGAACAAAGCGGGAGTGCAGTTCCAATCGCTGACCAGCGACCAACTGGCCGAATGGCAGGAAGTCGGTGGCTATCAGCGTTCGGAATGGGACCCGTTCAAGACCGAGTTGGCCGGATCGATGGACAACTTTGAAAAACTGGTCGAGGCGGCCGGAACGCAGGGCAAATACTACGTCCACGACGCCTAATACGACATTGGCGGACACCCTTCGGGTGTTCCCGCACGCAACTGACAGTCAGGTTTCAGAGGCCCGTTCAAGAAGGCTCGGGCCTGGCTGCTTTTTCGCCGAGGGATACGGATGACCATTCTTCAAAACATAGACCGAAATGCCGAACGCTGGCTGCTGCTGGTCTTCTACGTGATGCTGGTCATTACCATGGCCATCGAGGTGCTGCGGCGTGAGATTTTCGCGTTTTCCTCGATCTGGGGCGAAGAGATCGTCCGCTATTCTTTCATCTATCTTGCGTGGATCGGGGCCGCAGCTGCAGTCAAGGAGCGCGCCCATATCCGTATCGACGTGATCATGCATTACCTGCCGCAACGCCCTAAGGCATTGCTGTATATCTTTGGTGATCTGGTGATGTTCGGCGTGGCGATCATTGCGTTGTACTGGTCCTTCGAGGCCGTGCACGTTTCGGCCAAATTCGGCTCGGTGACTGATGGGCTGCGGGTGTCGAAGGTCTGGTTTCTAATGGCCGTTCCCACCGGGTTTGCGCTGATGATCTGGCGCCTGATCCAATCTTTCCTGCGTGACTTGAAATCCCTTCGCGACGGCACCCCCGTCTTCGAAGGTGACAAGCTGTTTGACTGAGGAGAAACCAAATGCTCTGGAATTCCCTCAATCAAACAGTTGAACTGGGCTGGGATTTTTACCTGCCTGTCATCCTGTTCATAGGCCTAATCGCGCTGGCCGTGCCGGTTTGGGCGGCGATAGGCACTGCGGCGATCGTCATGCTTGTGATGTCCGGCGACCTGCCGCTGAGCCTTGTAGGCGAAAGTCTGTTCACCGGTATCGACGCCTTTGCCCTGACCGCTGTGCCGCTGTTCATCCTGACCGGAGACGTGTTGGTGCGCACAGGGCTGTCGCGCAAATTTCTGGACGTGGCCGAGGCGCTGACCTGTTTCGCCAAAGGTGGCTTCGGCTCGGCCACTGTTCTGGTCTGTGGCATGTTCGCCGCGATTTCAGGCTCTGACGCTGCGGGCGCGGCGGCCGTGGGCCGAATGACCATCAACCGTCTGGTCGAAAGCGGCTATCCGCGCCCCTATGCATGCGCGCTGGTGGCGGCGGGGGCCTGTACCGGCATTCTGATCCCGCCCTCCATTGCCTATATTATCATCGGTCTGGTTCTGGGTATTTCCGCCTCGACCCTGTTTCTGGCTGCGTTGATACCCGGTTTGGCCATTCTGGTATCAATCCTTGTCACAAATATCATCATGAACCGCCTCTATGCCTATGAAGGCGGCGGCATGATGACCATGGGCGAGTGGCTGGCCAATCTGGGCAAAGCGCTTAAATCTGGCTGGTACGCCTTCATCGTACCAGGGATCATTTTCTACGGCATCTTCTCGGGCCGCCTGACCCCGACCGAGGCCGGTGCGACAGCCGTCGTCGTGACCATCATCATGGGCTTCATCCTGCGCACGCTGTCACTGGCCGATTTTCCGTCGATGCTGGTCAGCTCGGCGAAGGTGAACGGCGTGATCCTTCCGATCATCGCCTTTTCCGCCCCTTTGGCCGAGGCACTGGCGATCATGGGGGTGCCGCAGGGTTTCGTTACGGCCGTTACCTCACTGACCGATGACCCCTATCTGTTGATCCTGCTGATGATCGGTATCCTGATTGCTGCGGGTTGCGTCATGGAAACGACACCGAACATTGTGATCCTTGCACCGATCCTGAAGCCGTTGGCCGACAATATCGGTATGAACGAAATCCAGTTCTGCATCATGATGATCACCGCACTGGGTGTAGGCTTCATTACGCCTCCGCTGGGTCTGAACCTCTTTGTCGTATCTGGCATTACCGGTGAGTCCATTCTGAAGATTGCCGCCCGGGCCGGGCCTTTCGTACTGACTATGCTGATTGTGGTGATCCTGATTGCCTACGTTCCGGCGGTGTCGACCACCTTGCTTCCTGCAATTTACCAATAGGACTGACTGACCATGCCTCGCGAATACTTGAAAAAGGCAACCCTGACGGCCCAATCTCATGCCACCGAAGTGCATGACACGGTCAAAACCATCCTTGCCGATATTGAGGCAGGCGGTGATGCCAAGGCCATCGAATACGCGGCCAAGTTCGACAAATACGACGGTAATGTCCTGATGACACAGGACGAGATTGATGCGGCCATTGCGCGGGTGCCCGAGAAGCTGAAAGCTGACATTCGGTTTGCCCATGACAATGTGCGCCGATTTGCGGAAACCCAAAAGGCAACTGTATCCGATGTGCAGATGGAGATCGTACCGGGGTTCATCGCGGGTCAAAAGGCGATCCCGGTGGACGCGGCAGGTTGCTACGTGCCCGGCGGGCGGTATAGCCACATCGCCAGCGCGATCATGACGGTGACAACGGCCAAGGTTGCCGGATGCCGTCATATCACAGCCTGTTCTCCTCCGCGCCCGGGCGAAGGGGTTGCGCCGGCAATCGTCTACGCCGCGCACATCTGTGGGGCCGATAGCATTCTGGCCATGGGTGGTGTGCAGGGTGTGGCAGCGATGACCTATGGTCTGTTCGGCCTGCCACGCGCCAACATTCTGGTCGGTCCGGGCAATCAGTTCGTGGCCGAGGCCAAGCGTATCCTTTATGGCAAGGTCGGAATCGACATGATCGCCGGTCCGACCGACAGCCTGATCCTGGCGGACGGCACCTCGGACGCACATGTGGTGGCGACGGATTTGGTCAGTCAAGCCGAGCACGGTTACAACTCACCCGTCTGGCTGGTGACCGATGATCGCGCGCTCGCGGAAAAGGTGATGGAGCTGGTGCCAAGCCTGATCGAGGATCTTCCGGAACTAAATCGCGAAAACGCTTTTGCCGCGTGGCGTGACTATGCCGAGGTTATCGTCTGTTCGGACCGCGAAGAAATGGCTACCTGTTCGGACGAATACGCGCCGGAACACTTGACCGTGCAGGCCGAGGATCTGGATTGGTGGCTGGATCGGCTGACCTGTTATGGCTCGTTGTTTCTGGGTGAGGAAACCACGGTGTCCTACGGCGACAAGGCCACTGGAACCAACCATGTGCTGCCGACCTCGGGAGCGGCCAGCTATACCGGCGGGCTTAGTGTTCACAAGTACATGAAAATTGTCACCTGGCAGCGCGCCACACGGGAAGGTTCGAAACCTATTGCCGTGGCGACCGCCCGTATTTCACGCCTTGAGGGGATGGAGGGGCACGCCCGTGCGGCGGATGTGCGTCTGGCGAAGTATTTCCCGGACGAGAAGTTCGATCTGACCGCTGATGGATGACCCGCGATCACTCTTTGACCTGACGGGAAAGGTCGCGTGCGTCACCGGAGCCAGCTCGGGGCTTGGTCGCCGTGCGGCTGCAGTTCTGGCTGCAGCCGGGGCGCAGGTGGTGGGCGTCGCCCGTCGGGCCGAGGCGCTGGCAGATCTGAAACGCGACATCGGCGAACACGCTGAAACTGTGGTTGCAGATGTAGCCGACCGGTCGAATATCCGCACGCTGTCCGAAGAGGTCAGCTCCAAATTCGGCGCACCTGACATCCTCATCCATGCAGCCGGGGTGAATACGCGTGAGGCAGCGGATGATGTGACACCAGAAGGTTGGGATGCGACCCTTGCGTTGAACCTCAGCGCGCCATTCTTTCTGAGTCAAACAATGGTACCCGCTATGAAGGAGCGCGGTTGGGGTCGGATTGTGAATTTTGCCTCGTTGCAAACCACCCGCGCTTTTCCCGGGGGTATTGCTTACGGCGCGACCAAGGCCGGGGTCGGGCAACTGACCCGTGCCATGGCCGAGGCATGGTCACCGCACGGGATCACGGCGAATGCCATCGGACCAGGTTTCTTTCCCACCGAACTGACGCAGGCCGTGTTCGATGACCCGAAACGTGCAGCCCGCAACGCGGCCCAGACCTGCACAAGGCGCAATGGGCGGGCCGAAGATATTGACGGCCCAATGCTGTTTTTATGTTCCAAGGCGTCCAATTATGTCACCGGGCAGGTGTTGATGGTTGACGGGGGGTTCACGGCGAAATGAAGGCTCTGGTCTATGAAGGCGTTGAACAGGTGGCGTATCGGGACGTTCCCGAGACCGTGCCGCAGCTGGACGAACATCTCATCCGTATCGAGGCCGCCGGGATTTGCGGGTCGGACATGCACGCCTATCTGGGGCATGATTCCCGCCGGCCCGCTCCTTTGATCCTCGGGCACGAGGCAGCGGGCGTAATCGTGGGCGGCCCGCGTGATGGTACGCGCGTGACGATCAATCCTCTGGTGGCATGCGGGGTTTGCAACGCCTGTCTGTCCGGGCGCGAAAACCTCTGCCCTGATCGCCAGATCATCTCGATGCCGCCGCGAGAGGGTGCTTTTGCCCAATACGTCGCCATGCCCGACGCCAATTTGGTCGAAGTGCCGGATCACGTGAGCTTTGCTAAAGCCGCTCTGGCCGAGCCTCTGGCTGTCAGTTGGCATGCGGTTCGGCTGGGTCTTGCGGCTCTGCCTGCCGGGTTGGACAGAAGGGCGCTAGTGATCGGGGGCGGCGCAATTGGTGTTGCAGCTGCACTGGCTTTGAAAGCGGCAGGGGTGGGCGAAGTGGTGATCGTCGAGCCAAACGAGGGGCGGCGCGGCTATTTGCAGGGCGCGGAATCCTTTGACGTGGTTGAGAACACCACAGATCCGTTCCCGTTAGTCATCGACGCGGTTGGATATGCCGCCACCCGCGCCACGGCCTCGGCGCTGGTTCAGCCGGGCGGAGTGATCGCTCATGTCGGGTTAGGGGAGGATGCCGGGGGGCTTGATATTCGTCGCATGACCTTGCAGGAAATCACATTTATCGGCACCTATACGTATACGGTCGAAGATTTCCGGCAGACCGCACAAGCCATTTTTGATGGCCGACTGGGAGGGCTGGACTGGATCGAGGAGAGGGCGTTGTCTGACGGCGCTGTAGCGTTCCAGGACTTGCGCAATGGGGCTGTTGCGGCCCCGAAAGTCATCCTTACACCGTGGGCTTAGGTCAGGCAGAAACGGAGGCATTCATGTATAAGAAAATTCTTGTTCCCATGGCATTGGATCACGGCATTTCCGAGCACACGCTGGAGGTGGCGCGGGCATTGTCTTCGGAGGACAGCGACATCGTGGCCCTTCACGTCTATGAGATGCCGCAGGGATCGGTCAGTGCCTATCTGGACAAGGATATGGTTGCGGAAGGCTTCCGCGCGGCCAAAAGTCTGCTGCGTGACAAGACTTCGGGTCTGGAAGGGGTCCGTCCCGAAATCGTCAAGGGCCATACCGCCCGTAGTATCATCGACTATGCCAACGACAACGAGGTGGATTGCATCGTCATCGGCTCGCACAGGCCCGGACTCAGCGATTACTTTCTGGGGTCGACCGCATCGCGTGTCGTTCGCCACGCCGCCTGTGCCGTGCATGTGCACCGCATGACCTGAATTCTCAATCGCGCCCGTGGCGCTTCAAACAGGAATGACAGACCGGATATGAACATAGACAAGAAGATCACTGACGATCTGGTTGCAAACGGTATCTCGTTTGTGACCACCGTGCCGTGCAAGCAGCTGGCCGGCGTGATCGAGGAAATCGACGCGCGGGACGAGATTTTTCACATCCCCTCGAACAAGGAAGATGAAGGGATGGGCCTGTGCGCCGGGGCGTGGATGGGCGGCAAGCGCCCGGCCATCATCATGCAAAACACCGCCATTGGCGTCACCATCAACACACTGGCGACGCTGATCCAGTATTACCGTATGCCGCTGCCCATGCTGATTTCGTATCGCGGAGAGTTGCGTGAACCTGTAGCCTGCCAGGTCGAAATGGCGGTGCACACCAAGGCGTTACTGGCTCAGATGAACATCCCGACCTACCACTTCCACCACCAGCAGGACGTCGAAGAACTGGACGCGATTCTGAAATACACCTTCATGTGCAACAAGCCGGTCGCTATTCTGACCGATGCCAATTTCTGGGGAGGCTATGGCGACCAATGATCCGATCTGAAATCCTGAAGGAAATCGCTCCGATCCTGCGTGATCACCTGGTTGTCTGCAATATCGGCATCCCCAGTCAGGAACTGCATGCCATCGACGACCAACCCACTAATTTCTACATGCTGGGCACGATGGGATTGGCCTCGTCCATTGGCCTTGGGCTGGCGCTGTCGCAGCCGAAACCGGTGATCGTGATCGACGGAGACGGCTCGATCCTGACCAATCTTGGCACCCTGCCGACTATCGCCAACAACGTGGCTGACAATTACATCTTGCTGATCATCGACAATGGCTCTTACGGCTCAACAGGCGATCAGCCGACCTATGCGGGGCAGAAGACCTCGTTGTCGAAAATGGCAGAGGCCGCCGGATGTGACCGCGTGATCGAATGCCAGGCCGAAGAGACCGGGCGCGTGCTGCAAGAAGCGCTGGATGCCAGGCAGATGACCATCATTGTTAGCAAGTGTGAAAGTGGTAATGCCAAGATGCCGGTCATCACGATGGATCCTGTGGTTATCCGCGACCGGTTTATGAAGGCCGTTCAGGCCTGATGTCATCCAGCGCCATCCACAGTGCCGAAGACGCCCGCCGTATCGCGCGGCGGCGTCTGCCGTGGATGGTGTTTGACTATATCGACGGTTCAGCAGGTGCCGAAGTCGGATCCGCCCGCAATCGCGCCGCGCTGGACGCAATGACCCTGCGCCCGCGCGTTTTGCGGGATGTGAGCCAGAGGTCTCTTGCTGCCTCTGTGTTCGGCAATCCCACGCAGCGCCCATTTGGGATCGCGCCAATGGGTATGTGCAACCTCTCCGGTCCCGGGGCCGACATGATGTTGGCGCGTCTGGCCGCGCGGTATTCGGTGCCGCTGGGCGTGTCGACCGTGGCTTCGACGTCGATGGAGGAGATCATTCTCGAGGCCGAAGGTTACGCGTGGTTTCAGCTGTACTTCAGCGGAGACGGGTCGGGCACCTTCAAACTGGTCGACCGTGCCCGGGCAGCCGGGTACGAAACTCTGGTGCTGACGGTAGACGTGCCCGAGGTTGGACGACGTCCACGAGAGTTGCGACATGGGTTCAAGATGCCCTTCCGAATTGGCCCGCGTCAGTTCGTGGATTTCGCGCTGCATCCAAGATGGTCATTGGCAACTTTGCTGGCCGGTAAACCGCAGATGGCGAACTTCCTGATGGATGGCTACGAATTTGACCGTACCGAAAGCCGGGCAAAGGCCACATGGGACACCCTGGCCCGCCTGCGCGACCAATGGAGCGGCAAGCTGGTCGTCAAGGGTGTGATGGACCCTGAGGATGCGCTGACTTTGAAGTCGGCAGGTATAGACGCCATTCAGGTGTCCAGCCACGGCGCGCGGCAGTTGGACAGCGCCCCGGCGGCGTTCGCGGCGCTGCGTGATATACGTGCTGCCGTCGGCGATGATTACCCGCTATTTTTCGACAGCGGTCTACGGTCGGGGGAAGATGCCGTCAAAGCCCTGATATCCGGTGCGGATTTTGTATTCTTTGGCCGGATTATGCAATTTGCGATCGCCGCTGCCGGTGAAAAAGGCTTGACCCGGCTTTGGGACGTCCTGAGCAACGAGTTTAGTATCACAATGGCCCAGATTGGTGTGACCTCGGTCGATGCCTGCCGCCAAATCCCCCTGCGGAACGTCAGCTAGCAGAAGTTTGGTGCAACCCCGGTGATGTGGTATGAAGTTGGGTACGCCACATACCACTCTGAAATGTTTCGCAATCGCATCTTAAGGGGGTAAGTCATGCAATTTCGTCGTATTTCACAGAGCATTTTGATCGGTGCTGGACTGATGCTCGGGGGTTTTAGCCCGGCGATGTCTCAGGATCGCGAGGAAAGTCAGGGCATGGTGCTGCTACGCGGACTTCCGACGCTCGACACCAAACACAGTATCGCAATCGTCGAGCTTGACCCGGAATCGGAGCGGTTCGGAGAAATCCTTAGCGAAGTTGAACAGCCCGAGATGGAGCACCCGCTCCACCACCTGTATTACAGCCCCAATGGTCGTCTCTATTCCACGGGGCTTGATCCATCCTGCAGTCTGGCCGAGATCGGATTGGCCCGCGATGCCAACGGCGCGCCAGAGGTCACCGGTTTCACATGTCTTGATACGCAGGGCCAGATGGTCGGTGAAGACATCATGTGGGCCAACTCGAACGGTCAAGAATACATGTTCGTGACCTTCATGGGTGGGACCGGCGGGGACGATGGCGGCTCGGTCGGAGTGTTTGACACGCAGACCAATGAGGTCGTCAAGATCATCGAAGCCCGTAAAAGCCAGGTGGGTGAGGGGGAACCCTATATCATGTATCCGCACGGCATCTCGGCCTTTGACGACCGCATGGTCGTGACCTCGACCGTGCACCCGGACCTGGCCACAGGCGTTGGCAATATGCTGACAATCATCGACCTCAATACCCTAGAGCCCATTGAAAACATTGTGGTTGAAAAGGAAAAGCCGCTGAATTTCCCCTCGTCTCCGGTCGAGGTTCTGTTCGTGCGGCCCGGCATCCACCCAGAGATCGAGCCCGCCATTCTGGCAAACACAATGTTCGGGTTTGAAACGTGGAAAGTGCCCTATGACGCTAGCTCAAAAACCTTTGGCGAAGCTGAAGTGATTTACAGCGGTGTTGCCAATGAAACCGCTGTGCCGCTGGAGTTTTACGGCACCGAGGATGAGCTGTTCATCTCGCATGCTTTGCCGGGTGTGGTGAAGCGCTATGATCTGGCCGCCTTGCCCGAGCTGGTCTCAAGCGGGCCGGACATCGTTGCCGATCCGGGTGCGCATCACATGATCTTTTACACCTCGGCGTCGGGTCAGAAGCTGATCGCCATTCAGAACAATTTGCTGAATCTGGGCAACGGCGCAGATGATGATCCGACCGATGTGGATTTTATCGCCGATCTGGCCAGCCATACGATCTCGGTTCATGATCTGGAAACGGGTGAGCGCATCGCCACGATCGACTTCAAAGAGCGCTACAACAAAGGCGTGGACAACGTCGAAGGGCTGTTTGGATCTGGCTTTGTCCACCACCACTAACGGCCGGTAACGCCATGCGCCGAGTATTCCTTATCCTGTCCGCCGCCGCAGGGATTGCGGCGGCGGGGTGGATAATCTGGGATCGGGTGCGGGCTCCGATTGCAACGCCGATTGCCGATTTTTCAGCACCTTTCGTGTTCGGGCGATTCGCCGTGCCGTCTGACAATGCGCTGACGGAAGAAGCCTTCACGCTGGGTCGCCACCTGTTCTACGATCCAATTCTGTCCGGGAACAACGAAGTGTCTTGCGCAACCTGCCATGTTCAGACGTTGGCCTTTACCGATGGGCGGGCGAAATCTCCGTCTTTGTCGGGTGGTGAACTGGATTTCAGCTCAATGAGCTTGGCCAACTTGTTGTGGGGGCAGGAGAGGTTCTTTTGGGATGGGCGCGCGACTTCGCTTGAGGAACAGGCGCTGATGCCGATCCAGCATCCCGACGAGATGGGGCAGGACATGGACGCTCTGGTGGCAGAGCTGAACGCCTCGCGCCAATACAGGCGCATGTTCCGCAAAGCCTATGGTGAGGTGACGGCTGAAAACACAGCCAAGGCGCTGGCCACATTCATGCGGATGCTGATCTCATCAAACTCGAAATACGACAAATATCTGCGGGGAGAGGTCCGGTTGACCACGCAGGAGGAGCATGGGCGCAAGCTGTTCATGGCGCACCCCGATACAAAGATCTCGCTGAGGGGCGGCAATTGCATAGACTGCCACAGTCAGTTCCTAACCTCGGGGTTTCGCGATGCGCTGGATGGATTTTCCAACAACGGGCTGGACCCGGACGACGCCCTTCCCGATGGGTTAATGGCCGTAACGGGGAACCCTGCGCATAAAGGGTTCTTCAAAGTTCCGACCCTGCGCAACATTGCCGTAACCGCCCCTTACATGCATGACGGCCGGTTCGACACGCTGGAGCAGGTTATGGATCATTATAACGATGGCATCGTCATCAGCGATACGCTCAGCCCGTTGATCCTTGAGGCCGACAACGCGCCCGAGGAAGGGCAAGGCACAGTTGGACTGCGTATGACGCCTACTGAGATGCAGGCCATCATCGCCTTTCTGCACACGCTGACGGATGAGGCATTTCTGACCGATGCGCAGTTTTCCAACCCGTTTGACGGAGGTTCCTGATGCGAATGACACTTGGTCTTCTGGCGGTACTGGTCCTTGTTGTTGGGTGGTTTTTCCTGAGTCCCGGAAAAAAGGACAGCACGCCGGTCACGCTGACTTTCCACGCCATGATGGGCGACGCACCTTTAGTGTATGACCAGTTCGTTTATGAAAACCCAGGCGGTCCTGGCCAGTACAGAATCCGAGACTTCAGGTTCTACCTCAGCAATCTGTCTTTCGGGCAAGGGGATGCGGTGTTTGCCGAACCTGACAGCTATCACCTGCTGCGGTTCGATAATGCGGACAAGACGCATTTGATCACACTGCCCGAAATTCCGTTTCGATCTCTCGACAGTGTTAGATTCCTGATCGGTGTCGATCCGGCAGCGAATGGCTCGATCGAGGCACGCGGCGATCTGGACCCCAACAGCCAGATGGCCTGGAACTGGGAGGTTGGGTATAAATTCGTGGCCTTCGAAGGTGCGCTTCGGGTTGGAGAGGATGTATCTCCGCTGGTCTACCACGTCGGCTTTTCAGAAAACGCCCGCGAAGTCGAAATCCCACTGCCGCCGGACCTTTGGACGGACGGAAACGATCAAATTCATTTGGCCGTAGACCTGTCCAGCCTGTTCGACAGCACCGCGCGGATCGACATGCAGGCGCTGCCTTCGGTCAAGTTCAACCGCACGGATGCCGCGCTTTTGGCTGACAATTACGCCTCCATGATCTCGCCTGAATTCTGAACTTTCCCCGAAAACTCTCTCGACGAACGCGGCGTGATCGGTGTTTGTTTGGTCCACGCGTGAAAAAGAGTCGCCCTGTCAGGGGCATAGACCACGCACGGCGAATAATGACATAAGTTGGTTCATAAAACCAATAAAGGGAGATGAAGATGAAAAGGTTTCTGACGGCCGCTGCACTGTCCGCGCTGTGCGCGACAGGCGCACTGGCCGAGGTCAAGGTTGGGATGATCACCACTCTTTCCGGGGGAGGTGCCGGGTTGGGCATCGATGTGCGTGATGGGTTCATGTTGGCTGTTTCTCAATCAGGCCGCGACGATATTGAGGTTGTGATCGAGGACGACCAGCGCAAGCCTGACATCGCGGTGCAATTGTCTGACAAGATGATCCAGTCTGAACGGGTCGACGTGATGACCGGCATCATCTGGTCGAACCTTGCCATGGCGGTTGTGCCTGCGGCGGTGAATCAGAACGTGTTCTATCTGTCACCCAATGCAGGTCCGTCGCCGTTGGCTGGTAAGGGATGTCACCAGAATTATTTCAACGTTGCCTGGCAGAATGACAATCTGCACGAAGCCGCTGGGGCCTACGCCAATGGTGCGGGCTATAAAAACAGTTTCATCTTGGCGCCGAATTACCCGGCGGGGACGGATGCGCTGACCGGCTACAAACGGTTTTTCGAGGGCGATCTTGCCGGTGAGGTCTATACTGAACTTGGGCAGACCGATTATGCCGCCGAGATCGCGCAAATCCGGGCCAGCGATGCGGATAGCGTGTTCTTTTTCCTGCCCGGCGGCATGGGGATTTCCTTTCTCAAGCAATATGCCGACAGCGGTATCGACCTGCCCGTGGTTGGTCCGGCCTTCAGCTTTGATCAGGGCATCCTGCAAGCCGTTGGTGACGCAGCGCTGGGTGTGGTGAACACCTCGCAATGGAACAAGGATATCGACAACCCGACCAATGCGGCCTTTGTTGAAAGCTTCGTGGCGGAATATGGTCGTCTGCCCTCGCTTTACGCAAGTCAGGGGTTTGATACTGCAAACCTGCTGTTGTCCGCGCTGGACAAGGCAGATACATCTGACGCGGATGCCTTCCGTGAGGCCCTGCGAGCTGCCGAGTTTGACAGTACCCGTGGTGATTTCAGCTTTGGCCCAAACCACCATCCGGTTCAGACGATCTATGCCCGCGAAGTGATCAAAGAGGGCGATGTTTTCACCAACAAGATCCTCGGGGTTGCGCTGGAAAACCACTCTGACGCCTACGCGGCCGAGTGCGAAATGTAACTGACGCTCTGCCTGCCCTCATGCGCGGGGCGGGCAGAGCACCGGAGTTTTCATGTCTTCGATCCTGATTATCGAGCAGATCCTCAACGGGCTGCAACTCGGTGTCATGCTGTTTTTGATGGCTGCCGGCCTGACGCTGATTTTCGGCGTTATGGGACTGATCAATCTGGCCCATGGCTCGCTTTACATGGTGGGGGCATTCGCCGCCGCTGCCGTGGCGGGGGCCACCGGATCATTCCTGCTTGCGTTGATAGCCGCATTGGCCGCCGCAGCACTGGCAGGTGCGATTGTCGAAATGGTCGTGATCCGGCGACTGTACGATGCCCCGCATCTGGATCAGGTGCTGGCGACCTTTGCGCTGATCCTAATCTTTTCGGAAGGAACCCGCTGGGTCTTTGGCTCATTCCCGCTGTTTCTGGATATCCCGGACGCTCTGTCCGGGCCGGTCACTTTGCCCGGCGGGATCGAATATCCGCTTTATCGCCTGACATTGATCGGGATAGGGCTGGCCGTGGCAATGAGCTTGTGGGCGCTGATCGAACGCACTCGTCTGGGTGTCCAGATCAGGGCTGGTGAAAATGACCGAGAGATGATCGCGGCGCTGGGCGTCGACATCTCAAAGCTCTATACGCAAGTCTTTGCGCTAGGTGCCGCACTGGCCGGGTTGGCCGGTGCGCTGGTCGGTGCGATCCAATCGGTTCAGGTCGGCATGGGAGAGCCGGTTCTGATCCTGGCCTTCGTGGTTATCGTCATTGGCGGTATTGGCTCGGTGCGTGGGGCCTTTATCGGTGCGCTTCTGGTCGGGTTGACTGATACGCTGGGGGGTGTGTTTCTGCCTGAATTGTTCAAGTTGTTCATGGAGAACGGCGCGGCGCAGAAAAGTGGTTCGGCACTGGCTTCGATGGGAATTTACGTGCTGATGGGGCTGGTCCTGATCTGGCGGCCCACGGGCCTGTTCGGGGCGCGCGCATGAGGGTGAACGAGAAGTACCTCAACACCATTATGATTGCGGGCCTGCTGATGCTGCCGCTTTGGGCGGTATATGCGGATCAGCCGTTCACGATCACTTTGGTTACGCGCGCTGTAATCCTGGCCTTGGCGGCGGCTGGTTTGAATATCGTCCTCGGGATTGGCGGCATGGTGAGTTTCGGGCACGCCGTGTTTTTCGGAATAGGCGGGTACGCTATGGGAATCCTTGCCTATCACGCGCAAACTTACACGGCGCTTGATCTCGGCCTGTTCACTACAGAAGGCACTAAATCCATGCCCGTGATTTGGCTGGCGGCCATGATCATCTCGGCGCTGGTGGCGTTTTTCATCGGGCTGTTGTCCCTGCGTACATCCGGCGTGTACTTCATCATGATCACGCTCGCTTTTGGGCAGATGTTTTTCTACTTCGCCATTTCATGGGCGCAATATGGTGGAGAGGATGGTCTTTCGATCTATGTCCGCAATGGCTTTCCCGGCCTTAACACGCTGGTGCCGGTTCAGTTTTATGCCATCTGCTTTACCTTGCTCTGCGTTGTGCTGTTCCTGTTTGCGCGGTTGCAAACTTCGCCTTTCGGTCTGGCCCTGAATGCCACGCGTCAAACCTCGGTTCGGGTTGAGACGGTTGGCCTGAACCCGATGCGTCTGAAGCTTTTGGCGTTTGTAATCTCGGGCGCAATTACTGGATTGGCCGGGGCGCTCTATGCGGATCTGAACCGTTTTGTTTCACCCACCATGTTCAGCTGGCAACTATCGGGTGAGTTGATCGTTCTGATCGTCATCGGCGGGGTGGGTCGGCTGATGGGGCCGGTGATCGGGGCCTGTGTCTTTGTTGCCCTAGAGCACTTTTTGGGTGAGCTGACGGAGTTTTGGCACATCTATCTGGGTGTGGTCCTGCTGTGTATCGTTTTGTTCGGTCGCGGCGGGCTGATCGGGTTGCTGACCGGGAAAGAGGGCGCGCATGTCTGATCCCGTTCTCGCCACACAGAACCTGACCAAAAGCTTTGGTGCGCTGAAGGCTACGGATGATGTCTCGATCGATCTGAAACCGGGTGAGATTCACGCCATCATCGGACCAAATGGGGCAGGAAAGTCGACGCTGATCCAGCAAATTTGCGGCGGCCTGCAGCCCGATTTCGGGCGGGTCCTGATATGTGGACAGGATGTCTCGGGGTGCAGCACACAGGCGCGGGTGCAGGCTGGATTAGGGCGAACCTTCCAAATTTCCCAACTGTGCATGGAAGACACCGTCCTTGAGAACGCGGTGTTGGGCGCGATAGGAGCCCGCCGCGTGGCCTGGCGGTTCTGGCAGCCCGCGCTGAAACGGCCCGACCTGCGCGACAGGGCCGAGGCCGCATTGGAACGCGTCGGTCTAAGTGCCGAAAAGGATATCCGCTGTTCCAATCTCAGCCACGGCCAGCGGCGACAGTTGGAGGTCGCGGTCGCGTTGACGCTGTCACCATGGGCCTTTGTTATGGATGAACCGATGGCTGGGCTTGGATCTGAGGGGTCCAAACGGCTGACCGGTTTCCTTGATGAGCTTCGTGAAGAAGCACCCATCCTGTTGGTGGAACACGACATGGACGCGGTTTTCGCCTTGGCCGATCGGATCAGCGTGCTGGTCTATGGCAGGCTCATTGCCACCGGCACCGCTGAAGAAATTCGCAATAGCCCCGAAGTGCGCAAGGCGTATCTGGGGGACGAAGTATGACTCTGCTTCGGATCGAAAACCTCACGGCCAGCTATGGCGAAAGTCAGGCGCTGTTCGGTGTTGATCTTGAGATGGCGCAGGGCGATGTCATCGCGCTGATGGGGCGCAACGGAATGGGCAAGACGACCACAGTAAAGGCCATTTGTCGGATGATCCGATCCCAGGGGACACTGGCGCTGAATGGCCAAAGCCTGCACAGGCTGCCCAGTTACAAGGTCGCACGCAGTGGGGTGGGCTTGGTCCCCGAAGGGCGTCGCTGTTTTGCTGATCTGACCGTGCGCGAAAATCTGATCGCTGCCGCACGCCCCGGTGAATGGACGCTGGATCGCGTGACCAAGTTATTTCCTCGATTGGGAGAGCGGCAGGGTCAGTACGCGGCCTCGCTGTCTGGTGGTGAACAGCAGATGCTTGCAATTGGCAGGGCGCTGATGACCAATCCGAGGTTGTTGATCCTGGATGAAGCCACCGAAGGGCTCGCGCCGATTGTCAGGCAGGAAATCTGGACAGTCCTGTCTCGGTTGAAGCAGGAAACCAATGTGGCGATCCTGCTGATCGACAAATCGCTGAAGGAATTGACCGCAGTGTCGGATAAGGCCGTTATTCTGGAACGCGGGCGAACGGTCTGGTCCGGCGCGATAGAAATGCTGACCCCAGATATTTCGGAGAAATATGTAGGGATCTGACGTGTTCATGTTTCGCAAGACGGAACCGTCGTTATTTGAACAAATTTGAGTTTCAAAGCCCAAATTCCGCCGTTATTCCGCCAGATCAACCCCCAATTCACTCTCCAAACATATCCTTAAGAAGTAATGAGAGGATATGAGCAGTGCAGTCCATCATACGACATATTATCCTTGAAAGGCGCAGACTTACGCTGATCGGTTTCTTGTCGTTTGCTGCGGGTTTTACTTTGTACTCTCATATGGGTGTGACCCCGACGGGCGTGCCGGTTCCGATCGTGACGGGCTTTGTTTACATGGTGGCCGTTGTTTTGGCAGCGACAGTGACGACATTCCTTTTACCGAGGCTGCGGCGGATTACAGACGCGGTTGCGGTGACGCGGCTGGGCTTTGCGATCTGGGTCGCCACAACCCAAAGCTATGAATTGGTTTCATCTCCGATTGTCAGTGCATCTATTGTCGTGGGCACGGCGATCCTTCTTGTAAATGCCGGTGTTTGGTTGCCGGTCATCGCGCGCAAACTATGGGGTCCAGCAGAGGAATTCAGCGCCTTTAACACGGTGCACGAATTTTTGGGTTGGCTGGATAACGCAGCCGGATATCAAGCAAATGCCGTGACTAGCCATAGCCGCGAACCTCGTCGCGCCTTCGCTTAATCCCCGTTTTCAAAACCGATAGGTTGCGCCAATCAGCGGCCCGGATTGTATGAATTCGTAGTCATTGCCGTTGATGTCGTGATCAAACGAGATGTAGCGGTATCCGCCACGCAGCACCCACCGGTCGTTTAGGATGTAATCTGCGGTCAAAAGGACCTGCCAAGTCTGACTGCCGCTGCGGAAGCCTCCGTAGTCGACATAGGCTGTACTGGTCCAGTTATCGGAAAGCGTAAACCGTGCTCTGGCCCCGATGATCGGGTCAACCCAGCTTTCGTCAGCGACGGCGGTTCGCCCGGGCGCAGTTCCGGGTGTCAGGGTAAAGTCTGTATTCGTGCTGTACCATCTTAGACCGCCCGCCAAATCTACATTTACGGACGGATCACTGCGTATCCGATACCCCAGCAAAGCCGTTAGAAACTGTGTTTTGACCGACACGTCCAAATCCGCGTTGGCAGGTCCCGAAAGGGAATTGCTGAAAGAAAGGTTGGTATAGTTGTAGTCGCCCAGAACGCTCCATTGACCATTTGTGGCAGCCAACGCACCCATGAAGGCAAAATCCAGATTTTCCAGTGCGTCCGAAAAACTTAGCGTGCCGTCCAGAGTGCCCGAAGGGGTTTGCAGGCTGGTTTCGGTCTCGGGCATGTACAGATAAATCGTGGCCTCATACGACCAGTCTGATTGTTGTGCCGAGGCTGCCGATGCCGTCAGAGTAAGCAAAGTCGCAGCAATCAGACTGTTATTCAGTCCCTGTATTGGAGTCATTCTGTCCCTCCTTGTTCATAGTCTTTGTAACGGCGTTTTTCATATACTGGGTCTGACGCTTGACCACGCATGGCAAACATCCGGGTTTATTGACGTTAAGCCGCCATATTGTCTGCTTTGGGGCCAACACGGTTGATATCGGTTTCTGGGAAGAACTCGGACCAAACGTGCCAAAAGACGCCAGCGCGCAGGGTTTCGACCCGTTGCAACCGGCCCTGATCCGACATCCCCCAGAAATCGCAACGCGAAACGGGTTTGCCGCTGTCATTATACCAAACGCCGAGGCTTTCGTATTTCGGGTCTAGGCTGACGACGACATCGCGGCCGCCCACCGTGGCATTCACAATCCAGTTGTTGTCGACGATGAAATCATCCGTCCAGCACGCCGCGTCCTTGCCAATGGTAATCCCCCAGACATAGGTTTTGTTGGGCAATCGGTCGTCCGAGCGGTCCATATTGTCCATGACAGGCGCGTCTTCCTGATGCTGACGGCCAATGCCCCAGCCAAATGTGATCTCGGTCACCATGTCCAGCAACCGAAGTGCTGGATTGGGCGAGGGCTTGTTCAGAAACACCTCGCCGTCTGGGAACGCCTTTTGGAACCCACGGAACGTCATCCGGTAGGTCGGCCAGGGCTTCATCTGCGCTTCGGGCCGCAGGGGGCAGGCCAGGCCGTCGGCATTTGGATCACGGTCGGCCTCGCGGAAGCCATAGATGTGCTGGATTGGCTCACCTGTCTCATTGTCCCGCAGAATCAGGTTGTTGCCGTGTTGGGCAAGCACCTCAAGGTCCAGTCGATTGCCTTCGATCCGGGGGGCATAGCCTTGCCCCAGATTTGCCATCGCGCAATAGGTCATGACCACATCCTCGCCGCCCAGACCGTCGGCGTCCCCCGCCAGATGAGGCCGCATTATCTGCGCATCTGGGTGCGCCCGGGCATGGCCGTTGTTTTCAATTACTATGACCGGCGCTGTCGGACCGACGTATTTTCGGGCCTCGCTGATGGGAAAAAAGGCGGCATCGTTCAGCTGATTGCGCAGCCCCAGATGCACCCAGACGTAAGGAAACCCATACAATAGAAGAACAAGCACTGACGCTATGGCCCACAGCCAGAAGCCCCCCCCGCCCAGAATGAAATGTGCCAGCGTTGCAACGGCAAACGCACCCAATCCGATGGCGATCAGGCGGTATTCGTGGCGGATGAAACGCACCATGTTCTTGCGTTTGACCTTAAGCAGCATTTGCGACACGTCGCCCAGATCGCGGAAATAGACAAAGCCGATCCCAAGCGAGACGATCAAGCCCAAGGTGAAGAGTATGTTTCCGGCCATGTGCACCTCCTCATCCGTGTTATTGCTGTGGCGAGGCGCGCTTGATCATAAACGCTTCGACGGCCTTTTGGGTTTCGGGGCGGATGTTTTCGATCCCTTCGTAAGGCACACCATAGGCGGGCGTAGTGTCGGGGTACTTTTCCTTTCGTGCCATGTGGCGGCCCAGAATTCGTGCGAATTCCTGCCCTCCCCATGCGCCAACCTCAGTCGAGACCGAGTATTCTTCCCGCGTGTCCCGGTAGAGATCAAAGAACTTTGCCAGAATTGCGCTTTCCCCGGGTCCTGGTAGCTTTAGCTTAAGCTGGTCTTTTACGATGGCTTCGGGTTTGTTCACCGAATAGACGATAACATGATCACGGCGTGCTTTGGATTCATCTGCAAACAACAGCGCAGCGGACTGGTCCACCCCATCCACCAACCGATCCCGGGGGATATGCTGATCGGCCCCGGCAAAGCGCGACAGCGTGGTATACAAGTCCGACACGTGGATAATGCTATTCAGCAATCCGTCGGCTTCGATCATACCTGGCCAGCGGATGAAGGCGTCGACGCGTACGCCGCCCTCGGTCGTGTCACCTTTGCCGCCCGCATAGATCAAAGGCGTAAATCCGGACTGCGGCGCGTATTTGGTGAAATGGCCGTTGTCACCCATGACGACGACGACTGTGTTTTCTGCCAGTCCCAGCTCATCCATCCGCGTGAACAAGTCACCCAGCCACTCATCCAGCAACTGCATCTTGTCCACATACAAACCACCATTCACGCTCTCAGGTCCAGATCGTCCGGCACGGGTGTTGTCCAGTGGGATCATTGGCCAATATTGCAGGAAGAAGGGTTCTTTTCCGCTCGCAAGCCGGTCGAGTTCCTCAAGCGTCTTGTCCTGAAATGCCTGATTCATCTCGTCATATTTGGCGGCGTTCCAGCGTTCGCCGGATTCCATTCGAATTTCGCGAATTGGCCCACCGGTTTCGCCTTCGATAACAGTCATCATCGCGGCAGAGTCCGGACGGAACCAATCATCCAGCGTGTATTTGTCGTCGTAGTCCCGGATCGCAACCGAGACCTGTTCCTTGATCGCGTCGTCGTTGAAGATGGTTAGCTGACCCTGTTGGTGGATGGCGTGCTGGGCGTAGTCAAAGCCCTGGTTCATCGCCCAGCTTTCAGCAATATCGCCCATATGCCATTTGCCTACATGGCTGGTTGCATAACCTACCTGTTTCAGCACCTCGGCCAGCGTCACCTCATCGCCCGGCAACCCGAACCCGGCAATATCCACCGTAGTGTCGCCCATACCCATTCGTACGGGCAACCGTCCTGTCATCTGCGCCACACGGGTTGGTGTGCAAGAGGGTTCGGTGTACATGCGCACCATCCGCATAGCCTGATCCGAGAAATCGTTGATATTCGGTGTCTCATACCCACGAACCGCATTGAGCTCGGGGATGCCCATGTCGCCAAACCCCATATCGTCGATCAGCACGCTGACAATGTTCGGAGGTTTACCGCCATTGCCGTCCCGAAAAGCGGCCAGTGCCTTGTCTACCTCTGTATCATCCTGCGCCCATTGTTCGGCGTGCTGTGCCTGCAGAATGTAGAACTCGGCATCGTGTTGAATTGGATTTTCCTGCGCATTCGCCGATGCGGCCACCAAGCCTGTCGACAGAATGATCGACCATGTCAGTTTCATACCGATTTCCCCCCCAATTCCATGTGATTCAATCCGCGAGAACAGGCGCGATATCCGTATCATATTGAAACATTGTGATATATCACACCTTTTTTCTGAGAACTTGCATTATTGCCAGCTCATGAAGACATCGCGCGTCAGTTCAGATTCCGGCCGCAGGTTATCGATCCCTTCATAGGGCATGCCGGTACCGATTTCGGAATGTGGGTATTTGGCGATCATCTTCTGGTGACGTTTGATCATGTCCTGAAAGGACGCGCCGGCCCACAACGAGTATCCGACCAGAGGGTGTTTTTCGCGTGGATCGCGATAGATGTTGTAGGTAGGTGCGGCGGCACCGGGTTGGCCGGGGGCGGGCAGGTGCATCTTGAATTCCTGCTTGACCACTGACCGCAGCACGGGGCCTTCGTAGACATAGACGTAGTCACGTCGCCCATTGCCTTCGCCGTTCAGCAACAGGGCGGTCTGGTCGATGCCGTCAATGATACGGTCGCGCGGGATGTAGTCGGTCGCGCCCGCAATCCGTGCCATCGTGGTATAGATGTCGGACACGTGGAAGATATCACCCGCGGCACTGTTGGCTTCGATCACATTGGGCCAGCGGATAAAGGCATCCGTGCGCACGCCGCCCTCAAGGTGCTGGGTTTTGCCACCGCGATAGATCAGCTGATTCAAGCCCGAGGTGCCCTCGTAGTGATACATCAGGCCGTTATCGGCCATCAGGATTACAATCGTGTTGTCCGCTTCTCCGGTTTGCTCCAGTGCCTCAAGCAGATCGCCGATCCAACCGTCCAGCAACTGCAGCTTGTCCGCGTGAAACCCGCCATTTCGCGAGATCGCCTGATCGGGGTAAACAAAGTTCAACGGGTAGAGAGGCCAGTATTGCAGGAAAAATGGCGCGTCCTCGGCCGCAACGCGCTGTAGCTGTTCCAATGCCTGCCGCTGATAGCGTTGGTTCATGTCTTCGTATTTAGCCTGAGTCCAGACCTCGCCCGCCGCCATGTCGACTTCGCGCGCCAAACCTCCGGCCTCGGCTTCGACACCGGTGACCAGACCGTAGGGTTTGAAACGCGAGTCCAGAAGGAACTGGTTATTCTGCCCTTCGGGAACATAGCCAAGCATGGCATTGGCTCGCATCGCCTCGGGGGTCATGAGGCTCAGCTGGACTTGCTGGTGCAGTGGAAACGCGGCCCAGTCAAAGCCCTGATTGTGCGGATAGGATTGTTCGATATCGCCTTGATGCCATTTGCCGACATGGGCCGTATTGTAACCGGCCTGCTTCAGAATTTCGGGCAGCGTAACCTCAGAGGCCGGAAGACCTTCGCCCACCAATGCCACCTTGACCTCTTCCACCCCGGCCCGCACTGGATGGCGGCCCGTCAGCATCGCCGTTCGAGTAGGTGTGCAGGAAGGTTCTGTATACATCCGCATCAAAGACAGCCCCTCGGTCGCCAGCTGGTTGATGCTCGGGGTTTCGATCCCCATGACGTAGTTCATCTTGCGGTCACCCATCTGACCAAAGCTCACGTCGTCAATCAGAATGTACAGAAAATTGGGAGGTTGGCCGTTATTTGCTTCGCGGATTTCGGCCAGCCTGGCGTCGATCTCGATATCCTGCGCGTCCCAGGCTTCGCCAAACTGGGCCCGCAAATACTCGAACTCTCCGTCGTGAATGATGGGTCCGTCCTGAGAAAACGCCGGGGTGGCCGTCAGGAAAAACAAGGGCAGAAAAGAACGGAGTTTCATGCTAAAACCTTTCACTCATGGGTGCAGCCGGAAGCCTGCAATCGCTTTTCGATGCTGTTGCGTAAATCCGAGACACTTTCGGCCAGATCGGCAAGGTAGCGGGGATGCGATGGGCCCGCCGTTTGTGTGACAAGCGCCAGTTCCGAGAATATCTCTTGATAGTCCGCGCAAATCTGGTCGAACTCCTGATCCTGCGCCCGTAGAGCCAGCAACCGATGGGCTGCGTCGGGAAACTGTGCTGCAAAGAACTCATCATTAGTCATTGGGTTGGCACCCGCTGTATTCGCAGCCCAAACATGCCTGACCGAGAATGTGACTTGAACGTATTAAGCCGCATGCTACCGTAGCAACACGCCGACAAGTCCTTACTGTGAAAGGATAGTTCTTGACCGCGCTGTTTGGTGACAAATCGCAAAAGGAAACAGGGTCGTTCTCGAAAGAGCAGATCAATACTGCGCTAGAGCGGGTTTTGGAGTCGAAAGAATTCAAGGGTTCGGCGCGAATGCAGTCCTTTCTGTCCTATGTCGTGGCCGAAGCACTGGCCGGTCGCAAGGATGAGATACGCGCCAAGACCATAGCCATGGATGTTTATGGTTATGAGGCAGATGAATTGACCCGGCGCGAGGGCGTTGTGCGTGTCGATGCAGGCCGAGTGCGGCGCAAGCTAAGGGCGTATTACGGGGGTGGGGGTGCCTCTGACCCGGTGATCATTTCCCTGCCGGTTGGCAGCTATGCACCTGACTTTCAACCCGGCGCAGCAGGCAGGTCAGCGGGAGGACGCAGCAAAATTCTGGGTGGCGTTTTGGCGGGCGTGATCGGTCTGGGTCTTGTTGGGTATCTGGCTGCCTCGTTTCTCGGGGATGTCCCTGCGAAATTGGGCAGTGATGATCAACCCACGATTTATGATGTTTCCCCAACGCGGGTTGAGGCGATGAACCTGTGCAAAGCAGGGCGTGACCTGATCTTCCCGGTGGTTGATCTGTCGCGTCTGCGTCCAGCCCTGCTGGTTTTTGAGACGGCGATTGAACGAGACCCGCTGTTCTATTGCGGTTACGCCGGTGCGGCGCAGGTTCAAACCATGCTTGCTATCCTTCAGTTCAATCAGCCTGTTGCGACTGAGTTGCTGGGCACAGCGGACGACAACAGCGCCCACGCGCTGGAACTGGCCCCGGATGCGCCCTGGGCCCTGTCCGCCCGGGCGTGGCTCGAATTCGCAACAGGCAACTTTGACAAGGCGGTCAGTCTCACCGGTCGGGCAACGAATATGGCCCCCGATGATCCGCATATCGCAGAGTTCGACGCCCTGATCTCACTCTACACGTCCGATTTCGAGCGCGTCCTTTCGCATGCAGAACGGTATCGGGAGCTGGCCGAGGACGGCGGCGGTTCGGTAGCAGATAATGCGCTGGGCGCGGCACAGTTTTATACCGGCGACTATGTGGGTGCGATACGGACTTATGAGGACACGATCGCAAGTGGTGGTCCGTTCGGGCCGATCTCAACGGCCTATCTGATGGCGGCTTATTGGAAAAAAGGGGATCACGTTGAAGCGCGCAGATTGGCTGAAGTCTATGCCAAAACCTGGCCGAATTTTCCGCTGGAAGCTTTGAAGACCAGAGTGTTCGCAGCCCCCGAACCGGTACGTGATCTGACGGCGGCAATGCGCGCCGCCGGGTGGACCGATAAAAAGCAAACAACCGCCGAATAAAGCTCGGCGGTTGTTGTGTGTTTTGGGGTGGGTCTGCAGGGTCGCCTAGGCGGGGACCTCCTCCATAGGCAGTTTACGGGGGTAGGGATCGCCTTGTATGTACGATCCGGCTGCCGTGAACAGCACATCGGTGGAGGAGTTCAGTCCTGTCTCAGCCGAATCCTGCAGGACGCCAATGATAAAGCCGATGCTGACCACCTGCATGGCCGTCGCATTGTCGATCCCAAACAGGCTTGCGGCCATCGGGATAAGCAGCAGCGATCCACCGGCAACACCCGAGGCCCCTGTGGCGGCAACCGAAGCGATGATGCTCAGGAACAATGCCGAGAGGAAATCAACTTCGATACCCATCGTGTGCACGGCTGCCAGTGTCATCACCGTGATGGTGATCGCCGCACCGGCCATGTTGATCGTGGCGCCAATGGGGATAGTGACGGAATATGTTTCCTCATCCAGACCCATGCGGCGGCACAGCTCCATATTGACCGGGATATTCGCGGCAGAACTGCGCATGAAGAACGCGGTGATCCCGGATTCTTTCAAGCAGGTGAACACCAGCGGATAGGGGTTCTTGCGGATGCGCAGGAATACGATCAGCGGGTTGACCACCAGTGCCATGAACGCCATGCAGCCAATCAGTACCAACAGCAGGTTGCCATAGCTGGCAAGCGCGCCAAAGCCGGTTTCGGCAATGGTCGAAGCCACGATACCGAAGATACCAATCGGCGCGACCCGGATGATAGCAGAGACGATCTTGGTGATCGCACTGTCCAGATCGGACATCAGCGATTTTGTCGTGTCACTGGCATGGCGAAACACCAGACCAAGACCAACAGCCCAGGCTAGGATACCGATATAATTGGCCTGCGCTATCGCGTTTACCGGGTTGTCCACGATCTTCAGCAGGATGTTTTTCACAACTTCGGCCAGACCGTCCGGAGCGTCCAAAAGCTCGGGCGTTCCTGTCAGGTGCAGCGAGACCGGGAACAGGAAGCTGGCCGCTACTGCAACCAATGCGGCTGCGAAGGTGCCAAGAATGTATAGCATCACAACCGGCCCCATGCGGGCCTCGCTGTCCTTGCTGTGGTTGGTGATCGCGGCACAGACCAGGATCAGCACCAGAACGGGCGCGACGGCTTTCAGCGCATCGACAAAGAAATCACCCAGAAGCCCAACGGCCATGCCCGCCGATGGCCAAAGGGTGGCAAGAAGAGCACCGGCGACAAGGCCGATGATGATTTGAGTAACCAGGCTACCGCGCAGAATAAAATTCATCAGGACCATCCTGTTTCAATGGGGGCCGTCGGGGTGAATGAAACATCCGCTCAGGCTCGGTTAAGGTTGAAAGGTTGGCGGCTATATGGGCGCTTTGGATCCAATTTAAACATCTGGACTTAAATAAATGAGTCCAGTTTGAAGATCAGCCGTCAGTCCGCTGTTTCGCATGGCCGGACTTTGGGGGTCTCAGTGGACACGCGTTTCAGGCTCCAGGTGCAGGTCTGAACCGTGAGTCCAGGAAGGTTGGGAACCTGATCCGAAGCCCAGACGCTGGTGACCGCAAAGCTGAACGAAGCCGTTGTTGCGGTGGGGAAAATCCGGGCAAGCTCCTTTGATGGGAACGTGCCGCCGCAAGCCTCAAAATACCCGCTGATCAACGCGCCGTCCGGGGCCAGTGCAACCGATCCGGTATACAGGGAATATTCGGCCCCCAGCTCTTGTTTGTCGGTGTACAGAAGGTCGATTGAGATACGGTCGCCGTCCTGAATGATCCCGGCGTTCATGGGGTCTGACCAACTTGAAGGCACGCCGCCCGTTGTGCTGTCGCAGGCATAAATCCCTTCATACTGGCCGGTCAGCGAGAATTCGTCCGCATAGGCTGGGGCTAAGTTTGTAGCCAAGAGAATGGAAATGGCCGTTTGTCCTAAAATACGTTTCGAGGTCATTATGGGCTCTCCTCTGTGATGCGGTCAGGGAATGAGCTGTCAAAAATATTCGCGTGTGTCTTATTCCCTTGGCCAAAATGATGCCGCCAATCGCCCGCGCCCAGCGTGCCACTGCGATACGGCGAGGATCCGGCACCGTATTGATAATTATGAACAGTTGCGGCTCTGCGTCAAACCGGACTGAATACCGACAACCGGTCTGTGCATTTGGAATTGCCTGTTGTGGTAATTAAACCGCCTCATGAACCTCGATTATATTGCCCTCGGGGTCATAGAAGAACAGTTGGTGCCATTCTTTCGCGAAGGCTGTGCCGTAGTCCGAATAAGGCACCTCGTTGTCATCCAGCAGCTTTTTGAAGGCTTCTATGTCATCCGTACGAAAGGCGATGTGGCCGCGTTCGACCGGGTTGATCGTTTCGCCGTGTTTGAATGCGACATCCAGATTTTTCTCGGCCAGATGCATCTGTATCGCCCCGTCGGTCGCAAAACGTATCTTGCCGGCATAACCCGTGTCTTCGGTTGCGTCGGGCCTTGGAAAATTCTCGATCGGGATGTCCGCCAGCCCCAGAACCTGAGTGTAAAAGCGATGCAGCCGCTCGACATCGTGAGAAACGAAATTGAGGTGGTGGAATTCGAGTTTCATGTCGGCCCGGCTTGTTTAGTGATTTCAGCCAGCATTTAGCAAGAGTCAGTCATAGGCAAGCCCTTCGGTTCGGGGTTGTGAAGGTGTTGAAATGAAGGGAAAATATCCAAACAGCTTAACGTCCTGAAACTAACCCCTGAATCCTCGTGAATAGGCCGCAGTGTAGTTCTGCATCATGGGAAGCGCTGGGCCCATCAGTGATTGTGCTCGTGCAGTTATCTGATCCCGAAAAGAATCGAAAATGACGCACCTTCCGAGGCGGGTAGCTGAGAGATATCTCCGCCATGTGCGCGCAACGTGTTTCGAACGATGGCCAGCCCCATGCCGGTTCCGCCCTGATCGCGTTTGGTGGTGAAGAACGGATCAAACACCCGTGCCGCATTCCCGGCCGAGATTCCCTGCCCATCATCGCGCACGAGCAGCTGAACCTGCATCTCTTGCGCGACAGCGGATAGCTGCACCACCTGCGCGCCATGTTCCAATGCATTGCTCAGCAATTGGTGCAGTATCACCAGCAAGCCTTTCGGGCCGATTGGTATGTCGACATGCGCCCCGTCTAACCGCAGGTCCAGCGCCGGAAAATCACGGCGTAGACCTCCCTGTATCTCGTGCAGGGAGGTCGTTCCGTCATGGCGGGCCTCTCGGGCCCGGGCCACCTGACGCATTGCCTCGATCTGATGCTCCATCTGAACGCCAGCGCTGGCGATCTGATCGACCAGACGCAGGTTTTCCTCTGATAGGGTTTCATCATCCCGCAGTAGTTCTGAGGCGGCTCTGAGGGTTGCCACCGGGGTCTTCAGTTCGTGGGTGACATGGTCGGAAAAACTGCGAATCGTGGTTTCGCGGTTGCGCAGGGTTTCGGCCATGCCGATGACGCTGTGCGCTGTGGCACCGAGTTCCCGAGTGCCAAAACGCTGTGGCGGTGAAAGCGGATCAGCTGGGTGCTGGACAACCTGCGCGGCAAAGCGTTCCAGCGCAAAGATTGGTCGCAGCAACAGCCGGACCAACAACCAGCCCAAGACGGCGGTGGCTGCGGTAATGACCAACGCCAGCACGACGGCGGCATTTTTGTAGCCCAGGTCCGGCCCGAGATAGCGAAACCCTACCAGCCCGGTCAGAGACAGCAACAGCGTTCCGCACAATGCCCCGCCCAAAACAAAGGCCAGGCTTGGGCGCCACTTGCGCCTCATGCCGATACATCCTGAATGCGAATGCCGATCCCGTGTACGGTTTCGATCACCCCGGTACAACCTGCCTGCGCTAGCTTGCTTCGGAGGTTTCGCAAATGGCTGTCCAGTGTCCGGTCGGACACCTGCGACAGGGCTCCCCAAACGGTTTGGATCAACTGAGTCCGGCTATGCACGTGGCTGGGGCGCCTGACCAGAGTCGCCAGCAATGTGAATTCCGTCGCTGTTAGCGGCACCGCGTTCTCACCCAGCCTGCAGATATGCGCCCCGGTGTCGAGTGTGATCTGGCCATGGGACAGGATCGTTGACGGCCGTGGCTCGGACGTGCGTTTCAGAATGGCCCGCACCCGCGCCACAAGCTCGCGCGGGCTGAAAGGTTTGGTGACGTAATCGTCTGCGCCCATCTCCAATCCGAGTATCCGGTCGATCTCGTCATCGCGAGCGGTCAGGAACAGGATCGGTACGTCGGAGCGGGCGCGTATGCGGCGGCACACTTCAAACCCGTCCATCTCGGGCAGACCGATATCCAGAACGATCAGATCCGGGGCTTCTCGGGTGGCATGGGTCAGGGCAATCCCGCCATCGCTGGCCGTGATCACCTGAAACCCTGCTCGTTCCAGTGACAGACCGACCAGATCACGCAGGCGGGGATCATCATCAACCAACAGGATCTTCATTGCGCTTCGCCTTGTAAGTTCATCGCAAGATAGCCATTCACCCTCGCGCTGCGAAAGTCCCATTCGCGCCAGTTGGGATGGGTTGCGGCAGGATGCACACAGCTCTGCGCCCAGTCGGGAACGTGAGGGATCGGGTGCCGTGCAATCTGTGTGGCTATCGCCTTTGCCGCCGTGTGCCCCAGACCACAAACATAGGCCCAGTCTGTCCCAAAGGCGTTATTCGCTCGCGCCGCGCGCGACAGTGTATCCGCAGCGATAAGCGCGGCAAAATTAACGAAGGCACAAGCATAAAGCGTCCCCGCGCCCAACGCCGCGGTTCGCGCAATCAGCCAAGCGGACGACAGCCTTCTGTGCACTTGCCACGTCACCATGACCAATCCGATAACGACCAGTCCCATCCAGATCAGGGCATAAACCCGCAAATAAGTCAGACCGTACGCATCAATATAAAGGTTCAGCCGGAACGCGGCCGATAAGGTCAGCAGAATGTTTTGCGCCAACCACAATAGAAGAAGGGGCTTCAGCCCCGGTTGCTGATCCAGAAAAGGGCGTGCGGCCACTGCAAAGCCCCCCGCCAGCAGGGCTGTTAAAAGCAGCGGATAGGCACCGCGATGGGCATAGGTGGCATGGCTCATTCCGTCGGGCAGGGTAGCGCCTCCAATCAGAATCGAGGCATCCATCACGCTTTGTACCGCCAGCATCACGTTGAACAGGATCAATCCGCGAAAGACAGCATCTGCATTTAGTACACTTGGAATTTTCCCCTGCGGTACTGTTTTTGCTAACGCGGATTTCGGACTGGTTGCTGTCAGGAGCGGCCAGACCAACAGCGCCAACCCGATCCAGAAAACTGCGCGTCGAATAAGCATGAACACATCTAAATCGACTCTGAGGACGCGCACCAGTATTTGCTCAAACACAGGGTTTGCACTGATCAAAAGGGCGCTGAGTAACAAGACACCACCCAAAGGAACGGCCCAATTGTGTGCAAATGAGTTGGCGGAATGGTTTCGGGATTGACCGTCTGAGCTTAACCGATCGCGTATCAGGGCCGCGCCAGCTAACAGGCCGGTGGTCGGGACGGATTTGATCAGACAGAACACCGAACTTGCCAGCCACGGCAGCATCTTACTGGCTTTTATCTCTAAAGGTGTCTGCAAAAGCGCCACGGCGCTCAGCAATCCGGCGGTCAGAAAGATCAGTGACAGAAGTTGAACATATTCAAGAACTGGCAGCGAACACAGAAGCAGAACAAACCCCGCAGTCAGTTGTTGCCGTCGCGAAGAGTGGCCAAGGCAGGCTGCGAAAATGACAAACCAGGCAAACAAAACCAGTGAAAGCCCAGGCTTATATCCCCAGAAGAGCAGATCGCCCAAAAGTACAAGAAAGATCAGGGCGGCACAGCGCATTCGACCTACGGCAATGCCGGGTGGCTTACGGCGAGGTGTCGGGCCAGTCGAAATTCCACCTTCACACTCCAGCCACCAACCATCCTGGGCGAGGGATTGGGGCAGGCCGTGGATAGTAAGCTTTTTGGGCATGTCGTTCTCCTGCTTGAGCTTTTTCAAGCCTGAACGAGCAGCCTGCAGATAACCTGCAGCGATTGTGCAGAATTCGTGCAGACCAGACGAATTCCGTTCCGTTATCAGTCAGTAGAACCTTTCAATGGGCGCGTTCCTGTGCGCCTTGGTCAATTAACAACTCTCCGGCAAAACGGCAGTTGCGCACTGTCTCTGGGGTTGTCCGGTACTGCGCCCGAAATGCCCGGGCCAAAGCGACCGAGGACGAGAACCCTGTGGCCGCCGAGATTTCGGCCTGCGGCATGTCGGTGTAGCGAAGCAGGCCGTAGGCACGCTCCAGCCGAAGCTGGCGGTAAGTCGTCAGAAGTTTGACACCTGTTTTGGTCAGAAACCGTCGTTGCAATTGGCGGGTGGAGGCACCAAGTGCCTGAGACAGATCCGAAATCTTCAGAGGGTCTTCGACATTGTTCAGCATCGTTTCTATAACTTGCTGAACCATCGGATCAGCGCTTGAGCGCTGGATAAGCCGGGTCGCCAACTGGCTGGCGCAGCTGCGTTTTGGCTCGGTCATGCCGATATAGCTGCGCAGTGTTTCTGCCATGTGTTCACCGTGATCCAATGCCACGAAGTCGGCAAGCAGTCGCAGCGTGCTTAGTCTCGTTGCTGCGCTGTGAATTCGGCCGTCCGGGGAACGGTGTGTGCTATCGTGGCAATCCGAAAGTCCGACTTCCTGTGCGGCGGCTGAAAAATTCGGGTGAATGGCAGCAACCGGTTCCTCGGTCCGCCCCGTTTCAGCAAGAAGTAACACACTGCCACCCACCAATACCGTGCGCGACGCCAGGTTAAGAACCTGAGATATTCGGGTTCTGTCCTGCGCTGTGCATCGCCAAGTCCTGTGAATGTCCCCCCAGAAAATCGCGGTCCGACCAGTCCAGTAACGGGGGTCGCCGACTGAAGAATCGGAAATGCACCGAAAGTTCACAGCATAAGAGTGATTTTCGACCAGGTCGTTTAGAGCACTATAGAACTCGACGGCCATCTCTGCCGAAAATCTTGCCGTGTGGTCATTCAGAAAAACGTCGACATTGTGCAGTCGTTCAGAGGTAGGTGCCGCTGAATTGGCCAGGTGCCCTTGGTCGTTTCTGAGGACATAGTGTTTCATTGCTCCTCCACCCGCTGCAAGCGACCTGTGCGAGTCGCGCATTGTCGTTCATTAATTCTATCCCCCCGCAAAAGCGGGGGGTGTTTTTTGCGTTGGTTTTATTCAGCGGCGTCTTGGTATGCGTCCATTGGTGGGCATGTGCAGATGAGGTTTCTGTCGCCGTATGCGTTGTCGACGCGGTTGACTGGGGACC
>NZ_JBQFUT010000010.1:0-180291 GCF_056539305.1 Ruegeria sp. BC1
CGCCGTCTCCAGCGTCCCAACAACCGCCTCAGCAGCGCCGGTGAAGGGGGTTCTAAGGTTTACCAAAACAACCCGCAAGCAGAAAATTACAGAAACCTGCAAAAAACCGCAGATAGTTTTTTTATCGATTTAAAACAATATATTACGACGAAATCTTGCTCCAGAAGAACCCCTATAACCATTCATCTGATGCCGGAAAACGGATTTTACACAAGGATACCCACAGACTCGGCGCCGAGTCAGGCGGAATCGGCCTGACGAATCCGAGTCAGCAAGGTCGGAAACGGAATGCGCAGAAGCAGCAGACCGATGATTGCTGACAAATAAATCAAAGGTTCGATCCGAAATCCCTTGGACAGCATGACATAGTGCAGCCCCCCGAGAACGGCGGCGGGGTAAACTAGACGCTGCAGCTTGCGCCAAAGCGGCCCCAACCGGCGCACCGACAAATTGTTCGACGTCACGGCCAGCGGCAGCAATAAACCGAAACCGGCCATGCCGATCGAAATATAGGGTCGCTTCAGGATATCGGCCCAGATCTGACTGGGTGCCTGAATGTCCAGAACCAGCCATACCAGCAAATGCAGAGTGACATAGGCAAAGGTCAGCACCCCAATTGCCCGGCGGAACTTCAACAGATTCAACCCAAGGAACCGCCGCAGGGGTGAAATCGCCAATACAACGATCAAAAGCTGCAGCGCCAGTTCTCCGTACTGATGTTCCAACGCTTCGATAGGATCCACGCCCAGACCACCGGTCAGCCCCTGATAGAACAGCCAGGGGGCCGGCAGCGTACCCAGAAGGTACACAGCCCAGACGGGGATTCGGCGCAATATCTGGTTCACCCACTGCATAAGTTTAATAGTTTTCCGCCAGATTCATGCCTTCGTACAGCCCGGCGACCTCTTTCTCGTAGCCGTTGAACATCAGGGTCGGGATGCGCTTGGCGAAAAGACCGCCACCGATCTGACGTTCCGAGGCCTGCGACCAGCGGGGGTGATCCACATATGGGTTCACATTACTATAGAAGCCGTATTCGCGCGGTGCGGACATATTCCAACTTGTTGGCGGCTCGACATCCGTCAGCGTGATCCGCACGATCGACTTGATAGACTTGAACCCGTATTTCCACGGCACCACCAAACGCAGCGGTGCGCCATTCTGGTTCGGAATGGGGCGACCATAGATGCCTGTCGCCATGATAGTCAGGGGGTGCATGGCCTCGTCCAGCCGCAGGCCTTCACGATAGGGCCAGTCCAGCACCGGATATTTGACTCCGGGCATTTCGTCGGGACGGTACGCGGTTTCAAAGGCCACATATTTGGCCCCGTCCTGCAAACCCGCCATGTTCAGCAGATCGGCCAGTTCGAACCCGTTCCACGGAATCACCATCGACCAGGCTTCGACACAGCGGAACCGGTAGATACGCTCTTCGACCGTCATCTCGGACATAATTTCCTTGAAGTCGTACTTGCCGGGCTTGTCCACCAGACCGTCAATTTCAACGCTCCACGGTTCGGTCACCAGCGAACCCGCGTATTTGGCCGGGTCATCCTTCCGCGTCCCGAACTCATAGTAGTTATTGTACGAGGTGATCTCTTCCCAGGTGTTGGGCTCCAGCGCTTCCTGCGCTGTGGCAACCCGCGCCGTTCCGGCCAGTCCGACACCTGCCAGCCCGGCCATAACCTGACGCCGGTTCAAAAACGCCGCCCGTGGGGTAACGTCAGCATGTGTCAATGTATTGGTCCAGCGATGCGCCATCTATGTCTCCGTCTTCAAGCAAGTTCGGATATGAGGTAGATCGCTGATAGCACAGAGCCAAGGAAACACGCGTCACGATTGGGAGAACGGATTGTAACGTAATCTCATGCGGGCTTCGCTTTAACCGATACGCAGGTCGACGGCGCGGTTAATTTCAAACCCCATGTTGATGGCCCGATAGGTCGGAAAGGGCAACCGGGCAGAGGTTTCGATATCCCGTCGTACCCAGCCTTTCGCCTCTAGCTGCCTGAGTGACGCAGACAATGCCCTGTCGGTAATCACACCAAGATCAGATTTGAGGCCTGAAAACCGCCGCGGCTCGCGAGTCAACGCCAGAACGGGCACCGTCCAATTGCGGCGCAACATCTTGAATTCGGTTTCATCGGGCACCAGCGCCGCGATTTTGGCCGCCACAGCTGCTGCGCGGACGCCTTCCCGCGTCAAACGAAATTCAGGGCGCAAAGGATGACCGTGGCCGGGATTTCTTTCCAACAGTCCAAGGCTGACAAGGTGTTCCAGACTAGCAGAGAATGCCGTTCGGCCTGCGCCTGTTGCAGCAAGCATTGGCGCTTGTCTGCCTGGAACACCTCCGTAAAGCTGCGCCAGAATGTTCAGCGACCAGGCCCGCGACGTAAGCTTGACAAGTACTGTTATGTCCATAAAGTATAGTTACCATATTTTTAGACAGGATGGAAAGCTTCATGCCCCTTGTTTCTTTAGAAAAAACCATCACGCTCGCAATTTCGGTCAAAGATCGCCACGCCAGCGCACACTGGTATAGTGAAAAACTTGGGTTTGAACTGATCCATCACATAGATGAGGCAGGATGGAGCGAGATGCACACCAAAACCGACGGTGTAACTCTTGGGCTGGGCGAACAGGCTGAACCCGCACCCGGAAACACGGTTCCGGTATTTGGGGTTTCCAACATCGCGACAGCGCGCAACGCGTTAGAGGAGGCCGGCGTTCGTTTTGATGGCCCAACCGAAACGATCGAAGGAATGGTCAGCACGGCCACGTTTTATGATCCGGATGGCAACGCACTGATGTTGGCACAGGATTTGACCGGGCAGACCTAGTAACGCCGGACTTTAACGCCCTTAGTTCACACCCGGAACAAAAAAAGACCCGCCAGCTTGGCGGGTCTTTCCGATTTCATTGATCAATGCACCACCGCATCGTCCGGGCGCGGACGGTCCGAGGTGCCCAGCCTGTCGCCAATGATCAGGCCGTCGGCCCCGGCGGTTACCGGGACGGTTTCACCATCTTTGATCTCACCGGCCAGCAGAGCTTCGGCCAGCGGGTTCTGCAAGGACCGCTGGATCACACGCTTCAGCGGGCGGGCACCAAAGACCGGGTCATAGCCTTCGTTGGCCAGCCACTCCTTGGCACCATCGTCCAGCGCCAGCTCAATCTTGCGGGCGGCCAGACGCTTTTGCAGACGCGCCATCTGAATATCGACGATGCCATCCATATCGGCCCGCTTGAGCCGGTCAAAGATGATCGTCTCGTCCAGACGGTTCAGGAATTCGGGCCGGAAATGCGCCCGAACCGCGTCCATCACGTCACGTCGCGCCTGCGCGCTGTCGGCACCTTCAGGCAACTGGCTAAGCGCCTGAGACCCAAGGTTCGACGTCAGGATGATCAGCGTCTGCTTGAAGTCCACGGTGCGGCCCTGACCATCGGTCAGAACACCATCGTCCAGAACCTGCAACAGCACGTTGAACACATCCGGGTGCGCCTTTTCGACCTCGTCAAACAGCACGACCTGATAGGGTCTGCGCCGCACGGCTTCGGTCAGCACACCGCCCTCGTCATAGCCGACATAGCCTGGAGGGGCACCGATCAGACGGGCGACCGCATGTTTCTCCATGAACTCGGACATATCAATACGCACCATCGCGTTGTCGTCATCGAACAGGAAGTTCGCCACGGCCTTGGTCAGCTCGGTCTTACCCACGCCGGTCGGCCCGAGGAACAGGAACGAGCCCAACGGGCGACCTTCGTCATTCAGACCGGCACGTGCACGACGCACGGCGTTGGCCACGGCGGTCACTGCCGCATCCTGACCGATCACACGCGAATGCAGATCGTCTTCCATCCGCAGCAGCTTCTCACGCTCACCTTCCAGCATTTTCGAGGTCGGGATACCCGTCCAGCGTTCCACTACCGAGGCAATCTGTTCCGGACGCACCGTTTCCTCGGCCATCATGGCGTTGCTTTCGGCGTTTTCGGCCTCGGTCAGCTTTTTCTCAAGTTCTGGGATGACGCCATAGGACAGCTCACCGGCCTTGGCCAGGTTACCTTCGCGCTTGGCGATCTCCAGATCAGCGCGCGCCTTGTCTAGCTGTTCTTTCAGATCCCGCGCACCCGCAAGTTTATCACGTTCGGCCTGCCACTGGGCAGTCATCTCGGCGGATTTCTCCTGCAGATCGGCCAGATCTTTTTGCAAGGTTTCCAGGCGATCCTTGGAGGCCGCGTCGTCTTCCAGCTTCAGCGCTTCTTCCTCGATCTGCATCTGTAGGATCTGGCGATCTAGCTGGTCGAGCTCCTCGGGCTTACTATCCACCTCCATCCGCAGGCGCGACGCCGCCTCATCGACAAGGTCAATGGCTTTGTCAGGCAGGAATCGGTCAGTGATATAGCGATGCGACAATGTCGCCGCCGAAACCAGCGCCGAGTCCGAGATGCGCACACCGTGGTGCAGTTCGTACTTTTCCTTGATGCCACGCAGAATGCTGATTGTGTCCTCAACGGTCGGTTCGGTGACCATCACAGGCTGGAATCGGCGCGCAAGGGCCGCGTCTTTTTCCACATATTTGCGATACTCATCCAGTGTGGTCGCGCCGATACAATGCAGCTCACCCCGGGCAAGCGCAGGCTTGATCAGGTTCGCGGCATCCATCGCACCGTCGGATTTACCGGCCCCGACCAGCGTGTGCATCTCATCGATAAACAGGATGATCTCACCGGCGGCCTCGGTGACCTCGGTCAGAACCGACTTGAGACGTTCTTCGAACTCACCGCGGTATTTCGCACCTGCAATCAGTGCACCCATGTCGAGCGCCAGCAGCTTCTTGTCTTTCAACGATTCCGGCACGTCGCCGTTGACGATGCGCAGGGCCATACCCTCGGCAATCGCGGTCTTACCGACGCCGGGTTCCCCGATCAGAACCGGGTTGTTCTTGGTGCGGCGCGACAGAACCTGCATCGAGCGGCGGATTTCCTCATCCCGCCCGATAATCGGATCGATTTTGCCTTCAGCCGCTGCCTCGGTCAGGTCGCGTGCATATTTCTTGAGCGCATCATAGCCTTCTTCCGCCGAGGCTGTGTCGGCGGTCCGACCCTTGCGGATGTCGTTGATCGCCTCATTCAGTTTCTGGGCGGATACGGCACCGGCTTCCAAGGCCTCTTTCGCCTTGGATTTCACCATGCACAGCGCCATTAGAACGCGTTCGACCGGCACAAAGCTGTCACCCGCCTTGGTGGCAATTTTTTCGGCTTCGTCCAGAACCTTGGCGGTCTGACCGTCCATGTAAATCTGGCTCGCGTCGCCGCTGACCTTGGGGATTTTCCCCATAGCGGCATCCAGCGCCTCGACCACGCGACCCGGCGCGCCGCCAGCGCGTGTGATCAGGTTGCTTGCCAGCCCCTGATCGTCATCCATCAATGCTTTCAGTATATGGGTGGGCTCTAGCCTTTGGTGCCCCTCGCGCAGCGCAATAGTCTGCGCCGCCTGCACAAAACCCCGTGCCCGCTCGGTGAACTTATTCAAGTCCATGTTATTCTCCTTTATCTCAAGCGCCCGAAATGTGATGCGCCCGCTAGGCGGCACGCGTCGGTCTGGACCTCGCATTCAATTTGGGAAATATCTTTGGTTGTTCAAGAGGCTAAACCGCAGATTCCACCCCTATCGGCGCGGTATGGTATAGACCACATATCCCCCGGTTCTGGCGACTTCGCGCGCGCCGTACATCTCGACCAGCGATTGCGCCGCGTCACTGCCCTTTGGACAGGACACCAGATCCGCCGCGTCATCCAGAAAATCGATTGTAAACGCCGTTTCGCCGGTTAATTGGCAATCATCGTCCGTAGACCGGTATCCACCCACGAGTCGTAAATCATTGTTCGTCGGAGATACGATGACCGTATCCGCAGCCTCGGTTTCCAACGGCATGTCCTGGCACCCCATCAAAGCCAATAAGACCGCAACAGAAATAAATTGTTTCATTAATCCCCCCATTTCAGATGCATTCCAGAATGGCCCGCAGCATACCACAATCAATTTTTTAGTGCTTGATTTCGCCCCCACCCCTCCCGCATGGACACACGCACCGTTACCCGTTAGGACGCAGACGTTTGCCAAATGGAGCTTTCTTATGTCCGATGACCGCCTGATCGTAGCCCTCGACGTCCCAAACGCCCTGCAGGGGCTGGCCTTGGCCGAGCGGTTGGGAGATGCCGTTTCTTTCTACAAGATCGGGCTGGGGATGCTGACCGGCGGCGGGCTGGCCTTGGCCAACGAACTGAAGCAGGATCACGGCAAGCGCATCTTTTTGGACATGAAACTGTTCGACATCGGAAACACGGTGGAAAACGCCGTACGCGGGCTGGCGCAGTTCGATCTGGATTTCCTGACAGTGCATGGCGACCCGCATGTGGTGCGCGCGGCGAAAGAGGGCGCGGCGGGCAAAGACCTGAAAATCCTCGCGGTGACCATCCTGACATCGCTGAACCGCGACGATCTGGATGCCAGTCTGCTAAAAGAGGGCGACGTTCAGGAGTTGGTCGTCGAGCGCGCGGCCAAAGCGCTGGAGGCTGGGGCTGATGGTGTCATCGCCAGTCCGCAAGAGGCCGCCCTGATCCGCGCCCTGCCCCAGGCCGAAGGCCGGTTGATCGTCACCCCCGGCGTGCGTCCGGCAGGTGCAGCCCTGGGCGACCAGAAACGCGTGGCCACCCCGGCCAGCGCCATTGGCGACGGAGCCGATCACATCGTTGTCGGTCGTCCGATCTATCAGGCCGAGAACCCAAAAGCAGCAGCTGAAGCAGTTCTTGCCGAGTTAAATTCCTTGACACAACACTGAACAGTCACGCGAATAAATCAGGTTTTCGGACGGAAATCACCGCCAAACACTTGACCTTACGTCACTTTTGGCCAATCCGCGCCAAATTGTCTCTGTGCCCGAAAACACACATGAAAAACTCGGGTTTTTGCTTGCGGTGCCTGCGTCCTATCGAAACGCGTGTTTTTCAGCGATTCTAAGACCGTGATACTCCCCGCGGACTTTCTTCCTGAGGTCCGTCACCTCCCCCCGCCAATCGCGGGGGGTCTTCTTTCAGCCCTCAAGTTCCAACTTGTCGCTGCCAATCCTTTGCGCGACTGCGGGGGCTGGTATAAGTAAGCCGTTGAACTGAGCGCACGGAAAGCGGGAAGACTTGAATGCCCGGCCTTTGCCGAGACTGCCTGACCCAATTGAACGATGAACGGCGCTGCCCGTCCTGTGGCAGCCCGCGCATCAAGGCGCATCCAGAACTGTTCACCCTGTCCATCGCCCATATGGATTGCGATGCGTTTTATGCCTCGGTCGAAAAGCGGGACAACCCGGATCTGGCCGATAAACCCGTGATCATAGGCGGCGGCAAACGTGGTGTCGTATCAACCGCCTGCTATGTGGCGCGCATCCGAGGGGTACGATCGGCCATGCCGATGTTCAAGGCCCTGCAACTCTGCCCTGATGCGGTGGTGATCAAGCCGCGCATGTCGGTCTATGCCGAGGTGTCGCGCGAAATCCGCAAAATGATGGACGAACTAACTCCGGTGGTTGAACCTTTGTCACTGGACGAAGCCTTCATGGACCTGTCCGGGACCGAGCGGCTGCACGGTGCACCGCCAGCGGTGATGCTGGCGCGCCTGGTCAAACGCATGAAGGACGAATTGGGCGTGACCGGCTCGATCGGCCTGTCGCACAACAAGTTTCTGGCCAAGGTGGCCTCAGATCTCGACAAGCCGCGCGGGTATTCGGTGATCGGCAAGGAAGAAACCGCAGAATTCCTGCATGACAAGCCGGTACGCCTGATCTGGGGGATTGGTCCGGCGGCGCAAGAATCGCTGGACCGCGCAGGTATCCGCAGCTTTTCCGACCTGCTGCGCTGGGATCAGGAGGCCCTGACTGCCCGGTTCGGGTCGATGGGCTATCGACTGTGGCATCTGGCGCGGGGGCAGGACAAGCGCCGCGTGTCTTCGCATGAGCCGATGAAGTCCATCAGCAATGAGACCACGTTCTTCGAGGATACAGCCAGCCTCGACATTCTGGACGGGCATCTGTGGCGCATGGCCGAGAAAGTCGCCGATCGCGCCAAGGCCAAGGGGCTGGCCGGGCGGGTTGTCACGCTGAAGTTGAAAAAGGCCAACCACAAAGTCATCACGCGGCGCATTTCCCTGCGCGATGCAACGCAGATCGCAGACCGCATTTATCGCACGGCGCGGGGTCTGTTCGATCAGGTGGGAAACGAGGGGCCGTACCGCCTGTTGGGCTGCGGATTGTCCGACCTGTGCCCCGAAGAGCAGGCGGACATCTCGGGCGATCTGCTAGATCCCGGCGCCACCCAGCGATCACAGGCCGAGCGCGCAACAGATGAAATCCGGCGCCGGTTCGGCAGCGATGCAATCCTCAAGGGGCGGGCCCTCCGCTGAGATCATTCGGCCGCCAGTCGCAAGGGTTGACCACCGATTAGGGTGATGTCGCGGATGATGCCGCGCAAGATTTCCTGGAACGCGGCAAAGTTTTCGTTTGGTTCGATCTTGGCCTCATCCATGTACAGCGCCCGGTCAATCTCGATCTGAACCGCATGCTGATGACGGGCGGGGCTACCATAGGTCTGCGTGACATACGCTCCGGCAAAGGGAGCATTGCGGGCCACATTCAATCCGGCAGACGTAAAGGCCTCTTCGATCCGGTCGACGACAGCAGCCGAAGCCGAGGCCCCGAACCTGTCACCCAGTACCACTTCGGGACGTTTGGATTTCGCATTGCTGGCCATGGCAACGGCCTCGTGCGGCATCGAGTGACAATCAATCAGAATCGCCTGACCGAATGTCTTATGGGATTCAGACAACAGGGACTTGATCCGTGCGTGATAAGGACGCCAGACCGTGTCGATGCGCAGACGCGCTTCATCCATTGTCAGCTTGCCGCGATAGATCGCACGCCCATTGGCCACCACCCGGGGAATCACCCCGAGCCCAGACGCCACGCGGGGGTTATGTCCGCTGCGTCGCGCACCCAGAATCAACGCAGGATCCAGTTCCTCCGCACTGCGGTTCAGATCAATGAAAGCCCGCGGCATCGTTGCTGATATCAGCGGCGCGCCAAAATCGGCAGCATTAGAAAACAGCTGATCGACAAACGCATCTTCAGATGAGCGAATCACGTTCTCACTCAGAACCGTGCGGTTCAGCAATGTTTCAGGATAGTCCCGCCCGCTATGAGGGGAAGAAAACACCACACAAGACGTGCGCTTAGCAGGCATATCCAAAACATAGGGGGCGTTCGGCATGGTGACTCCTTGTTCGCATTGAGCATAGACCGGAAAATAGTTCTGCCAAACCCCTTGAACCCCTTTGCGACTCCTTTTATAGACCCCGCTACCGGCGCGGGGTTCCGCGCCCCATTTCGTTTTGGGGCAGGGCACGCAATGGTATCAGTGGGCGGTTAGCTCAGCGGTAGAGCACTTCGTTGACATCGAAGGGGTCACAAGTTCGATCCTTGTACCGCCCACCATCGTTTCACTGTTTCGGGTTTGACCCGGAGCACCCGCTAACCCAGGCGCTGGCCACGTCCTTGATGAAGGCGCCGCAGATTGGAGACAGACCAATGAAGGTCAAGAACTCGCTCCGCTCGCTCAAGAACCGGCACCGTGACTGCCGGGTTGTGCGTCGCAAAGGCCGCGTCTACGTGATCAACAAGACGCAGCGCAAGTTCAAAGCTCGTCAGGGCTGAGAACTGCACGATTCAGTTTGAAGAAACCGCGCCTCTGAGCGCGGTTTTTTTGTGGGATATTTCAATGTTCGCTCTGCGGACATACCTGCCACACCCCTTGCCCGCGTAGCTTACCTGATGCAAACTTGCATTCGGAGGAGAGATGTCTGTTTCGCAGCAGGGTCTGTTGGCGAACGGACCAGCCCGACGTCATGCTTTGGGAGGAAGTGTGTCATGACATCCAAGACCAAAGAGTCCACACCACCCAACAACCCGACGCCGCAGCAACAGGCCATGCCCACGGTCAATAGAGTGTCGGCAAATGACATCTCAGCGTCGTTGAAAGCTGGCTTTTCCGACTTTCAGGCGCGCCCCGTCATGAGCGGTTTCTTTGGCCTTTTCTATGCGGTTTTCGGCATCCTGTTGGTTTGGAGCCTCGTCTGGCTCGGAAAAATCTGGATGATCATTCCCGCCATTGTCGGCTTTCCACTGGTGGCCCCCTTCGCCGCCGCCGGGCTGTACGAAATGTCCCGCCGACTGCAGAACGGAGAGAGCTTCGGCTGGTCCGACATCCTCGCCGTCATGGCCCATCAAAGCAAACGTGAATTGGGCTGGATGGCCTTTGTTACCCTATTCATTTTCTGGGTGTGGATTTACCAGATTCGGCTTTGGCTGGCGATCATCCTGCAGAATGCTTCCTTCTCGGACTTTGACGGGTTCTTGAACATTGTTTTCTTTACGCAGCAGGGTTGGACCTTCCTTGTTGTCGGCACCTGCATTGGCGCATTTCTGTCTGCTGTTTTGTTTTCGGTGACCGTGGTTGCCATGCCCATGCTGCTCGACCGGGAAACCAATTTCGTTTCCGCCATGCTCACCTCCATTCGCGTTGTTTCGGAAAACCCGGTGGTCATGCTCAGTTGGGCGGCGATCATCTCGGTCACAATGCTGTTGTCGATGGCTCCGGCCTTTCTGGGCCTGATCTTCACCCTGCCGATCCTGGGCCACACCACGTGGCATCTTTATCAACGGGCCGTGTCACCGGCAGAAGGCTGATATATCCGCCATCTTGTTTTGCCTACGTGTCCATAAATTCTTCACCTGCAAAGCAGCGCGACCATTTGACCAACTAATTTTGTCAGAAAACCTTGCATCCCCTTCAGATTCGTTTAATTGACCAAATCAGTCGGGTAAGCACCCGCCACAGCTATGAATGTTGGGAAATATGATGCTGAAATCTTCTACCTGCGCAGCCGCCGCTCTGATGGCCCTGATCGCAACCTCTGCCGCCGCCGACGGTGAACTGAACCTCTATTCCTCGCGTCACTACGACACTGACGAGCGCCTCTATAGCGACTTCGAAGAGGCAACCGGCATCACCATCAACCGCATCGAAGGCAAGGCGGATGAACTGATCGCGCGCATGGAAGCTGAAGGCGCGAATTCGCCTGCGGACATTCTGCTGACGGTCGACACCTCGCGCCTGGCCCGTGCCAAAAACGCAGGCATTCTGCAACCGGTCGACAGCGCCGTTTTGGAAGAACGCATCCCCGCCAACCTGCAGGACAGCGACAACGAATGGTTCGGCTTTTCACAGCGGGGCCGCATCATCTTTTTCGACAAGGAAAATGTAACCAACCCACCGGCCACCTATGCCGATCTGGCGAAACCCGAATACAAGGGCATGGTCTGCATACGGTCGTCCAGCAACACCTATAACCAGACGCTGCTGGCCTCGATCATCACGCATGAAGGCCCCGAGGCCGCCAAGGCCTGGGCCGAAGGCGTCGTCGCCAACATGGCCCGCGAGCCACAGGGCGGCGACACAGATCAGCTGCGCGGCATCGTTTCGGGCGAGTGCGACATCGCAGTATCCAACACCTATTACTTTGCCCGCGCCATCCGCAAAGACGTCAAGGGCGTCTCTGCCGACATCGACGCGATCGGATGGGTCTTCCCCAATCAGGACAGCACCGGCGCGCACATGAACCTGTCCGGTGCTGGCGTGGCCGCGAATGCCCCCAACAAAGAAAACGCGATCCTGTTTCTGGAATATCTGGCCGGCGATTCTGCACAGCAGTATTTCTCGGCTGGAAATGACGAGTTCCCCGCAGTGGAAGGCGTCACCCTTGAGGACTCGGTCAAGGCATTGGGTGAGTTCAAAGCAGATGATGTGAACCTGTCAGATGTTGCCAAGAACATCCCAGAGGCTCAGAAAATCTTCAACGAAGTTGGCTGGAAGTAATCCACGCTCAAAACTGAGCAGTACACGGGGCGTAGAGAATTCTGCGCCCCTTTTCTTGTTGCATTGCGTTAAATCTTATCTGATATTCTCATTATAGAACAGTATTCCCAGATTTGATCGATGCTTGATGACCTTTCGAACCGCCTCGCCACTCATCTGAACGAACTGCGCCAAAGCCGCAGTTGGTCGCTGGAACAACTGGCCAAATTCAGTGGCATCAGCCGGGCGACCCTTTCGCGGATGGAAAAGGGTGATGTCAGCCCTACCGCTGAAACGCTGGGTCGGCTTTGCGCAGCTTACGGCCTGCCAATGTCGCGCCTGTTGATGATGGTGGAAGATAGCTTTGACCCTTGGGTACCGTTCGAACGGCAACCCGAATGGCGCGACCCCGAAACCGGATTCACCAGACGGTCCGTATCGCCTCCTGCCGCAGGGCTGAGCGGTGAAGTGCTGGAAGGACATCTGCCACCCGACACGGTGATCAGCTACGACACGCCACCGAAACCCGGGCAAGAGCACCATCTGATCATGCTGGACGGCGCGTTGACGTTGACGGTCGACGGCATCGCCCATGATCTGAACGGCGGTGATTGCCTGCGTTATCATCTGTCTGGTCCGACCCGATTTGAAACGAGCCCATCGCGTGGTGCAAGGTATTTGCTGGTGCTGATATGATCTCGCGCTTGGATGAAAGCAGCTTTGATGCCGCGTTAGACGATCTGACCGATATCCTCCATGCCTGTGTACACAACGGTGCCAGCATCGGGTTCATCCTGCCTTTCTCACCCGATCAGGCCCGAGCCTATTGGCAGAATCGGGTGCGGCCGGATCTGCTGAACGATGATTTGGATGTGTTTGTTGTTCGTGCCGAAGAGCACATTGTCGGAACCGTGCAACTGATCCCGGCATCAATGCCCAATCAACCGCACCGCGCGGACGTCGCCAAACTGCTGGTCCATCCCGACGCCCGCCGCCAGGGACTGGGTCGCGCCCTGATGATCGCACTCGAAGACCGGGCAATCGAACTGGGCAGAAACATGTTGGTGCTCGATACGCGCAGCTCGGACCCATCACGGATATTGTATCAAAGTCTGGGATTTCAGATCGCCGGGGAAATTCCGAACTATTGCCGCAACCCCTTCCAGAATAGGCTGGAGCCCACGACCTATATGTTCAAAGACCTCACCTAGCTGATCCACTTTCACTCGCTGACACCCAGCAGCTACCCACCCTGGAATCGGCGCCGCCTTCAAAAACGTAGAAATTGCACCGCGTGACCTTTGGGTAATTCTTCGGTTTCTGCGGAGATGACGGCCAGACCATCCGCTTGTGCCAGCAACGCAACCCGACCGCTATATGACGCTGCCATCAGGCGCAGCCGGGGCAAGCCCTCGGGCGAGGTTCCCTCGATCTGGACCGGACGATATTCCTGACGTCCCGCCCGTCGCTCCAATGGCTCGGCCAGAATGGCTTGCTCTGATGCTTGCGGGGTGTAATGCATCCCGGCCCGGCGGGCCATCATATGCGATCCGATGATTTTCCAGGTCACATAGGCCGAAACCGGGTTGCCCGGCAACCCGATATAAAGCGCGTGCCCCCTGCGGCCAAACATGACCGGCTTGCCCGGCTTCATCGCCACTTTCATCACATCGGTCCGGCCACCGATCTGAGTGAAAAGGCGCGGCATGTGATCCTCATCCCCCACCGAAACGCCGCCGGTTGTAACGATAAGATCGGCGCTGTCGCAGGCCTGCCGCAGCACCTTCTCCAAGCGGTCGGGATCATCCTCAACCGGGCCTTCATCTGTCAGGTCGATCCACGGCCTGTCCAGAAATGCCCGAAGCATATAGCGGTTCGAATTGTAGATCTGACCCGGCCCCAATTCTTCGCCGGGTTGCCGCAATTCACTGCCCGTCGAGAAGATCGTCACCCTGAGCTTGCGGTATACCACCACTTCTCCGTACCCGGCCGACGCCAGCGCGGCGGCTTCCCGGGCAGTAATCTCACACCCGCGCCGCAGGATCGGATCACCGGCTTTCAGGTCCTCGCCCGTTCGGCGGATATGCTGGCCAGGTGCGGGCCGGCGGGTAAAGCGGATGCGGCCTGAGGTAAGCTTGCAATCCTCCTGCATCAACACTGCATCGAAACCGGCAGGTACCGGGGCACCGGTGAAAATCCGCAAGGCGCTGCCCGCAGGAGCGTTGTGGGTACCGTTGTCTCCGGCGGCAATGCGCCCGGCAACAGGCAAGTCATACGTGGGACCGCTACCCAGATCACCTGTTCGAACGGCATAACCGTCCATGGCCGAGTTGTCGACGGCAGGCATATCGACTTTGCTGGTACAATCCTCGGCAAGAACCCGGCCGATCGCCTCGCACAGCGACAGGGATTCGGTTTGGGTGATCGGATCCGAAACAGCCAGCCCGCGTGCCACCGCCTCGGACACCGACACATACACAGACGCGGACTGGTCGCAAGCGCATCCATCAGCCATGTTGGTCCTCCAATTGTTCGAACAGATCTTTGAACCCTGTACGCCAGTCTTCTTCGCGCAATACGGTTAGCAATCTGCTCGCACTGGAAAGCACGGCAAGGGTTTTGTCCTTGACATAGGTCAGTGTGAATTGCCCGAGGTTGACCCGCAGAAAGGGTGCTTTGGCAGTGCCTGAGTGTTTAGAAATCCAGCCCGATATCAATCGTACGATAGGAATGGGTTAGCGCCCCGGACGAGATGTAGTCCACACCGGTTGCTGCCACCGCCGCCACAGTTTCGCGACTGATATTGCCCGAGGCTTCGGTCACGATCCGGCCATCGACCAGCGCAACAGCCTTTTTCAATGTTTCGGGCGGCATGTTATCCAGCAGCACCACATCAGCCCCGCCAACCTCCAGCACTTGCGCCAGTTGCTCCAGCGTGTCGACTTCGATCTCGACCTTCATCATGTGCGAGGAGCGGGCCTTTGTCGCCTCAAGCACCGCGTGCACCCCACCTGCGGCAGCAATGTGGTTGTCCTTAATCAGGATGGCATCCGACAGGGAAAAACGGTGATTGAACCCGCCGCCATGCAGAACCGCCTGTTTTTCAACGATGCGCAGGCCTGGCGTGGTTTTGCGGGTGCAGGTAATACGCGCCTTGGTGCCTTTGGTCTCGGCCACCAGCGCAGCGGTTGCGGTCGCAACCCCGGTCATGCGTCCGGCAAAGTTCAACGCCACCCGCTCGCCAGACAGGATCGACGCTGCGCTGCCCCGGATTTCCATTAACGTTTCACCTTTGGTGCAATACTGGCCATCCGCAACATGCGCTGTGACCTCAAGCGACGGATCGACCAGGCGGAACGCCAGCGCGGCCACCTGCATGCCCGATACCACGGCATCCTCGCGCGCGTTCAACCGGGCGCAATAGGTGGCGTCCGCCGGAATCACGGTCAGAGTGGTGATATCGCCACTGGCACCCAGATCCTCCATCAGCGCGGTGCGCACCATGGGTTCAAGGATCATGTCGGGCAGGGCCGGATAATTCATGCTGCGTCCTTTGCGATTCGGTCCCGCAGCGCCAGAGCATCGCTTAGCATAAGGGCCGAGCGTTGGCCGGGGCCGGGATTGGGGTCAGGGAAATCGGAACGGAAATGCACCCCGCGACTTTCCTCGCGCTGCAGTGCGGCAGCTGCGATCAGGGAGGCCGTGGCGGTCATGTTGAGAAACACGGCAGAGTCAGTATGCCGGGCTTCCAACGAGGCGATGTCTGTCAGGGCCTGGCGCAGGCCCGCCTGGTCACGCACCACACCGACATATTCCGCCATCGTCCGGCGCAGGGCCGCCACGTCCTGTTCCCGCGCTACATCGTGACCGATGGCAAACTGAATCTGTACGTCCGGCGCTGTGGTCTGTGGCACCACATCTGCAATGTCGCGGGCGCAGGAACGGGCAAAGACCAGCGCCTCGAGCAGCCCGTTCGAGGCCAGACGGTTGGCCCCGTGCAACCCAGTCGACGCCGCCTCGCCACAAGCCCAAAGTCCAACCAGTGAGCTTCGGCCCGCCAGATCCGTTTCGACCCCGCCCATATGGTAGTGCGCTGATGCGGTCACCGGGATGGGGTCGCGAACAGGATCGACGCCGTTGCGCCGGCAAGCTTCGGTCACAGATGGGAATTGCGTCGTGATAACAGCCCCGATGGCGGTTCGGGTATCCAATGCCGGGCATTTGCCCGACTGCACCTGAAGGTACACGGCGCGCGCAACGGTATCGCGCGGAGCCAATTCGGCATCTGGGTGAACGTCCTGCATAAAGCGGTGGCCGTCCCTGTCGATCAAAATGGCGCCTTCACCGCGCAACGCCTCGGTCGCCAACGGGGTTGGGTCTTCGCCGACATCGATGGCTGTGGGGTGGAACTGTACAAACTCCGCATCTGCGATCCGCGCGCCGGCACGGGCTGCCATTCCGATCCCCTGCCCCCGGATACGCGCGGGGTTGGTGGTTTGGGCATACAGGCCAGACGAACCGCCCGTGGCAAGAACATAAGCCTCTCCGCGAAGCAGGACAGGCGGCGCATCCGGTGCAGAAGCACTGGCCAGATATACCCCATCGACCTGAGTTCCATCGCTTTCAAGCCCAACGGCCAGAGCCCCTTCGATGATCTGAACCGAGGGTGTTCTGCGCAGTTCCGCGATCAGCGCTCGCATGATCTCGGTTCCCGCCTGATCGCCTTTGACCCGAACCACCCGCGCGGCGGAATGCGCCGCCTCTCGTGATTGCACGAAACCACCATCAGCGGTGCGATCAAACCCTGTGCCCAGGTCAGAAAGGTCGAGAACATGTTCCGGCGCAGCATTGGTGACGAACTCGGCCACTTCGCGCAGCACCGATCCCGCACCGGCGCGCATCGTGTCTTCCGCGTGTGCCTCGGGGCTGTCTGTCCGCGCCATGGCTGCTGCAACCCCGCCCTGCGCCCAGACCGAGCTTGCGCCTGATCCCAGCGGTTCGGGCGAAATCATCAACACCGGAACCGGCGCCAGTTTCAGCGCCGTATAGATCGCGGCCAATCCGGCCCCGATGATGACCACACGCGGCGTGACAATGTCCTGCATGTCGCCGATCAGAGACCCAGCTGGCGCGACAGATCAATCATACGCTGCACTGCCAGGCGCGCCTTGTCCGCCACCTGAGCGTCAACCTCGACCTGTCCGGTCATGGTATCGAGCGCAAACAGCACTTTCTCGAGCGTGATCTTTTTCATGTAAGGGCACATGTTGCAGGGGCCGACAAAATCGACCTCCGGCAGCTCATCCGCGATGTTCGAGGCCATCGAGCATTCGGTGATCAACAGCGCCTTTTCCGGTTTTTCGTCGGTGACATATTTGATGATGCCGCTGGTCGACCCCGAGAAATCAGCCTCGGCCACAACATCCGGCGGGCATTCGGGATGCGCAATCAGACGCGTCCCGGGGTTCCATTCGCGGAAATCGCGCAGGTCCTTGGCGCTGTATTGTTCGTGGACGATGCACGACCCTTCCCACCAGACCACGTTCTTCTGCGGTACGTCACGCGCGACGTTCTGCGCCAGATACTGATCGGGAGTCATGATGACCGTGTGGCTGTCCTGCGCCGCAACGATCTGGGCCGCGTTGGACGACGTACAGCAGATATCCGAGGCTGCTTTAACTTCGGCCGTGGTGTTCACATAAGACACCACCGGCGCGCCCGGGTAACGGCGGCGCATTTCTTCGACGCCCTCGGCGGTGATCGATTCCGCCAGCGAACACCCGGCCTCCATGTCCGGCATCAGCACGGTCTTGTCCGGGCTGAGAATCTTGGATGTCTCAGCCATGAAATGGACACCGCATTGCACAATCACATCCGCCTCGACCTCGGTCGCTTTGATGGCCAGTTGCAGACTGTCGCCCCCAAAATCCGAAATGCCGTGGTAAATCTCGGGCGTCATATAGTTGTGGCCCAGAATGACCGCGTTGCGCTCGGCTTTCAGGTCGTTGATCGCTTTGACATAGGGCGCGTAGATCGCCCAATCGACCGGCGAAACCACACGGGACATGCGGTCATAGATATCACTCATGCTGGCAGCCAACTCGGGCGATGGGGCCAGATCGTATTTTTCGGAGAGGTGCGCGCGCTGCGCTGGTAGGTCGAACACGGGACTTTTTTCTGCCTGATGGATTCGTGACGCATGTAATATGAGGTTTGTCGCCGATTGGCCACCGCCCAGATCAGAAGAAAATTCTGTTTTAACGACCGGCAGTGGAATTTTCTTATTGCACCACCGACAAGTTCCCTGTTTTCACCATGTGACCCACAGCGAAGGGACACGTGCTGATTGCAAAGTTCATCAGAAATCCGGTCCAAAAGACTGCTGCTGAGGTAAATCAGTGGCATGCCGCGCGTGTGACGCACGCCTTTGAAATGCCAATCAGGCGACCAATGTGCTGTTTCGGACATCCAGCGCAAACGTCACAGCCGCACGAAACTTGCCAGCGCTGGGCACAACAGGCTTGAATTCCCAGCCCAGCGCAGTGTCACCTAGCGGCATGGATGGAGTATTTGAATGAAACCATGGGCGAACATGGTTGGTGTTTTATGCGCGCTGACGCTGACCGCGTGCGCCCCCAAGACCCGAACATATGAAAAGACCGTCACGGCGGCAGTTCCGGCTCAGACAAACAGCACGCTTGGCCGGGCCGCAAGCAGGCTTGGGGATCCGAAGGACGGACGGTCTGGCGTGAAATTGATCAGCGATGGCGAGCAAGCGCTTGTTTCTAGGCTACTGCTGGCTGCCGCCGCTGAACAGACACTGGATGCGCAGTATTACCTTTTGCACAATGATCCCACCGGCCATCTTTTCGCCGCCAGCCTTTTGCAGGCAGCGGATCGCGGCGTCCGCGTACGATTGCTGCTGGATGATATGGACACATCCAGTTACGACGCGATGACAGCGGCACTGGACTATCACGAGAACATAGAAATCCGCCTGTTCAACCCTTTTTGGCGGGATCAAAGTCTGCTGATCGCGGGTCTGACAGATTTCAAACGCATCAACCGCAGAATGCACAACAAGTCGATGACCGCTGACAACGTGTTTACGATTGTTGGCGGGCGAAACATCGGGGCCGAGTACTTTCTGGCCAGAGAGGAAATGAACTATGCCGATCTGGACGTTCTGGCCGCAGGTCCCGTGGTGACCGAAGTCTCGCAGAGTTTTGACGCCTATTGGAACAGTGAATTTGCCGTACCTGCCCGCGCAGTTGTTGGCGAAGCAGAGGCGTTCAGCTTGAACGATGCACGAGACAGGCTCAATCAGTTGGTCGAAGACGCCAAACACACGCAATACGGCGCAGCGCTGAGAAGATCCGCTCAGGAAAACTTTGCGGACGGTCAGCTCAAACTGGATTGGGTTCCTGCAAAGCTCTACGCGGATCCGCCGTCCAAAGCCGCGGGTCTTGAGGGCTCGGACCCAATTCTTGCGTCCCAACTACTGCCGTATTTCGAAAGGGCCACCAGCGAGGTCAATATCGTCTCGGCTTATTTTGTGCCGCGCAACACCGGTGTGAGGTGGATGGCCGAACTGGAAAATCGCGGCGTCGACGTCAAGGTTGTGACCAATTCACTGGCGTCCAATGACGTTGCGCCGGTTTACGCGCATTATGCCAAGAAACGCCGGGCGCTGCTGCGCTCGGGGGTTGAGCTGTATGAGTTGCGACCCGATGCCTATCAGGTACAGCGTCGCGGTATTAACTGGGCGCAATCCCGGTCGGGCCTGCACTCCAAGGCTTTTGCAGTGGACGACAGATATCTGTTTGTTGGGTCCTTCAACTGGGACCCGCGCAGTGTGAATATCAATACCGAGATGGGAATTTTGATCGACACCCCGGCGCTGACCGCGCAAACGCTGGGCGCTTTGGATCAAGCCCTGCCGGCGTACACCTATCACGTCACACTGGAGGACGCAGGCCAGCTGAAGTGGAGAACGCGGAACGAGGATGGCTCCGTTCTGGAATACGATTCCGAACCGACGGGATCGACCTGGGATCACATCGTTTCAGGATTTCTGAGCATCCTTCCGATTGGGTCGCAACTCTAGATTCAGATCCACTCGGTCTGCCTTGAGCGCCAAGTCATTAGAGTTTTACAAATTCCGCCGGACATGCTCTCGTTTGGAAAAGGGGAGCATCATGAACTCATTAACCAGAATTACACGCGGGATAGGTGTCGCTTTCAGGGACGGTAGGGTGAAGGGTCTGCTGGCCTTTACGGTCGGCATGATACTATGGGCATCGGTTTTCTATCACTTTGTCGAAGGGTGGAGCTGGCTTGATTCCATCTATTTTTCCGTCGTGACAATTTCGACAGTGGGGTTTGGTGACTTTTCCCCAGAAACCGCCGCAGGCAAGATTTTTACGATGGTCTACATCATCGTTGGTTTGGGTATCTTTGTGACGGCCGCGACAACGGTTGCGGATACGATCCTGTCTCAGGGTGACGACAAAGCCGACAAGTAAACCTTGTCATAGCTGGTCAGAATGTATTGGAGTACGGGTCGTTTTACCAACGCCCCCGTGCGGCTATCTCTATGATTTTTGGTGGTTCTTCAGACTGGCACAAACCCTCCTAAATTTAAAAAAATATACACATCGCGTTTTTTGAGTGTAACATTAATCAAAGAAAAGCTTTGGAGGGATGGTATGGAAAAGACTCAGGATGCAAAAATAGTCGATCTTGCAATACGATTGCTTTTCCTCGGTTTATTCCTCTACAGCGCCTTGGTGATGATCGCGCCTCTGGCAAGCGTTGTGATCTGGGCAACGATACTTTGCGTTGCACTTTACCCGGTATTCGACTGGCTTCAGGCCAAGTTGGGAGGACGCAAGTCACTTGCCGCAACGATCCTGGTTTTGTTGGGCTTGGTGCTGACATTGGGCCCGGTCGCAACGGCAGTGTCCGGCGCGGCCGATCTTGGGTCGGAGTTTGCGGAACAGGCCGACAGCGGCGAACTGAAAATCCCACCTGCCCCCGAAGGTCTTAAGGAATTGCCGCTGGTTGGCGACAAGATTGCCGATGTCTGGACAATGTTCGAACGCAATCTGGATGGTGCACTGGCCAAATACGGTGCACAAATTCTTGAAATCACAAAGTCGCTGTTTGGAAAGGTTTTGGGTATCGGGATTGGACTTTTGGCGCTGGCGCTTTCGGTTCTGATCATGGGGGCATTGTTCAGCCCCGGGCCGAACCTCGTGCAAGGGCTTCAACGCTTTGCCAACCGCGTTTTTGCGCCGCGCGGCGGTGAGTTTGTCACTCTGGCCGGGGCCACGATCCGAAACGTGACCAAGGGCGTTATCGGCGTCGCCGCGATTCAGGCTGTCGTCGTGTGGGTCTTGCTGACAGTCTTTGGAATCTCATCGGCTGCTACACTGGCGTTCATCTGCTTGATCCTCTCGATCATCCAAATCGGCCCCGGCCTGGTTCTGTTGCCGGTGATCATCTACGCATGGAGCACAATGTCTGGCGGGGCAGCACTTGTCTTCACAATTCTGGCCATTCCGGTGACCATTATGGACAGCTTCCTGCGGCCTGTTTTTATCTCGAAAGGGTTGGAAACGCCCATGCTTGTCATCCTCATCGGGGTCCTTGGCGGCATGATGGCCTATGGCCTGATCGGTATATTCATGGGTCCGGTTCTGTTTGCAGTCTTTTATGAGCTGTTCAAAGTGTGGATCGATGCCTCACCCGATGCAGAAACCGCTGCCGAAGGAGCGGCGAAATGAGAAAGACGATTTGGACCACACTTGCGGTCATTCTTGTTTTTCTTGTCTGGTATCTGGTCGCTGATCGCAAAACACCGTTTACCGGAAATGCACGCGTCAAAGCCGTAGCCACGCAGATCGTCCCTCAGGTCACCGGGACCGTGACCGAAGTTCTAGTGGAAAACGGCCAGATTGTTTCTGCGGGTGATGTCCTCGTTCGCATTGATCCCAGACCGTATGAGATTCAGCGCGACAAGGCGCAGGCCGACCTTGAATCTGCAACGCAGGAGGTCGGGGCATCCTCAGCCGAAGTTAGTGCCGCACAAGCAAAACTGGCGCGCGCGCAAAGTGACCTGGACACGATGCGCATTCAGACCGAGCGAGTGTTCGCGCTGGAAAAGAAAGGCCTGATTGCAATATCAAAGGCAGATGATGCAAGGGGGCAGCTGGCAGAATCCGAGGCGAATTATGAAAATGCCAAAGCGGATCTGGAAAAAGCCAAGCAGAGGCTGGGTGACGAAGGAGTAGAAAACCCGAAGATTCAGCGCGCCTTGGCAGCATTGGCCGATGCCGAACTTAACCTTGAATGGACAGAACTGCGCGCCCCTGCAACAGGCGTTATTTCCAATCTTCTGATTGCACCGGGCACCTATGCACGGTCAGGACAAGATCTGTTGACGTTTCTGGACGCAACAGACATCTGGATCGAGGCTTATTTTACCGAAAACAACATGGGCCGGGCCGCGGTGGGGTCTCCGGTCGACGTGGTTCTGGACATGCATCCCGGCCAGATCGTTCCGGGCGTTATCGAAAGCTTCAGCGCGGCCGTGTCCCTGAGTGGCGGGGACGAGCCGGGCCAACTGGCCAGCGCGCCCAGCACCAAAGGGTTCTTGCGCGAACCCGAACGGTTCCCGGTGCGGATCGTGTTGCCGGGGTACGAGGCGGGAAGCACTGAAGACGATCTTCGGTTTCAGCTAAACGGGCAGGCCGACGTGATCATGTATCTCAGCGACAACGCACTGCTGAACTTCGTAGGCCGGACTTATATCCGTCTCGTATCCGTCCTGTCCTATGCGTACTGAAGATCGGCGATCTGTCACCCGGCTCGCGCTGGGTGTGACTGGTGTCTTCTCGCTTGGGTTGTTTCTGGGGTGGCCGCTGGCCGTGGTTGGGGCCGTGTTCACAGCTCTTTTCCTGCAAGCCCCCGCCGCACTGCCGCTGGCTGCCTTTGGCAAGCTGTTCGTTTTCTCTATCGGGTTGATGTTCATATCCTTCCTGCTGTCGTCGATCTTTTCACCCTACCCCGTTGTGTTTCTTATTCTCGTGGCTATCGGAATAATTCTGTCGTTTACGTGGTCGGTCTCAGGGGCAGGGGTATTGCCTGGGGTCATTGCGCTGATGGGGGCATTGATGATCCCGAACCTTGTACTGCAGTCGCAGGATTTGGCCCTGGTGCTTGTGTTCTGGATTCCAGCAAACCTGCTTTTTGCAGGTTTCGTGTCAACACTGATGTTCGTCGTAATACCCGCGGAACCACAGACCGATGCCCAGAAAAAAGCAGCATCGCAAACCGACTTTGACCCGCATCGGCGCATCGTCAGAATGTCGCTGGTTACGGTGCCGTTTGCCATGGTCTTTTTCGTGTCCGGCGCGTCCGCTTTGCTTGTTCTGTTTTTTGTCGCCCTTCTCAGCCAACAGCTTGCGGCGATGCCGGCGGCGGGGAAAACTGTCGCCAAGGCCATGCTGACCGCAAACTTGCTTGGGGCTGCAGTGTCCATCCTCTGCTATGAGGTCAATGTGATCGCACCGGTCATTCTGACACCTGTCTTGCTGTGTTTTTTCTTTTGCCTGACGCTTGGCGCATTGGGAAAAACTCAGACTCCGCTTGCCGCCGCAGCCGGGTCGGCCATCACAACGGCGCTGATCGTTTATGGCGGATCGATTGCACCCTTTTCGGACGAGGCTGATGTCAAGAGCATCACGCGTGTTCTGCAAGTCGCCAGCGCCGCATTTTTCGTAATCGCAGCCTATGTTGTGGTGGATGAGTTCTGGCCTGAGAAAAAATCCGAAAAGCTTGCTAACGCCTGACGAAACGACTTGAAGGTGCTTCACATCGGACGACTGACCCGAGCCTGGCTGTCGATGTCCTACCCATCGGCACACGTACACTGATCTTGAACTCAGACCAGAATTCTCACTCCAGTACGTGGCACCATAGTAATACTTTTGAGCGCGATTGTGGTGCCTCGGCACTCCCTCGAACTCAGCTTGACCTCAGCTTAGGTTGAATGTTCGAAAAGGGGTGTCGCAATGTGACATGACCCTTTTATCGGCCCGTGCTAACGGACTTTTGAAAGGGTACTCCATGTCGGCGGATCAAAAACTACATAACCCAACAGCCGGCATTACGTTCATTCTGATAGGAATATTGGCGATTTCTATCAACGATATGCTGATCAAATTCCTGTCTGGCGGCTACCCTTTGCATCAGATGGTTTTTACAAGGTCGTTGATCGGAATCGGGTTCAGTTTTGCCCTTGTGCAGATCGAAGGCGGTTGGCGTATCCTGAAAACCGATCAGCCGGGACTGCATATTTTGCGCGGCTTGCTCATCGTCGTTGCCAACCTGACATTCTTTACGGCTCTGGCGGTGATGCCTCTGGCCGAAGCGACCGCAGTGTTCTTCGTCGCCCCCCTTATGATCACTTTACTCAGCATCCCCTTGCTAGGCGAAAAAGTCGGGCCAATGCGGATTGGTGCAGTGCTTGCAGGATTCGTCGGAGTGGTGATCATGACCCGACCTTGGGAGGCTGGCAGCGAGCGTGAGGTTGGTTTGCTGATGTATGCTCTGCCGGTTGTTGCTGCATTCACCTATGCGCTCAACAACGTGCTCACCCGTTTCCTCGGTGCGACATCCAAGGCCTCTGCGATGGCTGTATATGTTCAGACGTGTTTTATCATTGTCAGCCTGCTGTTTTGGTCCGCGGCAGGGGATGGGCGCTTTACGAGCGAAGTTGAAAACGAGGGCTTGGTTTTCCTACTGCGCGCTTGGGTCTGGCCCGAAGGAACTGACCGCTGGTTGTTTATCGGGCTTGGGTTCAACGCTGCAGTCATCGGGTATTGCCTTGGCCAAGCTTACCGTATGGCGGATGCCGCTACCGTGGCGCCGTTTGAATATGCCGGTCTGCCGATGGCTATTTTCTGGGGGTGGTTGATTTGGGGTGAACTACCAAACCTGCCTGTCGCGATCGGCATCGCGTTGATCTTAGGATCGGGCATGTTTGTCTTTTTGCGAGAACGTCAGAAAACGCGAAACGTTGTCTCTGAAAAGAGAGCTCAGAGCCGTTACTAGGTACAAATGCTGGCAAGGTAAAAAACCGCCCATGACTATCAAGGATATAATGCACCAAAGCTTGTTGGGCATGGATATAGGCTATGAAATAGTGGGCCCGCTTTCAAAGAGACTGAGCTACGCGCCACCGCCCGCTATGTTCTGATCAGGGTGTTGACCCAATTTGCGAGAACCACACTGTTCGACAATCAATTCAGACTTTCGCAGGGGGCTTCATCAGCGCGAATTCGGTCTAAATTCCACGCATCACCGACTGGGTCTGAACCGGAGGGCTTGTTGGTAAAAACTCATCATAGCCCTAAGGAAAAAACGCACCAAAAGCTTAACATTTTCGGCCATTCATTTAAGTAATTAGCCATGACCGAGGCCGTAAGTTCACAGCTGGAAATCATTGTTTTCGTCGCACCGCACTTTAATGTGTCGGCGACGACGTCATTTATCGACCCATTCCGTGTTACAAATTACCTCACCGGGGCGACCAAGTTCTCGTGGATTTTTGCGTCGGAGACCGGCGGCAGCGTCGAGTCCAGCAGCGGGTTGGTGGTCAAAACCAAGCCGTTGGGTGAACTTCGGGAAAATGAACCTTGGCTTGTTCTTGTAAGTTCCAGCTGGACGCCCGAGCGGCACTCGTCGCTTCAGCTTCGGACCACGCTGCAAAAGTGGGATAGGTCTGGTGCTATTAGTGGTGGCCTGGACACAGGGGCGATCATCCTCGCCAACGCCGGTCTTCTGAAGGGTAAAACTGCGACCGTTCACTACGAACATATCGACGCATTCATGGAAATCGCGGCAGACACCACGGTTTCGGAGAATATGTACGTTGTGGATGGCCGCATTTTCACATGCTGTGGCGGGTCCGCGTCTACCGACGTGGGATTGCAGTTCGTGCAGGCCATTGCCGGCGAGAGTATCGCTAATGCTACAGCCAGATACTTATTCCACCATGACGTCCGAGGCGAAGATCGGTCGCAAAACCCAAAAGTGGTGGAGCCAACCGGTTATGTGATATCCGGTGTGGTCCGTCTGGCAATCGACCTGATGGAAGCACATCTTGAAAACACTTTAACGATTCCAGAAATCGCGGAACAATTGAACGTATCGCACCGTCAGCTTAGCCGGTTGTTCCGACAATACGTCAAGAAGTCACCAATCGAGTATTACCGTGACATCCGCTTGGATCGAGCGAGGGGCCTGGTGACACAGACCGAGTTGAAGTTCAGCGAAATCGCGGCCGCTTCAGGCTTTAACAGTCAGGTTCATTTTAGCAGGGCCTATAGTCAGCGGTTTGGCCTCTCGCCCAGCGCCGACCGCGTCGAAGGGCGCGTGCCGTTCGAGTTCAGAGCCTGGCCAATGTACGCGCCGACGATCAAGAGCGCAGATGCCGGGTAGCAGTTTGCATTACGGTGAGCATTTTATCCCTCTGAGCTGACAGCTCTTCCGGGTTCCTGCCCTGGGCCTGAGCGGCCATACCTTCGACCAACAGCTTGACTGTCTTGTCATCCAGCCGCGGATCCCCCAGGTCGTCCCACCAGTCATTGAACGTATCTTTGAAATGGTCGCAAAAGGCCTCAAGCCCTCCCTCGCCCGCTCCAAGGTGAAAGAGCGTGGTCGGCCCCATCGCGGCCCACCGAAGACCAGGCCCCGCCCACATCGCTTTGTCGATATCCTCGACGCTAGCCACGCCTTCTACGGCCATGTGAACGGCTTCGCGCCAAACCGCGGCTTGCAGGCGGTTTGCCACATGGCCCGGAAGCCCTTTCTTGATACGGATCGTGACTTTGCCGATGTCTTCGTAAAACGCCTCGGTCCGGTCCAGAACATCCGCTCGTGTTGCGGCATTGGCGGTAAGCTCAACCAATGGGATCAGATGAGGCGGGTTGAACGGGTGCCCGAGAATCAAAGCGCCTGGATCGCGCCAGCCCTCCTGCAATGCCTCAAGCGTCAAACCGGATGTAGAGCTGGACACGATGGCACCAGACGACAAGACAGGTTCGATTTCCTGATAGGTCGCGTGCTTGATCGGCAAGCGTTCAGGAACGTTTTCTTGAATAAATTCAGCACCTTCAACAGCCTCACCTGCTGTCACCACAAACCGAACGGCATCGGGTGTGGCACGCGATGTCAGCCCCAGCTCCTCCAGCGCGGGCCATGATTTTTCGACATATGATCGCACGGAGCTTTCAACGTTCGGGTCTGGGTCAAACACGGTGACGCTGCGGCCAGAGGCAAGGAACAGGGCCGTCCAGCTTGCGCCAATGACCCCAGCACCAAGGACAGCGGTACTTTCAATCTCAGCCATCAGAACAACCCCGGATTAAGCGGAGAACCCGATGTCATACCGCCGTCGATAGTGAACAATTGACCAGTGGCGAAAGCAGCCTCATCCGAGGCCAGCCAAACCGCTATGGACGCAATGTCGGCCGGCGTACCAAAGCGCCGAACCGGATGCCGTAGTAGCGCGTCCTTCCTGGCTTTCGCAGGATCGTCGGCAAGCTCAAACCCGGCGTTCAGCATGCCTGTTTCGATCCACCCCGGACAGATCGCATTGCACCGAATACCCGGTCCATGATCCACTGCGATAGAGCGTGTTAACCCATGCACGAAGGCTTTTGATGCGTTGTAAAGCGCCATCGACGGGTCGGCGACAGAGCCAGAGATCGAGCCGATATTGATGATCGAAGATCCATTGGGCATCTGCGGGATGAAAGCGCGGCAGCAATTGAACACACCCCGCGCATTAACCCCCATCACCAGTTCCCAATCCGCGTCCGTGCTTTCAACGACGGTTTTTTCGACCTGAACTCCGGCGTTATTCACCAGAATATCCGTGGTCTGCATTGCCTTCGCGACAGCCGTTACCGCCCCTGAGTCCGAAACATCGAGCTCATGCCAGCCAACCTCTGCGTGTAAGTCAGTTGGGCGTGCGCCTCGCCCGCAGGTCGTGACCTGGGCCCCCTCGGTCAGAAATGCATCGACAATCCCACGGCCAATTCCCTGCCTGCCGCCAGAGATAAAGGCCCGCTTGCCAACCAACCGCATCAGTGTGCCACCATCACATGGCGAATTGCAGTATAGGCATCCAAAGCATAGACTGACATGTCACTGCCGGTGCCAGAGCCTTTCATCGCAGCCCACGGCATTTCAGGTGTCGCAACACCATGTGTATTCACCCAGGTGAAGCCATAGCGCAGTTTCGAAGTCATCTGCATCGCGCGGCCAACGTTGCTGGTCCAGACAGACGAGGCCAAACCATAGCGCCCCCCATTTGCGATCTTGAGCACGTCTTCGGCATCAGAGAACCGCGAGACAGTGACAACGGGACCAAAGACCTCGTCGCAGGCGACCTCCGCATCGTTTTCGACATTCGCGATGACCGTTGGTTGATAGAAAAACCCGCTCCCTTCGCCCTCTGCTCCGCCCGTTACGATCTCAGCTGCGCCCCGCGCCCGCTCCACGAAACCAGCGACCCGGCCTCTTTGCGCGTCCGAAACCAATGGCCCCATTTCCGTGCCCTCTGCCTTTTGTGCACCGATCTGGATCTGGCCCACTTGATTCTGAATCGCCGCCACGAGTTTTTCATACGCGCCGTCCGCAACCATCACGCGGCACGGCTGGGCGCAATCCTGACCCGCATTGAAAAAAGCTCCGTAGCGGATCGTTTCGGCTACCACGTCCAAGTCAGCATCCTCGAAAACAATGACCGGAGCTTTGCCGCCCAGCTCCAGATGGACATGTCGGATTTGTTGCCACGCCGCCCGCATTGCAGCCATGCCTGTTGCGGGCGAACCTGTCACGCTGATCGCTTCCATTTCAGGGCTGTTGATCAAGGCGTTACCAACACTGGAACCGCGCCCATGGATGACATTCAGCACCCCTTTGGGCAGGATATCCCGTAACAGCTCTGCCAAACGCAACGTGGAAAGCGGCGTAATCTCGGACGGCTTCAGCACCACCGGGCAACCGGCTGCGATCGGTGCAGCTAGCTTCCATGAGGCCATCATGAGCGGGTAGTTCCAGGGCGCGATGGCCGCGACCGGACCAATCGGATCGCGGCGGATCATCGACGTATGTCCAGCCACATATTCGCCAGCGGCAGAACCCGTCATGGTACGCGCCGCCCCGGCAAAGAACCGGAACACATCTATCGTGAGCGGCATCTCATCGTCATGGGCAGAGGGCCACGGCTTGCCCACATCAAGGCTTTCCAATTCGGCCAGCTCCTGACTGTGCGCCTCGATGACATCTGCAATCTGCAACAACAGTGCCGCGCGTTCAGCAGAAGGCACGGTCGCAAATGTGTCGAACGCCTCGGCCGCACCACGGACCGCCGCTTCAACCTGGTCAGTGGCAGCTTCGTTGATTGCACAGATGATCTCACCCGTTGCCGGGTTCAGGATATCAAGAGCTTCGCCTGCACCTTCTACCAATTCTCCGTTGATCAGCATCTTTGAATGCATTTGGTTCTCCCTAGAACCCAACCTGATCGCCACCTTTAAGAGCCAGACGCGCCCGCGCCTCCTGAGGGGTGGCAACCCTCAGACCAAGACCTTCGATAATGTCGCGAATGCGGATCACTTGCTCGGCATTGGATTTGGCAAGCTCACCCTTACCAATGAAAAGACTGTCCTCCAGACCTACGCGCAAATTGCCACCCCGCATGGCGCTTTGCGTTGCAAAGGGCATTTGGTGGCGACCTGCAGCCAGAACTGACCATTCATAATTTGCAGCCCCAAAAAGCTTGTCTGCCGTGTTGTGCATGTGAACCAGATGGTCGGGGTCCGCACCGACGCCGCCTAGAATGCCAAACACCATCTGGATGAAGAATGGTGGCTTGATGATCCCCTGATCCACGAACCATTTCACGTTGTAGAGGTGACCCAGATCATAGCACTCGAACTCGAACTTGGTGCCATGATCGCCACCCAGTTTCTCGATGGCGTAGCGGATTGTCTTGAACGTGTTGGGAAAGATGAAATCTTCGGTCATCTCCAGAAAGGGGCGTTCCCAATCATATTGGAAATCTTTGTATTTCTTCAGCATCGGGAAGATACCAAAGTTCATTGACCCCATGTTGAGGCTGGCCATCTCGGGGCTGGCCGATGTCGCGGCCAAGAGGCGCTCATCCATCGACATACCAAGCCCGCCACCTGTTGAGACATTGATCACAGCGTCCGTCGATTGTTTGATGACCGGCAGAAACTGCTGGAACAGCTCTGGCCGCGGGTCGGGTTTTCCGGTTTCGGGGTGACGGGCATGAAGGTGGATTATCGACGCGCCTGCCTCGGCGGCTTCGATACTGGCGGTTGCGATCTCTGCAGGTGTGACCGGCAGGTACGGTGACATGGACGGGGTATGGATGCCGCCCGTCGGGGCGCAGGTGATGATGACGGATTTGGGCATCAGAGTTTCATCTGCTGGACTTGCGCCGACAGCCCCCCATCCAGCACCCAAAGCTGACCCGAGGCATAGCGGGCCTCATCCGAAGCAAGCCAATTGACCAGATTGGCGATGTCTGTGGGCGTACCATAGGTGCGTATCGGATGAACATCGCGGACCGCCTTTTGCAGGGTCTCGATATTGCCGCCCTCACCACCCGAGCCGTCCCCGTTGAAAAAGCTCTGCAACATCGGCGTGTCAATATACCCCGGACAAATCGCATTGACGCGAATACCCTCGGGGCCGTGATCGCAGGCCATCGCCCGCGTCAGCGCATGCACCGCGCCCTTGGTGGCGCAATAGGCCGCCAGACCGGGATCAGCAATAAACCCGTCGTAGGACCCGAAATTGATCAAGCTGGCACTACTGCCGGATTTCGCGGCCTCCCGCATCAGTGGCAACGCATATTTCGAGGTCAGAAAAGTCCCGGTGGAGTTCACCGCGAAGCTCTGGTTCCACTCTTCAAGCGTTGTTTCTTCGACTGTCTTTTCGATTTCGATCCCGGCAGCATTCACGAGGATATCCAGCTTGCCATGGGCCTGACGAACCTGTTTCATGGCGGCAATGGCATCAGTCTCTTGCGTGACATCTAGCTTGACGAAGTGGCTGCCGTCATCGTCGTGTTTGTCCAACGACCCTTCTGGCGTCAGATCAGCCGCATAGACGAGGGCGCCTTCTTTCAGAAACCGCGCCACAATCGCGCGGCCGATCCCACCCCGTGCACCCGTCACCAGGGCGATTTTCCCGTTCAGCATCATTGTCCTTGGTCCTTTAACGGAGGGTAGCGGTATCGGTTGGCCGCCACCGTCCAATCCATATGATTGCGCACATATTGCTGGCTCGCCTCAGATGGCGGGTTATAATCCCACGGCGCGCTGGCACCCGCTTCCATGGCCGCGTGCAGCGCGCGGCGGGACTTTTGGGTCGCGATGATCTTGCGGCGCAAAGCTGCGCCATCCCATCGCTCTGCGATCTCTGCGGCAAAGTTGGCCGACACATCTGCATAGCCCGGGTCGGCTGCGACATTGGTCGTTTCCAGCGGGTCCTTACTCAGGTCATACAGTTGGGCCGGATCACTGTCACAGTGAATGTATTTAAGCGGTCCGCGCCGGATCATGATGACGGGATAACCTGTCATTTCAGCGCAGTATTCGCCGATGGCCTCGTCAATCGGGTCATCTTCACCCCGCATCAGCGGCAGCAAACTGCGCCCGTCAATCGGCTCTCCCAGCATCGAGGTATCACCGCCTGCGACTTCGATGAATGTTGGAAGAAGATCCACCAATGACACCGCATTCTGCGCGACGCCAATAGCCACGTCGGGGCCCGCCATGACCAGTGGAACCCGGGCGGAGTATTCAAAGAAATTCATTTTGTACCACAGGCCGCGTTCCCCCAGCATGTCGCCGTGGTCCGCTGTCACCATTACGATGGTATTGTCCAGCTCGCCCGTCTCTTCGAGCGTTTGAACCAGCTCTCCGATCTTGCTGTCGAAATAGCTGACATTGGCCAGATAAGCACGGCGGGCACGGCGCACCTCATCTTCGGTCAAAGGAACATATGACGCCTCGATCCCGTTCATCAGGCGCCGTGAAAATGCGTCCTGATCTTCGAGGGCAGGAACATAAGCTGGCAGATCGATCTCGTCGTCCGAATAGAGGTTCCACCATTCAGGTCGTGCCACATATGGATCGTGGGGATGAATGAAGCTGGCCACCATCGCGAAAGGCGCGTCATGGCCATGCGCCCTGTCCCGCGCCCTATCGAAAAGCCAGCGCTTGGCGGCAAAGGCAACCTCGTCATCGTAGTCGATCTGGAAAGTGGCCTGGGCCAGACCGCTTTCCTTGACGGTTTGCATATTGTGATACCATTTATCGATCCGCTCATCCGGGGCTTCCCAGTCAGGTGTCCAGGCAAAATCGGCGGGATAGATGTCGGTCGTAATGCGGTCCTCAAACCCGTGCATCTGATCAGGACCGATGAAATGCATCTTTCCCGAGAGGCAGGTGCGATATCCGAGTGACTTCAGGTAATGGGCAAAGGTCGGTACCGACGCCTTGAATTCAGATGCGTTATCATACGCGGCGATCCGGCTGATGTGTTGACCCGACATGAACGAAAATCGCGACGGGGCACAAAGCGGAGAGTTGCAATAGGCCGCATCGAAACGCATCCCGCGTGCCGCCAGAGTATCCAGGTTCGGCGTTTTAGCGACCTCATGCCCATAGGTCCCAGTGAACTGTGGCGCCAGCTGGTCTGCCATGATCACAAGGATATTAGGCCGCTTCACGATGCACCTTTGGCATAGGCATCTAAAACCAAGCCATGAAAGTGGTGCACAGCATGCTCGGATTTTCCCGATCCGTCAGGGTCATGCACGATGCGGCCCTGGGAAAAGGCAGGCGTGTTCATGCCCCGCTGCACGCTTTCAACAAGGCTGATGTCTTCGACCTGTAGCACCTCGTCCAGATACCGGATCGCATCAAGCTCCATCGCGTCTGGTTCTGGTGTCTCAAGAAAGAAGTCATAAGTTTCCAACGTCCGGTCCGGGCCAACGGGGATGATGTTCAACACGATCATGCTGGACCGTCCCGGATAGCGCATCAAACAGGTTGTGGGATATAGCCACCAAACCGCGTGGGTTTTGACGGTTGCGTTTGACACATCATAGGCGCTGTTTGCGTTCTGGCCCGCATCGGCCATGTGGCTGGAATAGATACCGTAGGTTGTGACCTTGTAGGTATTCATGTCCACCAATTCGCAGAAATCCTTATGCGCAGTCGGGCAGTGGTAACATTCCAGGAAATTGTCGACGACGTTCTTCCAGTTGGACTTGATGTCATACGTCAATCGGTGCCCAAAGGTCAGTTGATCCACGTCTGGTGCCCAATGGCGCACCTCGGTTTCAAGGTTGCCGGATTGCTCGGAAAGCGGGGCGGCCATCGGATCAAGGTTGACGAAAACGAACCCGCAGAATTCCTCGACCTGCACCTCATCCAGGCAAATATCTTTGACATCAAAATCAACAAGGTTTTCCGTATGCGGAGCACGCGCCAATTGGCCGTCAAGCTTGTAGACCCATGCATGATAGGGGCACATGATCCGGGTGGTCTTACCTTCGCCGGACAACAGTTCATGGGCGCGGTGTTTGCAAACATTGTAGAAAGCGCGAAGCGTTCCCTGACTGTCACGTACTACCGCAATCGGATGCCCTGCGATTTCCACGGTGACGAAAGATCCGGCATCTCGCGCCTTTTCGACGTGGCACACCCACTGCCAGGTTTTGGAGATGACGGATCTGAGATCGGCATCAAACCAATCGGCTTCTGTATAGGCATCTGACTTTAGCGACCTTGATCGAGATGGGTCAGCGTCATAGCCATAGGAAATTGCTTTCGCATCGGTCATGTCATCCTCCCGGTATCAAGAAAGCCTAAGAAGAACGAAGAATGGCGTTTTGCAAAAATGGCCTTCGTTTTAACATTTTTAGCCCGCCGCCGACCAAAAGAATTCGCGAAAGCGCTGCAGGTAGCCGCGTTTCAGGCGTTAGTTTAGCACGCAAACAAAGTATTGCTTCATTCAGCGGACGAGTTCGGACGCGGGAATACGCGTGGTACAGGCTTTACCCCAAGCGATGCTTGGAACCGCCACCAAGCAATCCTCAGGGTCACCGATCGCTTGTCGATCGCGATCGGGGGACCCAGCATTGGAACCGTGCCCAAAAGATGTGTTGGCGCGCGCATAACGCTGCACACTTATCATTGATTTTGTTCAGAAAGTTTGGGTGTCTGCGCACGTAATTCCGCGCAATGTTTGCGCATAACTTTGCACGATTTTCCCAATAGTTCGCGCGGTTCACGATACACGCTCAATTGGCGATTGTCGTAGCGTGACTCTATCAACTTAAACGCACCAGAACTCAATCAGAAGTGCATTTTTGTTAGAATATTTCCATCTCAAGTCGATTCGACTTTGTAGTTGCTGAGCTGTTTATTTAGCAACCAATTCTCTACCTGTTGCAAAGTCATAAGCCTCTGGACTTGGCCCATCTTTTCTCAACCGAAGAAGTCTTTCCTTTCCTTCGGTCAGGCTCGGAATATGGCCAGCCTGGATCGGCCAAATGACGTAGCTTGGTTCGTCAACATGTTCAAACCACTCCATCCGGCGATCCAGAAACTGACCATGGATAGTCCTGTGAACAAAATGCTCCAAGTCTGCAAAGCTCTGCCAAGTCGATAGTGTCGCCAGTGCGACCTGTGGCCGACCAAACAATGCACCCGTGTCGTTCTCCGGAAGATCGTAGCCCTTTCCTTGAAGGCGCCAGATAAAACCCTTGGATCGATCTGCGACAGCGTTCAGACGCTCCGAGTTGTCCTCGAACCCTGCAATACGGGGATCACCTAGTGGGTGTAGCAAGTACCCCATATTCATTTGTGCGATTTGTTCCACAAAACATCTCCACCGCTGAAAGTGGTAATTACAGTCACCAGCAGTTCTGCCTCTGTCCAGCGATTCTGGATCTGCGGTCTACAATCCGGCACGCAGGATCAATGCCGACGCTGATCGCTAAAGACGTTCTCTGCGGTTTATTCGTTTGTAGAGTAGCTGCCCTAACCGGACATTCATTACTGTGTTTTGCAGTGTCCAACATGCACAACAAAGCAGTCGCTTCCCAAACATGGAAATGCTGTTAGACTAACCGCATTGAATGATAACAGGCATCGGCTAGATCAGTTCACGCCCTATTGACGGGGTAACAATGAAGCGGCTATTCCCATCTCTTTCTGAAGACGCGACGCTTGGCAGCGTGTTCAGCGCGTTTCCCGATAAGCTTGCCCCTTGGTGCGAATATGAAAGCCTGGTGATGCGGGGTGAGAGCGAGCTTTCCTTTTCTGAGCGCGAATTGATCGCTGCCTACGTGTCAGGGCTGAACTCTTGCTCCTACTGCCACGACGCCCATACGATATTTGCCCGAGCCTACGGCATTGATCCAGAACTAATCGAAGCCCTCATGGAAGACCTTCATTCAGCTCCCGTCGATCAACGCTTCAAACCTGTCCTGGCCTACGTCGCGAAACTCACTCTTTCCCCTCCCCTTATGACTGAAGAGGATGCCAAGGCCGTTTATGACGCGGGGTGGTCCGAAGATGCACTCTTCGATGCGGTGCAGGTTTGCGGTGTGTTCAATTTGGTGAACCGGCTCGTTGAGGGGACAGGGATCAGTAGAGTAGGCAGAAATCCCAGCGACGTTGATGAGAAATCGCTCGCGGAGTTTCGCAGTGAGACTTTCTACACTGATTTCGGCAGAGCAAATGGCCTGGATATCTAAAAAGCTGGGTCCGCTTTGAGTTCAGTGTCTCCGATTTTTGCGGTGTAAATGTTAAATTGTTGGAAGCCTTCATCAGACATCTCACCAACAAGAAAATTATCTCTTCTACGTACTGGTCGCTTTCGATGATTGGCAGTTGGTTTGGATTTTGTGGCGCTAGTCAGGAATGCCTGCCGCTGTCAGCATCGTGTAGTAGGCGTCATAGATCTCCGGTTTTGCGATTGAGATACGAGCTCGCATATTGCGAAACATTGAAACGCTAAAGTCAGGTTCCCGCGACATATGAATACGCGCAAGTTCTTTGGCTCGGTCCACGTTGCCAAGAGCCATCTCTGCGACAAGTTCGTTCAGGCGGAAAACAGTCACCGTGTTATGAAATGCACGCATCTTTTGAGCGGTTTCTTTGAGGCCGTGCCAGTTCTCTTCTGCGATTTGCGATAGGCTAATTCCCATATAGACCCGGTAATTCAGCGGATCGTTTGGATTGAGCCGGAGGGCCTCCTTGGCATGAGCTTGGGCTGCTTGCGCCTCACCCATCAGGCCGTGCAACAAACAACTGGAGCCCCAGGCTGACACGCAGTTTGGGCATGTTTCGACCACACGATCCACCAAGGACAAGCCGTACTCTGTGTCTTTGGACAGAAACGCGAGTACGTACCCGGCATATGCTTGCGCTTCCAGGTCTACGTGCGACGCATCAAGCACCTCATGTGCTAGCTGCACTGCGTAATCAAATCGGTCCTTGTTTGGGCGCGTGTCAGGATTCCAAAGCAAAGTTCGGATCCAGCCTCGAAGAGCGGTGGCCAATGGGTACTCACTTGAGAGCGAAAGAGCTTTTGACAGGTGGTCGTCCGCGTCAGTTAAATTGAACCTGTAGATTGAGGCCTGCGCCCGCAGGAAGTGATCATATGCTCCCAGGGTGTCCGGGCGCTTGTGGGCAGATCGGTCTATTTCCGCCTGTCTTATTCCTGGCGCAATTGAAGCTACGACGGCCTCAGTAATCTGGTCCTGTAGGACAAAAACATCGTCGAGATTCCCATCGTATCGATCCGCCCAGACATGCGATCCGGTTTCCGCGTCAATCAGCTGCCCAGTCACACGCAACCGGTTACCAGCTCCGCGAACAGAACCCTCCAGCACGTAGCGGACACCCAGTTCACGGCCGATGCGGCGCACATCAACCGAAAGCCCTTTGTAAGAAAAAGAAGAGTTTCGGGCGACCACGAATATCCAGGGCACTCTGGACAAGCTGGTGATTATATCTTCGGTTATACCTTCTGCAAAGTAATCCTGTTCGGTGTCAGACGACAAATTGTCGAACGCCAATACGGCCACCGAAGGCTTGTCTGGGCGTGATTGAATTATCGGGGGTGCAGTCGCGAATGGCACCTTCACTGAGTAGGCGGTTACAGGGCGCGCAATATTCTTCAGGTATTGCGGCCCCAATTCGGTGAACGAAACATCGACTTTGCCTGCAACGTCTTCGTAGACCCGCCCTGAAACGATGATACCTCCGGATGGAGCCAGACCTTCCAGCCGAGCTGCAATGTTGACGCCATCACCAAGAACGTCACCGTCGTCGTCAAAAACATCACCCGCATGAATTCCCATACGAAATTGCATTTCCGGGCTTTGTCCACGAGCCGCGTTCCGCTCAACCATCTGGCGCTGCATCGTTTCCGCACAAGCTATGGCGTCAAACGCCGAAGGAAACTCTGCAAGAAAACCGTCACCGGTCTTTTTGAACAGCCGTCCTCCATTCAAGCCGACAATCGGCTCCAGCGCTCTAAAGTGACCCTTGTACGCGTGCAAAGTGGCTACCTCGTCAGCACCAACAAGCGCGCTATAGCCAACAATATCAGCCGCGAGTATGGCCGCCAGGTGTCGCTCCAAACAAAATCCTCCCGCGTATCCACAGTGAAGGAGTGTCAAAGGGATATTAGGGGCTTCGCGTAAAAATCGCGATCATTATCCATAGTTTTGATGACCGCATTACAACGCGCAGATTTTTACTTTCGGACAGAGAGCGCCTTAAGCGGGCATTCACGACTAAGCTTTACAAAACCGAAGTTTCGGACAACTCAGAAACTCACTCTTCAAGTTCCAGCCACTGTGCGGCTTTCTCTCGAACATCTTCTGGAATATCTGCCGCCCTGCGCGTCTGGAGGCTTAGCAAAACACATTTGAATATCGTCTCAAAGGCTGCTGTGTCGTCTTCTGATCTAATCAAGCGATGTCTAAAAGTCATGGACTTCGAACCAATCCCGGCAACGGAGGTTTCCAATCTCAATGCATCACCCGCTGACAACTCGGCACGAAATTCGCTTTGAGCATTAACGTCGGCGAACGAAAGCTGACGCCCATCTCGCATATCATTCGCCGTTAGCCCCATTTCCGACTGGATCGCAAAAACACCATCGGAACAGGCTGCGAAGTATCGGGAAACATTCATATGGCCAAGAAAATCGCAGTCCGACGGATCGACCACAGATCGAAATGAAATCATCGCAGGCATCTGCTTACTCCTATGTAAATGGCGAACGCCATGGGTTCGACATAGGTGTCAATGTATTAGCTGGTTGATATCGGCAGATCGTCGATAATGCTAATTTCACCCTTCGGTATCAGGGTCGTACCAACATATACCCATTGTCTGTGATTCAAAGGCCGGTTTACGGTTCCATCAGCATTGAAGGATACTGGTGCTTGGATCGACTCTTCGGCCATTGAACAACACCAATGCAGGTCAGAACGGCTGCGCCAGCAAAAAGCTTTTTCATAACAATTCTCGCTTGGGTGGCCAACCCGGCCACGATGGTCAGTGGCCGGGAGCGTAGATGTACGAGGTTGGAGTCAGTTTGCGGGCAGGATGTTGGGGAACTCAGCCGAGTAGCGGTGGCTGTCGTCGGCGTTCTCATCGACGGGCACACCCATCATGAGCTGCAACACAGTATTCATCGCATCATCTTGCAGCGCGCGGCCGTTCAGATCGTCGACGGCGTAACTGGCTTCTGATCCCGGCCGATAGGTGATCACGTCCGGCATGACCATATCCGCGACTTTCTCCGCGTAGTCCACGCCGTTGCCAACATCTGCTTTGGATGCAGAAACCGCCCTAAACACGTTGTTTACGATTGCTTGGCGCCGTTCTTCCACGTCAAGATCCGGTCGGTGTTGCTCATGATCTTCCTGGACCGCTGGCGTGTCGGACAAGAATACGTACGGGAACTGCACGTTGGCATGCCGATCAACCTGCCTTCCCTTCCAAGGTCTGAGTACACGCGACCTGTAGCGCCATGGAACAGAAGCGTTTCTTTCAACACTCCGGTCTTGATGCGCGTTTTGACTTCCGCGAGAAGGTCGTCGTTGGCGTAGAGCTTCAAGCGTCTTTTCAGGTCTTCATTTGTATTGGGGTCTTTTGACATGGGATGCCTCCAATGGTTGGTAGGAGGCGTCGGAATCGAACCGACTCGTGCACTCTAATCTGGAGCTATCACAGGGGTATAAGCCCCGCCCGTATAACCAATACTGCCTCCCACGTGTTTCGTTTGGGCTATCGACGTTAAGCCGATATTCGTTGGCAGTGGTTGCGTGTGTATGTCATGGGGCCAAGCTGCACCTGCTTGGGTCATCGTGTCAAAATGAAGTGAGCAATACGTCGTGATTCACCGCGTAGTTTCGGGAACTTTCTATTATGGGTTGTGAAAACGCTGCCTCCCAACCGTTTCAGCCACGCATATTTCCTACTTAAGGCGAGAATCGGGGGGTGATTCTGGTTTCAGGGAAAGCGCCCGAAAGTCCGCTTTTCACAGCCAACGCAACCGGGTTTATGTATCCGCGTCGTCGCTGACACCGCTGGAGATCGGCTTTTGTACCACGACACTCAAGGCGATGACTTTCGCAAGCGGAGTGGAGGCTGCCCGAACCTCACCAGCCTTTTTTCACTCAGCAGGGGCATCTCCGCCTGTCATCTAAACCGTCGATATGTCCAACGTAACCGCAAACCGTACAGACGAGGTGCTCGGGAGCGTCCGTCCGGCGGAAAAAGCGGCGTTTGTGCTCATTTAACCGCGTGGCCGCTTCTTCTTGCGCGCACCAACAGCATAACGTTATGATCCAGCTTCCTAAAATCTGAGGGCGTGCCGCGTTCCCGCATCGCTCGCAGCTCTGGTTCGCCCTATTTATAGTAGCTGTAACCCAGCCGCGGATGCGTTCGTCCTCGGATGCCTTGCTGAAGTAGATCCGGAGTTCGCCAAACTTTTCCTTTATCTGGAGGACCTTTGGATACTCGATTCCAATCTCGTCGTTGCGTTCTTTGATTTGCTCAAAAAGCTCAGTCACGATCCCCGACCAACCCAGTGGAGTCTCACCCAATACGAGCTCAACACTTTTCTGAATGTTGTCGTAGTCGAACACATTGATGGTTCCCTCACCTTCAGACATCACGCGCCCTCCTGGAATTCCGCCGGTAGGAGATCAGCTCCGATTGGGTTCCGGCAGCACTTCGGTGGACAAATGGTCTTTGCTTGGGGTGTCAACTGCAAGTTGTAGTATCTATCACTACAGGAAAGTCGTGTTTCTTTGTGCTGGGTTTGCAACTGCTACCCGCTGTCCATGACCGCAGGGACTATCGGCCCGGCGGTGGTTTTTTTTCCTAGAGCGCGTGCTTTTCCTGCCTTTGCTGTTCCAACCGTTTTATCTCGGCTTTCAACAGCGCGATCCTCTGCGATGTCTGATGTTCCGCAATCAGATCTAGAAACAACTTGGTCTTGCCGCCATGCTTCATGCCATAGCGCTCGTAGACAATGGCGTTAAACTCATCCAGTTTCGCCTTAGGGATCCGGAACTGAACATGCTCGTACTGTTCAGTTTCAGTTTTTGTCATGGAATCCACCTTTATTGTCTGATGATAGCAGACCGAAGCCAGTGTTGTTGCCAAAGCTTTAGCCAGGACATTGGCGCTCAGAATAACTTCATGACGTGTCTGAGAGACAGAACTGCCGTACATAACTCCGAGTGCCGTGGATGCGCTTAGTCCAATGTAAAACGCCAATTTCAGTAGTTTGTGAGTCACAAAAACCGCCAGCCAAGTTTCTCACCAATATGAGAGTTGCGCAGTGAGCCGACGCGGAAAATTTCTTCGGTTTACTAGCCGCTAAACATCCAGCTGGCTACGGATCCAGCTGAGAAGGGGGGATCGTGTGTCTCGTTCATGCCAAATTGCGCGGATTCCGAATTCCGGCAGGGGAAAAGGGCAATCGCGCGTGATTAGATTTCCGTTGATGGTGGCGGCTTGGGCGAGCGTCTCCGGTACAAAAGCGATTAGATTTGTTCCATCCAGGAAGGCAGGTTGCAGATGCAGACTATCTGTCACCAGCCCAACTTGGCGTGGGGGCAACCCCTGATCCTTTCCATAAAGGTAAACTGGGTCATCTTGTTTGACCATTAGGTTCAGCCGGACGTGTGGATATAAAAAGACCGTCTCGGCATTCCAGCTGTTCAAAGCTGGGTGGGTTCGGTCCAATAAGCACACTAGGCGCTCGCGCAGTAGAAGCTTTTGAAGAAACTTAGGATTGGCCTGAAGTCCTGCGCCAATGATCAAATCGGCATCCCCGGAATCGAGCATCTGGTAGCTGTGATCTGAATAGCTGTGAATTTCGAACACGATCCCTGATGCTTGATTTCGAATACGTCGAACTGCGTTTGCAAGGAAACTGGTGGCGATAAAATCATGGGCATAAATTCGAATAGTTGCGCTCGCGTTTTCAGGTGAGAACGTAACCGGCGCAGTCAGCACGCTGATCTCAGATAGGATCGTGTTCAACCGCGCCGCAAGGTCCAGAGTGCGCGCTGTTGGCACCATTTCGCGCCCTTGCTTGACGAACAGAGGGTCGTCAAACAGGCGTCGCAATCTTGCAAGCGTGTGGCTCATGGCAGGCTGCGTAACGTTCATTCGCTGCGCAGCACGTCCTACATGCCGTTCCGAAATGAGCGCTTGCAGAGATTTCAGTAGATTAAGGTCAATTCCATCAATTTCATTCATACTAAAAAGAAATAATGATAATTTCCAATTATGTCTATTGATTGCCATTTTCCTCCCGACCACAAGAGGAACAGAAAGATGAATATTCTGATCACTGGGGCCAGTAGCGGCTTCGGAAAAGAAATGGCCATCAGACTCGCAGACGAAGGTCATTCTGTATTTGCCGGAATGCGTGCTTTGAAGGGGCGAAACGCCGAAGTGGCGGCCAGTCTGGAGGCGGTATCCGGGCAAATTTTTCCCATTGAACTGAATGTCAGCAATGACGCTGGCGTAGACAGCGCAATCGCCGATCTGATGTTAAAGCTGGATGGCCCACTTCATGTCGTGATCAACAATGCCGGGATATATGTGGGCGGACTCAACGAGACCATTTCTGCGGCTCGGTTTCAGAACATGCTGAATGTGAACGTGCTGGGACCGGTTCGTGTGCTGCGCGCAGTGCTTCCCAATATGAGGGCCCAGGGTTTTGGCACGGTGATCAGCATCACCAGTGACATGTCGCGGTTTGCGTTGCCAATGAGCGGTTATTACTCGGCCAGTAAGGCGGCACTGGAACTGGTCGCCGAGACCTATGCTCTTGAACTCGCCCCTTTGGGACTGGAATCTCTTATCGTTCAACCCGGCGCATTTGACACTGGCATCATGCAGAAATCGCCGCCAACGGATGAACCGGAACGCATGGCTGGATACGGCCCAACGCTGGAACAAGCACAAGCGATGGCCGGACGCTTCATGGGGTTGGCACAAAAAAGCTTTGTCGAGGCGCCCCCAGCAATGGTTGCCGATGCCATCGCCGATCTGTTGAACCTGCCCTACGGCAAAAGACCTTTGAGAACGATTGTCGACCCCTCGGGCATTGGCTCACTGGCCAACGAAATGAATGCTGCCGTAGCCACCAAGCAGGAAACGTTTTTGGATGCTCTCGGCGCCGAATTCTCCTTTCCCGTTCAGGAGGCTGCGGAATGAATGTGATCACTGTTTTCGTCGGACTGCTGTCCTTCTTCTTCCTCTTCGCAAGCTCGATCAAGATCTTCGGTTGGCAGAAGCTCATTTTCGAGACCCAGCTGGCGATGTTCATCAAGTACGGGTTAAATCGGCAGATCATGGCCTTGGTTGGCGTGGTTGAATTGTTTGGTGCAATCGCGATCTGGTTTCAGGGATCCTGGGTCGGGACTTTGGGCGCGTTGGCAATTCTTGGAACATCCATTGGTGCAGTTGGCTGCCATCTGATCTGGGACACCTGGAAAGAAGGCGTTCCCGCCATGGTCACAGGCACCTTGTCCGCTATCGTGGCCTGGTCTGGCCGTGAAACGATGTTGAGCATTGTTGGTTTTAGCTAAAACCATGTCTAAGACACAGGAGTGCATGTTGTGACTGACAGTATCCGCGTGGCAAATGCCAAGGGCCTTTATCTGGAAGGCATTCGTGACGGCAAAATGGTCGAAGCGCTCGATAAATATACCGGGGATCGCTACACGCAACACTCAACGGGTGTACGCGACGGTAAAGAAGGTTTCATCGAGTTCTTCACGCCTTTTCTTGAGCGGAATCCGGTGCGCGACATTCAGGTTCTGCGCACCATCGAAGACGGAAATTTCGTCTTCGTGCATGTGTATCAAAGCCTCAATAACGGCGAAGCCCAGTGGGTGACGGCCGATATCTTTAACACCGACGAAGATGGTAAAATCGTCGAGCATTGGGATGTGATTGCCGCGTATGAATGGCCAACCGTCTCGGGCCGCAGCATGGTGGATGGCCCAACCGAAATCGAAGATCACGATCTGACCCAGGCCAACAAGACCGTGGTGCAAGAGTTCATCGACAATGTCCTGGTGACAGGGCGCACCGATCTTGTGAATGACTACATATCGACCGAGCAATACGATCAGCACAACCCAGAAATAGACAACGGATTGGAAGCTTTCTCCAAGCATCTTGGAGATATGACTAGTGGCGGAAAGACCGCGCAATACGTCAAAGTTCACCGACTGCTCGGCCAAGGAAATTTCGTGGTTGCCTTTAGCCATGTAAAACAAGAAGAGGACGACTGGGCCGTCTTTGACTTGTTCCGGCTCAAGGGTGGAAAGATCGTCGAACATTGGGATGTTCAGGAACAGATCGGCCCGAAAGATACCTGGAACAACTCTGGCAAATTCTAGGGGATTAGAACGTCATATTTTCTCTGGCGGAGGCCGATGATGATTTCTTTTTCAGGGCAAAGGCGAATAAGCGGTAGCACAACATTCCAGAAATCGAATGGTTGTATTTGATTGAACCAGCGCGATAATCTGATTGCATCTAAGGATTAGCGGAACATGTGTGGAGCTTTGAATGAACAGGTTGGCGCTGACAGCAATGGCATTGATCTCCACCGGCGCGGCGTGGGCCGCCGGTATGGAGCGGTGGGGTGAATCCGGCGACTGGACAATCCTGATTGATCCCGAAAAGGGCAACGGCTGTCTCGCGTGGAAAGCCTTTGAAAACGAAATGACCGTTGAAATTGGTGCGGCACCCAATCAGGCAGGTGGCTTTTTTGCAGCCTTTAATCCGGCTTGGGTTCAAATCGAGGATGGAGCGACGGGTATTGTGAAGTTCGACTTTGGTGATGCAAAATTCGAAGGCGAAGCGGTTGGTGTCTTCAAGAATGGTGTGCCCGGAGGCTATGCTTTTTTCGACAACCCGGCGTTTGTAACCGAGTTTGGAAAACGCCAGAGTGTTACGATAATTGGCGAAAGCGGGGCTGAGGTTGAACTCGATCTCAGCGGGTCTGCAAAAGCCATCGAAGCGGTTCTGGCGTGTCAGGCCGAACAGCCGGAACCACTGAAGAATTAAGTAGCGTCCGATTACTGCAATTGATTGATGTCTGGTACACAGGGTTGCCGGTCGACAGGCATAGCATCAGCACCTTCTGGAGCCTTGTTTCTGGACCCACCCACATCCAGCTTGAACTTTGGCGCCGAAAGCTGACCAGACACATCAAAGGGCCAAGCGCTTCGGGATAGGGGTTTGCCAACGCGCCGCGGCTCCGCTCGTATTGCTATCGTATCGTTCAGCCAATCCACTTGCCCCCTTGCAACCAATTGAACCGATCCCGTTTCAATGACGATGGAGTTTGAACTGACCCGCCCGGCCTGAATATCAACTGGGGCAACCACGCACGTGATGTCGGTGTAGCCTTGTCTGAACTCTTCTGAAAACAGCCAGGGGAAAATACCTAGCCCGGCCAGTTCCAATAGGCTGGTGCTGATATAGCCCTGCGACATCGACAAAGACGCATTGCCGCGCATCGAGTTGACGAAGGCCTTGCCCGAGGCGGTACTTCCAGAAACGTTGAACTCACCGCTCAAACGCCCATAGGCGTCAATACCTATGCCCAATTCATCAAGGATCTCACCAAATTCCCATCCCGAGGTCGATCCTGACAATGAAAGCCAATCAGGTGAGTCAATCAGATCCATAACCGCACGCAGGCTGAAGTTTCCGCCACCATAAGCCATCTGGAGCGGGCCGAAATCCACAGTTCCTTCTTTGGCAGATAATTGGCTGGAAACAGATGTTACGCCTTGTTGGCCTACAATCTCTTTGAATTCGATTTGTATCTCGACGTCAGCTTCTCGTAGCACGCGTTGCACATCCAGAAGATCGGCAGGTTTCCCTTTTTCCTTTGGCAACACCAAGGGCTGAACATCTGTCTCCTTCGGCAAAACCAAAGGCTGAACTTCGGCTTCAGGTTTTTTTGAAGTTTCGCCTACTAGACTTTTCAGTTGGTCCAGCACGGCGGTCAGGTTCTTCAGGTCGTCGAGATCCAGTCGCTCGCTCGTAATGTTGCCACGAACGACGGATGCACCTTCGGGAAACCGTGCATCCAAAGCGGCCAGAAGTTGCGAAGACCCGGCTTCGAACTTGATTGCAGCATCAAAGTCTTCGCCCTGCCTAGAGGTTGCAGCATCGATAGCCAGTGCGCCAATTTCGACAGGTTGCAGGTTGAGCGCGGTCAAAAACGGGGCACTGTCGTCAACATCCAGTTCCACGTCGAAATCGAGACCAGCCAGCCCTTTTAACTCGTTGACAGATAGTGCGAGATCGAGCGCCCAGAGATCGGTGTCGTAAGTAGTCGCGTTAAACCTGTTGAGTGAAACCGGCCCGCCCGCATTGGATATGTTGAAATCGGCTTTGATGCCGCCGAACTGGTTAACGTAACCTTCATCTAGGTTCGGCAAAATCAACTTAGCGGGCCCGTTAAGCACACCATCGAAAGTTACGTTCTGAAGCTGAAGCAGATCGAGGATTTCACCTTCAGCTTTCAGGACAGGCTCGTCAATTGGACCGGCTTGCAAGGCAATGCCCAGCATGGCCAGGCGACCGTCCGGCATGCGGCGAATGCTATCGATTGAGGCTGGCCCTATCACGTCCAGCCCTTGGTCGAATGCGTTGGTTTGAAAAAGTAGCTTCTCGAATTCGAAGGAAGCTAGTGATCCTACCATATGCATTTCAAAGCCCGTAAACTTCAATTCCTGGATACTTTTTGCTGCTGGCGGCGGCTGTCCTTCAGGATGAAGTCGCGCGTTGAAAAGCAGATCGACGCCCTGAGCGGTGTAGAGGTCATCTATTGCGCCCTCAGCTTCGAGTTTCTGCCCATCTTCCAGGCTTATGGTAGTTGTAAACGCCTCGATCTTGAGAGCGTCCTGAGACACGAGCTCTGCTTGCAGCTGACCATTGCCTTCCAAAACGCGTTCCAATCCAATGACATCCAGAAAATCACCGAATTCACCGGTGTCCATCTCCAATACAGCTCGATAGCCACCACCTTCGTCTTCCGTGAAGGGCTCGCCATCATAGCTCACGGTCATTTCTCCAAAACTGGCCCGCGTCGTAAATGGCGCGTCATGAGGGTAGTCGCCTTCGATTTCGAAACCCTGACCGTTGACGGAGCCGGAACCAGAGACCTTTGTTCTTTGTCCATTTTCCGCTTGTTCAAGAGCGAGTGACTGGAGGTCAAACACAAATGAGAAGCCCGAGACCTTGTCGTCGATGTTTAGCCCGATTGACTTGAAACTGACGTTCTTGTCGCTCAGAAAGTTCAGGATTCCACTGCTTTCGGTGTCGCTCTCATCGGTACTGTCAGCGCTAGCGACGTCCTTTTGATCATCCGTTGATACAGTTTCCTCGGAAGCTGGCTTGGGTGTTGGCCTGCCTTTTCGCCAACTTGTTGTGCCATCTGCGGCTGTAAGAATATTCGCTTGGAGGCCTTCCACTACCAGATTGTCAAAATGCAGACGCCCATTGGTCAAAGCGGCAATGTCCAACTCCAGTTCCAGCAGGTTCAATTCTACAAGTGGCGACTCCGGCATTGTCTGGCTCGGGATGACCACCCCGCCGACGTAAATGTGACTAATGCGTCCAAGCGCGACGCTTACATCATCGTTGACTAGTAGTGGCCGACCAATTTGTTCCGAAAGAACTCTTTCTACAAGGCCACGTCGCATGTCCGAGAACATCGGAGCAGCAAGCAACAACCAAACAAATGCGACAGTTGTGAAAGCGAGAATTGCGACAAGCCCAATTGTTCTAATTAGCCAAACCCTCATGCGCTCCCCTATCGCCGCTTTCGCCGTTCAATCTTTCATGAGCAGATATTCAGCCCACCAACCTGAACGCTCTTTCTGAACCATATTCTGGTCATTTGGGCCGTGTCACTAATCGTCTCTGTTAGCCCAGCCAGTCGCCTTTATTCTGCCCATCAGTACACTTGGCCTATTGGTGGTAGCCTCAATGGAATTCTGGCTTGGTTCAAAAGTCTGAACGTCATCGACCTATTGGACGCGTGTTGATGAAAAGGTAGCAAGCGCAAAAAGTATTAGAAGGGCTTTTTTCTTCGCTAGGCCCGGTGTCCGGGTATTGAACTTGGGCCGGGGTTCACAGAAAGATCGCCCCGGCCAGCGTCAGGGCAAACGAGGTAATTCTTGCCCTGAAACATCGTACTTTCGTCTAGTTGAGAAGATCACCGACGATGCCGACGGCATCAACAACGGTAGACAGGTCATTTGTAACTTCGAGGACTTCGCCATCGACCTGAATATAGCGGTTTCCTTTGCCCGGCTCCTTCAGCTTCCATTTGGAAAGGTCCCCAATTTCTTCGAACTCCAGGTCAGATGGGAGCTTGGCACCGCGCGTGTAGCGTTTGATCTGACCAGGTGGCACAGCCTTTGGACCTTTGCCGGGTTTGTCTTCAATCTGAATGCTGACATCACGGTCCTTGCCCCCCTTGTTCTGCTTTTTTCCCTTGTTGTCCTTGGCGTAGGCATCGCTGCCTCCAAGGGTGAAACACATAACTGCTAATACTGCCAGAATTCCGTATGCGATCTTCATTGATTGTTCCTTTGCTTCCTAACCTCATTCAACCGGAGATAAAAATTCCGGCACGCGCTTCAGGGCTTCGATCATGTCTGCGCTCGTCATCAGTCCGATGAACGTGTAGTCTTTCAGAGCCCCTTGGCTCAGACGCGAAGAATACCTGGCCTGCACCATGCTCGGATCGCCCGGGAAACGGACAGTGATGAAGTTTTTTCCATCTGTCAGTCCCCAGAAATCGCTGATCATCTCGCCGCCCATTGCGGCGAGCGCTGCGCCCATGTCCTTTTCCCGGTCGGTCGGGTTGTCGATCATGGTATGCCAGGCATCGGGGTTTGGTTCCCCGATCTCCAGAAAATATCGGCTGTGGGTTTCGTCCACTGCCGCTCCAGCAACGCCGATCCCAAATACGCAAAGAGCTATTGCGATTGCCTTGTTCATTGATCGCTCCTCCGTTCAGGATCGACGACGCAAGGCGCAGGAGTCAAATTCCGGTATACTCCGCTCATTCGAGTGTATTCTTGTAGATCACGCCGTCCTTCATGATCAGATCGATGTTGTTGGTGTAATCGACTAGTATCTCGGCATCTTCGACCGGGTTTCCCTCGACCAGTAGCAGATCGGCGTATGCGCCCTGTTCGATCACGCCCAGCGGGCCTGCTTGGTAGGGGTTGAGTTTTCCTGACAGAGCCAGAAGTGCGGCCGATTTTGACGTGGCCTGTTGCAGGATTTCGTACGAAGTCCACGCCTCCAGCCGGTATTTGAACTCGTCGTTCTGCTTGGTCAAAGCAACCGGGTCGCCGATGATATCGGTTGAGAACGCGACATTTTCGATCTCATACTCTTTCAACAGTTTCATTTGGTTGCGCGCACCTGCCTGAACATCAAGGAATTTGGGCGCTGCCGCAGGGCCAAGCGCCTTCTTGACAACTTCCTCATCAAGCCCGAGCAGAGAATAAAACGGGACAATCCAGGCACCGGTGTCTTTGATGGCCTGCGCCGATACTTCGGTCATCAGTTGCCCATGTTCTATGCTGATGACGCCCGCTTCCAGCGACCGCAGGATCGAGTCGTCGTTATAGGCGTGGACCATTACATACGTCCCCCAATCGGCCGCTGCGCGAACCGACGCCTCCAACTCTTCCGGCAATCCCTGAACGGTGTGCAACGGATCAACCGAAGATGACACGCCACCGCCTGCCATTACCTTGATCTGCACCGCGCCCATGCGCAGGGCTTCGCGCGTTGCCCGCAAAACCTCGGGTACGCCATCGGCTAGGAACTCGACATGCTGGTTGAAGAAAGACGGCTGCGCCCCCATGAAGTTCGGGTGGGGTTCGGTATAGACCCGATGCTCGCCATGTCCGGAAGTCTGTGAGATGACCGGCCCTGATGCGTAAATCCTTGGCCCCACGGCCTTACCGCGATCTATTGCTTTTTGCAGACCAATTGCCGGGCCGCCCGCGTCCCGAACGGTTGTGAATCCACGCAGCAGCATTTTCTCGGCTTCAATTGTGGAAACCGCACCCCAATACATCCAGTCAAAGTTGTCCCTCAGGTCCGCGACGGGCTCGGTGATTGCCATATGCACGTGGGCATCGATCAAGCCCGGCATCAGGGTTCGACCACCACCGTCAAAGATCTGGGCATTGGCAACGGCCAGTGGTTCCGCTGATACTTCTGCGATCAGGTTGTCCACGACCAGAACGTTTGCGTTCTCAATTCGCTGTTCATCGACACCGTTAAACACGTGGACGTTGGTAAAGAGGATCGGAAACTTTTCTTCCTGCGCAGAACCTTGGCCCGTGATTGCCAGGCTTGCAGAAAAGGCTGCCGTGGCCACCATGTGTTTGAATTTCGGTGTCATTGAGGCCCTCCAAATACGAATCACAGATGTATATTTATGAATGTGATTTTAGAGTGATTGCCGGAATTTGCCTGACAGTATGACAGGCTTTGCCAAAATAGTTTGGCATTCTGCAAGCTTTTGGCGCCTTTTTTGTGTGTTTACTGTCTTTCTGTCGTTAACTTCATGATATTTGAGGGCGGCATGGACGCATTTGACCAAAACACAAAGAAGGCCTTGCCTTTGGTTCGGGCATCGGTTGCTGCACCCGTGGTAGCTGCTTTGCGTGGTGCCGGTGTTGAACCGGCCTTCGTTCTAGATCCTCTGGGGGTTAGCGAATCCCAAGTGATGGATCGCCAGAATTTCCTGCCACACGAGACGATCTATAAAATCCATCAAGCCGCCGCTGACGCAACATCACCAGATTTTTGTGCGCAAGTTGGTCAATCAATTGACCTTGTTCGGTTTCTGCCTCTTGGTGACACGTTGGCCGAGGCGTTGACGCTGGGCGACTTTTTTACGCGCTACACTCAAGCCGTCTCGAAAGAATCCAACGCGGTCACACAATCGCTGCTTGTGGAAGGCGAGCACGCTTATTTCAGTGCCAAGCGGAATTTCAACATTTCGGTTTCGCCCGGACAGACCGACGCATTTCTGGCGAGCATTTGGATATCACTACTGCACCGAGTTATGGATTTCAGGTGGGACCCGAGCCAAATCATTTTACGGGTAAGCGAACCTGACGTGCTACCGAGGCACTTTCATGGTGTTCAAGCCATCAAGTGCAGCCCACAGGGATTTTCGATCCGGTTTCCTTCAACCTGGCTGAGCCATCAGTTGCTCTCGGAAACATTGGAAAACCCGTCAGACCTGACAGGCGCTACCCCCGACCAGCATGCGCCTCAAGATTTCTTAGCCGGGCTTCAGGGCCTGATCCGGATTCATCTTGGCGAGCCGGGATTTGGTGTAGACGAACTGGCGCGCCTATGCGGTTTCCACCGGGAGACATTGAACAATCGGTTGGCCCCTTACGGGCAATCAGCCTCTCAGGTCATATCTGGTGTCAAACTGGAAGAAGCAAAGAAGCTGCTGGGTCCAGCAGGGAAGTCCGTTGGTGAGACCGCACTGCGGCTTGGCTACGCAGACTCCACTGCGTTTTCGAGGGCCTTCCGAAAATGGTCTGGAATGTCGCCGTCAGCTTATAGGAATTTGGTGAAAGGGCGGGCCTGACCATCTCGGTGCCAATGCTGATCGAGGTTTCTGTGCTCATAACAACAGCCATCAAAAATCCAGGTTCTCTACGCTCAGCGCATTTTGCTGGATGAATTCACGGCGCGGTTCGACCACATCTCCCATCAGCTTGGTAAACAGATCATCCGCCTCGACCATGTCATCCACCCGAACTTGCAACAAGGTGCGTGCATCCGGGTCCAGCGTGGTTTCCCACAGCTGATCCGGGTTCATTTCGCCCAGACCCTTGTAGCGCTGCAGTGACAAACCCTTTTCGCCCTCTTCCAGGATGGCGCGCAGCAGATCCAGCGGGCCGTGGATGGCCTGTAACCGGTCGCGGCGAACCAGAGTTGCGGGCGTATTGTAGATTTCCTGCAGGCTCTGCGTGAAACTGCCGGTCTTGCGGGCTTCGCCGGATCGGAGCATCGGACCATCCAGTGTGCGCACTTCTTCGACCCCACGCAGGATGCGCGCCAAACGAATGCCGTGATCCTGGGTGATCCGGCCTTGCCAGCCGCGTTCGTATTCCAGCGCGATCAGGTCCAGACGGGCAGCAACCTTGTCGGCCACGCCCTGCAGGTCGGCATCAACCGCACCCGGTACGAATGCTCCGGCGACGGCGGCCTGTTCCAGAATGTGGCGCGGATAATGCGTCGGAAACGCATCCAATACGCGTTTAAGCTGCCGCGCCTCATCTACGACACGGGTCAGGTCCTGACCGATGATCTCCTCGCCCGAACCCAGCTTTAGAACAGCCCCTTCGACACCCTGATTGATCAGATAATCGTCCAGCGCCGCCTGGTCCTTCAGGTACACTTCGGACTTACCCCGCGACACCTTATAAAGCGGCGGCTGCGCGATATAAAGATACCCGCCCTCAATCAGCTCCGGCATCTGCCGGTAGAAGAAGGTCAGCAACAGTGTGCGGATATGCGCACCGTCCACATCCGCATCGGTCATGATGACGATCTTGTGGTAGCGCAGCTTTTCGATGTTGAACTCATCGCGGCCAATACCGGTGCCCAGCGCCATGACCAGATTGCCGATCTCTTGCGAGGATAGCATCCGGTCGAACCGGGCGCGTTCGACGTTCAGGATTTTCCCGCGCAACGGCAGTACCGCTTGGGTCAGACGATCCCGACCTGTTTGCGCCGACCCACCGGCCGAATCCCCTTCGACCAGGAAAACCTCGGTTTTGGATGGATCCTTCTCGGAGCAGTCTTTCAATTTGCCGGCCAGATAATTGACGTCCATCGCGGTCTTGCGACGGGTTAGCTCACGGGCCTTTCGGGCAGCCTCGCGCGCCAAAGCGGCCTCGATGATTTTGCCGACAATGGTCTTGGCCTCGTTGGGGTTTTCCTCGAACCACTCGGCCAGTTTTTCGTTCATCAGCCCTTCAACCGCCGGACGCACTTCGGAGCTGACCAGCTTGTCCTTGGTCTGAGACGAGAATTTCGGGTCCGGCACCTTGACCGACAGCACACAGGTCAGGCCCTCGCGCGCATCGTCACCGGTAAAGCTGACCTTTTCCTTTTTCGCGATCCCGCTGGATTGCGCGTAGTTGTTGATCGTCCGGGTCAACGCACCACGGAAGCCCGCTACGTGGGTGCCGCCATCACGCTGTGGAATGTTGTTGGTGAAAGGCAGCACCGTCTCGTGATAGCTGTCATTCCACCACATCGCGATTTCAACGCCGATATCGTCTCGTTCACCCTTGATATAGATCGGCTCCGGCATCGCTGCGGTCTTGGAGCGGTCCAGATATTTGACGAACTCCTTGACGCCGCCTTCATAGAACAGCTCGGTCTCCAGCCGTTCCGCCGGGCGCTCGTCGATCAGAATGATCCGCACGCCCGAGTTCAGGAAGGCCAGTTCGCGCAGACGCTTTTCCAGAGTGTCAAAGGAATATTCCAAGTTCGAGAACGTGTCGGTCGAAGCCAGGAACCGCACCTCGGTACCCGTGCGATCACCGCATTCACTGACAACCTTTAGGTGCTCGGTCGTTTCACCACCTTCGAACCGGGCCACGTGTTCCTTGCCATTGCGCCAGACGCGCAGCTCCAGCCAGTTCGACAGCGCATTCACCACCGAAACGCCCACTCCGTGCAGACCACCAGACACTTTGTACGAATTACTGTCGAACTTCCCGCCTGCGTGTAGCTGGGTCATGATAACTTCGGCGGCCGAAACGCCCTCTTCCGGGTGAATATCGACCGGAATTCCGCGCCCGTTATCACTCACCGACACGCTGGAATCGGCGTGGATTTTCACCGTCACATGGTCGGCATGACCGGCCAATGCCTCGTCAATTCCGTTGTCGACAACTTCATACACCATGTGGTGCAGACCCGAGCCGTCGTCGGTGTCGCCGATATACATACCAGGGCGCTTACGGACAGCCTCCAAGCCTTTGAGAACCTTAATAGAATCCGCGCCATATTCTTGTGGTGCCTGTGCGTCTTCGGACATGCCGTTAGTACCTATATTATTTTGGTAACTTATACGTTTTCTGGTGGGGAATGTCACGCGATCCCCCAATATTTTGTGGTGTGGGCTGGAATTAATTGCGGATCAAAGCCGATCGAGATCAGCGGCGATATCTTCTGCGATTTCCACCGCGTTTACATCATCCCGTTCCGCCGACATCCGCAGGCCAAGAAGGTCGGATTGGTACCGGGCCGCAAGACGGTCCGGGTCGTGGTTTGGACCGATCTCACCGGCCTGCTGCGCGCGGCGAAACAGGTCTGCGAAACAGGTCTTCATTGCGACCATGTGGGTACGGGCCTGGCCCGCCAAATCGTGGCCCCGGGCCTGCAATTCGGCATAGGTCTTGGACAACATGCAGGCTTTGGCTGGCAATTCCGACGCCGCAATCACGCGTAGCGGCTGGGCTTTGAGCGCCCCAAGAGGCCCCAATTCCCGCGCCAAAGCCATCATGTTGGCGACCCCCTCCTGTGCATAGCGCTCTAACGCCAGGGCATACAACGCATCCTTCGATCCGAAGGCCGCGTAGAAACTGCCGGGTTTTAGTTTCAGCTCGTGCTCCAGATCTTTTAACGACGTTCCTGCCCAGCCGTGGCGCCAGAAAATGTCGCGGGCCTGCGCGATTAACGCGTCTCGGTCGTAGGCGGGTTTGCGGGGCATTGCTTTTCACCAATTCTTGAACGATCACTCAAATATATACTTGAGTGATTGCTCAAGAAACCCTATTTCTGTCTCATCACGCCAGAAATAGGAGCTCCAACATGGCCAATTTCCCGTCTCATGACCTATCCACAGCCCCCGAAGGCTCAAAACTGCTGCTCGAGAAATCCCAGGCTGCGTTTGGCCGCCTGCCCGGCCTGCACAAGGTGATGGCGGAAAGCCCGCAGCATTTGGAAGGCTATCAAGTCCTGCACCACCTGTTCTTGCAGACCGATTTCGACAACGACGAAAAAACCGTCGTCTGGCAGACCATCAACGTAGAGAATGAGTGCCATTACTGCGTGCCAGCCCACACAGGCATCGCCAAGATGATGAAAGTGTCAGACGAGATTACAGAAGCCCTGCGCAACGAAACCCCGTTGCCGTCGGCAAAGCTGGAAGCCCTGCGCACCTTCACCCTGCAAATGATGCAGACACGCGGGAACCCCACTGACGGACAGCTTCAAGCGTTCTTTGACGCAGGCTATACACACCGCGCCGTTCTGGACGTGGTACTGGGCCTGGCACAAAAGACCATGTCGAACTACGTCAACCATATGGCGCAGACACCCGTTGACGAAGTGATGCGCGGCTTCCTGTGGGAACGCAAAGTCGGTGATCCGGCCTAAGTGCTGACAACCGAACCCTCGTCGCCTTCGGTGACGATCAGCGTATGGGCCCGGTCCGCCAGTTCCGCAAACAACTCAGGCCCGGTGCCCGTCATCCAGGCCTGAGCGCCCAACGCGCAAATCTCGTCATACAGAGCCGCCCGCCGATCCGCGTCCAGATGCGCGGCCACCTCGTCCAGCAACACGATCGGTGGTGCGCCCACCATCCCGGCCAAGGCCCGCGCATTGGACAGGATCAACGAAACCAGCAGTGCCTTCTGTTCACCGGTCGAGCAATCCTTGGCCGGAACCCCCTTGGCGGCAAACACCCCATAGAGGTCTGACCGGTGTGGCCCCACCAGCGTGCGCCCAGCGGCCAGGTCACGGAACCGGCTTTCGTTCAGCGCTTCGCGCAAGTCCGCTGTTGTTTCGGGCATCTCGCCTTCGGTTTGCACAAGTTCCAGTTCCGCCGACGGAAAGGCGGTTTCTGCTTGATCCTGTGCCACCCGCAAATGGTCCAGCGCAGCCATCCGCGCCGCGTGGATTCGATGGCCTGTTTCGGCCATCTGGCCTTCCAGCGCAGCATACCAGTGGGCATCGCGCACATTTTCTTTCAGCAGGCGATTGCGCTCGCGCATGGATTTCTCATAGGTCAAAGACGCCTCGGCATGAGTTGGGTCGAAACTCAGCGCGATACGGTCTAGAAACCGTCGCCGGCCCTCGGCCCCTTCGATCCAAAGCCGGTCCATCGAGGGGATCAACCAAACGATCCGCGCCAGTTTGCCAAGATCAATCTGGCTGGATGCCTTGCCATCAATGCGAACCTGCCGCGCCGCGCCGCTTTCGGACCAGGTTTCAATCTCATAATTCTGGTTCTGCGCCCGCAACAATCCGGACAGCTTCCAGCCCAGCGCCTCTGGCCGCCGGGTCATCTCGGCCGCGCTGGCCCGACGCATCCCGCGACCGGGCGAAAACAACGATACGGCTTCCAGAATATTGGTTTTACCAGCCCCGTTCGGTCCATGAATCGCCACTGGCCGCCCATCCAAAGACAACCGCGCCAGCTTATGAGACCGGAAATGCGAGACCGTAAGTTCGGTCAGGGCCAAAGTCATGACCCCTTCCTTTCGTTAGAAACCACCCCGCGGGGTCGATCAGACACGCATCGGCATGACAACATAGACCGCGCTTTGGTCATTGCCTTCACGCATCAGCGTCGGATCTCCGGCCGAATTGAACAGGAACACCGCGTTCTCGCGATCCACCTGAGACGCAATTTCGAGCAGGTATTTGGCGTTGAACCCTATCTCAAGCCGTTCATCCCCATAGGCCACGGCAAGTTCTTCTTCGGCCGCGCCACTGTCGGGTGCATTGACCGAAAGGACCAGCTTATCCGCGTCCAGCTGCAGCTTTACCGCGCGCGAGCGTTCTGACGAAACCGTCGCCACCCGGTCAACCGCCTGTGCGAATTCTGCGGCATCCACTTCCAACTGGCGCGTGTTGCCCTGCGGAATGACCCGCGTGTAATCAGGGAAAGTGCCGTCGATCACTTTCGAAGTCAGTGTGATATCAGGCGTTGCAAAGCGGACTTTGGTTTCGCTGACGGACACCGCGATATCCATCTCGTCATCATCCAGCAGCTTGCGCAGCTCGCCCACGGTTTTACGCGGCACGATCACGCCCGGCATATCCGCGGCGCCATCGGGCAGGTCCGCATCAATACGAGCCAAACGGTGACCGTCGGTCGCCACACAGCGCAGCACTTTGCCGCCTTCGGACCCATCGGCCACGTGCATATACACACCGTTCAGGTAATAACGGGTTTCTTCGGTCGAGATGGCAAACTTCGATTTATCGAACAGCCGCCGCAACAACGCGGCCGAAGCGGTGAAATTCGACTGATACTCAGAAGACGCCATCACCGGGAAATCCTCTTTCGGCAGCGTCGCCAGCGAGAAGTTCGACCGGCCCGCCTCCACTGTCAGGCGCCCCGCTGCACTGTCGGCAGTCAGGGTCACCAATGCCCCGTCCGGCAGTTTGCGCACAATCTCGTGCAGCGTCGTCGCGGCGACCGTCGTCGCCCCTGCTTTTTCAACCTGCGCCGGGGCCTTGTCGACCACTTCGATATCAAGATCGGTAGCGCGGAACTGGGCTTGATCGCCTTCGGCCTCGATCAGCACATTGGCAAGTATGGGAATAGTGTTGCGCCGTTCTACAACGGATTGGGCCTGCGAAACGGCCTTGAGAAGGGTGCCGCGTTCGATGCTGATCTTCATACCCTCAATTCCTCTGACTTGCGTGCCGAAAATGGGCGGGACTGGCACGTTAGCGGTTCCACCCTGAGGCACAAGGATTTTTTACGGATTTCTGGGTCGGAATGCTCAAACCGTCAAGGGGCGCGTGGCCCGCCGGGCACAGTTCATTTCCGACCGTGGACTATTGCGCACAAGAAAACGCCCCGGTCGTGAGGCACCGGGGCGTTTTCAAAGCAACTGGGGATGAAGTTCAGGCCTCAAGCGACCGGCGCAGCATCTCTACGTCTTCCGCAATCTGGCCGTCCGTGGTTTTCAACTCTTCGATGCGTTTGACACCGTGCATAACCGTGGTGTGGTCACGTCCGCCAAAACGTCGGCCAATCTCGGGCAGGGACCGGCTGGTCAATTGCTTGCACAGATACATCGCCACCTGACGCGGGCGGGCATAAGACCGCAGACGTTTGGGGCCAATAATGTCCGACAGGCGGATGTTGTAATAGTCCGAGACCTTGCGCTGGATTTCCTCGACGGTGATTTTGCGCTCGGAGGCGCGCAGCACGTCGGCCAGACAATCCTGTGTTAGTTCCATGTCGATCTCACGCCCCACCAGCGAGGCAAAGGCGAACAGACGGGTCAGCGCGCCTTCAAGCACGCGCACGTTTGTCGAAATACGGTGCGCGAGGAACTCCAGGACGCCGTCGGCAATCGTCAGATCGGGATAGGTGCTGCTGTATTGCTGCACTTTGTTTTGCAGAATGCCCAGACGCAGTTCGTAGTCGGTCGGGTGCAGGTCGACGACCAGACCACATTGCAGGCGCGATTTCACGCGGTCTTCCAGATCCTTGATCTCACCCGGGGCGCGGTCGGCTGAAATGATGATCTGTTTGTTCTGATCCACCAGTGCGTTGAACGTGTGGAAAAACTCTTCCTGCGTCGAATCCTTGCCTGCGATGAACTGCACGTCATCCACCATCAGCACATCGACCGAGCGGAACAAATGTTTGAAATCCATCATCCGGCGTTCGCGCAGCGCCTGAACAAAACGGTACATGAATTGCTCTGCCGACAGGTACAGCACATTCAGGTCCGGGCGTTTGGTCTTCAGCTCCCACGCGATTGCGTGCATCAGGTGCGTTTTACCAAGGCCGACACCACCATAGAGAACCAGGGGGTTGAAGGTGACAGGGCCACCTTCCGAAACGCGGCGTGCCGCGGCATGGGCCAGTTCGTTCGGCTTGCCGACCACAAAGCTGTCAAAAGTGAACCGGGCGTCCAAAGGCGCGGCTTGCAAGGATTCTAGCGCATCATTTGCAGGTTCGGCCTGCTGTGGCACCGGCTGGGGCTTGGAATAGTCCTGCGTAATTGCAGGTTCAACATCGGCCTCGTTTGACGGGCGCACTGGTGAATTCGCCGCAACGCGAAATGCCAGACGCTGCACCGGTTCCCCTGCAGTGTTCATCTCGTATAAAATGAGATCCGCAAAGTTTTGGCTCACGTAGTTGCCCATAAAGTTCGTCGGCACCGAGAACACCGCAACACCATCCTGCAGCTCTTGGAATTCAAGAGGTTCGATCCAGGTGGTGTAGTTGTTCTTGCCGATCGCCTTGAGCAGTTTGTTACGCAGTAGTCCCCATTTTTCTTGTGTCATTAAGCGCCTCACGCATCCCATTCTTTATTGGCCTGATCAGCCTTATTACTCTGTCCCGGTTTCCCGGTTTTAGGGACTCACACGCAAAAGGGTATCCTCTCGCCAAACCATATAAGGCTGGCGGGTCTGTCCCCGAAAGTCAGCACGGCCTGGCCATCGGACGCCACAAAAAAGACGTCCCTTAAACCGGGTTGCGCATCGCAATCATTTTTTTTCGACAGGGCACAGGTCGTCGGTTGCCCGAGACCTATAGCAGATCAACAAACCGGTGTTGCCCGGTTGCCGACATTCGTTTCGTGACCGTCCTGATGCCCGTCAGTATGATCGCCGAAACAGCCTGTCCCCCCATGCGAGTGAATCGCTGACTTAGTGGTAACAAGAGGCTAAGGCGCACGGCAACGAAACTCTGATATTGACTCGGGTTCTGAGCCGAAAGAATCTCTCGGTTTCGTGAAGGCGAGGTATTCTGGCAACAGCAAGAAGGGCGCCGCTTGGTGCGACGCCCTTCAAAATAGATCAGCTTTGCTTACGTGACCAAGGGTCAAACGGCTGCTTAGCCCAGCGCCTTCACGCGGGACGACAGACGCGACATTTTGCGGGCTGCAGTGTTCTTGTGGAAAACACCTTTGGTGACGCCGCGCATCAGTTCGGGTTGAGCTGCACGCAGGGCTGCGGTTGCGGCTTCTTTGTCGCCGGATGCGATCGCTTCTTCAACTTTGCGCAGGTAGGTACGGATGCGCGAACGGCGGGCTTTGTTGACTGCGAAACGCTTTTCGTTCTGACGTGCGCGTTTCTTTGCCTGGGGCGAATTTGCCATGTGTCTTTGACCTTTTTCGGTACGGTTATCTAAACGAGCGCGCCACGGACAATCCGCACCTGATCAAAAATCACGAATGTGAATCGGGCCAAGCGGGCCGCACGCGCATATATTGCGGGGCTACTTATCCAAGATTGCAGGCTTTGCCAAGCCGATTCGTGCGCGACGCATACCGGCCATGAAAAAGGCGGGCCAAGCCCGCCTGTTCCGATTCTCGATCTGTATCGAGTACGTGGCTTACTTATCGCGGAACTGGGCCGAACGTTTTTCCAGAAAGGCGGCCATGCCTTCCTTCTGATCTTCGGTTGCGAACATCGAATGGAAGACGCGCCGTTCGAACAGCATGCCCTCGCTCAGCGGCAGTTCATAGCTTCGGTTGACAGCCTCTTTCGCTGCCATCGCGCTCAGCTGCGATTTCTCGGCGATCTTCTGGGCCGCGCCGATGGCCTCTTCGGTCAGCTTCTTGGCAGGTACGACCCGGCTGACCAGCCCGGCGCGTTCGGCTTCCTCGGCATCCATGAAGCGCCCAGTCAGGTTCATATCCATCGATTTGGACTTTCCAACAAACCGGGTCAGACGCTGCGTACCGCCAAGACCTGCAATAACGCCCAGATTAATCTCGGGCTGGCCAAACTTGGCCGTATCCGCAGCAATGATGAAATCACAGAGCATGGCCAGTTCGCAGCCTCCGCCCAGCGCATAGCCCGCAACCGCGGCAATGATCGGTTTGCGAATTGCGCTTATCCGGTCATTGGCATCGCCAAACAGGTTCTGGCTGTAGACATCGACAAAGCTCATCTCGGACATCTCCTTGATGTCCGCGCCGGCGGCAAACGCCTTGTCCGAGCCAGTAATGATAATGCAACGCACCTTGTCGTTGTCGTCCGCCTCTTCCAGCGCCACGCAGAGTTCACCCATTAACTGGGTGTTCAGTGCATTCATCGCATCTGGTCTATCAAGTTTAATAAGGGCGACGTGGTCTTCGATTTCGACGATGATCGTCTCAAAAGCCATGAGGTCTAAGCTTCCGGTTGTTCCGTTCAGGTACGATTCCTTACCACGCGAAAAACTTGGATCAAGCTATCTTTGGCATTGCGCGCAGTAGAACGATGAGCGACCGGACTGGGTGATTCTTTTAATGACATGGCCGCACCCTTGGGTTCTGCACAGTTCTCCCTCGCGGCCATAAACGTCAAAGCTGTGCTGAAAATATCCAAGTTCTCCATCGGCTTGGCGGAAATCGCGCAGGGATGACCCGCCAGCCTCGATGGCCTCTTGCAACACCTGTCGGATAATCGGAACCAGGGCCGAAACTCGGGCCGCAGAAATTTTTCCGGCCTTGCGGCGTGGCGACACGCCGGCGCGATAAAGCGCCTCGCAGACATAGATATTGCCCAATCCGGCAACGATTCCCTGATCCAGAAGTGCCGATTTGACAGGCGTGTTCTTGCCCTTGAACGCATCTACTAGGTGCTGTTCGTGAAAATCATTGCCCAAAGGCTCGGGCCCCAGAACCGACAGCAGCTTGTGCTCATCGGCCGTTACGGTCGGCAGCAGATCCATTGCCCCGAAACGACGCGGATCGTTGAAGGTGACGCGGGCACCGTTGGCCATGTGAAACACGACATGGTCATGTTTTTCCGGCATCGGGTGCTCATGCGCGAACTGCCCCAGCGGATCACCGGATACGGTCATGCGCCCGGACATGCCCAGATGGATCAGCAGAGTTTCACCGCTGCTCAAATCTGCAAGAATGTATTTCGACCGCCTCCGCAGGCGATCCACGCGCTGCCCGGTCAGCCTGTCGGCCATCCGATCAGGAAACGGCCAGCGCAGATCAGGGCGCTTCACATCCGCGCGTTCGATCACCACACCCTCCATCGCGGGGGTTAACCCGCGGCGGACCGTTTCGACTTCGGGAAGTTCCGGCATGCGCTCTCCTGATTTGCTGCAAGGGCACCTTCCAGTGCCTGCACCATTTCATCATGTCCGGTTACATATTTCAGAATCCGCGCCGTCTTCCCATCTGAAAAACGCAGAATATATCTCCCGTCGTTCCTGAGGCTGATCCTGGTGAGTTTCGTGAGGTCAAAATACCGTCGCTGGAACAGCGGCCCCATCGTCACAAGCTCGGACCCGTCGATTGAGGTGGAATTAGCCAGATGAAAGATCAGCGTATAAGCGACCAACGCCATGACGCCCACCTTGATAAAGACCACCATCTCCGCGTCCAGTGACGGAAAAAGCTCGTCTGTCTGTGCCAGTTCCGGTTGGACAAAGCTGATGTAAAACAACGCAACCGATAACACCGCCGTCAGAATGATGACACCGGGCGTCGCACGAAAGGTCAGTCGCGTCAAAGATTGCTGCGCAGGCCGTTCGCTGCCCGCCCGCGAGATTGAGGACGTAAGCAGATCATTCGGGAGATGACCGATGGCTGCGTCCAGCTTGTCGCCAATCCCTTTGGCCTGCCGCACGTTACGGATCGTGCGTAAAACGGCCGCGATCCGCCACCCGATGAAGACAAGGGTCAGAACTAACGAGACTAAGATTGCAAAGATCAAAAAATAGGGCATGCCGGAAGAACCGCTCATTAACGTATATCGGTAGTCCTATTCAGAGACTGAGGAATTTCTGTGACGCGTCATGGCCCCTGCTACCTTTTCGCGCGATTGTCTTCCCAGCAATCAGGCCTATAAGGATGGGCAACACACACAGAGGCGTCCCACATGTCCGACACCAACGACAACACCACCCATTTCGGGTTTGAAACCGTGCGCGAGGCCGACAAGGCCGGTCGCGTGCAGGGCGTGTTCAACTCGGTCGCCTCCAAATACGATGTGATGAACGATGTCATGTCGATGGGCATCCACCGGGTCTGGAAAGATGCGATGATGGACTGGCTGGCCCCGCGTCCCGGTCAGCGCCTGTTGGACGTGGCAGGCGGCACTGGCGATATCTCGTTCCGCTTCCTCAAGCGCGCTGGCCACGGTCATGCCACTGTACTGGACCTGACCGAGCCCATGCTGGTTGAGGGCCGCCAGCGCGCCGAGGCCGACCAGATGGCCGACAGCCTGAACTGGGTGGTAGGGGACGCGATGGCGTTGCCGTTCGAGGCCAACACGTTTGACGTTTACACCATTTCGTTCGGCATCCGGAATGTGACCCGCCCGCAAGAGGCCCTGAACGAGGCATATCGCGTGTTGAAACCCGGTGGTCGCCTGATGGTGCTGGAATTCAGCCAACTGCCCAATGACGGGCTACAGAAACTCTATGACCTCTACAGCTTCAATGTCATCCCGCGCATGGGCAAGCTGATCGCCAACGACTACGACAGCTATCAGTATCTGGTGGAATCGATCCGCAAATTCCCCGATCAGGACACATTCCTGAACATGGTTCGCACCGCCGGGTTTGAAAACGCCAAATACCGCAACCTCAGCATGGGCATCGCCGCGCTGCATTCCGGCTGGAAGATCTGACCTATGCGTGGACCCCACAACATCATCCGCCTGATCCGCACAGGCGCCACGTTTGAACGCACGGGCGCCATGAATGTGGTGCTGGATGCGTTTGAGGCCCCACGCGCGCTGCGCTTTGTCGCCCACGCGCTTGGAAAACCGTTCCAATGGCTGGGCTACAAGGGCGACCCTGAGATGCCTCCAGCCACCCGTGCACTGACGGCATTGGGTCCGGCCTATATCAAATTCGGTCAGATTCTCTCGACCCGACCCGACGTGGTGGGCGAAGATCTGGCGGCCCAACTGCGCGTACTGCAAGACAAACTACCGCCCTTTTCCCGCGCCGAGGCACTGGCCGAGGTTGAAAAAGAACTCGGCCAGCCAGTCGATGAGGTTTTCGCAGAATTCAGCGAACCGATCGCTGCAGCCTCGATCGCACAGGTGCACAAGGCCCGCAGGGTCAGCACCGGCGAATATGTCGCCGTAAAGGTCCTGCGACCGGGCATCGAGAAAGCGTTCCATAAAGACGTAGACGCCTTCTATTTCGCCGCCCGCATCGTCGATCTGTTTGCCCCCGGCGCCCGTCGCTTGCGGCCAATGGATGTGATCGAACATTTCGACGGCGTGGTCCGTGGCGAACTGGATCTGCGGCTGGAAAGTGCTGCCGCCTCGGAATACGCGGCCAACACCAAGGATGACGACGGCTTTTGGCTGCCACCGGTCGTGTGGTCTTTGTCAGCGCGGCGGGTGATGACGCTCAGTTGGGCCGATGGCATCCCACTGGGAGACAACGCCGCACTGGATGCAGCCGGTCACAATCGATCTGATCTCGCCGAACGGGTTCTGCGTCTGTTTCTGCTGCACGCCCTGCGCGATGGCTATTTTCACGCGGACATGCATCAGGGCAACCTGAAAGTCGCCGCGAACGGCGATGTCATCGCCTATGACTACGGCATCATGGGCCATATCGACGAATACACGCGCCGGGTTTATGCCGAAATTCTTTTCGGCTTTATCCGCCGCGACTACAAACGTGTAGCCGAGGTGCATTTCGAGGCCGGTTACGTGCCCGCAAACCAGGATGTCGACGAATTCGCCCGCGCCCTGCGCGCGGTCGGAGAGCCGATCTTCGGTATGGACGCCACCCATATTTCGATGGGCCGTTTGCTGAGCTACCTGTTCGAAGTCACCGAGCGCTTTGGCATGGAAACCCGAACCGAGCTGATCCTGCTGCAACGCACCATGGTGGTGGTCGAAGGCGTCGCGCGCTCGTTAGACCCTCATACGAATATCTGGGAAGTCGCGCGTCCCGTTGTCGAGGATTATATCAAGCAATCCATTGGCCCACGCGCGGCACTGCGCGATTTCGGCAAAACCGCCATGGTACTTGCCCGGTTTGGCCCGCGTCTGCCGGCCCTGGTGGAAAACGCACTGATCGCTCAGACGCAAAAGGAAGAACCTCCCAGCAACGGGCTGATCTCGAAAATCCTGCCTGCAGCCTTGGGCGCTGCGGCTGGCGCAGCAGTCGCCGTCATGATCATGTCACTATACTAACGCAAGTCCGCCTGCTTCATCTGGTCAAAAAGTGTCGGCGCGATGGGGGGCAGCCCGCCCCCCGCCAACCTCAGGTCAAAGCCGCTCGATGGCGATGGCAATGCCCTGACCGCCACCAATACACATGGTGATCAGGCCTTTGGACCCGCCGGTGCGTTCCAGTTCGTGTAAGGTCTTCACGGTGATAATCGCCCCGGTGGCTCCCACCGGGTGCCCCAGCGCAATCGCCCCGCCATTCGGGTTCACCTTGGCACCATCCAGTCCAAGCTCCTGATTTACCGCCAGCGCCTGCGACGCGAACGCCTCATTGCTTTCGATCACGTCAAAATCTTCCACCGACAGGCCGGTCTTTTTCAGCAGGTTCTGAACAGCGGGAACCGGTCCGATGCCCATAACTTCGGGGCGCACCCCGGCATGTGCATAGCCCAGGATACGCGCCCTTGGCTTCAGCCCGGCCTTCGCGGCCGCATCCGCCGTCGCCAGAACCATGGCCGCCGCCCCGTCATTGATCCCCGAGGCGTTGCCCGCAGTCACACGACCGTCTTTCCGGAAGGCGGGTCGCAACCCGGCCAACGCCTCGGTGGTGGTGGCCTTGGGGTGCTCATCAACCTTGAAATCCACCATGTCGCGCTTGACCTTGACCTGTACCGGCACGATCTGGCTCTCGAAAAACCCCGCCTCGATGGCCGCTGCGGCGCGGGTCTGGCTGGTCATGGCGAAATCGTCCATCTGTTCGCGCGTGATCTGATGCTCATCGGCGACATTCTCGGCCGTGATGCCCATGTGACCGGTGCCAAACGGACAGTTGAGAGCGCCCAGCATCATGTCCAGCGATTTTACATCCCCCATTTTCGCCCCCCAACGCGCCTGCGGGACGATATAGGGGCTGCGCGACATGCTTTCCGCGCCACCGGCAACGGCAAATTCCGCGTCGCCCAGCATCAGCGACTGTACAGCTGACACGATCGCCTGAGCACCCGACCCGCACAGCCGATTCACATTCATTGCAGGGGTTTCAATCGGAAGGCCCGCCTGTACTGCAGCGGCGCGGGACAGATACATATCGCGCGGTTCGGTATTGATCACGTTGCCGAACACCACAGTTCCAATCTGCCCTGCTTCAACGCCCGAACGCTCCAGTGCAGCTTGGGTCACCACGGTTGCCAGATCGATGGGCGTTGTGGAGGCCAGCGCTCCGCCAAATGTTCCGATTGCGGTACGGGCTCCGCCCAACAATACGATATCGGTCATGTCACTCTCCATTGGGATTTGGCTGCAGTATGCACCGACGTACGTACCCGTGTCCCGTAAGACGTCCCGTCACAGTTGGAATTGACAACAGTGCGCCGAACACGCAAGGAATTCCGTCATGACGGACAACACTGACGATATTCTGACACGCCTGCCCGCCCGCCTGAAGGAAGCACGCCGGGCCAAGGGCCTGTCGCTCGAAGCCGTGGCCAATCTCAGCGGGGTATCCCGCTCGATGGTCAGCCAGATCGAACGGGGCGAATCCAGCCCGACCATCTCGACTTTGTGGAACCTGACACGGGCCTTGCAGGTGGATTTTGCCGGCCTACTGGAAGAGGCCAAAACCACCGATCAGGTAGAAGTGCTGCGCAATACCGAAGTGCCCAGCATCGACAACATGGGCCAGAACTGCCGTATCCGCATCCTGTCCCCGCCCGAAGAGGCCGGCGGGCACGAGGTTTACGATATCCAGTTTGATACGGATGGCGCCCTCAACAGCCAGCCCCATGCCCGCGGCGCGCGGGAGCAGCTGACCGTGCTGGAAGGCACAGTGCGTGTAACATCCGGCACCGCTTCTCGCGACCTGCAACAGGGAGATACCGCGCGCTATGCGGCGGACGTGGCGCATTCGATCATCGCTACCAGCCCGGCTCGTGTCTTTCTGATCGTAAAGAACGCCTGACGTCCACTTTTGCGGAATTTCATCTTTTATATTGTAATTCCCCAATTCGGGAATTACATCCGTTATGTTAGAAACGCGACTCGCATAAACGGAGACCGCCATGGCAGATGCATTCCTGTCCCACGTAACGGACACCCTCGCGCAGATCGAATCCGAGGGTTTGTATAAACGTGAACGAATGATCACCTCGCCTCAGGGCGGTGAGATAACGGTGGGCGGCAACCGGGTGATCAACCTGTGCGCCAACAACTATCTGGGTCTGGCCGACCACCCCGCGCTGATCGAAGCTGCCAAGGGTGCGATGGAGCCCAAAGGCTTTGGCATGGCCTCTGTCCGGTTTATCTGCGGGACGCAGGATATTCACCGCGAGTTGGAACAGAAGTTGGCCCAATTCCTGAACAAGGACGACGCGATCCTGTTTGCGGCTTGCTTCGACGCGAATGGCGGATTGTTTGAGCCTTTGTTAGGGCCTGAAGACGCCATTATCTCGGACAGTCTGAACCATGCCTCGATTATCGACGGGGTGCGGCTGTGCAAGGCGAAACGCTATCGCTATCTGAACAATGACATGAACGACCTCGAAGCCTGGCTGAAACAGGCACGCGAGGATGGCGCGCGTCATATCATGATCGCCACCGACGGAGTGTTTTCCATGGACGGCTATCTGGCCAACCTGCCGAAAATCCGCGAACTGGCTGATAAATACGACGCCATCGTTATGGTGGATGACTGTCACGCCACCGGCTTCATGGGGCCGAACGGTGCAGGCACGCCGGATCACTTCAGTGTCGATGTAGACATTTTGACGGGGACACTGGGCAAGGCACTCGGTGGAGCAATCGGAGGTTACATCGCCGGGCCGCAGCCGGTGATCGATCTGCTGCGGCAGCGGGCGAGGCCCTATCTGTTCTCAAACTCGCTGCCACCGTCCATCGTTGCCGCAGGTCTCGAAGCCATTCGTCTGGTCGAAGAGGGCAACATGCTGCGCGCCCAACTGTTCGGCAACGCGAAATACTGGCGCGCCGGATTGGAAAACCTGGGCTTTGAATTGCTGCCCGGCGAACACCCGATCATCCCGGTGATGCTCGGTGAGGCGACGCTGGCGCAAGATATGGCCTCAAAGCTGTTTGATGAGGGCGTCTATGTTTCGGGCTTCTTCTTTCCCGTCGTCCCGCGCGGTCAGGCGCGGATTCGAACACAGATGAATGCGGCTCTAACAAAGGACGAATTGGATCGTGCACTGACGGCCTTTGGTAAAGTCGGCAAGGAATTGGGAGTGATCTGATGCGACCCAACACGATGAAAGCCCTTGAGAAATCCAAACCCGAGGAAGGTCTGTGGATGGTGCAAGCCCCGGTGCCGGAAATCGGCCCGGAAGAGGTTCTGATCCGCATCAACAAGACCGGCATCTGTGGCACTGATATTCATATCTGGAACTGGGATGAGTGGGCCGCCGCCACGGTGCCGATCCCGATGATCACCGGGCACGAATTTGCCGGCGAAATCGTCGAAATCGGCCGCAATGTGACCGGGCTGGAAATCGGTCAGCGCTGTTCAGGTGAGGGCCATCTGATCGGAACCGAAAGTCGTCAAAGCCGCGCGGGGAAATTCCATCTTGATCCCGGCACGCGGGGCATCGGCGTCAACGAACAGGGGGCCTTTGCCCAATACTTGAAACTGCCCGCCTTCAACGTGGTACCTCTGCCGGATGACGTTCCTGACGAGATCGGAGCCATCCTCGATCCCTTGGGTAACGCCGTGCACACAGCACTGAGTTTCGACCTGCTAGGCGAGGACGTGCTGATCACCGGTGCAGGTCCCATCGGCATCATGGCCGCCGCCGTCGCACGTCATGCCGGAGCCCGGCACGTGGTGATTACCGACATCAACCCGGATCGTCTGAAACTTGCCGAACATGTTGTTCCCAACGTGCGCGCCGTCGATGTGTCCAAAGAAGACCTTCAGGACGTCATCACCGAGCTTGGCATGAAAGAAGGCTTTGACGTGGGGCTGGAAATGTCCGGTTCGCAAATCGCGCTGGACCAGATGGTCGAGGCACTGGTGATGGGCGGCAAGATCGCTCTGCTGGGGATTCCGCCCGGAAAATCTCCGGTCGACTGGTCCCGCATCGTTTTCAAGGCCATCACCATCAAGGGCGTCTACGGCCGCGAGATGTTCGAGACCTGGTACAAGATGATCGCCATGTTGCAGAACGGCCTGGATGTCAGCCGGGTGATCACGCACCAGATGAATGTCGATGATTTTGCTGATGGCTTCGCCGCGATGAAGTCGGGCCAGTCGGGCAAAGTAGTTCTGGATTGGACCTGAAACTCTGGCGTTGCGCAGATTCAGACTCTAAACATGAGAGAACTCAAGCCATCAGAGCACTGGTAGACACCAGGCAGGAGTAAGCGATGCTGTACCGGGGTTTCTCTCAGGAAGAGTTGGAGCAGGAGTATTCACCCCGGTCGATGATCGGCGGCGACCTGACCCCCTATCTGGATAGCTACGCCGCCCTCAGCGCGCAACACCGCGCCCAGATGGAGATAATCGAGAACCTGTCTTACGGTGACCGTTTGGGTCAGGTTCTGGATTTCTTTCCCGCTAAGGGCTCGGGCGCACCGTTGCACGTTTTTATTCACGGCGGTTACTGGCAGGCGCTCAGCCAACGCGAGTCGGCGATGATGGCTCCGGCTCTGGTTGAGGCCGAACAGTCCTTTGCCACACTGAACTACACGCTGGCCCCCGAGGCGCGGATTGGCGACATGATAGAGGAATGCCGCGACGCCCTGCTGTGGTTGGCCGAGAATGCTCGTGATCTGGGTTTCGACCCGTCGCGGGTCACACTGTCCGGGCACAGCGCCGGGGCCCAACTGGCGGCCATGGTCATGGCGACCTCGGCCGATGCGCTTGCGCGGGCGGGATTACGCGTGCGCGACGTGATCCTGATCAGCGGGGTCTATGATCTGGAACCGATCAGCCTGACCGCAGTCAATGACCCGCTTCAGCTAACCCCAGTCGAGGTTCACGACCTGTCCCCCATCCTGCACCTCCCCGCCCCCGGCCCGCGGTACTACGTGACCGTGGCCGAACGCGACACGCCCGAGTTCATCCGCCAGAGCAGGGACTACGCGGAGTTGCTGCGAAAAGGTGGTCATGCGGTCAGCTTCGACCTGCGGAAGGGGATGCAGCATTTCGATATTATCATGCATACGGCGACGTTTTTGGCAGGATCGAAATAGAGCAGATCATTTGCTGCAACGCCAAGAACGTCTGGTTCGAGCCCAACCTGTACCCTGGATTTTATTGCTGCATGCGCTTGCAGCAGTAACGACACTGCAACTGCCGAATACCTTGTGCGGCCAAGCAGCAAAAAAACTGTCATTCATGCAAATAGCAGCGATGCTCGCGGCGGCGGCTCACAGTTCGCTCAACAAAACCGTCCTTCACTTCATCCGCAACAGCTATCGCCTAGCTGAATTGGTGGACACGGGAGCGTGGCATATGAACAGTAAACACAACAGTCGCCTTCCAACGGCTTCAAAACTGTTTTGCACGACTTGCATTCATAGAACCACTGGCAAGCATCCGTTGGCATTTGCTCGGTTTCACTGTGGCCGCACTTCGGGCAAATCAGGGTGCTTTCTAGGACTACAGTTTGTTTTGTCATAGTCTCACATCTGCATGATCAGGTAATCGTTAATCCATGCCTCGTTAAACACAACGACCCAACCCACGCCGGTGATTAGAGTCGTTCCTGCAAGCCACCATTTCAACGTCGGCAAGGAACCGCGCCGATAAGATACCATCCATGATATCACGACGAGCGCCGTTGACATCGTCAGCACATAGTAACTCGCTGCGGCAACCTTCCCAAAGATTGCCAACCAACTGCCACCCAGCCCCAGTAACATCATCGTCATGGGCAAAACGCAGCAAGTCGCGACGCCAAGCGCTGATAGCGATCCCAAATAGCTGAGGCTAAGGTACTTCTGCATTCTGTTTCCCTGATGGACTACGTCGCGCGGAGTTGTAGAGACAACAACCTCTCGTTTAACTTCTGTAGCCACTACAGGATCAAGACAGGAAATCTCACATGTTTGCGATTGGGGAGGCATCCCGGCAAAGCGGTGTCGGAATTGATACTATCCGCTACTACGAACGCGAAGGGATCGTGCCGAAACCAGAAAGGGCATCGAATAATCGACGCATGTACTCCGCGCACGATGTTGGACGGCTTCGTTTTCTAAGGAAGTGCCGAGACATGGGTTTTTCGCTTGCCGATGCAAAGGTGCTTCTCAACCTATCCGAAGGTGATAGCGAGGATTGCCAATCCGTTAAGGAACTGGCCGAGCTTCATATCTCCAATGTGCGTATGAAGATAATCGAACTTAAGCGATTGGAGGCCGCCCTGAATGAACTTACGGCCAACTGTAACATCGGGAACGTTTCTTGCCCGATGCTTGCGCAGATACGGACCTACTAATGGCACTTTGAGGCTCGCAGTCGCCCTATGCCAACGCAGCATGACCCAAGATTCGGGCCGCGCAGAATCTACCGTTCGTTAGAGAGGTCAACTCGTTGATTTAGCAATGTTTCAATCACTCAATGAACATTTGTGCCTTGCCGCGGTGTTCTTGAAGCACGCGGCGATTTCGGACAGTGAGCCCTACCTGCCGTGCCTGAGCAATCAATTTGCTGCATACGCATTCGGCAGGTTTTATCGGAAGCCGACCTCTGATTTCCGAACCACAGAGCAATGGTTCTGCTTATCTTTGTCCCAAATTGGGCTGGGCAGACTTAGATCTTCTGTTGCTTTCCGTTGTATCAAGGCTTGTATCGTGTGTACTCGAAGTCCATATACACAGGGCTTACGTTTTTCTTTTTCGACCTGCTGTCTCCCAAACTCGGCGTTCAGTCTTTCGATTCAGACCGACCACGCCGAGTCGCCGCAATAATGCGGGCGGCAAGTATTAGGAGACTTCCACCATGGCAAATGGCACAGTAAAATGGTTCAACTCGACCAAAGGTTTTGGCTTTATCGAACCTGAAGATGGCAAGCGCGATGTGTTCGTGCATATCTCAGCACTTGAGCGTTCCGGCATCAGCGAATTGAAGGACGGCCAGAAGGTCACTTTTGACGTCGAAGCTGGCCGTGACGGGCGCGACAGCGCCGCCAATCTGGCACTGGCCTGACCTTTTACGGGCACCCTTATGGGGTGCCCGTTTGCACAATGGGCTGCTAAAAGCCCTTGGAGAACAAGTCAGTTGCAACAGCAGGAATTGACCCGGGCGCTCGCGCAATACCGTGTGCCCGATACGAAGCGTAGCGTTATTGAACTGACAATCACTGTCATCCCCTTTTTCGCGCTATGGGGCGCAGCGTGGTTTGCGCTATCCCTTAGTATCTGGGTCACTGTTCTATTGGCCATCCTGAACGCCGCATTTCTGGTGCGTATCTTCATCATCATGCATGATTGTGGTCACGGATCTTTCTTTAGAAGCCGCACCGTTTGCAATTGGACCGGCCGGGTTCTGGGTGTTCTTGCCCTGACACCCTATGACGTCTGGCGGCAAAGCCATGCGATTCACCACGCTTCAACCGGTAACCTTGATCGGCGTGGTATGGGTGACATTCCTACATTGACCATTGAGGAATACCTGAAACGGAATTGGTTCGGGCGTGCCGCTTACAGGTTAATCCGGAACCCCTTCTTCCTGTTCTGTATCGTACCGGTGTACACGTTCTTTTTTCAAAATCGCTTGCCCTTTGGTTTCATGCGGTCAGGCTGGCTGTATTGGGCAAGTGCGATGGGAACAAACGCTGCAATTGCAGGGGTATTGGCCCTAGTTTTTTGGGCCGGAGGCATTGAGGTTTTAGCGTATGTTTTCCTACCAACCATGATTGTCGCATCATCGATTGGTATTTGGCTTTTCTATATTCAACACCAGTTTGAACACACGACTTGGGAGCGGGAAGAGGGGTGGAACCTTCAGAACGCCGCATTCTATGGAAGTTCTCACTATGCCCTGCCAGGCATCCTGCGGTGGTTCTCTGCCAATATTGGTGTGCACCATGTTCACCACCTTGCCAGCCGCATACCGTTTTATCGGTTAAACGAGGTTTTGCGTGACCATTCCGAGTTGGAAGATTGCCAGCGTATTACTTTATATGAGAGCTTTCATTGTGCGCGATTGCACCTTTGGGACGAAAAAAGTCAGCGCTTGCTGACATTTTCTCAGGCTTTGTCGAACGCCAATCCCAACAAGAGTTTAGTGTAATCTGGCGCGCACCAAAAAGGCGTCGACAGTATCACCGCCGAGGGCGCGAATGGCCTCTAGTCGGTGAAGGCCTTCAATCAGCACGAACCGCTTGTTGTCCGCGCGTATCTGGATCGGGGTCTTCTGGCCGTTTTTCAGGATATCTTCGGCCAGTGTCAGGACTTTTTGTTGATCAAGCGTTTTCGCCCGTTTTACAGGGACATAGATCAGGTCGAGCGGATATGGTCTTTTCTCCAACATAAGCTACGTAGGTAACCTTTCGTGCATTTGTTCCGGTTCAGAGTTCGCTACAAAAGCGGGGGCTGGAACGTACGTCATAGAACCGAACGAACAGCATCGCGCAGTTCCTGATGCATAATCCAAGTTGCTGGCTCATCGACACTTTCGATGTGAGAAAATGCCAGGACCTGAGCGGCGCCATCATTCTGTACCGATCCGGCTTCGGGTAGGTCTAGTTCCAGGTATTCTGCGATCAATAGTCCGATTTTCTTGAAAACTTTGATGGAGGCCTCGCGCGATTTGTAACCGGCTGCCTGAGACAAGTGACCAATGGTCAGACCGTCCTTGCCTGCGATTGTAAGTGCTTTGAGCATTGTGACCTGCGCAGGGGTCAGCCTGATTTGTCGCAGTGCCTCGGCATATTCTCTTTCGCTGGGAACGAGGGTGCCGGAATTTCCCTCCAAACGGCGTTGACCGCTACGTTTCCTGTCTCGTTCACCGAGAATTTCTTTTAATGCTTCGATGGCCAATGCTGGTGTTTCACCGACTGCATCAGCAATCATTGTCTGCGTTTTAGCCGGTGGCTTAGGGAATGCGCGCGCAACGCTGTTACCGCTCAGGATGCCAGCCTTAATCAAGTACTTTCCAAATTCTTCTTCAATCACTCCTGCTACGTCAGCGTTCCGCGGCTCACGAACACTGCGGTCCTGAAATGCTCTTTGTTCCAGACCACGAGCTGACATCTTTGAACCGGGAAGGGTTACTTGAGGGGCATTTTTGCGCATCAGAGAAACACCACCACAATTATGGCCGCAACAAACACCAATAACGCGATAAACATCTTCGCTCTGTAGGACCAGCGATGCGCCCTTTCGGCCTTGAGCATTTTGCCCAGGTTTTCGTCAATCGAGTTATGGTTCACGGCTTGGTCCTTCCGGATTTGTCAGGCGATATTGATTTCCAGCAACCTATTTTCACGGCAAATTTTCGGCGCACTTATCGTTCTGTCGTGTGAACGGCCGATTGCATTCCCAACCATCACCTCTTCGATTCAAATGAGCGTTGGAAGGGATAAGGATCGCAACGCACCTGTCCTGGTTTGAGCGAAAGCCACGTTCACATTTCCATCCAGAGTAGGTTTCAGGTGCAAGGTATGCATGCTGTGGAATTGCCACCGGTTCGCAACCGCTCTCCGTTTCTCTGAAACCTCTGAGGCACACCCAACCATCCGCGCTGTTTTTGTCAGTCAGGCGGCCGTTGCTCGGGACACTAATCGCAACACAATCCTGGTCTTCCTTACGAAATCCCCAGTCACAGTGTACTTCCTGTGCGCCAAACCGGGTTTCGACGTACCCATTTTGAGGCGCAATCAATTCTTCGCATTTTTCTCCGACTCGTCGGAAGAGCCGATTGCACTCCCATCGATCTCCAGTCGATGCAAGATATGCGTTTTTAGGAACTGCTATTTCCTCACAAAGATCTCCAACACGCTGGAATCCATGGTTGCATTCCCAAACTGGACCATAGGAACTGCCGGTCAAATGCGCATTTTGAGGTGCGTTTGCTCTTTGACACGATCCGTTCTTGTTTTCGAAACCTTCGTCACAAACCGATCCGTCGGCATTGCCTGCGACTTGGGCAGGAAGCTGCGTTCCTGAGAGCAACACCAAGAGTGTCGGGATCAGGCAAAGAACGCGGCGCAAAAACACGATGAATGACTGAATGAAGCGGAGCCTGAGACCTGATCTATCGGGCATCAAGCACGCAATTTATGAGCCATGTGCTGTTCATACGGCGCCTTCTTTAATTGGTCACCCGATGACTGGGGCTTGTCAGGTGACAGTTGCGAATGCTTGCGAGGAACGAGCTCATAGCGAAGACCCCAGCGAAACCCGTTCCTATGCTGGGGCACATGCTACAGTTATTCTGAAGGCCATTGGATCATCGAAGCCGGCAGCATCGCGGCGACGAGTAACTTTCACCAATGCACTTTTGTGGTCCTTAGCCAGAATAGAGTCAAGGAAGTTTCCCTTGTCGCAATGCAAGTACCGCCAGGGCAGGTAGTTTTTGAAACTGCCGGTGACCAAGATCCTTGGTGAACTACCGAAAGAAATTGTCTGGCCTGAGTGCGGCGAAAGAGGAGTATGTGATCAAGGCTTCCCCGTGACTATGAATGACTGGCCTGATAACATTGGCTGCAACGCAGCGATTTTCGCGCCGCTTCTGCACAAGTACTCGCGGCGTGATCAAATGGCCGCTCGGTCCCGCACCCTGTAAATTGCGCCTGAGCCGAGAAAACTGTGCTGCGAGCGTACGCAACAAGATTTTGACACTTCCGCTCAGGGCACGCTACGTCCCACTCCTGCGTAAAAGAACTAGAACCACTATGGATTGGCGACCGACAGCGCCGCTCGCCAAACTGTCTCAGATGTCTATGCGCTCTGCAATGCTTAGCGCGTCTTCCAATTCAACGCCCAGGTATCGCACGGTGCTATCGACCTTTGTGTGCCCAAGCAGAAGTTGGACCGCGCGGAGATTTCCTGTCTTGCGGTAGATCTCAGCTACTTTGGTTCGGCGAAGCGAATGCGTGCCATATCCGCTCGGTTCCAATCCGATTGCGGTCACCCAGTCTCGAACCAGCCTGCCATACTGGCGCGTCGAGATGTGTGGTCGATCATGGAATCGGCTTGGAAACATGAACCGGCTAGCAAACATTTCCGGTGATTTTACCCATACCAATACAGTTTCTCGCGTGTTTTCCGTCAGTTCGAATTGAACAGATCGCTTGGTTTTGCTCTGGATCACCGAAACACGCTCACGGACGCGATCGTCTTTGACAAGATCGGTCACAGCGAGTTTGACCAGATCGCAGCCGCGTAGCTTGCTATCAATCGCGACGTTGAACATTGTGAGATCACGCAGATTTCCAGAAAGTTCGAGCCGGGCACGGATCGCCCAGACCTGTTTTGGGAGTAGCGTTCGTTTCTGACCGATGATCCGCCCCTTGTTCCAAGCTCTGGGTTTTGGGGTGACTGCAGGTAGTTGGACTCTTGGCATATTTTGCACTCCGATCCACCCTCCGCACCCAAGCAACAGCACCGCGCTGACCACCGAATAGTACAAGCGGCGTGAATGCCTGCTGTCCGATTATGAATACTGGCATGGTTTAAGTGTGTGCATTAGGCGGCTTGAGCCCATATCACTACGCATAAGAACGGTTCGAGTCCAAACCGCGCGTACGCTTCGTCTTCAGCACCGATTACCGATCGGGTTCCACGTTAAAAGGCCCGGGTCAGCACCAATAAGATAAAATGAGATATGATCAGAAAAGCTGGTAAGACCGGCGTCAGGTTATCAGCGACGCCGAGCTAACCCGGGGCTTACTGATACGCCATTTCGCCACGCGCTCAACCCCTTGCAGCATCGACAAATCCGCTCTCCGAACCCTTCGCTCCAGAATGGCGTTCTGCAACGAAGACACGGGCGTTCTTGCGGCACGTCATTGTGGGCGCGAGCCATGATCGTATCTGCGTCGTTGTCGAAGTCTTCCATCAGTTCTTAGCCTCGATTTCTGTTTTGGTTTATACAGCGTCTGGAAAAGAAAGTTCCGAGCCCTAAGCCTTGAGATTGAAGGAGCTGCCTGGTTCAGACTGTCCGATGGGACGGCCTGTAATCCGAGGGGTTTTAATAGGACGAACTGGCATTCCTTCGTTCTCAGCAGCTTGGACAGCGAAAGCATACCGAGAACCGCTTGCGCATCCTCGCGGTATGGCTCGTTGATCTGATGATCCGTCGTCTGCCTCAGAAATGAGCGACTCAGAGTAGAGGTGCCGAAGTTGAGTCTCAGACACACCATCCGCTTCCATAATCAATTGCACCATGGGATCGGCCAAAAGTTGGTCGAGCAAGAACTGCGACAACTGCTTTGAAGACAGTTTATCCTTCGCGCGGGCTCTCTCCAAATCAGTAAGAGAAACGGTCAAGGTACGCGCCAGACCGGGGTGAGATTTCCGTGGATGCAGAGAGATTAGCACTGATGCTTTCCAGGCTTCTGGATCCAAATAATCTGGTGGTGCGGAAAGCTCAGTTTCTATGTCGTACTCGCCTGCCGGGAGTAATTCGTCGAAGCCAGGGAAAGTAAACGGCCTGGAAAAGACTGCGATTGTCTTGCTGATTATCTGGTTCATTTGGGTAATTCTCCTTTGCTGATACCGCTCGCTCGGAGATGCAGACAAGAACAAGCCACCCACTCCCGGCAGGGTATTATCAGTTTTGAGGTTTAGGCTTTGGTTTTTCGGGGACGACGTCAGGCGCTTCAGACGTAACTTCTTTTTTCGGCGCGTCCGCATCGTTTTCCTTCAGTGCGGCAGCCGCTCTGGTCGTCAGGTCTTTGAAAGACATCATTTTGATCCTTTGATTGTCCGCAACACCCACGAGCCCAGATAGGGTGTGAAAAGTGAATGCGGCTACGTCCAATATAGGGATTGGGTGCCTCATTTACTACGTAAAGCCGTAGAATAAGACGGATGGCTGAAGCAGAACCGAGGCGGCGGCACCTTGGCGCGCTATTTTCGATTCGAGTATGGGCGATCAGTGTTCGCTGCGTTGCAGTCAACCAAAGCGCTATCACCATGGAAGACTTTTGCTACATCGGGTGCAGCCATGCCGCGCGAGAGCGCACTATAGTTCAATTTCAGCTTTACCTCGCCACCAGGGCGAAGCAGACAATTGGTGTTTTCAACAACGATATGATCACCGGTGGCTCCGACGAACGTGACGCCAGCAGGGAATATTAGACCCGCCGCATCAGTGTCCTGGAGTCCAATCGCAAGGATCGACCGAGTATTCGAAGGACTGTCTAAAGTCACACACTGCATTGAAGGTATAGGATAAATCATTTGCAAGGGATTTGGATTGGATTTGGTCTTCGTTTCGATCACTTCCGCCCAAAGCGTAAAAACATCTGTGTAAAGCCCGTCGATCGCGTACCCCGAAACGGGATCGGTACCCAGCAGGATGGCCTCACCCAGACGCAGGTTGTTGATCTTTCCGGTCGCCCCCTTGCCAAGCGCCCATGGCAAACTGGCAGAGCCGCCGCCTGACACTGTTTCCAGAGCGGGTCCACTTGCAAGTTCGGTGTCGGCGGCAAGCGACGAAAGCAATTCCATTGCTCCTGCAGAGGGTGCCACATGACCCAGACAGGCAAAATTTGCGCCAATCCCCTTCAGAGAAATCCCTTCCATTCTAAGAATTTGAGACACAGTGCTTTCAAGGTGTTCAGGCAAGATGCCATCCCGCATATCCCCCATTTCCACCATCAAGATAATATTGTGAGTAATGTTCTTCCCCAGCGCCTCGATGGCCAGGCTGGCGATAATGTCCATCTCAGTGTTGAAGCTGACATCGCAGTTATCAAGGACTTGCGCGACCTGGCTCAGCATGGGCGTTCGGATCAAGGATATAGAGCACGAGATTCCAGCATCGCGCATACGCATGATATTGCTGATCCGCGCGTCCGCCAGCCCTGTCGCGCCACCTTCAAGCATAGCATTCGCAATCTCAGGATGACCGCAAACGGCTTTTGTCACACCTGTCACCGTAATTCCGCGGGGTCTAAGGTGGTCGACCAGGAACCGTGTGTTGTACCGAATTTTGTCCAGATCAACGTCGATACGCAGCTTGCTCATTCAATCGTCGTAGCACGTACGGGTTGCAAGCGCGGAAAGGCAGATAGAACCATATTCACCAAGTTTTTTGGAGGACGGTTCAATGCGTCAGTGACCGGGAGATACAATTTGCAGTTGTAGTCTGTGATGGCCTTTGAAATCTCAACATCATTCATTCCTTCATGGTTGATCGTCATGCCAATTACCTCTGTGTTCGCAAAAGCCTCGATCAGGGTGATTTCATCGCAAGGGTCGGGCATAGTCATGTTGGGGAAATCACATCGACGTTTTCGTTTAGGCGCGTGTTGAAGAATAACTGCATGTGGCTGACTGCCTCGCAGAATGAAGGCTGATGTGCAAAAAGCCGGATGGCTTAGCGCGCCCTGGCCCTCGATCACTATGACATCCGGGTGCTCACCCTCGGATGCCGCAACGACAGCGCGCTCAAGTTCGCCACAACAAAATTGCGGCGGCACCGAATCCATCGCGACACCATACTTGGCGCCCTGCATCAAACCAGTTTGGCCGGTGCCGACCAAAACTGTTTTGATCCCATGCGCGTTAAGGGCACATGTCAGGATTGTCGCGGTTGTACGCTTTCCAATTGCACAATCGGTGCCGAACACCGCGATGCGGATCGCCTGGACGTCTCCAATACTGCCATCTAACAGGCGCAGGTCGGGATTTGGCCGCGGCTTGCGAATGTCGCGTATCGTGACATCGTGAATTTTGGCAAATCCGGCGAGCTCCTTGTCATCGCTAAGAAATTCATGCAGCCCACTGACGATGTTCATTCCGAGCGTTATCGCATCCACAACAACTTCGCGATCCTCAAGGGACATTCTGCCGCTGGCCGGTGCCATTCCGTAAATAAACGTGTCCGGGATCGTAGCTTCATTAGCGACGGCGGCATCAAGATCATCGAAGATGGGAACCTGATTTGCGACATTGTCAAGCACTTTGCCACTGTCACAACCGCCATACGTGCTGTCGATCACCGAAAGAACGCGATAGGCCTGTGAATGTCGAACGAGACCATTAGCCGTCTTGCCATCGATCTTTGCGAAGTTTCCTTCGCAATACACAATTGCAGTCGGTGTATCTGTCACAAGTGTCTTGCGGTGAAGCTCTGGAAAAACTGCTTGTTCAGGCGGCAGCTTTTGCGCATCGCTGGCAATGAACTGCTTGGCATCCGACGCAATGGGTACGGGTTTCATATCTGTTCCTTTTTGGAGTGTGAAACGCGCTGTCCTTGGTAAGAACGGGCACAAATTGTGAAGATTGGAAAGTGGGCTCTCTGTCTGAAACCTCATTCGTTCAGAACGCACAGCCCTTCTGATCGATGATAGTTTTTGTGGCATTGCCACCCATTGCCGGATCGGTCGATATGGGCATTTTCTGGTAACTCGATTGCATTGCAGCGATCACCGGACGCCTCGTAACCACGTTCGCATTTCCATCCAACTCCATGGATCGCGTCATCGTAGAAAGCATTTTCAGGCACAAACACGGCATCGCACTGTCCGTCGCGCTCAAAATACCCACGCTCGCACGTCCAGGGACGCCCGCTGGTTGATGCGTTCAGAAAAGCGTTTTCCGGCACCGCTACTGCCACGCATGCTTCTCCGTCTTTTTCGTAGCCACGGTTGCAACGCCATGCAGATCCATAAGTGCTGTTCGTCAGGTAAGCATTATCCGGCACCACGATTTTCTGGCAGCTATCGTCTACTCTTGTGTATCCACGCAGGCATCGCCACCTCTCACCTGATGGATCGAGATATCCACCCTCAGGCACAATCACTTCAGTGCATGAGGTGCCGCCAACTTCAACAAAGCCATGCATACATGCCCACCCTGAACCATAGGTTCTGTTTGTGGGGTAGGCATTTCCCGGCACGACAATGGCCACGCATTCTTCGCCTTCCAACCGATAGGACAAATCGCATTCCCAACCGTCGCCATACTTTTTGGGATGCGCGTTATCCGGCATCGAATTTGTTCCGGCCGATGCGGGACTTGATGAGATAAAGGAGCCCGCCAAGCAGCTGAAAACGGCAACAATCAACGCAGTCATGAAGTGAGAGCAAAAACAGTGCTGATTTTTTCGTTTTGTCCTAGTGCAAACGGCATCGTCCGAGAGTTGAATTGTTGAATTACGATCCATCCAGGTTCAGCCCCTCGATGCAGGCCTGTGCTAGATCTTTATTAGGAGTTTGAGATCCCGGCACCGTTGCCCAGCCAGCCGCCATGACGGCATCCTTCTGCTTGAAAGAAGAAGCCTCTTTGATCGTCGTTATTTTTTCGGCGCGTTGAGTGTCAGTTCTCGCCATGTCGACGCAGATCGGAACCAACGCAGCGATTACATTATCGCGGGACATGGCGTTGGCCATCTTGTCCGCGCTACCGCCGGTCATCCATCCACCCCATGAAAATCCAACGACGCCTACGAAAACCCCGCCGATCAGAGCACCGTAGATTCCGGGTTTAAGCCATTCGGGCGTGTTCATAATCTATTCCTCCTGCGGGGAAAGCGCCGCATCGCTGTCATTGTTAGATGTGGCCAAGGTCTGGTCGTGCTTAAGCGCCAGTTCAAAATCTTCTGGGTCAATTGGGCGCATTTCCGTGCGGCCTGGCTTGCTGCCTTTGCCCTGAACTGTCAGGTAGGTTCCGGTTCTGCGATATGCTTCGAAACTCAGGCCCTGTAGTAGTTCTTCTTCAACAACTACTTCATACTCGCCTGCAGGAAGTTCATCCGGGTAGCCGGACAAAGAGAACGGATTTGAAAACGTCACCAAAGAACTGGACGATCTCGTGCTCACCTTGGTCCTCCATATAGTTTGTTGGATCTTCCCCGCGCAGTCTGCCGCGGTACACGCTCGTAAGCGCTGCGGTAGTACTGGCGTTGTAATTTAGAATAATGTGCAAATGGCAGACGCGCGCTGATCGATGTTAGTCTGCGGCCAATGACCTGAGATTTTATTGGAATTTCAAATGCATTTGGTGCCCGAGGATCAGGTACTGCCAAAAATTGACTAACCTGCGTCAGTGCAACGATGTTTGGATTCCGGCAACGTGATGTGTGTTGGCGGGATATTTGCTGGCGTGTTCTTAACGAGTAATTGAGAAGCGCAGGAAATCCAGTACCGCAATCGGACTGTATTTATCTTGCGCTTCTTTTTCAGTGAAATCCCAAATCTGCCGAAGCGAATTCCGTCTCTAACAGGCAACGATCATCAAAATCCCGGCATCGCTGTAGGGGTGAACTTATTGCTTCAACAGTGGCCCGGCCTGATCCAGATAAGTGGGGTCAAAACCGGCCAACGTCACCAGTCCGTCATAATCATCAAATACCACTTGCCCGGATTGAAAAGTAACCAGCCCCTTTTCCCGCAGTTGCCGTAGGACACGATTAACATGCACGGCACTCAGTCCCAGCGTATCGGCAAGATGGTATTGTGTCAGTGGGCAGGTATATCCCATCTTGGTTGCCATCCCGACCTGAGTCAGCCTCACACCAAGTTCCAAAAGAAAATGCGCCATGCGCTCACCCGCATCTCGCCGTCCTATGTTGACCAGGTGCTCAACCACCATCGCTTCATCTCTAGAGACCGCCCAAAGGATTGCTGTCGCCAGCCGGGGCGTTTGCGCAAATGCTTCCAGGAGATCATCCACTACTACTTCAATGGCTTGGATTTCCATGATTGGTTCTATGCTGTGATCCGAGGTGTGCAATAGAACGCTTCGCAAGCCCAGAAAGTCACCCGGTATTTGGAAATCGACGATCTGACGCGACCCGTCAGTCTGGGTTTTGTAGGAACAAACCCAGCCCGAGGCCAGAATGTAGGCCGCCTGCTCTGATTGCCCTTGATGCACAAGGTCACGTCCGGCTTTAAAGGTTCTGCGACGCTTGTGCAGGCGTGCCAATACCGCAAGTTCAACCTCAGTCAGAGCGACGAAGTTTGAAAGCTTTCGGGTGAGTGGACTATTTTTGATAGTGCGCAAGTGTTCTTCCTTCATCGATGAGCAGCCCGCGAAACTATCCGACGCCAAGACTGCTTTCGATCAGTTAAGTATACAGCAATCTATGCCAGTATGGTGCAATTCATCGTGGCGCTTCCTTGCTTGGACGCCTGTTAAAAAAGGACGTCTACCATGGCTGACCGGCAAGACCACTCAGGAATGGCCGCACTCTCAATTTGTGAAGCGCTTTTGCTTGCAATCAAAGATCGTGAGCTCCTGCCCGAACATGAAATTGTGGGAGTTCTGCGTGACGCAGCTGCTGCCCACGAAACAGCGGTCGGCAATAACGATGAAAAGGATATGCACCAGGCCGTCGCCTTTCTCATTAACCAGATCATTGCTTCCGGCTATCGCGTTCGGCAGTAACGTTAATTTCTGTGTCAGAAAAACAAGATTACACTCGTCAAAAAAGCATAACAACAAATAGAAGTACTATTGGTGCCTCGTTCCCGATCAATTCAAACACGAAGCAAGAACCGAAGTTCCAATCTCTGCAATATCTCGACTTAATGAAAAATTCCACGACCGCGACTTACTCCCTCTTCCCCGCCGACCTGCATGAGCCACAACGAGAATTTGCTTACTGGCTGAAGGCCCGCATGGCCTGTCCTGCTGCACTGCCTGCGACAACGCAAACGTTGGCTTTGTTCGGCGTCTAAGTTGCTGATCCTATGTGCAGCGAAACTACAGTTTGATAGTATCGCATCATCATAGCTTTGAATGACCGGTCTGGCGACAACAGCTGCAACGCAGCGATGAATGTGCTGCTACAGCAAATCAATGCTGCGTCAGCAATTGCCGCAATCGCACAAGTCCGGTTTGTCCGCGCAACCGACGTTCAGTAATTATCCTGTTGAGGTTAGAGTTCGAAAAATGAGGATTAGTTGTCACTGGAATTGAAATTTTTCGACAAGCTATAGAAAAACGGCGACCCAATGGGTCGCCGCTATCTGTTTCATCGCAATATCAGATCAATCCAGCGTCCGGGTGACCTCTTCGCGCTCGAAGATTTCGATCACGTCGCCTGCGCGGATATCGTCGTAGTTTTCGAACGCCATACCGCATTCCTGACCCGACTGAACCTCGGCCACTTCGTCCTTGAAGCGCTTGAGCGTCTTCAGCGTGCCTTCGTGGATCACCACGTTGTCGCGCAGCAGGCGGACGCCTGCGGAACGGCGGGCAACGCCTTCGGTAACCAGACAGCCAGCAACCTTGCCGACGCCGGTGACCTTGAAGACTTCGCGAATCTCGGCGTAACCGATGAACTTTTCGCGGATTTCGGCGCTCAGCAGGCCGGAGGCGGCCGCTTTCACGTCGTCGACGAGGTCATAGATCACCGAGTAATAACGGATCTCGACACCCTTCTGGTTCGCGGTGTTCCGCGCCGAGGCGTTGGCACGAACGTTGAAGCCCATGACCGGTGCCCCGGACGCTTCGGCCAAACCGATATCCGTTTCCGTGATCGCACCCACGCCCGAATGCAGAACGCGTACGCGCACTTCGTCGTTGCCGATTTTCTCCATCGCCTGAACGATGGCCTCGGCTGAACCCTGCACGTCGGCTTTGACGAGGATGGGCAACTCGGCCACGTTCTCGTCGTCCTTGGCCTTTTGCATCAGCTGTTCAAGGGTGGTCGCGGCACCGGCGGCGGCGCGTTTGTCCTTGGCGGCCTGTTCACGGTAGGCAGCGATTTCACGCGCCTGCGCTTCCGTCTCGGTGACGTTCAGAACGTCACCGGCCTCGGGCGTGCCGTTCAGGCCCAGAACCTCAACCGGAACCGAGGGGCCAGCTTCCTTGACGCGTTCACCCTTGTCGTTGATCAGCGCACGGACCTTACCGTACTGCTCACCCACAACGAAGATATCGCCCTGATGCAGCGTGCCGTTCTGAACCAGAACGGTGGCCACGGGACCGCGACCCACGTCCAGCTGCGCCTCGATCACGGCACCTTGAGCGGCGCGGTCGGGATTCGCTTTCAGCTCCAGAATTTCGGCCTGCAGCGCGATGGCTTCGAGCAGTTCGTCCAGACCCTGACCGGTGATGGCGGACACTTCGACGTCCTGAACCTCACCCGACATTTTCTCGACAATCACTTCGTGCTGCAGCAGATCGGTGCGCACCTTGTCCGGGTTGGCGTCCGGTTTGTCGACCTTGTTGATCGCCACGATCATCGGCACTTCGGCCGCTTTCGCGTGGTTGATCGCTTCGATTGTCTGCGGCATCACAGCGTCGTCTGCGGCGACAACCAGAACCACGATATCCGTGACCTGAGCCCCGCGCGAACGCATCGAGGTAAAGGCAGCGTGGCCCGGTGTGTCCAGGAAGGTCAGCGTGGTGCCACCATCGGTTTTAACCTGATAGGCGCCGATATGCTGGGTGATGCCCCCAGCTTCACCGGCAACAACACGCGCGTCGCGAATCGCATCCAGCAACGAGGTCTTACCGTGGTCGACGTGACCCATGATGGTAATGACCGGCGGACGCGGCTGCAGATCTTCGTCGCTGTCTTCGACCTCTTTGATGACGTCTTCGACATCCGAATCAGAGACGCGGGTGACCTTGTGGCCAAACTCTTCGATGATCAGCTCGGCAGTGTCAGCGTCGATGGTCTGGTTCTGCGTGACCATCATGCCCATCTGCATCAGCGATTTGACAACGTCAGCCACACGCTCGGCCATACGGTTGGCCAGTTCCGAGACCATGATCGCTTCGGGCAGTTGTACGTCGCGGATCACCTTTTCCCGCTCGACCGGGCCGCCCATGGCTTTCTGACGCGCACGCTCCTGCTTGCGCTTCATCGACGCCATCGAGCGTTGACGATTGCCTTCACCGCCAGTGGCCTGACCCAGTGTCAGCTTGCCCGAGCGGCGGTTGTCATCGCGGCCTTTGCCGCGACCGCGCTGTTCGCGCTCACGATCCTGCTTGCGCGGAGTCGCAGCAGGCGCAGGCTTGCTGGCCGGGCTGCGGGCGGCTTTGGGTTCCTCGGGGGCCGGGGCAGCGGCAGCGCGCTTGGCGGCTTCTTCAGCCTCTTTGCGCTTGCGCTCTTCCTCTTCTGCCTTGGCCTTTGCACGTTCTTCAGCCTCACGCTGTTCGCGTTCCTTGGCTTCCTGCTCGGCCCGACGACGGGCGCGTTCTTCTTCACGCGCCTTTTCGGCGGCTTCGCGTGCGGCGGCCTCTTCGGCCTCGCGGGCCTTGGCGGCTTGCAGCGCCTTCATACGGCGTGCCATTTCCGCGTCAGAGATACCCGCAGGACGACGCGACGGATCACCCGACGGCGTCGCTCCGCCACCCGGTTTGCCGGCGCCCGGCTTGGGAACCACGACGCGTTTGCGTTTGGTTTCCACCACGACATTCTTGGTGCGTCCGTGGCTGAAACTCTGTTTCACATTTCCGGGGCGTGCCCCGCCACGAAGACCCAATGTCTTTTTGCCGTCATTATCGCTCATAAAGCTTCTTACCCTTCCGCGCGGCCCCTGCCGCCGTCATCCGTTTCGCGCAAGCCACGCAGGCGCTGCGCTTCCTCTACAACACGTTTGGCGAGTCCGCCAGAGGCCAAGGCCGCATGAATCACCGTTTGGCGCCCAAATGCCTGTCCCAGCTCGTCCGCAGTCAGCCAACCGATGTATTTACCAAAGTGCGGCGTGCTCAATTTTGACTTGCCGCGCCCTGACCCGTCAGTGGCCTGAATCAGCACCTGGGCCTCTTCCCGGTCCAACCACGACTTGACCTTTTCGTAGCCCGCGACTGCGTCACCGGACTTGCGCGCTAGGCTCAGCATCTCGATCACCCGGCGTGTCATCTGCGCCTCGACCTCATCGGCCAGATTCTGAGGCACGCTAACCTGTGCTTTGAACCCGCGCGCAAACAGCTTTTTGCCGATGGCTTTGTCCAGCGCGGCGCGTTCCGCCGCCACATAGACCCCGCGCCCCGGCAATTTGCCCGCGACATCCGGGTAGACCTGACCGTCCGGCCCCGTCACAAAGCGGATCAACCCATATTTAGGTTGAATCTCGCCCGTGGCGATGCATTTCCGTTCAGGCCCCTCGGACCGATCCTTATGGACGCCACCGCGACCCATGCGCGTACCCCGAGGCCTGAGATCAGGCCTCGGCCTCCTCTTCGGCGACTTCGCCGTCTTCTTCGGGCTGCTCCAACTCGGCCGGATCAACCCAGCCCAGCATGATGCGTGCCGTCATAACCAAATCCTGCGCCTCTTCCAGCGATACGCCGAAGGGCTCCAGAACACCGTCATCCTTGACCCGCTCACCATCGACCGTGGTCCAGCCACCGGCCAGTTCCCAGTCGGCACAAGTCGCGAAATCTTCCAAAGTTTTCACGTCATCCTTGGCCAGCGCCTCCACCATCTGGGGTGTCAGGCCTTCGAATTCAATAAGGCTGTCCTCGGCACCCAAGCTGCGAGCGCTGTCCAGAGCCGCTTTGGCCTGCGCTTCCAGAAATTCGCGAGCACGGGTCTGCAGTTCCTGCGCAGTGCCTTCGTCGACGCCGTCAATGACCAGCAGTTCTTCAATCTCGACATAGGCCACCTCTTCGAGGTTGGTAAAGCCCTCCGAAACCAGAAGTTGCGCGAAGAATTCGTCCAGATCGAGGCTTTCCATGAACAGCTGGGTGCGGGCTTCGAACTCTTTCTGACGGCGCGCCGATTCTTCGGCTTCGGTCATGATGTCGATGTCCAGATTGGTCAGCTGGCTGGCCAGACGCACGTTCTGACCACGGCGACCAATGGCGAGAGACAGTTGTTCTTCGGGCACGACCACTTCGATCTTGCCAGCTTCTTCGTCCAGAACCACCTTGGAAACCTCGGCAGGTTGCAACGCGTTCACAAGGAAAGTCGGCTGATCTTCATTCCACGGAATGATGTCGATCTTTTCACCCTGCAGCTCGTTCACAACGGCCTGCACACGGCTGCCGCGCATACCAACGCAGGCACCCACTGGGTCGATGGACCCGTCATACGAGATCACGGCGATCTTTGCGCGCGAGCCGGGGTCACGGGCCACGGCCTTGACCTCGATGATGCCGTCATAGATTTCCGGCACTTCCATCTTGAACAGCTCGGCCATGAATTCCGGCGCGGTGCGCGACAGGAAGATCTGGTGACCACGCACCTCGCGGCGAACCTCTTTGATATAGGCACGCACACGGTCATTCGGGCGATAGCTTTCGCGGCCGATCTTGTCATTGCGGCGCAGAACGGCCTCGGCACCGCCCAGATCGACGATGACGTTGCCAAATTCTTCGCGCTTGACGGCACCGTTGATGATCGTGCCTGCGCGATCCTTGAATTCTTCGTACTGACGGTCACGCTCGGCTTCGCGGACCTTTTGCAAAATCACCTGCTTGGCGGATTGAGCGGCGATACGGCCCATCTCAACCGGGGGCACTTCTTCGACGAAGACGTCACCAACTTCTGGCGATTCCATGTACTGACGCGCCTGTTCGACGGTCATCTCGGCCTGATAGTTCTCAAGCTCTTCATCTTCAACCACGGTGCGGACGCGGGTAAAGGTGGCTTTACCGGTCTTGCGGTCGATCGACACGCGGATGTCCATCTCGGCACCGTAGCGGCTCTTGGCAGCACGGGCGAGCGATTCCTCCATCGCTTCGACGACCAGACCGGGGTCGATCATCTTTTCGCGGGCCACGGCCTCGGCGGTTTGCAAAAGCTCCAGCTGGTTGGCTGAGGTAATTGCCATCAGTTCGTCTCCTCTTCGGACCCTTCGGTCTCAATCTCGTCGAAGGCGTTTTCGTTCAGGGCGCCCGCATCTTTACGTTGGCGCAGCATTTCCTTGATCAGGTCGTCGGTCAGAACCAGCTTGGCGTCGCTCAGCCAGTCGAATTGCAGACCGATGGTAATTGTCTCGTCCCCTTCAGGGATGTTGATCAGAACCTCGTCCCCTTCGATCCCGGCCAGTTCGCCCTTGAAGCGGCGGCGACCGTCGATCAGTTCGGCGGTTTCAATCTTGGCCTCATACCCCTCGAAGGTCTCAAAATCCTTGAGGCGCGTCAGGGGGCGGTCGATGCCGGGGCTGGACACTTCCAGCGTGTAGGCGTCGAGGATCGGGTCCTCAACATCCAGTGTGGCGCTAACCGCGTTGGAAATCTCGGCGCAATCGTCCACTTCGATGCCACCATCGGGCTTGTCGGCCATGATCTGCAGCGTAGTCTGCTTGCCGCTCATCAGGCGGATGCGGACCAGTTCATACCCCAGATCCTCGATCACGGGGGTGATGATCTCGGCCAGTCGCCGGTCGATGGCTGCTTTGGCTATCAGGTCATTTGTCATCAGTTACTCTACCCTTCAATCGGGCACAAAAAAACGGGCGCGCGGCCCGTCGAAATTTCCGGTGGAGCCCCGGACCGAAGCCCGACACGCCGCTGTTGGAAATGCATATACGCAGGCTTTCCCGAATCTGCAACCCCCGGCGAGTGTCCTGACCGGAATTACGCCAACCACCACCGTTCGGCGATACGGCCATCGTCCAGCACGCGGCCCGTTCCGATCTGGCGTGGCATGCCGACATTGGGGGCCACAGCCAGTGCCATATCCGATTCGCCGGGGTAGAACCGCAGACCGCGCTGCCCCTTCAAATCGCCCGAGGCAGGCAGGGCCGCGACGTCCACATAACCATCCCGCAAGGCTTCGGCACGGACGCGAGCGTCGGGGATGACGATGATTTCCACCGTATCAGCCCATCCGGCCGCCCCGTCCTTATAATGACCAACAACCTTGCGCCCCAGGAAATGACGGCCGTCCTCGGCCCGCTCAACGTGATAGCACCCGGTGCCGTTCGCCGCCTGTAACGGCGTGACACTCTGCCCGTCGCGGGTGATCACAAACCGGCTGTCGGCCAGAAGAAAGGGGAAACCCGGATTTGCTTCGTTCAGTTCCACTCGCACCTGGGACGGAGTCAGCGCCTCGGCCTGTCCAACCTCGCCCAAAACCGCGAGCACATCCTGAGCGTCCAGGGTTTCGCCATTGTGAAACAGCACATCCTCGCGCAGGTCGAAATTCCAGACGCGCGCCTCGGCATCGGTTTGCCAGCCGGAGGCCAGCTCACCCCGCAAGGTTCCGTCCGGAGCAATCTCGGTCAGCGTGTCGAACACCGCACCCCTGGCGACCAGCTCCAGACTGTCATCGCGCGGCACTGCCAGCCGCAATGTGCCACCCCTTTTCGGCGTATCCGCGAGCGAGGCCCCTGTTGCTGCCAGCAAAGCGGCGGCAGCACCTGAGGCAAACAGAGCACGGCGGTCGATCCGGGTCATGCTACGCCCTCCGCCACACGATCCATGATGCGCACCAACTCGGCGCTGATGCCGGGTTCGGACAGGGCGTGGCCTGCGTTGCGCACCATCTTCAACTCGGCATTGGGCCAGCGTTCCGCCAATGACCACGCGGCCTGCGGCGGGCAAATCATGTCATAGCGACCCTGCACAATATGTCCGGGGATATGGGCGATCCGGTCTATCTGGTCCAGAATCTGCCCGTCTTTCTCAAGGAATACGCCGTTGATGAAATAGTGGTTCTCAAGCCGCGCAAAAGCCCGCGCGTACTCACCCGGGCTTTCCCCGGTCGCGCCTTGCGAGTGGATTGACGCCAGTGAATTTTCCCACGCCGACCAGGCCCGCGCATAGAGGATTTCGGTGGCGCGATCACCCGAGAACAGGCGTTTGTTATATGCGGCAATCGGATCGGACAACTCGGCCTTGGACAGCAATGAGGTGAACTTAGCCCACTGCTCGGGCCAGAACTTGCCCGCACCGCCGCCGTAGAACCACTCCAACTCGGCCTGCGTGGCCAGAAACACGCCGCGCAGCACCAGGCGGTTCACCCGGTCCGGGTGGGTTTGCGCGTAAATCAGTGCCAGGGTCGCACCCCAGCTGCCGCCAAACACGGTCCAGTCCTCGATATTCAGTAAGGTCCGCAGCCGCTCGATATCGGCCACAAGGTGCCAGGTGGTATTGTCTGTGACCGAGGCATGGGGCCGCGACCGGCCACAACCGCGCTGATCGAAGAGAATCACCCGAAAAATTTCCGGATCAAAATAGCGCCGCATGGCAGGGCTGCATCCGCCACCCGGTCCGCCATGCAGAATCACAACTGGCACGCCGTCGGGATTGCCGCATTGTTCCATATAAATACGGTGCCCGTCGCCCACATCCACCATTCGCTGATCAAACGGGTCGATCGGCGGGTACAGATATTGAACTGCGCGCTTTTGGTCCGGGTACTTGTCCATTATGGCCCTATATAGTCCTTAAACGTAAAAGAGCACACGGAGACAGGAATGCAAGCGCATCCGAACACGGTGGACCCATCCGAGATCGCAAAATTCGAGGCGATGGCGGCAGAGTGGTGGGACCCTCATGGGAAATTCAAACCCTTGCACATGCTGAATCCGTGCCGCCTGGACTATATCACACAGCAGATTGCGGGCGAATTTGACCGTGACCTGAAGGCCCCGCACCCGTTCGAGGGCCTGCGCCTGCTGGATATCGGTTGCGGCGGCGGGCTGCTGAGCGAACCGATGGCGCGTTTAGGGGCCGAGGTTGTGGGTGCCGACGCTGCCGAGGGCAACCTGCCCGTCGCCCGCATCCATGCCGAGCAATCGGGCCTGCAGATCGACTATCGCCACACCACCGCCGAAGACATGGCCGCCGCGGGCGAACAATTCGACGTAGTGCTGAACATGGAAGTGGTCGAGCATGTGGCCGATCCGCTCGGGTTTCTGACTGCATCGCAGCAGTTGCTCAAACCGGGTGGTTTGCTGATCTGCTCAACCATCAACCGCAACCCGAAATCCTATGCCATGGCCATTTTCGGGGCTGAGGTCGTCATGCGCTGGCTCCCGCGCGGCACGCATGAGTGGAACAAATTCATCACCCCTGATGAGCTGTTCGACCTCCTACGTCAGGCCGGGATTGAGCCGGTGGACCGCAAGGGCTTCGTCTTCAACCCGATCCTTTGGAGCTGGTCGATCTCGGACCGGGATTTGAGCGTGAATTACGTGACGGCAAGTGTGAAGGCGGGTTAGGCTCAACACAACGATGAAAATGATAAGTAAGTGGACAAATAAGTGGTTTCTGCCGCTCTATGATCGAAACCCGCTTTTGGGGAGCGTGTTCGGCTTTGCGAGCATGCTTTTTACCTTCTTACCAATTTGCGTTTTCATGCTTGTGATTGAAGAAACCACCGGAATACCAATGCCAATTGTCGCGTTGATGCTTGCGCCTCTTTTCGTCGTGCTGGTGAAACCAATTTTCATGGTGATTTCCCTAGCAAGCGAGTATCTGTGGGCAAATTTTGGGATCTATGCTCTTCTGAAAGTCGAAGGCCGCCCCGTTCGAAACAGCTATGAGACTAAAGGCTAGTGGAAGGTACACCGATGCTTCCTCCAGAATTTTACATCGGTACTGAAACCCAGTTCTCGCCCTCACTCCCCCTCCAACTGCAACCGCAAATCCCGCAGTACGGGCAGCGTGCTGCGGACCCGTTCCAGCCCCAACTCTCCAACCACACGATTGATCAGCGGCGCAATCGAGGAAATCGCCTGATCGCGTGCCCTGCGACCGGCGGGGCTGATGGCGACCATCTTGCGGCGGGCGTCGTCCCAGTCGGGGCGGATGTGGATGTATCCGGCCCATTCCAGCTTGGCCAAGGTATTGGTCATCGCCCCGCGCGTAACATGGAACGTATTAGCCAACTGCGCAGGCGTCCGCTCATCTCCGACAAAGACCAGATGGTTCAACACCGAGAAATGCGAGATTTCCATGCCCTTGGGCAGCACTCGGCTGAGCCGGTTCCGCAATAGCTGGTCAGCGGTCAGGATCTCGCTGAACAGTGTTACTGCAAGGGCATTATGTTCGTCAGTCATGGTCCGGTTCTGAATCAGGGTCCGTCAAAGCGACGGACGTGCGTCAAAGAAGGCACACGTCGGCGCGCCTCTGTCACAGAACTATCATCCAAATCGAAAAAGTGAATGCCCGGATCGGTGCCTGCGTCGATGACGACCTCTCCCCAAGGGGCCACAACCATGCTGTGCCCATAGGTTTGGCGGGTCCTGCCACGGGTTTTCGGGTGCGCGCCGGTTTGCGCCGGGGCCAGCACCCAGCAGCCGTTTTCAATCGCCCGCGCGCGCAGCAGCGATTCCCAATGCGCAGCGCCCGTTACCGGTGAAAACGCCGCCGGAACCGTGAGAATTCGCGCACCCGCCTGCGCCAGCGCCGCGTAGAGGTGGGGAAACCGGATATCGTAACAAATGCTCAGGCCAATCGTGCCGAAATCGGTTTCGGCCAGCACGGCCTTGCCTCCGGGGCGGTAGTTTCTGGATTCGCGGAAGGTCTCAGCCTCCGACACCTGAACGTCGAACATATGTATCTTGTCGTACCGTGCCACAATCTGCCCTTGCGGGTCGATCAGGTAAGAACGGTTGGCAAAACGCCCGTCCGAGTCATGTGTTTTTATAGCCAATGAGCCGATCAGCAGCCAGACACCAAGCTCTGCGGCCTGCTCGCGCAGGCCAGGCAGAGATAAATCTGTTTCTTCGTGCTGCAAAACTTCGCGCTGCCGGGTGGTGCTGGTGGAGACGCAATTCGTCACCTCGGGCGTCAGGATGAATCGCGCGCCCTGTTTTGCCGCCTCGGACATCAGGGCGCGCACCATCTCCAGATTTTTCGCCGGATCATCCGACGAGGTGATCTGCAGCAGCGCGGTTTTCATCAGGCCGCCAACAGGCGATCCAGCTTGCCCTGACGTTCCAGTTCGTACAGGTCGTCGCAGCCGCCCACGTGATCGGTGCCGATGAATATCTGCGGAACGGTGCGTTTACCGCCCGCGCGCTGAATCATCTCGGGCTTGCGTTTAGGGTGCATCAATACGTCGACCTCTTTGAACTCGACGCCTTTCTGTTTCAGCAGACGTTTGGCCGCGTGGCAAAAACCGCATAGCGGCGAGGTGTAGATTTCAACCGGTTTCATATTCCGTCCCTTCGGGTTTCGCGCAATCTTGGGCGAATTAGGCATCCTTGGCAACGCGCGCTAGGGTCAACACGAAAATATGATTTGCGCCAGAGGCAAGGCAGACACGCGCGCAAGCCGCCAGGGTCGCGCCCGAAGTCATGACGTCATCAACCAGCAAGACATCCCGACCTGCCATACGCTGCCGCCGTTTTGGGTGGGCAACAATCGCATCCGACAGGGTTTCAGCCCTCTGAGCCGCAGTTTTCCCATCCAGTACCGGTGTCCGCACCCGCCGAACCAGCAGATCGGGGCAGACATCCAGCCCGGTTTGTCGTCCCAAATGTTGAGCCAGCAACGCAGACTGATTGTACCGGCGCCGGAACAACCGCGTCCAGTGCAGCGGCACCGGCGCTACCAGCATCCCGTCGCGAAATAGATCTCGACCGGCCTGTGCCATCCATCGGGCCGCAGGGCGGGCAAGTTCCGGCCTGTCCCCATGTTTTAGGGCCAAGATCAACGACCTCGCCTTGCCACCGTACAAAAGCGACGCGCGCCCGTCCTGCCATGGACGAGGCGTGCGCATGCAGTCATCGCATTCGATCCGATGGTCGTCCGCCGAACCCGGCAGTGGCAGGCCGCAGCTGTCGCAAACCACACCACCGATGAAGGGTGTTTCGCGCCAGCAAGATCCGCACAGGCCAAAATCGGACTCGGTCAGGTCTCCACATCCCAGACAGCGCGGCGGGTATATCACCTCGACAGCGGTTTGAATCCGCTGCCACATGCGATAATTGCGCCTTATGAAACTGCCTGAATCCAACGCACCTTCTCTGTTTGACCGCCCTGCCCTGGCCTTGCACCGCGTCCGCGCAAAGGATGACGCCCTGTTTCTGCACCGTGCCGCCGTGGACGAGGTGCAGGATCGGTTATCCATGGTTAATAAAACCTTTACGGCTCCGGCGATCGTGTGCCCCTTTGCGCAGATCTGGCAGGACGTTCTGCCCAAGGCACGGATTGTCGCTGATGACGATGTTCTAACCCTGACACCGGGCGCGCATGACCTGCTGATCCATGCGATGGCCCTGCACTGGGCCAATGACCCTGTGGGGCAGTTGATTCAGTGCCACCGCGCCTTGAAACCCGACGGCTTGCTGCTGGTGGTATGCTTAGGCGGTGAAACCCTGCACGAGCTGCGCGCCGCCCTTGGGCAGGCTGAAATTGAGGTTACTGGTGGCCTCAGCCCGCGAATCGCTCCGATGGCCGAACTGCGCGATCTGGGCGGCCTGCTGCAACGGGCCGGGCTTGCGCTGCCGGTTGCCGATACCGCGCGTCTAACGGCAGAATATCGCGACTTGACCCACCTAATGCAGGACCTGCGCGCCATGGGAGAAACCAACAGCCTGAAAGCACGTGTGAAACACGCCACACGGCGACAGATTTTTGCCCGGGCGCAGCAGATTTACGCCGACCATTTCACCACGACCGCGGGCCGATTGGCCGCGACCTTCGAACTGATCTGCCTGACCGGCTGGTCGCCCGACGAAAGCCAGCAAAAACCGCTGCGGCCTGGATCGGCACAGGCGCGGCTTGCAGATGCGTTGGGGACCAGGGAAGGCAAACTGTCCGATTGACGACCCGACAATTCCGGTTATCTCAGCCAGAACAGAGAAATCTTAGGAAGCTCAGAATGTTTGACGCCACTCGCCCATCGAATGCACCCGCCGACCATCCCAAGGTCAAAATGGGCCGCGTCGGCATCTTGCTGGCCAATCTCGGAACACCGGACGATTACAGCTATTGGCCGATGCGCCGGTATCTGAACGAATTTCTGTCGGACCAACGCGTCATCGATTATCCCAAGTGGAAATGGCAGCCGATTCTGCAGGGCATTATCCTGACCAAACGGCCCTTCAGTTCCGGCGAGGCTTACAAATCGATCTGGAATCACGACACGGGCGAAAGCCCGCTGATGACGATCACCAAGGATCAGACCGCCAAACTGAGCGACGCGATGCGCGCGCGTTACGGTGACAAGATCATGGTCGATTTCTGCATGCGCTACGGCAATCCATCTACCAAATCGAAAGTGCGCGAGATGGTGGCCACAGGCTGCGATCGTATCCTGTTTTTCCCGCTCTACCCGCAATACGCCGGTGCCACGACCGCCACGGCCAATGATCAGTTCTTCCGCGCACTGATGGACGAATCCTGGCAACCGGCCAGCCGCACCGTACCCGCCTATTTCGACGAACCCGCATATATCGACGCTTTGGCCGGATCGGTTGAAAAGGCATACGCAGCGATGAAGACCAAGCCGGACATTCTGGTCTGTTCCTACCATGGCATGCCAGAGCGCTATTTGCAGCAGGGCGACCCCTATCATTGCCAATGCGCAAAAACATCACGTCTGCTCAAGGAACGGTTGGGCTGGTCGGACGATCAGCTTGTGTCAACCTTCCAGTCGCGGTTCGGACCCGAGGAGTGGTTGAAACCCTATACGGTAGATCATGTGGCTGAACTGGCACGGCAGGGCAAGAAGAACATCGCCGTCATTGCACCGGCATTTTCCGCCGATTGCATCGAGACGCTGGAAGAGATTAACGAAGAGATCAGGGAAAGCTTCGAAGAGGCGGGCGGTGAAACCTTCACCTATATCCCCTGCCTGAACGACGATGATTCGCACATCGCGGCATTGGGCAAGGTGATCGAAGACAATCTGAAAGGCTGGCTGGACTGAACAGCACCCATCACTCAGACTTGATCTATCAGACATGAAAAAAGGCGGTGAAGATGTCCACCGCCTTTTCTCTAGATGACGCTCGTCAAATTAGCTTGCGGCAACAGCAGCAGCAACAACGACCAGCAGGATCAGCGGCAGGATGATGCCCTGCGACGAACCTTGAGTTTCCTCAACAACAACCGGTGCCTCAACAACCGGCTCTTCCAGGTTGCCAGCATAAGCGGTCGAAGCAGCAGCAGTCAGTGCAGCGGCGAGAACGAGTTTCTTCATATTAACCTCCAGAATTTGCACGGTTCCAAATAGCGAAACCGCACACCCAAGACTTACCTCGTGTTATTTTTCTAATCAGCTATCTGACTGGAATGCAATTGCAACTTGCGCTGCAAGCGGGTTCGTGCGCGAAAATGTCGTCAAATAAGCAACACTTGCGTGCCAACCTGCGTCATTGAGAACAACTCGGCGATATCCTCGTTGAACAGGCCGATGCAGCCATTCGACGATCTGCGCCCGATTTTGCGCGTATCGTGCGTTCCGTGGATGCGGTAATACTTCCACCCCAGATACAAAGCGTGCGTTCCCAATGGGTTATCCGGTCCCGGTGGAATATAGTCCGGCCATTCGGGGTTTCGCTTTTTCATCGACGGGGTCGGCGACCAGCTGGGCCCTTCGACCTTTCGGATCACGCTGGTGCGGCCACGGCGGGTCAGTTCCTCGGTCAGGGGCACTGAAGAGGGATAAAGTTTGTACACCCTCTGGTCATCGGACCAGTAATGCAATGCGCGCGAGACGGTATCGACCAGAATGGCCCCGTTATTTGTGTTCGAAAAATAGGGCTGCCAATCCAGCGCCCGGAAACCCGAGACATTGCGACGCACCTGCGGTTCCGGCTCGGGTGCCGGGCGCAACGGGTCGCCGGGAATGTATTGGGCAATCGCAGGCGAGGCCAGCAGGGCTGACGCACCGGCAAGAAATCCTCGGCGGGTAGAAGGGGCAATGTATTTCTTGACCATGACGGACGATCCTTTGCTACGGCCAATCTCAAAATCTGTCGTATTCTATTGCCAGAATGCTTCAGTCGCAAATCAAACCGGCAGAATCACGCGGAACAGGGCCACTGTACATTTGCCCAAGCCATCCTGTCGCGCTATGCCGTAACACGACACAATAATCAGGTCGATCATGACGCGTATTCTTTCTTTACTGTTTGCTTGCTTTATCGCGCTTGCCGCATGCACCCCCAGCAGCACCCCAACATATGGTGCTGACGGACGGCCATTGCCCACGGTCTACAAAATTCGGGGCAATCCTGAAAAACTTCAGTTCCGCATGCTTGATTCGGTCAACGCACTGCGACAGGCGCAAGGCCTGCAATCGGTACAGCTAAATTCGCAGCTTAACGCTGCCGCAGCCACACATTCCAAGGATATGGCTCGTCAAAACCGCCCGTGGCACTTTGGATCAGACGGATCATCACCGATCGACCGGGCACAGCGTGTGGGATATTTTGGCACCTTCTTGGGCGAAGCGATCTCGGAAACCTACGAAACCGAAACCGAAACCCTGGCCGCCTGGATGCAGGAGCCCGGCCCGCGCGCGGTGATCATGGACCCGAAAGCCACGCAGATGGGCTTTGCGTGGCATCAGGAAAGCGGCGGCAAAATCTGGTGGACGCTGGAAATGGGTGCTGGCGGCTAAGCCCCACCCCTTACAAACAAAAAAGCCCCCGATTTTCGGGGGCTTTTTTGTTTTCAGTGCCTTACGCGGCCTGCATAGACTGCGCTTCGGTCAGGATGGCATAGAGCTTGACCGGATCAGGATTGGCCCGCAATTTCGCACAGACCGACGTGTCACGCAGCGTGCGGGACACCAGCGCCAACGCTTTGAGGTGATCGACCCCGGCCTCTTCCGGAGCAAACAGGGCAAATGCGATATCAACGGGCTGGCGGTCAACCGACCCGAAATCAATCGGTTTCTCCAGCATAAGGAACACACCCGAAACCGATTCGAGCTCGGCCATGCGGGCGTGCGGAAGCGCAACACCATGGCCAACACCGGTTGGCCCCAGGCTTTCCCGCTCCAGCAAACCGTCAACAACAACCTGAGCATCAAGACCCAATGTTGCCTCGGCAACATCGGCGATTTCCTGAAACAGCCGCTTTTTGCTCGACGCTGCGGACAACACGCGTACTGCTTCGGGCTTGAGTATGCTCGAAAGCTCCATGATCACGCTCCATGACGACGCCCCCGCAAACGCAGGGAGCCGCCTTGCTATTCTTGCCTGTTACGGATCGATCCAGCCGATGTTTCCGTCATCCCGGCGGTACACGACATTCAATCCGTCTTTGTTTTCATTTCGGAACACCAGCACCGGTGCGCCAACCAATTCCATTTGCATAACGGCTTCGCCGACACTCAACGATGGGATCTTGGTTTCCATCTCAGCCACAATCATCGGCTGCAGTGAGTCGGGTTCATCAGCCGATGCCGATTCGTCAGAGGCGAGGATATAGGACGAGGCCCCAAAGAGTTCAACAGGCTCAGATCGATCCTTGTGGTGGTCTTTCAGACGACGTTTATACCGGCGCAGTTGTGTTTCCATTTTGTCGCAGCATCCCTCAAACGCCGCGTAAATTTCGGTTGCGTGAGCCTTGGCCTGGGCCGTCAGGCCGGTGGAAAGATGCACTGTGGTTTCGCATACATATTCATGCGCTGAACGGGAAAAGACGACGTTGGCGTCGGTCGGACGCTGGGCATATTTGCCCACGACCTCGCCCAGTTCGGTCTGCACGTGAGTTTGCAGCGCCGCACCAATGTCGATCTGTTTTCCGCTGATTTGGTAACGCATGTGATCTCCTTCGCAATTCACACCCATTCTGACGTCACGTAACGCGACGCACTTGTTTTTATCGGGTGGGGGATATCAGCATTTCCCGCGATAGCCGTACTGCTCTCCCTTCGAAGAAGGAGCATCGTGATCCAGACGGGAACCGAAGAAATGCCATGCCCCAATTGAGGCAAGAGACGGCGGAAGAGTCAATCAAAACAGGTGTGTATATACGTGATTTCCGCCATGCAACCGGCGCATTTCTGCGCAAGCTTATGAAATACGGAAGTTTTCACCCAAATAGACCCGGCGCACGTTCTCGTTCTCGACAACTTCATCCGGGGTCCCGGACATCAGAACCTGCCCGTCATGCAGGATATAGGCGCGATCCACAATTTCCAGCGTTTCCCGGACGTTATGGTCGGTGATCAGCACACCGATGCCACGTTTCTTTAGGTCTGCGACAAGGTGGCGGATATCTCCGACACTGATGGGATCAACCCCCGCAAACGGCTCATCCAGCAGCAAATACTTCGGGTCAGCAGCCAGACAGCGCGCAATCTCGACCCGGCGACGCTCGCCCCCGGACAGCGCCAGCGCCGGTGCCCGCCGCAGGTGTTCGATCGAGAAATCCGACAGCAGCTCTTCCAGCCTCTCTTTGCGGCGATGGGCGTGACGCAACGTAATATCCAGCACAGCGGCGATATTGTCTTCGACACTCATGCCGCGAAAGATCGACATTTCCTGCGGCAAATATCCGATACCCAGCCGCGCGCGACGATACATTGGCAGTGTGGTCACTGTCTGTCCGTCAATCGTGACGGTTCCAGCCTCGGGGAAAACCAGCCCGGCGACGGAATAAAAGGTCGTTGTCTTGCCCGATCCGTTGGGCCCCAACAACGCCACAACCTCGGACCGGTCCAGCGTCATCGACACATCCCGGATCACCGTCTTTTTTCGATAAGACTTGCGCAGTTTTTCAATTCTGAGGCCGGAATTCCCTTCGGCAACAGAGAGCTCGGGACCTGCCATCAGTTGTTACCAGGCTGCAAAATAGTTTTGACATTACCAGTCACCGTCGCGGTGCCAGTGGTCAGATTGGCGTTCATCCGATCGCCGCTGATCGTGCTGGGCCCCTGGGTCAGCAACACATTGCCCTTCATGACGATTACACCCGAGTCGATAGTGTATTCCGCCCAGTCCCCTTCTGCTGCGTCGGGTGGACTGACCAGAACCACATCGTCGGTGGCTTCCATCCGTTCAATGCCCGAGCGTTCAGAGTTGTAGATGACCAGCACCCGTTTGGCCGTCAGGCGCATCTCGCCCTGAATGACAATCACGTCGCCGATAAATTCGGCCGACCCGTCTTCCTGATTGACGTTCAGCGTTTTCGATGTAACTTCGACCGGCAGGCTTGGGTCGGATTTGACCGCGCCGAATGCAACCTGAGCCTCCTGCGCCGAGGCAGAAATAGCACCGGACATCAGAGCGAAACACACAAGAGCTAAACGAAAATAGAACACAGGTTATCTTTCTGCTTTTTGAGGCTCATATACCAGCTTGACACCGTCTGTAAAAAAAAATTGGACCGGGCCGTCTTTTTTTTCAGTACCAAAGGTCATACTGCCCGCGGTAAAATCACCGATGATGCCAGTACCGTTGACCTGGCCGGGAGCATCCCCCCGGATCTCGTCCAGTGCGGTGTTCAGCAGATCGGTTGTAACCACGGTGCCGTCGGTTGAGGTGATCACGACATCGCCGACAAACGTCGCCGTATTTTTATCCGGTCGGATCATGCCGGTGTTGGAATCCAGCGTGATCACACCCCCGTTCGACAGCCCCATCCGGCCCTGAAACTCGGCGGCGGTCGGGATCGCTTCCTCGGTTCCCTGCGACGCCCGGATTGCGTCGATCTGAACCTCTTCGCCCTTACGGGTGGTGCCGCGATAGGTCGGCAAGGTCACCACCTGATCGGCCAGCCGTTCGTCAATATCCTGTTGCGAAAAGGGAACGGTCACGTTGGTTTCAATGCTACGGGACAGCAGAAAGACGGTAGACAAAAGCAAAATGGCCACCAGCGGCAGCAGAACCTTGAAGAATTGTACCCTGCGAGAGTGTCCATCCACCGATCCGCCCTCCGCCTAGCCCAGACCGACGCGCAGGCAGTCGTGGATGTGTAGCAATCCTTGGGCCGGCCCCTGCGTTTCAGGGTCTACCACGAACAACGAGGTAATTTTGCGGTCGTTCATGATTGCGACCGCTTCTTCGGCCATGGCATTTGGCGCAATGGTCAAAGGATCGCGGGTCATGACCTCTTCGGTGGTTTTGTTCAGAAGTCCGTCCATGTTGCGGCGAAGGTCGCCATCGGTCACGATACCCAGCAGATGGCCCGCCTCATCTGTCACGCCGACGACGCCAAAGCTCTTCTGGCTCATAACCAGCAGGGCTTCGCTCATGGGGGTGCCTGCGGGAACCAGAGGCAGATCCTTGTGCATCAGGTCGCGCACGGTGGAAAGCTGCGCCCCAAGCTTGCCGCCGGGGTGGAAGGCGCGGAAATCCTCGGGCTTGAAATCACGGTACTTCATCAGCGCGATCGCCAGTGCATCGCCCATCGCCAGTGTCAGCGTGGTTGAGATTGAGGGCACCATGCCGAACCCGCAAGCCTCACCCATCGAGGGGATCAGAAGATGCACATCCGCCTGCTTCATCAGCGTGCTTTCCGGCTTACTGGACAGGCCGATCAGCGGAATGCCAAAGCGGCGGGTAAAGGCCAGCAGGTTGGCCAGTTCCGGCGCTTCGCCCGAGTTCGAGATCGCCAGCACCACATCGCCCTTGGACACCATGCCCAGATCGCCATGGCTGGCTTCGGCCGGATGCACGAAATAGGCAGGCGTGCCGGTGCTGGCCAGCGTGGCGGCAATCTTGTGGCCAATATGGCCCGATTTCCCGATGCCGCTGATGATGATGCGGCCCGGCGCCTGCAAGATCAGTTGGACGGCCTCGGCAAAGTGTTCATCCAGCCCTTCGGCCAGCACATCCAGTGCACGGGCTTCGTCGGTAACGACCTGTCGGGCGGTTCTCAGGAATGCTTCGGTATCGGTCATGAGTGCGCAAAGATATCCGTTTCGGGCCAACCTGCGAGATCGAGTTTCGCACGCATCGGCAAGAAGTCAAAACAGGCCTGTGCCATCTCAGAGCGGCCTTCGCGGGCCAGTCGCCCGTCCAACGCCTCGCGCAGCTGGTGCAGGTAGAGAACGTCCGAGGCAGCATAGTCCAACTGAGCGTCGGTCAACGTCTCAGCCCCCCAGTCACTCATCTGCTGCTGCTTCGAGATATCGACGCCGATCAATTCCTGACACAGGTTCTTCAGCCCGTGGCGGTCGGTATAAGTGCGCACCAGCCGGCTGGCGATCTTGGTGCAATAGACAGGTGCGGCCAACGCGCCGAACGCGTGATACATCGCAGCAATGTCGAAGCGCCCGAAATGGAACAGCTTCAGGACGTCCGGGTTTTCCAGCATGGCGCACAGATTCGGGGCCTCGGTCTGACCCTTTTCCACCTGAACGATATGGCTGTTGCCGTCTCCGCCCGACATCTGGATCACGCACAGGCGGTCGCGATGCGGGTTCAGCCCCATGGTTTCACAGTCGATGGCCACAACGGGGCCAAGATCCAGCCCGTCCGGCAGGTCGTTTTGGTAGAGGTGGTTGGCCACGGGGGTCTTCCTTTATGCGGTCTCGGTCCCGAGATAGGAGGTTTGGCCCGTAAACTCAACGCCATCAATGGAATGCCGTCCGGTTGCGCAGATTTCTTGACCCCGAACCTATTGATCGCAAAATAGCAATCACACTGGTTGCCCAAAGGCACACGGGGATCACCCGATCAACGCCCCTTCGATTCCGAATGGTTCTTTCGTAATGCTAAGCGTCCTAAAAAACCGAACATACCGCCACCTGCTGTCCGCTCAGGTTGTGGCGCTGATGGGGACGGGGCTGGCGACAGTGGCGCTGGGGCTGCTGGCTTTTGACCTGGCAGGTGACGCGGCCGGGCTGGTTCTGGGCACGGCCCTGACGATCAAAATGGTGGCGTATGTGACCGTCGCCCCCTTGGCCGCAGCCTTTGCAGAGCGGATCGACCGGCGCAGGATGCTGGTGGCGCTGGACCTGGTACGCGCCCTGGTAGCAGTGTGCCTGCCCTTTGTGACCGAGATCTGGCAAGTCTATGTGCTGATCTTTGTTCTGCAGTCGGCCTCAGCCGGATTTACCCCGGCCTTTCAGGCCACCATTCCCGACGTTCTGACGGACGAGCAGGATTACACCAAGGCGCTGTCGCTTTCGCGGCTGGCCTACGACACGGAAAGCTTGATCAGCCCGGCCTTGGCCGCCGCCTTGCTGCTGTTTGTCAGTTTTGACAGTCTGTTCTGGGGTACCGGCCTTGGGTTTGTCGCCTCGGCCCTTCTGGTGGTTTCGGTTGCGCTGCCATCGCCCAAACCGACACAGCGCCGCGGAATCTATGACCGTACGACGCGAGGCATCCGCATCTACCTGAACACGCCGCGCCTTCGTGGGCTGCTTGCCCTCACTTGGACGGCGGCGGCGCTCAGCGCGATGGTCATCGTCAACACCGTGGTCATCGTGCGCGCTGATCTGGGACTGTCCGAAAGCGCCGTTGCTATCGCGCTGGCCGGGTTTGGCGGCGGGTCGATGCTGGCCGCCTTCGCTTTGCCCCCGCTTCTGAACAGATACAAAGACCGCAGCGTCATGCTGACCGGCGCGGCGTTCGGCACCATCGCGATGGGTACCACCGCGTACCTTTTCGCGGCATTCCCCACTTCACTAGCCAGCCTCGTAATCCTGTGGGCCTGTATCGGGTTTGGGTATTCTTCGATCCTGACCCCCTCTGGTCGCCTTCTGACCCGCTCGGCCCAGCCCGAGGATCGCCCGGCGGTCTTTGCCGCCCAGTTCACCCTTTCGCATGCCTGCTGGCTGGTACTGTACCCCTTGGCCGGATGGCTGATGACGACGACAGAGACTGCGGAAACCCTCATGTGGATCACACTCGCCTCTGTACCCGGGCCGATCGCCGCCCTGCTGCTCTGGCCGCGGTCGGATCGGAAAGCCGTTTCAAAAGAACGCGCTGACACATCTTGAGCCCTGTGGCCTCCCTGCTCTACACCTTGGCTTTATGGACCAGCTAGACCGCCGTATCATCGCAGCCCTGCAACACAACGCCCGCGCATCGACCACAAAGATCGCAGCGAAACTGGGTGTGGCCCGGACAACCGTGCACGAACGCATCAATCGGATGGAAGAACGGGGTGTGATCTCTGGGTATTCGGTGATTCTGAATAGCTCAGACGATACACCACGCGTTCAGGTCGTTGTTCTGCTAGAAGTGCAGCAGAAAGAGACCACGCGCATCATTAAACGGCTCGAAGCCTACCCCGAAGTCAAACTCTGCCTGTCGATCAATGGCGAGTTCGATCTTCTGCTGTCGGCCGAGGCCCCGCGGATCGAGGATCTGGATATTCTGGTCGATGAACTGGCCAAAATCCCCGGCGTTCTGCGCACAAATACCAGCGTGGTGTTTGGCCGTCGGATCGATCGAATCTGAGCGTCTGATAACCCTCTGTAAACCGTAGCGCGCCTAGCTTGGCCGGGACTGATCAGAATCTCGGACCGGCAGAATGCCCTATCGTTTGATTTTTGGACTGAGTTTGCTTGCGCTGTGCATGGCGCAGCAAGTCTTTGCCATGCCAGATGCCCGCGCGGCCGGGACTTGCGACGCAGCCGCCCACCGGGCCGCCCTGTCCGAAGGCGTACCGCTGGACGTGCTGCGGGCAATCGCGCGCGTGGAGACAGGGCGCTTTCGGGAGGGACAACTGGAACCCTGGCCGTGGACCATCAATGTCGAGGGGCAAGGGTACTGGTTCTCCTCCGAGTTTGAGGCGAAATCTTATGTCTTCAAAATCTTCAAGGCAGGAAAACGAAGCTTTGATATCGGCTGTTTCCAGATCAATTACCGCTGGCATGGCAAGGCATTCCGATCCATCGACGCCATGTTCGATCCGGACGAGAACGCCACTTATGCGGCCCGTTTCCTGAATGAGCTGTATGCCGAGCTTGGCTCATGGCCTGCCGCCGTTGGTGCTTATCACTCTCGCACACCATCGCTGGCCGATGCCTATTCCGACCGGTTCCAGACCGTGTTGGCGCAGCTAGATCAAACAGTACCCGTCACCCCGCGCCGGGTGGCGCGGGATCCGTTCACCGAAGCTGCAGCTCCGCTGATTCCGATCAACCTGCCGCGCTCCGGCGACGGTGCGATGGGATCGCTTGTGCCGCCATCGGGCACGGCCACTGCCTTTATCTCGTTCAATTAGGAGACCCACGTGCCCAAGATCGACGCCCGTTCCCTGTTCTCTCCGACCGTGCTGCTGGCGCTGGCGTTGATGACGGTCATCGTGATGATGATCCTGCCGATGCCCGCCTGGGTTCTGGATGTGGGTCTGGCGGCGTCCTTTGCACTAGCGATCCTGATCTTCACGCTGACACTGTTTATCGAACGGCCGCTGGATTTCTCGTCCTTCCCGACGATCCTGCTGGCCTCGCTGATGCTGCGCCTGTCGCTGAACGTGTCCTCAACCAAACTGATCATCGGTCAAGGCCACACCGGGCCAAACGCTGCCGGAGACGTGATCGAAGGCTTTGCCGATTTCGTCATGGGCGGCAGTATCTTTCTGGGATTGGTAGTCTTCGGCGTGTTGCTGATCGTGAATTTCATGGTCATCACAAAGGGGGCCGCGCGTATGGCCGAGGTCGGCGCGCGCTTTGCGCTGGACGGCATGCCGGGCAAGCAGTTGGCCATCGACAGCGACATGTCCGCCGGAGCCATCGACCACCAACAGGCCAAGGAACGGCGCGAGCGTGAACAGCAAGAGACGACATTCTTCGGCTCGCTCGATGGCGCATCGAAATTCGTCAAAGGCGATGCGGTTGCGGGATTGCTGATCACGTTGCTGAACCTTGTGATGGGTCTGATCATGGGCGTGATCGTGCATGGAATGCCGATTTCTTCCGCGTTCGAGACCTATGCCATTCTGACCGTTGGCGATGGTCTGGTCTCGCAGATTCCGGCGGTGATCATCTCGATTGCGTCGGCTTTGTTGCTGGCGCGCGGTGGTACGCAGGGGGCCACCGACAGCGCGATTTTCTCGCAGCTTGGGCGGCACCCGGCGGCACTGGGAACGGTCGCAGTGCTGATGGTGCTGTTCGCGCTGGTGCCCGGATTGCCCTTTTTGCCCTTTATTCTGGGTGCATCGGTGCTGGGTTATGCCGCCTTCAACGTCCATCGCAGCCAAAAAACCGCAGAGGCTGAGGCCTTCAATCCAGCCCCGCAGGATGAAGCACCGGCGTCACAGGCCATAGGCGACATTTTGGATCTCGACGATGTTCATCTGGAGTTCGCCCCAGATCTGGTCAGCATGGTTCTGAACCCCGGCACCGGGCTGGACGCCCGCATTGCCAATATGCGCACCTATGTCGCCTCAGGCTTTGGCCTGATCCTGCCCGATATCCGACTGACCGACCGCGCCGACCTGCCCACCGGTACTTATGTGGTCAAGGTACAGGGGGTCGAACAGGCACGTGGCGTGCTGAACCCGGATCTGGTGTTGGCCCTAGTGCAGGACGACCGCGACATGTTGCCCGAAGGCAATGACGTGACCGAGCCGGTCTATGGTGCACCCGCCCGCTGGATTCTGCCCAAGGACCAAGAGGCCGCTGCCATGAGCGGGGCCACCATCGTTTCCCCGCCCGAGATTCTGGCAACACATCTTCTTGAGATCATCAAACAGAACTTCTCGCGCCTGCTGACGCTGAAATCCCTGCGCCGCCTGTTGTCCGAGATGACGCGGCTCAGCGATCCGGGCCGGGCCGAAGCAAACCGCAAACTGCTGGACGAGTTGATCCCCGACAAGGTGCCAATCGACACCCTGCACGCGGTGCTGCGCCTGCTGCTGGACGAACGGGTCTCGATCCGCAACATGGCCCTGATCCTGGAAAGCGTGGCCGAGGCCCGCCTGACCACAACCCAGCCCGAGGGGATCTGCGAACTTGTCCGGCAGCGGTTGGGTTTCCAATTGGTGGCAGAGATGAAACGCGAGGATGGTTCGATCCCGCTGATCCAGCTTGCGCCGGAATGGGAAGACACATTCACAACCTATCAGATCGACGCGCCCAGCAGCGGGCTTGACGTCGCCTTGCCGCCGAACCTGTTCAACAAACTGGCCGATGGGGTGGTCGACAGTGTGGCGCAATCCGCCGATCACGGTCTGTTTCCGGCGCTTGTGACCTCGACCCGACGGCGCAGGCTATTGCGCACCATCATGCACGCGCGCGGCGTGGCCAACCCGGTTCTGTCGTTCGAGGAAATCGGGCTCGAGGCGCGCCCGGCGCTGGTCGGAACGGTGCCCGCGTGATTGCCCTGCCGCCAGAGCTTTTGCCCCATCTGGGCGAGGGTTTTTGGCAGCTATTCGCTGTCTTCCTGCGTGTTTCAGCGATGGTCTCGCTGCTGCCTGCCTTTGGAGAACGCAATGTTCCGACCCGGGTCAAGTTCGGGGTCGCCGCGGCCTTCACCCTGATCGTGACACCAGCGGTGCCAGTTGCGGTTGCGACCTGGGAATTTCTAGCCATTGCGCGGTTGATATTGACCGAGGTTCTGATCGGAATGGTGCTGGGCATGGCGCTGCGGTTGTTTGTGCTGGCACTGCAAACGGCAGGGTCCATAGCAGCGCAAGCAACGTCCTTGTCCCAGATACTGGGAGGCGCGGCCGTCGATCCGGTTCCGGCGATGGGATTTTTTCTGACCCTTGCCGGTCTGGCGCTGGCCGTGCTTCTGGGCCTGCATATCCGGGCCGCCCAATTTCTGATCCATAGCTACACTCTGTTTCCACTGGGTAGCGCCCCCCTGGCACCGGACCTGTCGCAATGGGGCGTGCAGCAGATTACGCGTAGTTTTGGCCTAGCCTTCGCGCTGGCCATGCCGTTCGTCATCGCATCGCTGATCTACAATCTTGCGCTTGGCGTTATCAACCGCGCGATGCCGCAGCTGATGGTGGCTTTTGTCGGTGCCCCGGCCATTACATTTGCGGGCTTGTTTCTGCTGTTCGCCGGCGCGCCCCTGATCCTGTCGGCCTGGTCCGACGCCCTGTTCACCTTCATGCTGAATCCGTTTGGGGCCCCACGATGAGCGGGGCTGATGATGACAGCGACAAGTCCTATGAGCCGACACCACAAAAACTACAAAAAGCGCGGGAAAAAGGTGAGGTCGCCAAATCCAACGACCTGTCTGTGGTTGCCGCCTATAGCGGATTTCTGATCGCCCTGTTTGTGACCGGGGAATTTGGGGTTCAGCATCTGGGAACCCTGTTTGCAATACTGATTGACCAAGCAGATGCGATCAGTCCTTTGCTGACAGATGGTGCCGCCGCCAACCCGGTTGGCGGAATGCTGAAAACGGCGCTGTTGTCTGTTGCGATCCTGTTCGCCCTGCCTGCCACTGCAGTCCTGCTGAGTCTGATCGCCCAGCGCGCGTTGATCTTCACGCCAAGCAAGCTGAAACCCAAATTCTCCCGCATCTCGATCCTCTCAAACGCCAAAAACAAGTTTGGGCGCGGGGGATTATTCGAATTCGCCAAGAGCTTTGTGAAATTGGTGATCTACAGCACCTGCCTGGCCTTGTTTCTGCGATCCAACCTAAATGAGATTCTGTCCGCCAGCGCCGCCCCTGCACGGGCGTCGGTGATGCTGATGATGAACTTCCTGATGCGCTTTCTGTTCATCGTCATCGCCGTGGCACTGGTAATCGGAGCGGTGGATTACCTGTGGCAGTACGCGGAACACATGCGCAAAAACCGTATGTCCCGCAAAGAGATTCAGGACGAAACCAAGGATGCGGAAGGCGATCCTCACGTCAAACAACAACGGCGGCAGCGCGCTCAGGACATTGCGACGAGCCAGATGATGTCGGATGTGCCCTCGGCGGATGTGGTCATCGTTAATCCAACCCACTACGCCGTGGTACTGAAATGGACCAGAACGGCGGGCTCTGCCCCGATCTGCGTGGCCAAAGGCGTGGATGAAGTGGCCTCCGCAATTCGCGCGCGTGCTTCCGAGTCGGGTGTCCCTATTCACTCAGACCCACCCACCGCTCGCGCGCTGCATGCAGCCGTCGAAATCGGGCAAGAAATCGCGGAAGAGCATTATCGCCCCGTAGCCGCCGCGATCCGGTTTGCAGAAGCAATGCGTAAACGGGCGAAGGAACAGTTCAGATGAAAAACTCGGGGTTAGAAAACTTACAGAAGGTGACCGAGGCCGTTTATCAGAGAGAATACACCGCCTTGCGTCCTCTGTTGGAGGCCGAGGCCAAAGTGCGGCAGCAACTGGCGCGGCTGGACACCCAAGCCCAGCAGACACGACAGGAATGTGCGGCAGCGGAAGGGTACCGCGTGACCGGCACCGATGTTCTGTGGAACGGTTGGGAGTCCGCGACACGCCGAAATCTGAATATGGAGTTGGCGCGGCTGCGGGCACAAAAACTGGAGGCACTCAGGACGTTGCGTAGTGCATTTGGCCGTAAACAGGCTGTCAAAACCTTGTCTGAAAGCGAAATTGAGGCGCGAAAACGCGCGCTCAACAAGAAACGATCACCGTTTTAAGACATCGACGCAGAGTTGAGCCGAAAGGATCAGACGTCCTGTCGGCTGACGCTCATGATCAGAACCTGCGACACGTCATCACCCAGATCCTTGCGCGCTGTTTCCAGCAACGCCTTGCGCAGGACTTTCATATTATCGGATTCGGTGAACGCACCATCAAAGCCGCCGGTATTGGCGTGATCGAACATGACCTGCAGAAACCCATCTCGCAGCTTGGGTTCAACGGCATAAAACGCTTCGGCCATACCCGGAGTGATTTCAAGGCTCAGCGACATGGTGACCAGCGCCGCGATCCGTTCGGAATCAACAACCGGAACCACGAACTGTTTCGTCAGCTTAAGGTATTCAAAATCACTGGAGACGTCCGTATTCCCCGCCTTTTCGCCTGTTGATTTGGCAGGCTTGGATTTTTTGGTCTCTGTCTTTTCCGGATTTGCGGACTCTTCCATCGTATCCGACGGGGCAAGTATCAACCCTGTCCCGACACCAACCCCGAGACCAACCAGCAGAAACAAGACGTTCAACAAGTTCTTCATCCGACCCACTCCTTAGTACGGAAGCACAGCGTCGAGGATCTGCTGACCATAACGGGGCTGTTGTACATCGGTGATCTGGCCACGTCCGCCATAGGACACGCGGGCTGATGCGATCTTGTCATATGTGATCTCGTTCTGGCGCGAGATATCCTGCGGCCGCACGTAGCCCGTCACCAAAAGTTCGCGCAGCTCGAAATTGACCCGCAACTCTTGCGAGCCCGAAATCGACAGTACACCGTTCGGCAGCACGTCGACCACTGTGGCCGCAACCCGCAGCGTCAGTTTTTCCTTGCGCTTAACCGACCCTTCGCCACTGCTTTCCGATGCCGAGTCGATCTCAACAGCGTCTGCCAGCGAGGCACCATCCGGCAAGTGTTTGGACGCGCGCTGCGGCAGCCCGAACAGACCCACGATCCCAAGCCGTTCCGAGGCCGAACGAGACCGTTCAGTGTCATTCGAGAATTCGGCCTTTTCGTCCAGCTCGATAACGACAGTCAGGATATCGCCTTTCTTGATAGCCCGCTGATCGCCCAGCAACGACTGCTGCCCTCCGCTCCACAGCGAGGACCTGTCGACGTTGCGCTGCGGTTGCGTGTGCAAGGGCAGACCGGGCCACAACATGGCAACATGCTCCGGTGAATCCTCATGTGGTGTGAAACTAGGGGGTTTGCCCAGGTGACCTACACGCCCGCAAGCGGACATTGCCAACACAGCACACAGCAAAGACTTCGACAGATAAGTCATCATTTTACCTCGATTTGACCGTCTGGCCGAATAAAACCGGTTACGGTTGTTCGGGAGGACAGGTTCATGGCCCGAATGCGATCTCCGGCCGCGCCGCGCCCCAAGGCACGGCCTTCCGCCGTGATCGATAGCGCTTGGCGGTCGAAAATCAGAACAACCAGATCGTTGCGGTCCACCAAAGCAGGCGGCCCGACGTCGCCTGCACGGATTGGGCGTCCGGGGTAAAGTGCGATACGCGCCTCTTGCCCGATCAGAATCTCGGGGTCAGTCACAACGCCCGCGACCTGCTGCGCCTGGGTTTGGAGATCGCTGGCCGAAATAATCTCTTTCGCTCGGATCGTACGGGTCGGCACGACGATATCGGCCTGCGCTAAGATCGGCACAAACAGGGCCAGTATCAGGGTCACACTCCGCATCAGCGCACCTGTGTCGTCGCGCCCATCATCTGATCGACGGCAGAGATGACCTTGGCGTTCATCTCATAGCCCCGCTGCGCCTCAATCAGTTCGGTCACTTCACGCACGGCGTCAACCGAGCTGTCCTCAAGATAGCCCTGCCGCAAGGTGCCGAGCCCGTCCTCGCCCGGTGTGCCGACAACCGGCGCGCCCGAGGCCTCGGTTTCCTTGAACAGGTTGCTGCCAATCGCCTCGAGGCCCTTGGCATTCGAGAAACTGGCCAGCGTAATTTCCCCTAACAACTGCCCTTCGGGCGCGTCGTCGAAATAGGCGTATACCTCACCCGAAGCGTTGATCGAGATCGACCGGGCATCGTCGGGGATGGTGATCTCAGGCGCGACTGCGAACCCATCCGAGGTGACGATCAGCCCCTCGGCCGAGCGTTTCAGGCTGCCATCACGGGTATATCCTGCCTGACCACTGGCAAGCGTCACCTCAAGGTAACCGCGCCCCTCGATGGCGACGTCCAGATCGTTTCCAGTGGCAGACAACCCGCCCTGCGCCAATTGTACCGTCACTGCTGCGGGACGCACACCCAGACCCAGCTGGATACCCGTGGGCAGAACCGTCCCGTCATTGGCATTCACCGCCCCGGCCCGCGCCATCTGTTGATAGTGAAGATCCGCAAATTCCGCCCGGCGCGCGTTGTAGCCGGTGGTGTTCGTGTTTGCCAGATTGTTCGAGATCGTCTCGACCCGCATCTGCTGCGCGGTCATGCCCGTTGCTGCAATTTTCAAAGCCCGCATGTTCAAATCTCCTATTCACAAATCAGCGCATCAGCGCCTTGAGCGCTCCGCGCACACGTTCGTCTTCGGTTTCCAGGAAGCTCTGCCCCAACTCATAGGCACGTTGAATTTCCACCAGCCGGGTCACCTGCTCGATGGCGTTGACGTTGGACCCTTCGAGAAAGCGATGCAGCACCACCGGATTGTCCACTGGATCAATCTCACCCTCGGCCCGGAACTGAGTGCTGCCTTCGCGCACCAGCGTCTTAGGGTCGGCCACACGATAGATGCCGATCTGGCCAAGCAAATGTCCTTCGATACTCAGCGTGCCATCACCGCCCACGTCGATCGAGGCCGCATCCGGGGGGATGAAGACTGGCGCACCGTTGCTGTCCAGAACCCGGTGACCGTCCATCGTGACCAGATCACCCTCAGCGCTGGGTGAAAACGCCCCTGCCCGCGTCAGCCGGTTGCCCGAGGGTGTCTCGACCAAAAAGAACCCGTCACCTTCGATGGCGAAATCGAACTGCCCCCCGGTCTCGGACAGCAAGCCTTGCTGCAGCGACGTATTGCGCACCTCGGCCCGGCTCATGGACAGGGACGGGTTGCCCGGCATGTCCCGCACGAATTCCGAGAACACCAGGCCCTGCGCGCGATATCCGGTGGTGTTGGCATTGGCGATGTTATTCGCCACCAGCCGCATTTCGTTCATCAGACCCGACTGGCGGGACAGAGTGGTATAGGCGGTATCCATCAGCGACCTCCGGCGATCAGTGGGATGAGTGTTGTGGTGAAAAAGGTCACCAGCGTCTGGGTCATGAACCCCATGGAAATCCAGAATACGATGACGATGGCGATCAGCTTGGGCACGAAGGTCAGCGTCATCTCCTGCACCGAGGTCAGCGCCTGAAAAAGGCCGACGATCAGACCCGAGATCAACGCAACTGCCAGGATCGGGACCGAGGTGATCACCGCGACCCACAGCGCCTGACGCACGATGTCATAGAACAGACCTTCGCTGAGCATAACGTCAGACCGGCATCCTCAGGATTTCCTGATAGGCCTCGACGACCTTGTTGCGCACGATCACCGCCGTTTCCACGGCCAGCTCGGTCTGCGCCAGCGCCTGCACCAAGGCGTGCGGGTCGGCCTGACCGGTCATTGCGGCCTGCGACACCTGTTCGGAGTGTTTCAGCGTCGCGGCAAAATCCTGAAAGCTGGACCGCAACCCCTGTGCCAATCCGGCGTGATCGGGATCAGCCTGTGTTGCGGGGCGCGCGCCGGCATAGTTCTGGGCGGCATTGAGAGCTCGGATATCCATTCTGGTGTCCTTTATTTTCTGAGGAGTTCCATCAGGCTCGACGACATCTGACGTGTCTGGTCGAACATCTTGAGATTGGCTTCATAGCTGCGCTGCGCCTCGCGGGCGTCGGCGATTTCGATCATCAGATCGACGTTGGAGCCTTGGTAATTGCCGGTTTCATCGGCCAGCGGGTGACTGGGATCATAGATTTGCGCCCCCGCGCGGCGATCCAGTTTGACGCGCCCGGCGTGCACCACCTGGGCCCCGTTTTTCTGCACGGTTTCAAAAGGTACCGTCTTGCGTCGATAGCCCGGTGTATCCACGTTCGAGATATTCTCGGACACATGCCGCAATCGCGCAGACTGCGCGCGCAGGGCGCTGGTCGAGGCGGCAAGGGAATGGGAAAAATCACTCATTCTTCATGCTCCTTATGACCGGCCCAAACTGTTGCGCAGAATGTTCATCGAGGATTTGTAGATGGTTAGCGCGCGATCATGCTGACGCTTGACTTCGACCGCCTTGAACATCTCTTCCTCAATGGAAACACTGTTGCCGTTAGGATCACCTGCAGGCGCGACCTCGTATTCGGCCCAGAGATGCGGTTCGCTGGCGCTGTTCAAATGGCCCGCCCGCATGGCGGTCATGGTGACTTCTCGTCCTGCGTTTTCGAATGCTTTCTGAAAGGCCTCGATATCGCGCGACCGATAGCCGGGCGTATCCGCATTGGCCATGTTGCGCGCGACGACGGCCTGCCGTTGTCCAGCATGGGTTGCCATTGCGTACGCGGTCTTAAAGACGTTCAGGTCATAGAACATCGGGGCTTCTCCCTCGATCAATTTCAATCAAGGCTTAACCCCGATTCCTTTAGAAAGCGTTTTCAGAAACCCGTTGGAGAACCCACGATGTCCGATTTCGACCCGATGCTTCTGAAATGCGAATTTGACCGTCTGACCGCCATGCGCCACATGGGCCGCGTGTCAGGCGTGGCGCGCGGTGTCATTGAAATACAGGGGTTGGAGCGGAAGGCCCGGATCGGCGACCACCTGACCCTGCGGCGGCGAAACGGGCCCGATCTGCCGGGTGAAGTGCTGCACGTTGAGGCCGACGTGATTCACATGATGCCCGCAGCCGCGCCGGATGGAGTGTGCTTGGGCGACAAGGTGATTCTGGACCAAGTACCCGCATTTGCGCCGGGCATGCACTGGCTGGGGCGGGTGATTGATCCATTTGGAATTCCGCTGGACGGCAAACCCTTGCTGTCTGGCGCGCAGGATCAAGATATCATGCGCGCACCGCCCCCGGCTGTAGAGCGTAAGCCGTTGGGCGCGCGGATGGAGACCGGGCTGGCCATGCTCAATACCATGTTGCCTGTGGTGCAAGGGCAGCGCATCGGACTGTTCGCAGGATCGGGTGTGGGCAAGTCCACTCTGCTGGCAACGCTGGCGAGATCCATGCAGGCGGATGCGGTGGTCGTCGCGCTGGTCGGTGAACGCGGGCGCGAGGTGAACGAGTTCGTCGAACAAGCGTTGGGGGCTAAGGCGATGAAGCGTTCGGTCGTGGTCGCGGCAACATCTGACCAGTCGGCCCTGGCACGCAGGCGCTGCGCATGGTCGGCGATGGCCGTGGCGGAATACCTGCGCGATCAGGGACTGAACGTGTTGTTTCTGGCCGACTCAGTGACCCGCTTCGCCGAGGCGCATCGCGAAATCGCCGTTGCAATGGGAGAGGCGCCATCGCTGCGGGGCTTCCCGCCTTCAGTCACACCCTTGATTGCTGGCCTATGTGAACGGGCCGGTCCGGGAACTGTTGACCAAGGCGATATCACCGCCGTGTTCAGCGTTCTGGTCGCCGGATCGGATATGGATGAACCCGTCGCAGACATCCTGCGGGGTGTGCTGGACGGGCATATCGTTCTGAATCGCGATATTGCCGAGCGCGGACGCTTCCCGGCCATCGATCTCAGCCGTTCGGTTTCGCGCAGCCTTCCGGCGGCGGCGACACAGCGTGAAAACCAGATAATTTCTGAAACCCGCAAGCTGGTCGGCGCCTATGAGCAGTCCGAGGTTATGATCAAGGCGGGGCTTTATAGCGAAGGCGCCGATCCGCTGCTGGATCAGGCCGTGCGGGTGCATGCGGAGCTGGATGCGTTTTTCGGAAAGCCTGAAAATGACAATACCCAGAACAGCTTCAACCGCCTGCAGCTGATCCTGCGGCGGACCAACGCCAACCTTCCAGGCTAGGGAATTCTGAACAGTTTTAAGTGTTAAGCCAGCCTTAAGACCTGCGCTGCTACCCCGGTAGTCGGGTGATAAAAAGGTGGTGGAGATGGGTGCGCAATCCAATGCGGCGCCAATCATCATCAAGAAGAAACGTGTGTCCGGTGGCGATGGCCACCACGGTGGCGCGTGGAAAGTCGCATATGCCGACTTTGTCACGGCCATGATGGCGTTCTTCATGTTGATGTGGCTGCTGAACGCAACGACTGAGAAACAACGCAAGGGTCTGGCGGATTACTTCTCGCCCACGATTCCGGTGAATCCGGTTTCGGGCGGCGGCGACGGGGCTTTTGGCGGCAACAACATGTTTTCTGAACTGACCATGGTGATGGATGGCACCGGTGCCACTAAACGGCACCCGACAATTGCGCGGCAGGCCCGCGGGTCGATCGGCGTGCATCCCGATGGCGGCAAGGAGGTGTCCGAGGAATTCTCGACCCTCGAAGCGCGACTGTTGGGGCGGACTGGGGAAAGCATGGTTTCGGACAAACTGCTTAAACATATCGTCACGCGCGTCACTGACGAAGGTCTGGTGGTAGAACTGTTCGATACAAAGGATCAGTCACTGTTCGAATCGGGCACCAACCAGCCAACGCCGATGATGCGCGCCCTAGCATTGTTTGTGGCTCGATCCGCGGACCTGGTGACGAATGACGTGGCAGTTGAAGGCCATGTCCGCGCCTCGCCGTTGGTTCTGGCGCGCGACCCGTCCTGGGACATTTCGACCTCGCGGGCGCAAGCGGTACGCCAACTGCTTGAAGACAAAGGGTTTACACCATCACGACTGGATCGCGTCACAGGGCATGCCGATCGGGAACTATTCGACGAAAACCCGATGGCGGTGCGCAACAACAGGATCGAGATCATCTTTCTGCGCAATGTCTGAGAACCAAAGGATAGAACGCATTTTACCTGTTAGCGCGCTGTTAAGGCCCAGCGCGTTAGCTGTTGCCTCAAGGATTGACGCAACAGAAGGGCGTGCCAATGACGATTTCCTCCTCGCTGAATGCCGGTGTGGCCTCATTGAAGGCCAACGCCAACCGGTTGGCCACCATTTCAGACAACATCGCGAATTCCTCGACCTTTGGGTACAAACGGGTCGAGACGGATTTTCATTCGATGGTCACGTCTGGACAGGGCGGCAGTTATTCGGCTGGCGGGGTTCGTACAACCAGCCAGCGCCTGATCGACCAACGCGGTTCGCTGGTCACCACGAACAACTCAACTGATCTGGCCGTCCGGGGGCGGGGCATGCTGCCGGTGCGCCCAAGCTCGCAAATCGCCGGTGGTTCGAATGAGATGTTGTTGACCACGACTGGATCGTTCCGCACCAATGAAGAAGGATATCTGGTCACAGAATCCGGCCTCGTCCTGCTGGGATGGCGGGCGAACCCAGACGGCTCGATCCCCTCGGTTCCACGGGATACACCGGCGGCGCTGGAGCCTATTCAGCTCAGCGTCAATCAGTTGTCCGGCGCACCGACCACACAGATGAACCTGCGTATGAATCTGCCAGCCACAGCCACCGATGCCGGGGCACCTGGGGATTCGCAGCCTCTGTCGGTCGAGTATTTTGACAACCTCGGCAAATCAGAAAGCGTTGATATCGAACTGGTACCGACCGTTCCGGCAACCGGAACAAGCAATGAATGGACCATGGTTCTTCGCGATTCAGCCTCGGGCGGGGCAATCATCGGGGAATACACCCTGACTTTCACGGACAGCCGTACGGCGGGTGGCACACTGGCCAGTGTTACAGCTGTTTCAGGCGGGGCCTATGACCCGGCGACCGGCAGCGTTGTAGTTAATGTTGCGGGTGGCCCGATGGAGGTCAATATCGGTCAGCTTGGCGACGCAGACGGGATCACGCAACTGTCCGACACCTTCGCCCCGGTCTCGATCACCCGTGACGGTTCGGCCGTAGGTACAATGACCAGCGTTCAGGTCGATGAAAACGGGTATGTCTACGCCTTTTATGACACTGGTATCAGCCGCCGGATGTTCCAGATTCCTTTGGCAGATGTGCCCAACCCCAACGGCCTGACCGCGCTGGACAGCCAGACCTACGCGCCATCGCGGGACAGCGGGACATTCTTTTTGTGGAACGCGGGTGAAGGCCCAACCGGCGACCTCGTTTCGTTTGCTCGCGAGGAATCGACCACCGACATCGCGACCGAGTTGACCTCGCTGATTCAGACCCAGCGCGCCTATTCCTCTAGCGCTACGGTGATCCAGACCGTCGATGAGATGTTGCAGGAAACCACCAACCTCAAACGCTGATTTGAGCACTGATCTGAAAAGGGGGCTGCATCATGAACATGTCGACGGCATTCAATAACGCCTTGAGTGGCCTAACCGCCGCCAGTCGGGGCGCTTCGGTTGTGTCGGACAACATCGCCAATGCGCTGACGCCCGGCTATGCCCGCAGGTCGTTAGAGGTCACGACGAATACGATCTCGGGTCATGGCGTGCGCACGGTTGGGGTTGTTCGACATCAGGATCCGGTTCTAACCGCCAATCGCCGCTCGACAGACGCAGAACTGGCGCATCAAACAGCATTGGCGCGCTTTCACAGCGGCGTCGAAAACTTGGTCGGCACAGCAGATGACCCCACTTCGCTGGCGACCCGGCTGGCAGAGTTCGACAACAGCCTGATTACAGCAAGCAGTCTGCCAGACTCGGCCGAGCGGCTGGATCAGGTTGCCCGCACTGGCCGTGACCTGGCCACAGGCCTGAACTCGGCGTCCGAGGGGGTGCGGCACCTGCGGTCCGATGCGGATCGCGCCATCGGCAAGCAGGTCGACAGCCTGAACCAAACCCTGAAGGATATCGAGGCGCTGAATGCCAAGATCCCATCGGTAAAAAACTCGGGCGGGGATATCGGCGGCCTGCTGGATCAAAGGCAGGTGTTGATCGATAAGGTCAACGAATTGGTTCCGGTCAACGTGGTTCCGCGCACGAATGATCAGGTGTCGCTGTATTCGGATGGCGGCCTGATCCTGCTGGAAAACACGGCGGCTGAATTCTCGTTCACCACCACCGGCGACACCAAGCCCCATATGACGTTGGGAAACGGATTGCTGTCCGGGCTGGAAATGAACGGCAGGCCCGTGCGCACCAGCGGTGACAGCGCCCAGATACGCGGCGGGGCGCTTATGGCGCATTTCCAGATTCGCGATGAACTAGCGGTACAGGCACAGGCCGATCTGGATATGGTCGCCCTCGACCTGATTGAACGGTTCGAATCCCCAGGGCTGGACCCGACCTCTCTGCCAACCGATCCGGGACTGTTCACCGACGCCGGGAACCGGTTCGATGTTACCGCACCTTCCGGGCTGGCCTCACGTATCAGTCTGAATTCTATCGTAGATCCCAACAATGGCGGTGACAGCTGGCGTTTGCGGGCCGGGCTGGGGGCAACCACCGCCGGTGATCCGGGCGATGCCACTCAGCTGCAGGCTTTCAGCGCGATCCTTAGCGCCACGCGCGCCGTTTCCGGTGCGCTCTTTGGCACCGGCGACATGCGCGCTTCTGACCTGACCGAGGCGCTGGCGTCCAGGGTCGGGGCTAATGCCCATACGGCAAATCAACGCCTGAGTTTTGCCAACAGCGCCCAGTTGGAAATGGCCCGGATTGAAGCCGAACAGGGCGTAGACACTGATCATGAGATGCAGCGCCTGATGGAGATCGAGCAAGCTTATGCCGCAAATGCCAGAATCATCTCGGTCGTGGATGAGCTGATGGATACATTGTTGAGGTTGTGATGATGAATTTAACGTTTAACGGTGATCTGGCGCGGGGCATGGCTTTGCAGGCCCGCTCTACCGAACTTAAACACCAAGTCGAAACCCTGTCCTATGAGATGTCCACGGGCATGGTTCAGGATGTGCCAGGCCGCCTCGACGGCGACTACTCGCACCTGTTGGATCTGGATCGCAGCCTGTCTCGGCTGGAGGCCTATAAAGTCTCGACAACTGAGGCCGGTTTGTTCACGGATGCGATGCAGCTGAGCCTGACAACGGTCGATGAATCCGTCACCGAGTTCACCTCCGCCTTGCTGTCCTTTGGGACGTCAAACCAAGTGGCCAGTCACGAAAACGCATCGGTTCAGGCCCGACATGAGCTGGACACGATCGTTTCGGCGCTGAATACACGAGCGGGGGGGCGCAGCCTGTTTTCAGGCACGGCGACAGATGTCTCACCATTGCCTTCCGCCGATACGATTTTATCAGCGTTAGAGGCAGAATTGACCGGTCTAACCACGGTGGCGGATATCCGGCAGGCGGCCGAAGACTGGTTCAACGACCCGACCGGTTTCGACGCGGTGATTTATCAAGGTTCGGACACGGAGCTGGCCCCGATGCAAATATCCGAGAATGAAAGCGTGCGCGTACCTATCACGGTGACAGATCCGGCACTCAAGGATGCGCTGCGGGACATTGCCGTTGCCGCCGTGGTGTCGGACGATGCTCTGAACCTGTCGCCTGGCCTGCGCACGTCTCTGTTCACGGAATTGGGTATTGATCTGGCCAATACCCAGAGCGACGTTGTAAATCTGCGCGCTCAGGTCGGTGTCGCCGAGGCCCGGATCGAACAGGCCGCAACACGCAACAGCGCGGCGCGAACAAGTCTGGAGTACAGCCGAAATAAGCTGATTGCCGCTGATCCGTATGAAACTGCAGCGCAACTGCAGGCCGTCCAGTTCCAGCTGGAAAGCCTGTATACCGTCACCGTTCGCAACGCGAACTTGTCGCTGGTGAATTTCCTGAGATGAGAATTCTTGTTTTCCTATTGATGCTGCTGCCCGGGCTGGCGACCGCGGGTACGATTCGTCTGAAAGACCTAGTGAATTTCGACGGCGTACGAGGTAACGATCTGGTCGGCTACGGCCTTGTTGTCGGGTTGAATGGCACCGGCGACGGGCTGCGGAACTCGCCTTTTACCGAAGAAATCATGTCGAACATCCTCGAGCGGCTGGGCGTGAACGTGAACGGCGAAGATTTCCGCCCAAAAAACGTGGCCGCGGTGCTGGTGACCGCCAGCCTACCGCCCTTCGCGCGGGTCGGGGGGCAAATCGATGTGACCGTCTCTGCCATCGGGGATTCCAAAAGCCTGTTGGGCGGGACCCTGATCATGACGCCGCTCAACGCAGCGGACGGTCAGATTTACGCGGTTGCACAGGGCACCGTTCTGGCTGGTGGCGCTGTGGCCGAGGGCGACGCGGCCTCGGTGGTTCAGGGCGTGCCCACATCCGGCGTGATCCCGTCAGGTGCTCGGGTCGAGCGTGAGATTGACTTTGAACTCTCCGCGCTGACGCAAATTCGTCTGGCCCTGCGCGAGCCGGATTTCACCACTGCTGGTCGCATTGAAGCCGCCATCAACACCGAATTCAACCGGACCGTCGCTATCATGCGCGATTCCGGGACGGTCGAATTGAACATCGCGGCCACGCAAGCGATATCACCGGCCCATGCCTTAGGGCGGATCGAAAACATCCTGGTCGAACCGGAAACCAAGGCCCGTGTCGTGGTAGATCAACGCTCGGGCACCATCGTCATGGGGCAAGAGGTTCGCATTTCTCGTGTCGCGGTGTCACAGGGAAATTTAACGCTGACGGTGGAAGAAGCACCAATCGCGGTTCAACCCAACCCGTTCGCGCGCGGCGAGACCGTTGTAGTCCCCCGGACAATCGCTGGCATCGAAGAAGACGGAACTGGCCTGGCCGAGATACCCGAAGCAACCACCCTGTCCGAGGTCGTAGCCGGGCTGAACGCGCTGGGGGTATCGCCTCGCGACATGATCGACATTCTGAAGACGATCAAAGCCGCAGGCGCATTGCATGCCGAATTTGTAGTTCGTTAATCCCCAGCAATGGCTTTCTCAGCTCAGGTGATCCGCTCCCTACTTGGACTTCCAGCTGTCCAGCCACCGTTTGATCCTGCTACTGCGTTCCTCGATCGCGTCCCCGGCCGCGTAGAGCCCATCCTCCATATTCTCGAGCACCGGATCGACCCGCGCCTCGCGGAAACGGCGCCAGCGCACCCAGATGGCCCAAATCAGGGCAAAAAAGATGGTCAGGAAGATGATGTTAAACCACGGAATGATCCGCATATCCGGGTTATCGACCTGCCAAATTTTCACAGCATTCGGAAAGATCGAGAGGAATTCGCTGCGCCATCCATAGTGGCGCACCACAACCCAGCGCGGATTTTCAGTCGCGGATTTTAGATCGGCCGCCTCGGCCTGCAGGTTTGAGGAATTCAGCTTGAAATACGGTGGCCAGCCCCAGCCCGTATCCTCATTCCGGTACACCATGACCTTGCCGTTGGTCTTGCGCGTCTGGATGAAAAACACGTCCCGGTTTGGCGTGGTCGGATCGCTGCCCACATCCTGAACCGACCAGAAGATGCTGTTTTCACCGGGGTCGATACGCTTTTCGTAAGTATCTGAAATTCTGACCACATCGTGTTGCGGCAGGGTATAGTTTAGCACCGAGGCAACCGTGCCCCAGAACAGAATGATGATGGCCCATTTGATGTAACGCATAAGCGAAACCCTCACATGAAATTCGAAACGTAAATCAGGATCGCGATCAGGCCCAACGGCACCACATAGATCCCCAGGATCAGTTTCCTTCGAAACGACCCGTCATATTTTTGCAGCCCCCGTTGAACAAAGGCATCGCGGTCGCCGGTTAGCCCCTTTTTCTCCCAGTGCGCGATCAGCTTACTGCGCCGCACCCAGCGGGAATAGATCGACACGCCGACATAAAGAACAGTCAGCACGATCAGTAACGGGATCAAAAAGCGGAGTGCGACAAACATTTAACTTCTCCCAACCGCACCCCAGGGCCCAACGCGTGCGATAATGTCCTCGCTGACCCTGTCATTGCCGCTCATGTCCGGTTCATGGCCGAACAGCGCGGCGCGGGCACCTGCCTTGTCCACCTGATACTCGCGCGCAAGGAAGTCGGCAACATAGGCTTTCTTGACCTCGGGCCAGCGGGCATAGGTACTGTAGAACAATTCCTTGTGGCAGATGAACATCTGGCGCGGGTCCAGCGGGGCAAGCTCGGCCAGCAGCATGTTCACCAGATCGCAGTTCGGGGTGTCCGCCGCGCGCAGCGTGTAAAAATAGGCCGCATGGTCTGAAGTGATGCGCGGCCAGCGTCCTCCATCGGTTGCCCAGCGCATCAACTGCGCCAGCCCATGATAGGCCTCGGGCAATCGATCCGCGTGGTTACGGGCCAGCCGACGCATGTCGCTGCGGTCCAAACCGGTCAGGTCCACGCCTGAATTTGCAGCGGCGTTTACAGTCAGGAAATCCATCTTTTGCTGCAGGATCGCAGCCGCGTCCACGCCGCGCGCCTTGACGATCGGTTCAACCAAATCGTTGTACTCCAGGAACTTGGCGATCTGGTTCCGCTGCGATGGATCAAATACGTATTTGATCGGCAGGTCGTCAGGTTTTTCGCCCATGCAGATCGCCGCCGGGTGGTCCATATCCGGAAACAGGTAGAGCCCGCCGAAATGCGCCGTCCAGAAATTGCGCTGCTCGAAGGCGGTATGGCGCAGGCGGACGGGGTTGCGGGTGACGTCACCGGTTTCCCTGGCGGTTTCGATCATCTTGGCGATCAGCACATCGTCGAACCAGGCGTCTTCCTCGGTTTTGAACCGTTCGACCATGCCCGCCAGTTGCTGGGCCTTGCGCAGGGTGCCGCCCGCGGTGTCGGCCTCAATCTCGATCTTCCGGATGTTGAAAAGGTCGCGCGGGGTGCTGAGTTTGATGACAGAGTTCACCAGCTCTCCAGCCACCGCATCGGTGGCAGTCAGGGCGAACAGCTGCGCCTCGTTCATCTCGATGAATTCACGCAGGATATCGCGCGAGGTTGAGAATTTCACGTTCAGCAAAGGCGCGCGTTTCTGCTCGGTCGTCAGCAGGATGAACTGCCGGTTGACCCCGTTGGGGTTGAGGTAGAGCTCATCCTCAAGTTCAATCCCCACCTCCGGCGAATAGCCCGAGATATCGACATGGAAATCCGTCAGCGCCGTGGCCTTGCCCGCCAGATGCTGCAGCGCGCGGTTATACCGCTCGACCAGAGCCGGGCTGGAGATGTGGACGAGGTTTCCGAACATCAGGCCTTTTTCGATGAGGCGGATCATTTTCTAGTCAACAAGTGTTTCCGAACCAGTTTCATACCTATCCACAAGAGCAGCAACCAAACGACCATTCGTGCTATCCCGACCATAGCAGCGAAGCCAACGTCAGCATCTTGGGGTGCATTTGCGGTAAGAGGTATCGTCAGCAACTTTGACAGTAAAAAACTGCCAACGAAAACAACAGCCCAAGGTATTACATTTAGAAGATTTTTCATTCTCTTTTTCCGTTCGTTTTACTATTTTTACGTGTAGAGCAACCTAATTCCCCTCCAGATACCGCCGTTTGGCCTCTTCCATCCGGCCCATCTCGCGGACGGCGTTCTCGATGGCGACCTCGTCGCTTTTGTCGGCATAGCGGAACTCGCTGTCGGCGTAGCGGTTGATCTCTTGAATCACCATCTCGACCGTGATTGGCTGCCGCAGGTCCTCTATCATCGCCTTCTTGGTGTCGTAGTCGCGGAACAGGAACAGGTCGGGGTTTTCCATCCACTCGTCAGGCAGTTCGAAATCCATCGCGCGGACCTTGACCGCGTCGGTGATGTTCTTGATCGCCCGGCCGGTGAAGCGCTCATCCGCCTGTTGGATCGCCTTGAGATAGGTGCCCAGCTTGGCAATCGTGTCCATCTGACCAATATCGCCGGATACCCGGTCATAGACCTGCAGCAAGGCGTCCTCATGCGGGCGGGAATGGCTTTCGAAACTGGCGGCGACGGCCTTTTTGATCTCCTGCGCGGCATAGGCCTCGTGCGCGCCCAGCGGGATGTCGTGGTTCCGGCCCATCAGCAGGTGCAGGATGTCGATGTAATCCTCACGCGTTTGCGGCCCGTCCACCAGGAACCGCGCGCCCGCCCGCTGGCGCAGGGCGTCGTCCACGTTCTCGGGGTAGTTCGAGAACATGCCAAAGGTGCAGTTGCCGCGCACCACGGTGTTGGCGCCTGCAAAGCTCTCCATCAGCACGGCGGTGATTTCCAGCTGACCGGCCGAGGACTGCCTGTCGCCGCGTTTGCCCGCCAGCTGGTCGATATCGTCGATAGTGCCGAAGCCGATGACCGAGGGGTCGATGATCGTGTTGATAAACGCCTTGGCGTTCTGACCGGATTTGCCCTGATAACTGTCGATATTGTCGGTGCTCAGGTTCTGATAGCGGAACGGATAGCCAGCGTTCTGGCAATAGTCGTTGATCAGCCCGGCCATCATCTGGATCAGGGTGGTCTTGCCGGTGCCCGGTTTGCCATCGCCCATGAAAGTGAAGATGAACCCGCCAAGCTCCGCGAACGGGTTCAGGCGGCGGTCGAAATCATAAGCCATGACCATCTTGGCCAGCTTCATCGCCTGATACTTGGCGATATGGTTGCCCACCACCTCATTCGGTTTCTTGAACGTCATGGTCAGGGTGGTGGATTTGGCCTTGGAGGCTGGCTCAAAACCCCGGATCGTCAGATCATCCGCCTCGATATGCCAGGCGGCGTTCTGGAACGGGGCCAGATGGCCGGCAGACTGGGCGCGCAGAGCGGCCTTGTCCATTAATTGCTCGGCATAGGCACTGGTAGCCGCGATCAGATGCGCGTCGTCGGGGGCGTGTTTGGCAAGGGTCTGATCCAACTCCCACAAAGCACCGTGCAGGGCGAGTTGGCCGTTATCGGTCAGGACCTCTTCTATCTCTCCGATATCCGCGGTGGTTTCGCCCAGATGCGAGGACATCAGATAGGCCAACGCGTTGCCGAAGGTATGCGACGTGATCAGAGCCTCAGCCGTCAGCAGTTCGGAAAACTCAGTCTTACGGGCGGGTGGCAGATCACCGGCAAGGTTTGCGCGTTTCAGATCGGCCAGCGGGGTCTGTTCCGCATAAGCCTCAGCCACGGCCAGAGCGATGGCGATGGCACGCCGGATCGCCTGCTGCGTAGTCGCCTGCGGCGGCGAGACCAGCGTGTCGCCATCATCCGAAGCCTCGATCCGTTCGACCAAATGCACTCCGTCGGCCCGCACGGTGCGGCGCGTCACCAGCCCCGGCGTTGTGGATCGAAACCGTCGGCCCGTAGACACACCCGGCGAACGCTCTACGGCGGCCTCAACAGGTTTCGCAATCCGCGGTGCGTGTTCGAACCCGTTCAGCAAAGCGGTCGCCGCCGGATAGTGTTTGCGAATGTCGTCTTCGCGCAATTCCATCTGATCTGACGTCAAACTCATTTCAAAATCGCCTTTGCTGTCTTCAATATCTCAACACCTGCCCGGCCTTGCTGACGACGAACTTACGAACGTCGGCAAAACCCGGCGGGTTGCGTTCGGCCAGCACCTGAAACGGGCGCTGGGGCAGGATGATCGACCGTTGGGTGCGGGTGGCCCCGGTTTCGGCCCCCTGCCCGCCGAAGGGGTCCAGTGCAAAAACCTCGCGCTCGACGGTCGAGAACCACCCGGCGCGTTCTTCGATGACCTCTTCGCTTTCCAGTTCCTCAGTGGTCCAGGCCAGCGCCCAGTCCTGCCCCTCGGGCGCTTGTGCATCCTCAAGCACCTGCCGCAGAGGGCCGGATTGCTCGGTATAGGCCGAGGAATACATCGGTCCCACATGAATGCGGCGCAGGTGTTTGGGGTGCAGGTCGTCGAAATCCTGATCGAACCCCTTGGCGATCGTCACCAGTTTCAGCCCGCCCAAGGACTGCGCCATCAAATGTGCCTGCACCTCGGGCCAGCGGCGCTGATCTTTTGGCAGGGCTGTCTTACCGCTGTCTTCTAGCTGCATCAGGTAGATGACCGGCAGGTTGATCTGGCTGTCATAAACCGCCCAGTGGATCATGAACTTGCGCCGGTCGCCTTCATTCCCGATCCAGTGGCATTCGGGATCGTTGCGGGCCCAGAACAGCTGACCCTTCAACAATTCCTCGTAATAGAGCCTTTGGGACAGCGCGAATTGCAGCTTGGTCGGAATTTCTCGGTCGCCAATGATCGTCCGCACCATATCTGTTTTCAGATCGTCTTCCGAGGGCATATTCGCCAGATGCACCTGCGCCTGCTGCGCGTCATTGGCCATAGTCAGCAGTTCAGCCGCCACCGGAAACCCGCTGTCGCGTTTGTCCATGGCGAGGCTGCCAAAGAACCGCCCCGTATCGCGCCCGACCAGTAGGTACTTCATGCTGAGCGCGCGGAAGGTGTAAAGCAGCCCCGAGAGATACCGCGACACGATCCGCACCTCTTGCTTGCTGATCGCGCCCTCCGCCTCCATCGTCGCAGCCACGCGCAGGAGGTGGACAGTGATCACCTCGAATTTGCGGAAATAGCGGCGCGAGGCGAAGGTGTCGGTCAGGCCAACGTGGTCTTGGATGGGGTTTGTGTCGTTCATCTTGGAGCGTCCAAGTCCTTCCCATTTTTGTCGATGTGGAACCACCACCGATATAACGGCGAACCTTTACTATTCAGAACCACTTCGGGATTAACTCCAACTAAGCGTTGAAACCGACGCCCCCGTTCACTGCCCCAGCTGAGCCAACACAGCAGCCGTATGAACGAAGCTGCAACGACCATCATCAGCAGCGCCTGTACGACTTCTGGATAAGCTGGTTTCTCGTCGATGAACCCCAATCGCTCCAGTATTCGCGGCAGTTCCAATGGTCCAAGACTTGCAGCTAGCAAGAGGAATTGCTGGTGAGCGAAACGCACTTAGCCCCCATACAAATTCTTATCATGCTTCTCGACAATCGAGGCAAAGCGCCGAGCGAACCGTTCGTCGGCCTTGGCCTTTTTCTCCAGCACGTCGCGGGCAAAGACCATGTGGTCCTCATGCGCCTCAAGCATGTCGGCCATCTTTTGGTTGGTGGCGGTACCGATGGCGGCCATCGCGGTTTGCGCCTCTTGGTCGGTCTGCACGCCGATCTCGTTGATGCGGTGGGCCACGTCCTGCTGCTGCGCGGTTTTCAGCGATTTGGTCAGGGCGTCATACAGCACCACGCGCTGCTGTGTGTCTGTCTGCAGCTTGTTGATCAGCACCATCTGCGTCGCCGCCTGGTTTTGCAATGAGTCGACCCAGGTCTTGCCCTTTTCGATATAGCGCTCCAGCGTTTGCGATTTGGCCAGCTTGACCTGCTCTTCTTGAACCTTGGCGTTATATTGCTTGTTCAGCTCGGCCAGTTCGGTTTCCAGCTGGGTGCGCGCGGCGGCGTCCTGTTCGACGCTGATCTTGTTCTCCAGCGTGATGATCGTCGGGTCCATGCCCTGTATTTCGGCGCGCAAAGCCTCCAGCTCGGCCACGGTGGCCTCACGGTCGTCCAGAGTGCCGCTCAGGTTGTCCTCTACCTTCACGCGCTGTTCCTCCAGCACCGCCAACTGCCCTTCCAGCAGTTTCACGATCACGTCCGATTTGGCGATCAGGTCCTGCAGCTTGTCGTCGATATTGGCAGTGCGCATCCGCTCCTGCCGCATCGACTCGGATTTGGCCTTGGCAAAGATGCCAACAAACGATTCCCACCCTGTTTTCGAGCGCATCTCGTCAAAATCTTTGGAGAACGCATTGGTGACGTCGTCCAGACCCATGATCAGCTCGGCAATATTGGCGTTCATCACCTCGGTATGGGCGTGCACATCTTCAAGCGTGGCGTTTTCGATGTCGATATCCGCTTCAGCCGTTCCGATCTTGGCCCGCGCCGCTTCGATCCGGCTGGTTAGCCCTTCGATCTGTGACTGGCTTTCGCGAACTTTGGCCTGTGTTTCCTCGATCAAGGCGTCGAACTGATGGTCAGACATCTCTGCTATCCCTTTTTTCTTTAATTACCCAATAAGATAGGGAATGTTACGTCTATTTACATCCCTCTGGGCTCAAAAAATCAACTGAACCTTGGCAAACTCAGGATGAAAATGAAAGGCGCGATGTTCCCCCAGATCGTTTGTTTTTTGATCAAATCTGGATTGATCCGACGGCCATAGTGGACATAGACAATCCAGACCCCACCTGATTGGGTGCACCAAACCAAATTTCTGCCGGAGGCTGACCCATGCTGGACGCGACAACTGACCTGAAATCAATTCTGAAAAACCCCGACCTGCTGGCAACCAAGGCCTATATCGGCGGCCAATGGGTAGATGGCGATAATGGCACCTTTGCCGTCACCAACCCCGCGCGCGGCGATGTGGTGGCCGAGGTCGCCGATGTCAGCCGCGCTCAGGTCGCGGGTGCAATTGCGCAGGCTGAGGCCGCGCAAAAGGAATGGGCCAAACTGACAGGCAAGGAACGCGCTGCGATCCTGCGCCGCTGGTTCGACCTGATGATGGCAAACGCCGAGGATCTGGGCAAAATCCTGACTGCCGAACAGGGTAAACCGCTGGCTGAGGCCATTGGTGAGATCGGCTATGGTGCCTCGTTCATCGAGTTTTTCGGCGAAGAGGCCAAGCGGGTCTATGGCGAGACCATCCCCGGCCATCAGCGCGACAAGCGGATCATGGTACTGAAACAGCCAATCGGCGTTGCAGCCTCGATCACGCCATGGAATTTTCCCAACGCGATGATCACCCGCAAGGCCGCACCCGCGCTGGCCGCCGGCTGTGCCTTTGTCGCGCGGCCCGCCAAAGAAACCCCTCTGTCGGCGCTGGTCATGGCCGTTCTGGCGCATGAGGCAGGTGTGCCCGCAGGTGTGTTCAACGTGGTGCCATCGTCGCGGTCCAGCGAGATCGGCAAAGAGTTCTGCGAAAACCCCGGCGTGCGCAAGCTGACCTTTACCGGCTCGACCGAAGTAGGCCGTATCCTGCTGCGTCAGGCGGCGGATCAGGTGATGAAGTGTTCGATGGAACTAGGCGGCAACGCGCCGTTCATCGTTTTCGACGATGCCGATCTTGATGCGGCAGTAGAAGGCGCGATGCTGTGCAAGTTCCGCAACAACGGGCAAACCTGTGTCTGCGCCAACCGTATCTACGTGCAGGCCGGCGTCTATGATGAGTTCGCCGCCAAGCTGAAAACGGCAGTCGAGGCGCTGAAAATCGGCGATGGCCTGACCGATGGCACCACCACCGGCCCGCTTATCAATGCAGACGCTGTTGCCAAAGTCGAAGAGCATATCAAGGATGTGACCAACAAGGGCGGTGCGGTTCTGACCGGCGGTCTGCCGCATGATCTGGGTGGCACCTTCTTCCAGCCCACCATCGTGACCGGCGTGACGCAGGACATGCTGGTGGCACAGGACGAAACCTTCGGCCCGCTTGCACCGCTGTTCAAGTTCGAGGATGAGGATGACGTGATCGCTATGGCCAACGATACGATCTTTGGTTTGGCCTCTTATTTCTATGCCAAAGACCTGAGCCGCGTCTACAAAGTGGCCGAGGCGCTGGAATACGGCATCGTCGGCGTGAACACCGGCATCATCTCGACCGAGCTGGGCCCGTTCGGTGGCGTCAAACAGTCCGGTCTGGGCCGCGAAGGCAGCCATCACGGCATGGAAGACTACCTGGAAATGAAATACGTCTGCATGTCGGTCTGATCTTTCCCGGTCTCTGCCCCTAGTGTGCGGGCAGAGACCAACCGCTGACCGACATCTGTGCACCCGCGGGCGATCCCGGAAAACGCTGACTTCGATAAAGCCATGAGCCATTCAGTTTTGGGCCGATGGGCGAAGTAAAAATCTGGGACGAATAGATAAAACCGTGCGAATCTATCCCTTTCTTTTCTGGTAAGGGGTCCTTCTTTCGTCATTTTAGCTATCGAAACAGCGACTTATCCACATTCGGAAGCTTGGTTAAATTGATGTCATTGCGGGAAAATTTCCGCAAACCACTAAGCCTGTTAAGGATTCAGGCTACAAACTTTACGAAATTCGTGTTTTCAGCTAGACTTACGGCAGTCAATGTGGGGTAAAATTCTATTTCGACGTTCGGTTGAGGTAAAATTCTATTTCGGTAGTCAGTGTGGGGATAACTCCATGAAGTTCTTTAAGGTATTTTTAGCGGCCAGTTTGGTGACCTTTGTGTCTACAAGCGCCCAAGCGTTGACGATCAATGTAATAGAACATGATGGATCAGCCTACGGAAACGGATACGGGGTTTTCGAAGGGTTTGAAACGCATGGTGCAGCCCACGGCGAAGGTGAGGTTTCGAACGGATTTTCAACCAGCGTTGGAACATTCTCGACCTTGGGTGGAGTCGGCACAGGTGGCACCGTTACCGGCCTGCCTGGCAATACCGGTAGTATGCTGGCCTTGCGCGATGGTAACGTTTTCGGGCGCGAGAATGTTTCACCCGAAGGGGGGTCCTGGTTTTTGGACAGCAATGACACCTGGGGGTTGAGTTGGGATGTCGCCCTTGCCGGTGGGAAATCATTCAGCAAACTGATGTTTGCCCTTTCCGATGCCAGCGATGTTGGCGGGTATCTGCGCATTTCCGCCGGTGGCGAAAACCACGAAGTCAGGACTGGCAACAGATTGTCAGACGGCAACGTACGGCTGGTCACGATAGATTTCGGTGCACCAACCAAGTCAGCGAAAATTACGCTCGCAAACTACGCGGGCCTTGGTGGCGATCGTCCATTTCGGAATGATGGGTTCTCGATAGACGGTGTGCAGGTTGCCGCAGTTCCGTTACCGCCATCCCTCCTGTTATTGGGTGGTGCGCTGTTCGGCTTGGGATTCGTGTCATATCGCAGACGGCGCGCAGTGGCCTGATCGCAATTGGTGTGACAGGTTCCTTTCAGCTTAGCAACAACCTAATTCAGAAGAACGAGCGTTCGCGATAAGCGGGCGCTTTTTCCGTTTCTTGACCGGCAACATCTGCCCGATACCTGACCAGACAACAACGCCCCGCGTCTGGAGGAACGCGGGGCGTATGGTGCGATGACCCAGAGAGGAGAAGATCATCGCGGCGTGGGGATCGGCCGACTTAGTTCACGGCCTTGGCGTCGACCACATCCTTTTCGATGGCATTGGCCGAAGAAATTTCGATCCGGCGCGGTTTCAGGGCCTCGGGCACCTCGCGCTTCAGGTCGATGTTCAGCATGCCGTTTTCATGACTTGCGCCGGTGACGCGGACGTGATCGGCCAGGGCAAAGCGGCGCTCGAACGCGCGGGTGGCGATGCCACGGTGCAGATAGCTGCGGTCTTTGTCCTCGGCGGCTTTTTTACCCGCGACAACCAGCGAATTCTCTTTCACTTCGACCGACAGGTCATTTTCCGAAAAACCAGCAACAGCAACCGAAATACGGTAGGTGTCGGCATCGGTTTTTTCGATGTTATAAGGCGGATAGCTGGGCTGGGCGACGTCATTAGTTAGAACGCGGTCCATCATGTCGGCGATCTGGTCAAATCCAACAGTGGCGCGGTGCAGGGGTGCAAAGTCAAATGTACGCATAGGTCATATCCTCATATCAGAGCGATGTACGTTTTGCCCTCCGTTCGGACGGGCGGTGATCTATCCCGGACCCCGTTTGCGGCGATCCGGTACAGTTCACATGGGGAACGATTTGACCGAGTTCAAGACCCGCCGGAAGAGATGAATTTCGCCCCCGAACTTGCCTTGTCCGACCCCACCTGCAGCCGACGGATGGCAGCCTTGGGCTGGGGCGCATCGCGGCGCAGAATAGTTTTGAGCTGATCGACTATGCCCGTCAGTTCCATGCCGAACCCTACCTTCCGGCGGCCATCGGTGCCCACAGCGGACACCACTGACAAGATCTGCCAGCGGGGGCCGTTGCGCGCCAACAGCGCCGACCCGGATGAGCCGAAAGTGACATCGCAGTTAAAGGTGATCAGCCCTTGATACCGTTCCAGAATACGGCAGGACCGTTCCCGCGTGATCGCTTCAGACCGCCCACGTCCGTAGGAGGCGAGGCTGACCTCATTCCCCGCCACACGCCCACTGTGCAGTGCAAACGGGTCGGCCACGGAATAGGGAATTGGCCTTTTCAGCCGCATCAGAGCCACATCCGCCCGGACCCCTTCAGCCGAAAGCGACGGGCGTTTGGTGTACTCCGGATGCACGGCGATCTGCACGACTTCACGGTCGGCCAGTGACGTGCCGTTACTCAGCCCCGCGCGAAACGTCACCTTACCCGGTGCATAGGGTCTGCCCGATCCGTCCAGCGCGCAATGTGCAGCCGTCAGTACCAGATCCTGGGCAATCAACGTGCCCGTACAGAACCCTTGCTTGCCGATATCCAGCCGTCCAATGGCTTCCCATCCATACAGGTCCTCTCGATCCGTCAGCTTGCGTTTGGCGCTTTGGGCAAAAGAGGCGGGTGACATAACTGCAAGGCACAGCAAGATGTACAACAGAATGCGGGTCATGGCTTGATGAACCTCGCGCCGATATTCCTGTCGGACCCTCCCTGCGGCGCCGCCGAACGAAACCCGCGCCCGGCCGACAACTCAGCCTGCAACAGGGTTAAGGACCCTTCAACCGGCGTACCGACGGCCACGCGCTGACCGTTGAATTCGGCTTTTGCTGCGACCACAGATACAATGCGCGGGCGGTCGCCCTCAAAGCTGAAAACGGGCGCCCCGGAAGAGCCGAACTCAACATCGCACGACATCACCATAACCTCGGACCGGCGTGTCATGACCGAACAGACCTCTTGCAGCGAAGGCGCTTCGGCCCGATCCTTGGCGTAAGAAACAACCCCCACCTCGTCGCCTCGGGCCGGTCGATTTCCCGTTTCAAAGGGAATCACGGTTGTGTTCCGAATTGGTTGCCACAGTTCGATCAGGGCAATGTCATTGCTCAGCCGGGCGGCCGAGGTTTCGTTGGCATACCGGTATTGTGGATGAATAACCGCCTGCCGGGCAGCCCTGTAAGCCGAGGCGCGTCCCAGTCGCCACGCTGCCAGAAATTCAACCTGCGAAAGGTCGATCCGCCGGCCGGTCGTCTTGTCGTACAGGCAATGAGCCGCGGTCAACACCAAAGTCGGTGCAATCAACGTTCCGGTGCAGAACCCCGCGCCGTTTATGTCGAGACGGCCGACAGCCATCCAGGCCCGCCCGGCATCGGTCGTGTCCAGGCTTTTCAGCCCGCTGTCCTGCGCCATGGCGGCCATCGGCATCATTGCCAGCGCAAAAGCCCTGATCAAGTTTCGCAAACGGCTCTCCGGTGTTGGTTTAGGGCTACTGTGTTACGCACCGGGTAGGGCGAAAATAGGGCGGTCTGCGTACGCGCGGTTTCCGCCGTGAACTGATGCACCTCTGCATCAGCTACGGTTATTTGAGGATGGGAACCTGTGACATGCGCACGAGCTTTTGACGCAAGGCCCTTGGCTCAGGTCCGCCTGTCGCCCAATCCAACAACTCGACCGTGTGCAGGATCGGAATATCCGTGCCTGATCCGATCTGCATCATGCAGCCGATATTACCGGCTGCGATCACATCCGGTTCTTTCGCCTCAAGCGTTCTAACCTTGCGGCGCTTCAATTGCCCCGAGATTTCAGGCTGCATCAGGTTGTATGTTCCGGCGCTGCCGCAACACAGATGGCTATCGGCGGGCTCGACCACAGTGAACCCTGCACGCTTCAACAGTGTCTTTGGATAGGATTTGATTTTCTGCCCGTGCTGAAGGGAACAGGCGGCATGATAGGCAACAGTCATACTCTTTTCAGCCCCCTCGGGCAGGTCTAATTGCACCAGCAGTTCGCTGATATCCATTGCAATATCCGACACACGCTCCGCGTCCCGGGACAGCAGGTCATCCCGGAGCATATGCCCGTAATCTTTTACGGTGGTCCCGCAGCCACTGGTATTGATGACGATAGCGTCCAATCCATCCCCATCCATTTCAGAAATCCAGGCTCTAATATTGGCCTTTGCCGCATAATAACTGTCCTGCACCTTGCCCATGTGATGCGTCAGCGCGCCACAGCAACCGGCGCCTTCGGCGATAACAACCTCGCATCCCAGACGGGTCAACAGGCGGATCGTGGCGTCATTTATGTCGGTGTTCAGCGCCTTTTGCGCGCAACCCGTCATCAGAGCCACTCGCATGATGGGCGACCCCTCGGGCGCGAAGTTTTGCGGATCGTCGTTGCGGCTGACCGGCGGGATGTACTTTGGTGTCATGTCCAACATCGCCCGCAACCGAGCATCTGGCATCAACGATCGGAACGGGCGGCCCAACCTGGCCGCGAGCAGCGCCAATCGAAACCGCATCGGGTAGGGGAGAATCCGGGCCAGAAGCCAACGCAGAACGCGATCCGAAGCGGGGCGCTTGTACGTCTGTTCGATATATTCCCGCGCGTGGTCGACCAGATGCATGTAGTGCACCCCCGACGGACAGGTGGTCATGCAGGCCAAACAGGACAGGCAGCGGTCGATATGTTTGACTGTCTTTTCATCCGGCACTCGGTTGTTTTCGAGCATGTCCTTGATCAAGTAAATGCGCCCTCGCGGGCTGTCGAGCTCATCACCCAGCACCTGATAGGTTGGGCAGGTGGCCGTGCAAAATCCACAATGCACACAGCTGCGCAAAATCTCATTCGACCTCTGGATCGCCGGATCCTGGAGCTGTTTTTCGGTAAAAGACGTCTGCATCTGCCTACCCCATAAGCCCCGGATTGAATATACCGCGCGGGTCAAAGTGCCTCCGCAAACCCTGTGTTAGAGCCGAAATACCTGCAGATTCAGGCTGAAACCGTCCCAAAGCGCTGACAGTCGCAGCATCCCCCCGTACCAGCGTCGCGTAACCAGAAAACGCACCCAACCGGGCGCGCAGGTCCGTGCCGTTGGGAACCAGAGCCCAAATCAATCCGCCCCCCCAGTCGAATAGGAGGCGATCAGCTTCCAGCCGAGCCGCTATTTCGGGCGCATCGGTGGGTTTGACTGAAACACGCCAAATATCGCCATCCTGACCATGAAAGGCCCCGACGTCCCGCACTCTGAGCCACCGTTCTGCGGAGTCTGACACCTCGGCCAGTTCACCAAAGGATGACAGCGCCGATTTCAGCTGTTCGGCCCGGTACACCACCGATGCAGAAAACCCTTCTACCCGCAACAACGCGTTTCCTTCCTGCGGGTCATAAGCGGCGGCGCTGACCTCGTACGGTGACTTGAGCGCGGCAGACATGGCCCGAACCGCCTCAGCGGCATTCGCGACCTGGATCGCCAAAGTCGCGACCTCCTCGGGCGCAGGCAGCACTTTCAGCGACACTTCGGTCAGAACCCCCAACGTACCCCAGGACCCTGCCATCAGCTTGACCAGATCATAGCCGGTCACATTCTTCATCACGCGGCCACCGTTTTTGACCACCTGTCCCATTCCATCGATATAACGCACGCCTAGCAAAAAATCCCGGCAGGCACCGGCCTGTATGCGCCGAGGCCCCGAGATATTCCCAGCCACGGCGCCGCCAATGGTCGGTTCGCCAGCGCTGCCCAACAACCCGCGATGATCCATTGGCTCAAACGCCAGATGCTGGCCCTCGGTTTTCAGCACCGCTTCAATCTCGGTCACTGGTGTCCCGACCTGCGCCACAAGGGTAAGGGCGCCAGGTTCGTATAAGGTGATGCCTTTCAGGCCGCCGGCCCGAACCTCTTGATCAGGCCCGGTAATGCCGCGGGTATCCCCGCCGACAATGCGTACCGGCTCTTTCAGTCCGGCCACCAACTCGACCAGTTCGGCTTCTGTCTCAGGATTCATCGCAATTCTTCTGTATTAGAGCCTGCTATTCTACTGCAACTCGTGTTTTCCGTCGCATATCCGAAGCCTCCAGCGGGAACACTTTGGCCGGGTTCAGCAGCCAGTTCGGATCGAACACATCTTTGACCGCCATCTGGGCCTCAAGGTCGGTAGGTGTGTATTGATGGGTCATCAGATCCCGCTTTTCGATGCCCACGCCATGTTCTCCGGTCAAACAGCCCCCCACATCGACGCAGAGCTTCAGGATATCGGCCCCAAACGCCTCGCACTTCTCAAGATCACCGGGCTTGTTGGCATCAAACAGGATCAGCGGGTGCATGTTGCCATCCCCGGCATGGAACACGTTGCCAACAGGCAAGCCGTATTCCTCGCTCATCTCGCCGATGCGTCGCAAAACTTCGGGCAGAGAGAACACCGGAATTGTACCGTCGAGACACATGTAGTCGTTCATCTGCCCCATCGCACCAAAGGCCGACTTCCGCCCCAGCCATATTTTCGCACTTTCCTCGGCCGACTGGCTTTCGCGCAATTCGACCGGATTGTGCCGCCTGGCGATTTCGATGATCTTTGACAGCTGGTCGTCGATCTCGGCGTCAGAGCCTTCGACCTCGACGATCAGCAAGGCCGCGCAGTCCGGGTACCCCGCCTGAGCGAAGTTTTCACAGGCTCTAATACAGAGGGTATCCATAAATTCGATGGCGACCGGCAGAATGCCCGACTTGATGATGTCGGACACGCATTGCCCGGCAACTGCATTGTCATCGAACCCCATCAGAACGGGTCGAGCCCCTTCGGGCTTGCGCAGGATGCGCAGCGTCGCTTCGGTCACGACACCCAACTGACCTTCGGACCCGCAGATGACACCCAACAGGTCCAATCCGCCCGCGTCCAGATAGGCGCCGCCAATCTCGACGACGCTGCCATCCATCAACACCATTTTCACGCCCATCAGGTTATTGGTGGTCACCCCATATTTCAGACAATGCGCCCCGCCCGAATTCATCGCGATATTGCCTGCAATCGCGCAGGCCAGTTGCGAGGACGGGTCGGGGGCGTAAAAGAAATCCTGTTCTTCGACCGCTCCGGTAACACTCAGATTGGTGCGGCCGGTCTGAACGCGGATAAAGCGGTTGTCATAGTCAACTTCCAGCACATCGTTCATGCGGGCGATACCCAGGATAACGCAATCGGCTGTCGGCAACGCGCCACCCGCCAGTGATGTGCCAGATCCGCGTGGCACCACCGGCACGCCTTCTTCGTTACAAATGCGCAGAACATCCGAGACCTGTTGCGTCGTCGATGGCAGAACCGCCAGCATCGGCGGGCACCTGTAGGCGGTCAGCGCATCGCATTCATAGGCCCGGGTTTCAGAAGGGTCATGGATCACGGCGTCTTTGGGCAGAACGCCCAACAACCTATGCAACACAGCGGATTTTCGGCGCAGGACGTCGGGGTTTGGCGGCGGCATTTCCATGGCGGGTCCTCATGTTTGGTAAAATAATATTACCAATTCTCACATCTGGCAAGTTCCATCGGCAACACGTAGTGTCGCGGGCATGACTTGGATTGAACGCGCCTTGCTGTTTTCACCTTTTGACTATGCCGCCATCGGATTGCTGCTGGTCGCCTGGATTTGGATCGGGTGGCGGATTGAAAACCCTGCACCCGGCAAGCCGTCGGTGTCGATGGTAATGGATGATTTCCGGCGCGGCTGGATGCATGAGATGGTGACCCGGGAACCACGCATGTTTGACGCGCAGGTGGTGGCCAGCATGCGGCAGGGCAGCACCTTTTTTGCCTCAACCACGATGATTGCCATCGGCGGCGGGTTGGCGTTGCTGGGCAATACCGAACGTCTATCGGGGGTGGCGCAGGATCTGGCGATAGGCAGCGCCCCGGCGATGGTCTGGGAAATCAAAATCCTGATTGCGCTGATATTCCTGTGCAATTCGTTTCTCAAATATGTCTGGGCGCACAGGTTGTTTGGCTACTGCGCCGTCCTGATGGCTGCCGTTCCCAATGACGCCAAAAACCCGCAGGCTTATCCCCGCGCCATGCAGGCCGCTGAGATTTGTGTCACCGCCGCCCGCAGCTTCAACCGCGGCCTGAGGGCCACCTATTTTGCGCTGGCCTCAATCGCTTGGATTTTGGGACCGGTTGCCCTGATGGTCGCCACCCTCGTCACCTTTGGAGTTCTGTACCGTCGGGAATTCGCGTCCCATTCGCGGTCTGTGCTGTTGAATTTGCCAACTCACACAGAGTCGTGATGACGCGCTCGCGTATCCGTTCGTATGGTGCGCCCATGCGATACCTGATTCTGTGTGCTATTCTGGCCAGCCCCGTCCTTGCCGATCCTGCTGTCATCGAGAATGTCTCGGCAAGGCAGAGCGGCGATGCATGGCGTTTCGATGTCACGATCCGGCACCCCGATACCGGTTGGGATCACTACGCCGATGGCTGGCGTGTTTTGGACATGGACGGCAACGAATTGGGTATGCGCGTGCTGCACCACCCGCATGAGAATGAGCAGCCCTTTACCCGGTCGCTTAGCGGTGTGAGCATCCCAACGGGCGTTACTCAGGTGCAGATTCAGGCGCGTTGCAGCGTGGAAGGATGGGGCGATGAGACGGTCGTTGTCACACTGCCCTGAATTTAAAACAACCCCATTTGCAGACCAGCCGCCATGGCCAGCCCGATCTCACGACATTTGTCCAGTTGATCGTCGGGAATGGTTTTGTCGGCCAAAATCGCCTTTGGCGTTTGCGCGTGTGTGCAGATGATCAGGGGTGGCTGAACCTCTTTCAGTCGCCATCCGGTCGCAATCCGAGCGGTTTGGCGCGCCGCGTTTTCCCCGTCGGACCCGGCGCAGATCATCTGTGCATAGGGACGCCCTTCTATCCGACCGAGGACCGGGTAGTAACACCGGTCGAAAAACTCTTTCATCAAACCCGAAATCGCGGCCAGATTCTCTGGCGCGCAAAAGATGTAGCCATCGGCGTGCAGCAGGTCTTCAGGGATCGCCTGATCCGCGGATTTCAGAACAACGTCCGATTCCTCTCGTCCCGCGGCGGCAGCGGCTTCGGCCATCTGCCGAGCACCGCCGGTGCGTGAATGATAAACGATCAGAAGCTGCGCCATGTCAGACCCGGTGATAGGGACCGCCTGACAGGATGGTTGCGGCCCGGTAGAGTTGTTCGGCCACCATCACACGAACCAGCATATGCGGCCAGACCATCGACCCGAATGAAATGGAAAAATCGGCCTCAGCCCGAAGATTAGGGTCTATTCCGTCTGCACCGCCAATGATCAGCGCCAGGTCCTGCCGTCCTGCGTCTCGCCAGCTGCCCAGCTTTTTCGCGAAATCCGGCGAGGACATTACCCGCCCGCGCTCGTCCAAAGTGCAGATGACCGCCCCCTTGGGCAGCGCCTTACGCAGCAACGCAGCCTCGGCCCCCATGCCCGCGTTTTTCTTGTCTTCAACCTCGATCACACGGGCGGGGCCCAGGCCCAGCGCGCGGCCGGTCCGGTCAAATCGGGTCAGGTAATCATCAAGCAGGGTCTTCTCCGGTCCGGCACGCAATCGCCCGACCGCACAAATGCTTATACGCATATATCTCTCGCCTCCGGCCTGTTAATGCAGGCCGGGATGGCGCCTCAGTTGGCTGAGGCGCTGCCGCCCTGAGGCAGCCACATCTTTTCCAGCTGGTAGAATTCACGCACTTCGGGGCGGAAGATATGAACGACCACGTCGCCCGTATCGATCAACACCCAGTCGCCGGCATCCTTGCCTTCGACCTTCGAGGTGAAACCGAACTCCTGCTTGATGCGATCCGTCAGCTTTTCCGCCATGGCCGAGACCTGACGGGTCGACCGACCCGAGGCAATCACCATGTGATCCGCTACCGAGGACTTGCCCTGCAGGTTGATCTGCACGACATCTTCGGCCTTGTCGTCGGAAAGTGAGGAAAGGATACGTTCAAGCAGCTTGTCGCTGATTGACTGAGAGTGAGCCATCATGTTGGCCCGATCATCGGCGGGCAAACCCGCCTGAGAATGTAGAGACAGAACATAGTCCTCCTTTATTGCACGCCGCCAAACCCCGGCGCCGGGGTACTAATAAGGTAACAAGGGGAATGCAACATTTCAATGAACGGGCGATTGTGGGGCCACACAGGCAGTCACTCTTTGGCGATCTGTTGCCCAGCTGCGCCGTCGGGCAGCAGCCGAACTTCGCGCTGCGGGAAGGGAATTGAGATGTTTTCTTGTTTGAAAGCGTCCCACAAGGCCAGGTACACATTGCCCCGGATATTGGTCAGCCCCTTGGTCGGATCACTGATCCAAAACCGCAGTACGTAATCAACGCTGCTGTCTCCAAAGCCAGTTATATGGCACACCGGTTCGTGCGAACCACCGCTCAACACCCGCGAGACCGCCTTGACCGCCCGGATCGCCGTTGCACGCACCTTGTGAGGATCGTTGTCGTAGCTGGTGCCAAATTCCAAATCCAGCCGCACGAACTTGTCCGAATGGGACCAGTTCACCACCTGATTGGTGATCAGGTCCTCGTTCGGGATCAGATATTCCCGCCCGTCCCGCGTCACAACCGAGACATAGCGCGCGCCAAGCGCGTTGATCCATCCGAAGGTGTCGCCCAGCGAGATCACGTCACCCGGCTTGATCGACCGGTCCATCAGGATAATGATCCCCGAGATCAGGTTCGACACCACCTTTTGCAGGCCAAAGCCGATGCCGACACCGATGGCCCCCGACAGCAGCGCGATGCCGGTCAGGTCAAACCCCAACGTGCGAATGGCCGCCATAAAGACTGCACCATACAGAATAACCTGGATACCCTTGGCCAACAGAACCTGCATCGACGGGGTGATATCGTCGTTGTTCATCAACCCCCGTTCGGCCGCGCGTGTGCCGACACGGGCCAGAGTCAGCAGGATACCGATCAGCAGAACAGCTTTGAGAATCCCCAGCGCCGAGATGTGCAGATCGCCGATGGAGATCGCCACACCATCCAGAAACTCGGCCACATCATCGGTCAGATTCAGCGCAACCAGCGTTGCATAGACCCACATTGCCCATTTGAAGATACGCCGCAAGGTGCGGTTGCGCACCAGCCGCGCCACCAGCGCAATGGCCAGCCACGCCAAGGCCAAAGTCGCAACAACGCCGATAATGTAACTACGTGACGGCCACGTAATATGCTGCATCAGCAGGTACAGCGACCAGGACATCACCACGAAATACACCAGCGTCAGGCGCTGCATCAGCTGAACCAGAGTACGCAGACGCCATTTCGGCCAGCCGGAACGGGCACGAGCCCAGGCTTCCCAACGGCCTTGTGTCACCAGCTTCAGAACATAGGCCAGCGCCCACAAAACCAGGATGATGACCAGCTGATGCTGCCGCCAACCCGGTGTTACGACCAGTTCGACAAGGTTTTCGAATTGCACGGAAAAGCCCGCGACCATGTTGTCATAGAGGTCCGACAGCGAACTGGGGATCAGGTCTTGGTTCATGAGCCCAGCTTGGACAGCGTGGCGGCGCGATGCAAGCCCATTGCCGGATTGAACCTTGATTGACGGCACAGCCCGATATATCTGAGGCCCATGAGACTCAACCTGGCCCCAGTTCCGACGTTGCAAGACCGCACGCGCCTGCGTGAACGGTTCTTTGGGGCCGCCCGCACGGTTCTGGCCCGCCTATAAGCGGCGACCAGCCACTCGCCAGCTATTTCTCATTTAATACGGGAGAGGACCTATGTCCCCCAAAACACTCTATGACAAGATCTGGGATGCTCACGTCGCGCACGAAGCCGATGATGGCACCTGCCTGCTTTATATCGACCGCCATCTCGTGCACGAAGTGACCAGCCCGCAGGCGTTCGAAGGCCTGCGCATGGCGGGCCGCAAGGTGCGCGCGCCGGAAAAGACAATCGCCGTGCCGGACCACAACGTGCCGACCACTCCGGACCGCGTGAACGGAATTGAAAACCCGGAATCACGCATTCAGGTCGAGGCGCTGGATAAGAACGCCAAGGATTTCGGCATTCACTATTACCCGGTGCATGACGTCCGTCAGGGCATCGTCCACATCGTTGGCCCGGAACAGGGCTGGACCCTGCCCGGAATGACCGTGGTCTGCGGCGACAGCCACACCGCCACCCACGGCGCATTTGGCGCATTGGCCCACGGCATTGGCACGTCTGAGGTCGAACATGTTCTGGCGACTCAGACTCTGATCCAGAAGAAATCCAAAAATATGAAGGTGGAAATCACCGGCAAATTGCAGCCGGGCGTGACCGCCAAGGACATCACTCTGGCTGTAATCGGTGAGACCGGCACGGCTGGCGGTACCGGCTATGTGATCGAATATTGCGGCGAAGCGATCCGCGATCTGTCGATGGAAGGCCGCATGACCGTCTGCAACATGGCCATCGAAGGCGGCGCACGCGCTGGCCTGATTGCCCCGGACGAAACCACCTTTGAATATGTCAAAGGCCGCCCCCATGCGCCGAAAGGCGCGCAATGGGAAGCGGCGATGGACTGGTGGAAAACGCTCTACACCGATGACGGCGCGCATTTCGACAAGGTCATCACCCTGCGTGGTGAAGATATCGCACCGGTCGTGACCTGGGGCACCAGCCCCGAAGACGTGCTGCCGATCACCGCATCTGTGCCTCACCCCGATGATTTCGAAGGCGGCAAGGTCGACGCAGCCCGCCGTTCCATCGAATACATGGGTCTGGAAGCTGGCCAAAAGCTGAGCGACGTGGAAATCGACACCGTCTTCATCGGCTCGTGCACCAATGGCCGGATCGAAGATCTGCGCGCTGCGGCTGAAATCCTGAAGGGCAAAAAGATCAAAGACGGTCTTCGCGCCATGGTCGTTCCGGGGTCGGGTCTTGTGCGTGCCCAGGCAGAAGAAGAAGGTCTGGCTGACATCTTCAAAGAAGCCGGTTTCGAATGGCGTCTGGCGGGATGCTCGATGTGTCTGGCGATGAATCCGGATCAGTTGCAACCGGGCGAGCGCTGTGCCGCGACCTCAAACCGCAACTTCGAAGGGCGTCAGGGCCGTGGCGGACGCACCCATTTGCTGAGCCCGGCGATGGCTGCCGCAGCGGCAATCACAGGACGGCTGACAGACGTCCGTGAATTGATGTAAGGTCCCCTCATATCTAGATATTTGAGGGATTGAAAACATGAGTGACTGGGTCAAATGGCTCTTGCTGGGGCTACTATCCATAGCGTTCGGCATTTTCGTGCTGGGCGCGCCTGCTGTGGCGTCCATCGCGGTGACGGTGGTAACTGGCGTGTTACTGCTGGTCTCGGGCGCCTTGCAGGTTGTTGGCGGGTTCACGGTTGAGGGAACCGGCAACAAGATTCTGTCACTCATTATGGGTGCGGTCATGCTGTTTCTAGGCTGGTCCTTTCTGGATCACCCGCTGCAAGGAACACTGACGCTGGCCACAGTGGTGCTGATCCTGTTCCTGGCAGGCGGCATTGCTCGGGTTATCCTGTCGTTCCAGATGAAGGGGACGCAGTATTTCTGGGCCACTCTGATCTCGGGCATCGTGTCGATCGTTCTGGCAATGCTGATCTGGCGTCTGGCCGCCACCGATCCTGCGGTGCTGTTCCAGCTGCTGGGTATTCTGCTGGGCATCGAGATGCTGTTCAACGGGTTCGGATTGGTCTTCATGGCGTTCTTCGTCAAGAACGCACCCAAAGACGACAATGCGCCAACTGGCGAAACAACAGAAGCAAAACAGGCTTAAACGCGGGGCACGGGCGCGGCCCTCTCCCGCAGGAGTGTAGACATGGAAAAGTTCGACAAAGTCCACGGGGTGGCCGCCCCAATGCCGCTGATCAATATCGACACCGATATGATCATTCCGAAAGTGCACCTGAAAACCATCAAACGGTCCGGCCTGGGGGTCGTGCTGTTTGACGAGATGCGCTATCACGATGACGGGCAGGAAAACGAAGAGTTCGTCCTGAACAAACCCGCCTATCGCCAGACCGAGATACTGGTCGCCGGCGACAATTTCGGCTGCGGCTCGTCGCGTGAACACGCGCCCTGGGCGATCAAGGATTTTGGCATCAAGGTGGTGATCTCGACCAGCTTTGCTGACATCTTCTTCAACAACTGCTTCAAGAATGGCATCCTGCCTATTGTGGTCGCCGAAGAACATCACGCAGTTCTGATGGAAGATGCACACAAGGGCGAAAATGCGCGCATGACCGTGCATCTGGAAGATCAGCAGATCACCACCTCGGACGGGGTCGTGATCGAGTTTGATATCGACCCCCACCGCAAGCACTGCTTGCTGAACGGTCTGGACGATATCGGCCTGACGATGGAGAAAGATCATCACATCGACAAATTCGAAGATCACGCAAGTCAAGCCCGCCCCTGGGTGTGATTCTGAGGACGAATCTGTGGATACTCAACCTAATGGGGTCGCCAAGGCGGCCCCATTCGCATTCTTGGGGTCTCAACACTAGCAACCACAACATGTAGAGAGACACCGGCTCTACACGTCGGATTTGCGTCAGAAATGATGCAATCTCGCACCAGTTTTGCCATCTTTTTGCCCAAAATGGCGTGTTTTCTGTAGCTTGGCTTGAGCTGATTGTCGCCTACGGCCAATGTTGGTGCTCAAGAGGTATCCGCTGAAAACAACCAAATGGCGGAAACAAGTTGGAAAGAAGTCGGCGAAGAATCGACTGATCCAGTTTGGAAAGGGTTCGGATAGTGATTGCGCGCACAACAGGGGCGGCGATTCGGGGAATATTGGTCGCATTAATGGTGCTGACCCCCGCGTTGTACCTGCCCGTATCATCTACGAACGGCACCGAGGTCGTCGTCTTTCTCGCCATTCTTGCGTTCTTTCTGACTTTCGCCGAATACAACTCGGCCTTTCCCAGCTTTATTGAATTCCGCGACGCCCCGCCTGTGAACCGGTTGCGCTTTGTTGGCCTGATGTCGATGGTCACTTTCCTGACGCTGATCTGCAAAAATGCCTACGCGCCGACAGAGCTGACCTCCGCAGTCTATGCTGTAGCTCTGGGCGTGGCCAATGTGGTTGATTTCCCCTATTCACCCGTTCGTCTGATCGTTTTGATGCTGCCCGCCGACGCCACCCCGGCCCTGACCGAACTGGTGCGCATTTCGGCCAGCGTGGCGTATGTGGCGGCGCTGGTCACCATCGGCAGCTTTGCCTATGCCGTGAAACTGCGCGGTTGGCCCACCGGTAATGGTGCCTTCAATGTCTGGACCAACTTGCCATTGTTCGACCCCACCAAAGGGGGCGATGTCGTTGCCCGCCTGCAGCGGGACGGACGACTGAATATTTCAATCGGTGTATTGCTTCCCTTTCTGATCCCGGCGCTGATCAAATTGCTGACCGACTATGGCAATCCGATCTCGCTGAGCAATCCCCAAACCCTGATCTGGACCATGAGCGCATGGGCCTTTCTGCCTGCCAGCATGATCATGCGCGGTATGGCAACGTTGCGTATCGCCAACCTTATTGTTGAGAAACGCCGCGCCTATTCCACTGCCGAGTCTACACAAGCTGCATGATCCGCGCCCTGCTTCTGGTGCTATTGCCTGTGATGGCTCAGGCCGAGACAGTACGCATTGCCACGTTCAACACGGAACTCAGCCGCGACGGGCCGGGGTTGTTGTTGCGCGATATCCTGCGCGGCGATGCACAGGTGCAGGCTGTCGTCGATGTGCTGGTGGAAACCGGGCCCGATATCGTCAGCCTGCAAGGCATTGACTGGGATCTGGAAGGCCGCGCCCTTGCTGCATTGATCGATCAATTGCGCGAGGCCGGGCTTGTTTACCCCTATTACTATGCCGCGCAACCCAACGCGGGGGTCGAGACCGCAATAGACCTGAACGGCGACGGGCGCACAAACGGTCCGGCAGATGCGCAGGGCTGGGGCCGGTTCACCGGCGAAGGTGGGCTTGCGGTATTGTCCCGCTATGCCATCAACGAACGCGCAATACAGAATTTTACCAATCTGCTGTGGCGGGACCTCCCGGGCGCTCAACTTCCATTCACCGAAGACGGCCCATTCCCGTCGGAGGAAGCCCAGCGTATTCAACGTCTGTCGGCGGTAGCCCACTGGATCGTTCCAGTCGAGACCCCCATTGGCCTGATCGAACTGATGGCCTTTCACGCGGCACCACCGGTTTTTGACGGACCCGAAGACCGCAACGGACTGCGCAATCGTGACGAACTCCGCCTGTGGTCCGCTGTGCTGGACGGAGAGGTGGGCCGCCCCCCTTCCGGTCCGTTTGTTGTTGCAGGGGACGCCAATCTGGACCCGCATCGCGGAGAAGGGCGTCATGAGGCGATGCAGGCGCTGTTGGCCGATCCGCGGTTGACAGACCCCCATCCCGGCAACCCAACCACCGTGATCTGGAAAGCCGTGGGCGAAATGCGCGTGGATTACGTGCTGCCCTCGTCAGACTTACAGGTAATAGAGGCAGGTGTATTCTGGCCGGCAGAGGGAGCACCCCTGCGCGACGCTGCCGAACAGGCCAGCAGGCACCGTTTGGTTTGGGTCGACGTGGCCTTGACAGATCCACAATTGAATTGACCCATTCAGGAGTCGAAGGGAATTGCCGTCAAACGCGGAACGTGTATTCATTTCTGAATGGATAAATCTCTAACCCATTCCGACTGGTCTCTGATTCAGAGCTTTCTTGCGGTAGCCGAAACCGGCTCGCTTTCGGCGGCGGCACGACGGCTTAGCCGCAGCCAGCCCACGCTGGGCCGCCAGATTCACGCGCTGGAAGATGACCTCGGCGTTTCGTTGTTTGACCGCCATGCGCGTGGCCTCAAACTTAGCGAGGTGGGCGCGCAACTACTGCCGATGGCGCAGCAAATGCGCACAGCCATGAACGCCTTCAACCTGACCGCCGCAGGCCAGTCGCAGGATTTGAAAGGGTCGGTTCGGATTACCGCGTCGGTCTTTGCCTCGCACCATCTATTACCTCCGATACTGGCCGAAATTCGCGCGCGGGAACCTTCCATTCAATTGGAACTGGTTGCGACGGATGCCACAGAGAACCTGCTGTATCGCGAAGCCGACATTGCCGTTCGCATGTACCGCCCCGAGCAGATGGACATTATCTCACGTTACCTGGGTGACGTGCCGCTGTGCTTTTGCGCCGCCACAACTTATCTCGACCGAGCCGGACGGCCGGAAAGGCCGCAGGATTTGTTTGATCACGATCTGGTCGGCTTTGATGCCAACGAACAGATCATCACAAAGATGCGGGAAAAAGGATGGCCTGCAACTAAGGACAGTTTCGCCACCCGCTGCGATCTGCAAAGCGCGTACTGGCAACTGATCCGAGCCGGGTGTGGGATCGGGTTCACCCAGATACAGGTGGCCGAGGCGGACCCGCTGGTTGAAATTCTGCCGCTGGATGTCGACGTGCCGGTTCTTCCGGTCTGGCTAGCCGCACCGCAGGCCATGCGCCAGACTCCACGCATCCGCCGAGTCTGGGACTTGTTGGCCGAGGGCCTGAAGGCCAGTCTTTAAAGTGCACCGGTATAGGTGCCGCGCGGCGGATAATTGTTGCCCAGCGTAAATTTCAAACCACCGACGATGTCAGACATGGCGGGACGAGCAAAGGGCGTTGTCTGTTGCCACGCATAATAGAGTGTTCGGTCCGGGGCGACGAAGAAATGCCCGGGTTCGGCAAACAGATCAGGTTCGGCACTGCCTTCTCGGGCTGTTGAGATATGAAGCTTCCAATTCTCGCGCGCTGCCGCCAGTGGCAGGCTGTGGCCAACCCGCAACCGCGATACCCCGGCTTTTTTGACCGTTTCCGCTGCGCGGTCCGCGGTATCGGTGGTAATCATAATCACCTCGATACCCAACGCCGCGAAATCGTCCAGCGCGGCCTCGACCTCGGCCATTTGCTTGATACAGATCGGGCAATGCAGACCTCGATACTGAATCACCAGCGTGCCCTTTTCACCTTTGTCAGCCTCCAGATCGAAAGTTCCGTGGCTTACGGTTTCGATTTTCAGGTCTGGAACGGGATTTCCCGGTATCAACATGTGTTTTCCTTGTGATTTGGCCGGATCGTCTCATTGACCCGATGCGGCACAGACGCTAGGGCCTTTGCGACGAAACGCAAGGAGACCGTTCATGTCCAACCCCTCGCTCCTCATCCTGCCCGGTGACGGAATTGGCCCGGAAGTCATGGCAGAAGTGCGCAGAATTATCGACTGGTTCGGCGACAAGCGCGGTCTTCACTTTGACGTGAGCGAGGATCTGGTCGGCGGTGCCGCCTATGATGCCCACGGCAAGCCCCTGTCGGACGAAACCATGGCCCGCGCGCAAGAAGTGGACGCGGTTCTGCTGGGCGCCGTTGGCGGCCCGAAATATGATGATCTGGATTTCAGCCTCAAGCCTGAACGCGGCCTTCTGCGCCTGCGCAAGGAAATGGACCTGTATTCCAACCTGCGCCCAGCCCAGTGCTTTGATGCACTGGCCGATTTCTCGTCGCTGAAAAAGGATATCGTCGCCGGTCTGGACATCATGATCGTGCGCGAGCTGACCTCGGGCGTCTATTTCGGCGAGCCACGCGGTATTTTCGAAGAAGGCAACGAACGCGTCGGCGTCAACACCCAGCGTTATACCGAATCCGAGATTGAACGCGCTGCGCGCTCAGCCTTTGAACTGGCGATGCGCAGGAACAAAAAGGTCTGCTCGATGGAGAAGGCCAACGTAATGGAATCGGGCATCCTGTGGCGCGAGGTCGTGGACCGTGTGGCTGCGGAATACCCCGAGGTTGAGCTGACCCATATGTATGCCGATAACGGCGCCATGCAGTTGGTACGCGCACCAAAACAGTTTGACGTGATCCTGACGGACAATCTGTTTGGTGACATCCTGTCGGACTGCGCGGCGATGCTGACCGGGTCGCTGGGCATGCTGCCTTCGGCGTCCCTAGGTGCTCCGATGGCCAATGGCCGCCCCAAAGCGATGTACGAACCGGTTCACGGCTCGGCACCGGATATCACCGGCCAGGGCAAGGCGAACCCAATTGCCTGCATCCTCAGCTTTGCCATGGCGCTGCGCTATAGCTTTGACCAAGGCGCCGAGGCCGACCGTCTGGAAGCCGCGATCGAGAAGGTGCTGGCCGACGGCGTCCGCACCGGAGACCTGCTGGCCGACGAAGGGGTTCAGCCGGTTTCGACCAGCGAAATGGGCGACGCCATTCTCAAGGCTCTGGACGAGAGCCTCTGATCGCGCCTCAATCAAGACAAAAAGGCGGTGCCCGCTGCACCGCCTTTTTCTTTGCCCTATCAATTCCCGAAGATGTTGTTCAGCAGGTTGTTGATGGCCCGGTCCAACCCGGTTTCCTTCCTGCGACGCTGTTGCTTGGGCTGAGCGGTTCGCACCGGTGGATCAGGGGCCAACATCGGCAGCGGCGTGGGCGTCATGCCTTCGGTCACACGCAGCATGGTTTCCTTCCAAATCTCGGCAGGAAGCCCGCCGCCAGTCACACCGGACAGCGGCGTGTTGTCGTCGTACCCCATCCACACACCGGCAACGTAGTCCGCCGTGAATCCGATGAACCACGCATCCCGCGCGGCTTGGGTCGTACCGGTCTTACCCGCCACTTGCCAGCCAGGCAGCTGCGCCCGCGCGCCGGTGCCTTCAGAGACCACACGCTCCATCATCCACGTCAGCTGTTTGGCCGCCTTGTCATTGATCACCCGCTCACCAATACCCGAGGTCGTCACCATCAGCGGGGTCTCATCCCCCAAAAGCTTCAGTTCAGACAGGCCGTAGGGTTCTACGGCCGAGCCCCCGTTCAGGATACCGGCATAGGCCCCGGTCATCTCGATCAGCGTACTTTCCGACGCGCCCAGCGCCAGCGCAGGACCTTCGGCCAGATCGCTTTCGATGCCAAACTCGCTGGCCACTGTGCGGACATTGTCCAGCCCGGCCACCTCTGCCACTTTTACCGCCGGGATGTTCAAAGAGTTCTTCAGCGCGTCCGCCAGAGTGACCCGGCCATAATACTTGTTGGTATAGTTCTTGGGGCACCACTGGCCCGAGCCGGGGATGTTGATGCAATAGGGTTCGTCCACTACCGTATCCAGCGGTGAATACCCTAGTTCCAACGCGGTGGCATAGACGAATGGCTTGAAAGAAGATCCGGTCTGGCGCAGCGCCTGCGTGGCCCGGTTGAACGCCCCGGACACCCGCGTCTTGCGCCCGCCCACCATCGCCCGCACAGCACCATCCGCCGACATCACCACAATCGCGGCCTGCGCCTTTGAGCCTTCGCGTACCTTCTCTTGGAAGATGTATTTCAGCGCCTCTTCCGCCGATTTTTGCAGGCGCTGATCCAGAGTGGTGCGGATCACCACGTCATCGGTGGTGTCGGTGCCAAAAAAGCTGGGCAGCTCGGTAATCACCCAATCGGCAAAATAACCTCCAGCCCGCGCGGCGGCGGCCTCGGACAGCTGCGCTGGGTTGTTGCGGGCACTGCTGGCTTGCGCGGTGGTCAGGTAACCCTGCGCCTCCATCAGCCCAAGGACCAAGCGCGCCCGGTCCTGCGAACGCTGTAGATTGTTCGTCGGGGCATAGCGCGTAGGAGCCACCAGCAGACCGGCCAGCATCGCGGCCTGTGCCGGGTTCACCTCGGCGGCGGAAATACCGAAATAACGCTGGCTTGCAGCCTCAAAGCCTCGTGCCCCTGCCCCTAGAAATGCTCGGTTCAGATAGATGGTCAGGATTTCGTCCTTGGAGTATTTCACCTCCATCGCCATTGCATAGATCGCTTCCTTGGCCTTGCGCCACAGCGACCCCTGACGGCAATCGGCCTCATAGTCAGCCTCAGATTCCCACTCGCTGGACACAAAGGGTACACCCAGACACAACAGCTTGGCTGTCTGTTGCGTGATGGTCGAACCCCCATGGCCGGACAGCGGCCCACGCCCTTCGCTCAGGTTGATGCGCACCGCACTGGCGACACCACGGGGACTGACACCGAAATGACGGTAGAACCGTTTATCCTCGGTCGCCACCACAGCATTTTTCAGATGTGGTGAGACGGTATCGGCGGTAATCACTCCGCCGAATTGATCCCCGCGCCAGGCAAAAACCTTGCCGTCTCGATCCAGCAACGTGACTGACCCCCGCGCACGACCGTCCAGCAAAGCGTCCACATCGGGCAGCGAGGTGTAAACAATGCCCACTGCCAACGCGAGCAACAGTGCGGCCACAGCTCCGACGCGCCACGTGATCCCCCAGATCAGCCGCCAGACCCAGCGGAACAGCCGACGGAAAAACCCGCCGCCACCGCCACTGGATTTCTTGCGCGTCTTTTTGCGGGCCGTCCTGCGCGTGGTCGTTTTGCGCGAGACAGCCTTTTTGCCTGCGGGTTTCGCAGTGCTTTTTTTCGCCGTGGGTTTACGCCCCTTCGACGGGTATCTCTTATCTGCGACAAGCGGAGCCTTCCGGCGCCTGGACTCAGTCATGCTCAAACTCTGCCCGGTTATCGTTTTGACGCACCATACCCTGCCACGCCTGTGAAGTAGAGGCATGAAATTCCCGATACGCGCCTCCCTGAACTGCGTATTTTTTAATCATGTTGCCAATTTTGTGCAAAAATTGTGCACCTTCTCCCTATTTTTCCAGCAACTCCCCCACGCAAACGTTCCTTGCAGCGGTCAGGCACGCTCTTTTTCTGCAGGTGCAAACAAACCGGATTGCCGGGCAAGCAGAGGGGAAAGACGTGAAACTGATCATTGCGACAATCAAGCCGTTCAAGCTTGAGGAGGTGCGCGAGGCACTGACCGACGCGGGCATCCGCGGCATGATGGTGACCGAGATCAAGGGCTTCGGCTCGCAATCGGGTCACACGGAAATCTATCGCGGAGCCGAATACGCCGTGAATTTTGTACCCAAGATCAAGCTGGAAATCGTGGTGCCCGCCGCGATGGCCGACCAGATCGTCGAAACCATCACCAAAACCGCCAAGACCGGCAAGATCGGTGACGGCAAAGTTTTTGTCCTCGAAGTCGAGCAGGCCCTGCGCGTGCGAACCGGGGAAACGAACGAAGAGGCGCTGTAAGCGCCACCACTCACAACCATTCGAGGATTGACTATGAACCTGATGAAATCTCTCATCCCTGCCGCCGCGATTGCCGCGCTGCCGCAGATGGGCCTTGCGCAAGAGGCCGCCGTCGGCGAGACCGCGCAGCATACGCAATTTATCCTGACCTCGTTGCTGTTTCTGGTCGGCGGCTTTCTGGTGTTCTGGATGGCAGCGGGCTTTGCCATGCTCGAGGCCGGTCTGGTGCGCTCCAAGAACGTAGCAATGCAGCTGATCAAGAACATGGGTCTGTTTTCCTTTGCCGCCATCATGTACTGGCTGGTCGGTTACAATCTGATGTACCCTGGCGATGGTTGGATGATCCCCGGAGTTCTGGGCGCCATCTCGCCCGCTTCACTTGAGCCAGTCGGCCTGGACGGTGTGAATGCAGACCTGTCCTACGCCTCTGTCGGCTCAGACTTCTTCTTCCAGCTGATGTTCTGCGCGACCACTGCCTCGATCGTGTCGGGCACCATGGCCGAGCGCGTCAAGCTGTGGCCGTTCTTCCTGTTCGTGATCATCCTGACTGGTATCATCTACCCGATCGAAGCGTCCTGGCAGTGGGGCGGCGGCTGGTTGTCCGAGATGGGCTTCAGCGACTTCGCCGGCTCGACTCTGGTACACGCCGCAGGTGGTTTCGCCGCGCTGGCCGGTGCCATCGTGCTGGGCCCGCGGATCGGCAAGTACAACAAAGACGGCAAAGTGGTTCCGATCCCCGGTTCGAACTTGGCGCTGGCAACCCTGGGTACATTCATCCTGTGGCTGGGTTGGTTCGGCTTCAACGGCGGTTCGCAGCTGGCCATGGGCACCATCGGTGACATTGCCGACATCAGCCGCATCTTTGCCAACACCAACATGGCCGCCGCCGCCGGTGCCGTCGCTGCGCTGATCCTGACGCAAGTGATGTTCGGCAAGGTTGACCTGACCATGGTGCTGAACGGAGCGCTGGCCGGTCTCGTCTCGATCACCGCGGAACCGCTGGCTCCGTCGCTGTTCCAGGCTCTTATCATCGGTGCCGTGGGTGGCGTAATCGTGGTCTTCGCTGTCCCGATGTTGGACAAGATGAAGATCGACGACGTGGTCGGTGCGATCCCGGTTCACCTGATCGCCGGTTTCTGGGGTACCTTCATCGTCGCCTGGACCAACGATGGCGCATCCTTCGTCACACAAATCATCGGCTTTATAGCGATCGGCATCTTTGTCTTCGTGGTCAGCTATGTGCTCTTCATGATCATCAAGGCCACCACCGGCCTGCGTGTCGGAGAGGAAGAAGAGATCAATGGTCTGGATATGGGCGAGCTGGGTATGGAAGCCTACCCTGAGTTTTCCAAGGGCTAAGACCTGAAACAACCACTTGAAGGCCGGGCGTTCGCGCCCGGCTTTTTTGGGCGCAAAACCAAAAAAGCCGCGCTTGCTTGCACGGCTTTTTTCTTTTTTGGTAGGAAGGCTCAGACGCCCACGTCAACAATCGCCTGTGCCAGAATTGGCACTGTGGTCGCGTTCAGGCCGGCGATGTTCAGGCGGCTGTCACCGACCATGTAGATGCCGTGATCGGCGCGCAGCTTCTCGACCAGGTCCGGAGCCGCACCCAGACGCGAAAACATGCCGCGGTGCTGGGCGATGAACCCAAACCGGTCAGACCCGCTGAGGCGCTGCAGTTCATCTGCCAATTGCTGACGCAGGCCCAACATGGACAGGCGCACCTCTTCCAGTTCGGCAGCCCAGTCGGCGCGCAAGGCGTCGTCGGTCAGGATCGTGGTCACAACCCGGGCACCATGATCCGGCGGGAACGAGTAGTTCTGACGGTTCAGGAAAGCCAAGGTACCCTGATTCAAAGCGGTTTGTCCGGCGTCATCACTGATAGCCATCAGCAAACCAGTGCGTTCCCGATACACACCGAAGTTCTTCGAGCATGACGCCGCGATCAGACAGCGCTTGACGGACGAGGCCACAAGACGCGCACCTTGGGCGTCTTCTTCAAGGCCGTCTCCGAAACCCTGATAGGCAATGTCGATCATCGCCACCAGACCGCGTTCGTTGATCAGATTCACGACCTCTTGCCACTGCACCATGTTCAGGTTGGCGCCGGTCGGGTTGTGACAGCAGCCATGCAGCAGCACCACATCGCCCGCCTTTGCGGTCTTGAGGTCTTCGATCATGCCGTCGAAATCGACACCTCGAGTTTCGCCATCGAAGTAGCGATACTGAACCGTCTCCATCCCCAGATAGTTCAGGATCGACAGGTGGTTCGGCCAGGTCGGGTTTGACACGAACACGCGCGCCGAAGGGTTGGCCATACAGATCATCTCAAACGCCTGACGGCAGGCACCAGTACCGCCCGGAGTCGCCACGGCTGCGATGTTCCCGCGCGGAACGGACGTACCCAGGATCAGGTCGATCATCGCGTCGGAATAGGCCGGGTCACCCGCCAAACCGGTGTAAGCCTTAGACACTTGCTCTTCCAGAATACGCTTTTCTGCGGCCTTCACCGCGCGCATCACCGGGGTCACGCCCTCGGCGTTCTTGTAGACACCAACGCCCAGATCAATCTTTTGATCGCGCGGGTCCTCGCGATACATCTGCATCAGCGCCAGAATCTTGTCGGCAGGCTGGGGTTTGAGGTTTTCGAACATCAGTTCTCTCCGGTTGCGACGGGCAGGGTCGGGAACGCACCCCATTCGGCCCAGGAGCCGTCATAAAGCGAATGATCTTTCTTACCCATGCGCTCAAGCGCAAGGCTGAGGATTGCAGCGGTCACGCCCGATCCGCAGGATGTGATCGCCGGTTTCGACAGATCTACACCGGCGGCCTCGAAAATGGCGCGGCAGTCTTCGGGCGATTTCATCGTGCCGTTCTTGTTCAGCAGATTGCCGAACGGCACATTGCGCGAGCCGGGAATGTGGCCCGAACGCAGGCCTTCACGCGGTTCGGCCTCGGTCCCGGCGAAACGTGCCGCCGACCGGGCATCGATAATTTCATGATCCGCCAGCTTGGCCGCAGCAGACACGTGGGTGACATCGCGGACCAGGTGGTTTTGGACCCTCACGGTCATGTGGCGATCGCGGATGATCGGGGGCAGATCCTCGACTTCACGCCCTTCAGCCTGCCATTTAGGAAAACCGCCATCCAATACGGCAACGTTGTCTTGTCCCATCAGCCGGAACAGCCACCAGACTCGGGCCGCAGACATCAGACCTGCGCCGTCGTAGACCACCACTTGATGTCCGTCGCCCACACCCATAGCCCGCAGCCGGGACATGAACTTCTCAACCGGTGGCGCCATGTGTGGCAGATCCGACCGCAGATCAGAAATCTCATCGATATCAAAGAAGCGTGCACCCGGAATATGAGCAGTCTCATACTCTGCCTTTGCATCCCGCCTTTGTTGCGGCAGGTACCACGATCCGTCCAGAACCCGAAGATCCGGATCCTTTAGGTGAGCGGCAAGCCATTCGGTGGAAACAAGTGTTTTCGGATCGTCCTGCATCAAAGCCTCCCCAAAGCGAGCTTGGATTTTCCCTATACGCGCGCGCATTTGGGTTCAAGGCTGGATAGCGCTAGCGTGCTAGGCTTAGAAGGATTTATCGTGCCCGGTGCAATAGGAATACCGGAAGGCACCATCCGATCAGATCAACCGATCGCGGCCAACGCATCAAGCTGGGCATAATGATGCATGTTCAGAAACGCAGCCCCCTGATCCCCTGCGCGGTAACCATGTGGCAGGTCCGCCGCAAAGCGCAGCCCCTGCCCAGCCTGCAAAGGTACCCACTCTCCATCGCGCAGAATATCGAGCGCGCCGTTCAGCACAAAAACCTCTTCGGTCACGCCAACGGCATGGGCGGCGGATTCGTGGCTCTGGTTCGGAGCAAGGTCGACGTGAAAGGTCTCGGCCCGCAGCGCAGGGTCAAACGGAAAAACGATCTTGACCTCGATGCTGCCGGGAAAAGTCACGGTACGGAAGACCTCGGAACTTGAAGTGTCGCGCAGGGTTTCCGAGCCAATCAGCGCACTCAGCGGCAGTTGAAACCCTTTGGCGATTTTCCACAAGGTCGCGATTGTCGGGCTGGATTCGCCGCGTTCGATCTGACCCAGCATGGCTTTGCTGACGCCTGTCATCTCGGCCACTTTGGACAGGCTCAGCCCGGTGGCGGCGCGCACATCCCTGAGTTTCAGTGTAATATCGTCAGGTGCCATCTTATCGTCTTTCGAATCCTCTTGTGCGTTATAGCGCACATGTGGTACGTGCGCTATAACGTACGCACCCCGAATATCGCAACCGGGGCAAAAGGGAAACAGCATCATGCCAATGTACCGATCCAGAACATCCACCCATGGCCGCAACATGGCCGGTGCCCGCGGCCTGTGGCGCGCCACCGGTATGCAGGATGACGATTTCGGCAAGCCGATCATCGCCATCGTCAACTCGTTCACCCAATTCGTGCCCGGCCACGTCCACCTGAAGGACCTAGGCCAGATGGTTGCGCGCGAGGTCGAGGCCGCCGGCGGTGTTGCCAAAGAGTTCAACACCATCGCGGTGGATGACGGCATTGCCATGGGCCATGACGGAATGCTGTATTCTTTGCCCTCGCGCGAAGTGATCGCGGACAGCGTGGAATACATGGTTAACGCGCATTGCGCCGACGCCATGGTCTGCATCTCGAACTGTGACAAGATCACTCCGGGCATGCTGATGGCCGCCATGCGCCTGAACATTCCCGCCATCTTTGTTTCAGGTGGGCCGATGGAGGCGGGCAAGATCGACATCGCCGATCTGGACGTCAAGAAGATTGACCTTGTCGATGCGATGGTCGCTGCCGCCGATGATCACTACACCGACGAGCAGGTGAAGCATATCGAGGAAAATGCCTGCCCCACCTGCGGGTCGTGCTCGGGCATGTTCACCGCCAACTCGATGAACTGCCTGGCCGAGGCACTGGGTCTGGCGTTGCCGGGCAACGGCTCGACTCTGGCCACCCACGCCGATCGTAAGGACCTGTTCCTGGAGGCCGGTCGCCGCATCGTCGAGATCACCAAACGCCATTATGACCTGAACGAAAAAGGCTTCCTGCCACGTGAAATCGCGACCTATGAGGCGTTTGAAAACGCCATGAGTCTGGATATCGCCATGGGCGGCTCGACCAACACGGTGCTGCACCTGTTGGCCATCGCGCATGAGGGCGAGGTGCATTTCACCATGTCCGACATGGACCGGCTCAGCCGGAATGTGCCCTGTCTGTGCAAGGTCGCGCCGAACACCGAAAATGTGCATATGGAAGATGTTCACCGCGCGGGCGGCATCTTCTCGATCCTGGGCGAACTCAGCCGCGCGGGTCTGCTGCACGAGGATTGCAGCACCGTGCATTCCGCCACAATGGGCGAGGCGATTGCCAATTGGGACGTCAAGGTCGCCAACAACCCCAAGGCGCAGGAACTGTTCAAGGCCGCGCCGGGTGGCGTGCGCACCACACAGGCCTTCAGCCAGTCGAACCGGTACAAGGAACTGGACACGGACCGCGAGGGCGGTGTGATCCGGTCGAAAGAACACGCCTTCAGTCAGGACGGCGGTCTGGCAGTTCTGTTTGGCAACATCGCCCGCGACGGCTGTATCGTGAAAACCGCAGGCGTCGATCCGGCCAGCCTGACCTTCACCGGTACTGCCTATGTCTGCGAAAGCCAGGATCAAGCGGTCAACGACATCCTGACCGGCAAGGTCGAAGCGGGAGACGTGGTGGTCATCCGCTATGAAGGCCCGCGCGGCGGCCCGGGCATGCAGGAGATGCTGTACCCGACCTCGTACCTGAAATCCAAAGGGTTGGGCAAAGCCTGTGCCCTTCTGACCGACGGGCGGTTCTCGGGCGGCACCTCGGGGCTTTCGATTGGCCACGTCTCACCCGAAGCGGCCGAAGGTGGCGAAATCGGTCTGGTGCGCCAGGGCGACAAGATCGAAATCGACATCCCCAACCGATCCATCCACCTGGCCGTGTCCGACGAAGAACTGGCGGCGCGTCGTGAAGAACAGGACGAAAAAGGTTGGGCGCCAGCCGAGCCGCGCAAGCGCAAGGTGTCCACAGCCCTGAAAGCTTATGCCAAACTGGCGACCAGCGCGGCGAAAGGGGCCGTGCGTCAGGTCTGACCTGCTGGAACCGGCCTCTGATCCGGTCGGTTCCCACCAACCCCGGTACGCCTCATCGGCTGCGCCGCTGAACTGTTCAGACGTGAGCCCGGCACCACACTTTAAACGGTGCAGGGCCCAATCAAAAGAAATCTCTCATCAGAAACATCGCAACAGACGCGTGCGCCTGCTTTTTCGGATTAATCACCCAGCTTTGCGTGAACCTCGTCCAGATCGATCTCACCAATTGGCATCTTGTTGGCCGGGTTCTCGAAATCGTATTTGAACAGATCGAAATCCTGTTTGTAGATTTCGTAAACAAGGTGCATCGACAGATCGTCGAAATAATCCTCGACCGGATGCGCGCGTTTGGGGCCATGTCCTTCGGATTCGTTAAAACGTGGAATTCCTGACAGGTCTATGGCGTGCGGTATGTCCACATGATCCAGAACGCCTTGCATCCCGTCATTGAATTGCTCGGTCCAGAAAATCCGGTCGTACCGCCCGCCGTTCACGATGAAGGTCGAGACATGGCCTGACATGGCGGACCAGTGAATATCGGGGTCCATCGGCCTGCGCCACCGGATCGTGTCCCGCGCAAACAGTAGGAAACGGCGAAAACTGGCGATCTGGTCGAACTCACCCTTGCCGTCATCGCCGCCCACTTCGATTCCGTAATTGTAGATCAGCGTCGGGACCAGATTGCCCCGGTATCGCTTGCCGTTTCGCTGAATGCCGCAGATCTTGTCGAAGAACGAGCTGAGAATCCGGGTATACGGGTTGCGCACGCATGTGAATGAATAAGAGGCATGGTCACGGACATTGCTGGAAATCCGGCCCTGACTGTCGTCAAAGGCCCATTTGTGCATTCCGTCCTTTGCATCGTGAATGTCACCGTCAAAAAAACGGCCATGATCCGAATAATACATGATCTGCCCGATGGTCGAGCAGGCACATTTCGGCACGACACGGTAGACCATGCTTTCACTTTCGGTCATCCAGGTTCCGGGAAAACCCATCTGTTGTGCCTCCTCAACAGGTCAGAACTCGCTACACACGCTCGCTTTTGTAGCCAAAGAACCAAAAATATTCTGTTTATTCAATCGCTCATCCTCAGTATCACGGTTGGACACAGGCAGGAACAGGTATCAAAGAGACACAATGGCAAGGATTGCCTATATTCTATTGTGCCATAAGGACCCTGACGCAATCATTGCGCAGGCCGAGCAACTGACGGCCGCGGGGGATTGCATGGCCATCCATTTCGATGCCCGCGCCGACGCCCGGGCCTATGATCGTCTTCGGACGGCTCTGAAAGACAATCCAAACGTGACCTTTGCGGCCAAGCGCATCAAATGTGGCTGGGGTGAGTGGTCACTGGTGCAGGCGACCCTGAATGCCCTTCAGGCCGCGGTCGACGCCTTTCCACGGGCCACGCATTTCTACATGCTGTCCGGCGATTGCATGGCGATCAAAACCGCCGAATATATCCACTGGTTTCTGGACGAAAACGACCGGGATTTTGTGGAAAGCCACGATTTCTTTGCCAGCAATTGGATCAAGACCGGCATGAAAAAGGACCGCTTGATCTATCGCCATTATTTCAATGAACGCACCCAGAGCAGGTTGTTCTATACCTCATACGACCTGCAGAAACGCTTTGGTCTTACCCGCGAAATACCGGCGGACCTGCAGATCATGATCGGCAGCCAGTGGTGGTGCCTGCGCCGCCGCACCGTCGAGATGATCCTGGACTTTCTGTCCAAGCGCCCGGATGTGATCCGCTTTTTCTCGACGACCTGGATTCCCGATGAAACCTTTTTTCAAACCCTCGTGCGTCACCTGATCCCGAAGGGTGAGATCGAGAACCGCACGCCGACCTTCCTGATGTTCTCGGATTACGGGATGCCGGTGACCTTCTACAACGACCATTACGACATGCTGCTGGGGCAAAACTATCTGTTTGCCCGCAAGATCAGTCCCGAAGCCCACGAGCTGAAAGAGCGGCTTGGCAATCTATATGCTAGCGAAGGGGTCGAATTCAGTATCTCGGATGAGGGGCGGAACCTTTACGGATTCCTCACCGGGCGCGGGCGGGTCGGTCGTCGTTTCGGGCAGCGTTTCTGGGAAGCCGGAAATACGTTAGGGCCAGAGCGCGATATTTTTCTGATCGCGTGCAAGAAATGGCATGTTGCCAAACGTCTGGTGGATCAGATTGCGTCTGAGACCGACATTCCTTGCGTCGAATACCTGTTCGATGAAGAAGACACGGCCCTGCCCGATCTCGGTGGCATCGAATCTACCCTGGTCAAACGGTCCCGTCACCGCCGTGCGGTTGTACGCATGCTGTTCGAGCATTTCGAAACCGACAAGCTGGTGATCTGCGTCGATCCCGCCAATCTTGAGATCATTCAGGATTTCTCCGCCGATCAGGCCAGAGCCCATGTCCTGGAAATAGAATGTGACTATTCCGACGAGTACCTGATCGGCCACGCTCGCCGTGTAGGCCTGGCCGGAGAAAGTAGCCCGGCCGAGACAGTAGCGCCTCTTGTCCCGACCCTGCGCAATTCGATGGCTTACGAATCCGAGTTGATCCGGGGGGCAGGCTTCGACGGGTTCCTGCGCCTAAGGGAATCCAGCCCGCGGGCCGAGAACGAAGCCGCCGTGGCCGAGTTTCTGGGTGTTTCACAGGACAAGGCGCAAGCCGTAATGCGGCTGGATTACCTATTTGCGGATTGACCCGGCGACACCGTCTGGCACCGCCGGGACATGTAATCAAATGTCGAACTTGACGCCCTGCGCCAGCGGCAGCTCGGCCGAGTAGTTCACCGTATTGGTCTGCCGACGCATATAGCCTTTCCACGCGTCCGAACCGCTTTCGCGTCCGCCGCCGGTTTCCTTTTCACCGCCGAACGCGCCGCCGATCTCGGCCCCGGAAGGCCCGATATTGACGTTGGCAATGCCGCAATCCGAACCGGCTGCGGTCAGGAACTGTTCCGCCTCACGCATATTCAGGGTGAACACGCAGGACGACAGGCCTTGCGGCACATCATTTTGCAGCTCAATCGCATCGTCAAAGTCATCATAGCCCATGACATAGAGGATCGGGGCAAAGGTTTCAGTTTTAACCACATCGGTCTGGCCGGGCATTTCGACGATGGCAGGCTCCATGTATACGCCCGCCGGCACGTCTTTGGTCACGCGATTGCCGCCGAACACAGTGCCACCTTCGGCTTTTGCAGCTTCTAGCGCCGCGGTCATGGCCGCACCCGACGCCTCATCCACCAACGGGCCGATCAATGTTCCTTCGGTCAGCGGGTTACCGATGGGTAGGCCGGCATAGGCCTTTTTCAGACGCCCCACCAACTCCTCACGGATCGAGTTGTGTACGATCAGACGGCGCAGAGTGGTGCAACGTTGACCTGCGGTGCCCACGGCCGAGAACACAATCGCCCGCACCGCCATTTCCAGATCGGCCGACGGACCAACAATCATTGCGTTGTTGCCGCCCAGTTCCAGAATGCATTTGCCAAACCGCTGCGCCACAATCGGGGCAACAGCCCGTCCCATACGGGTGGAACCTGTGGCCGAGATCACCGGAACATCGTCACTGGCCACCAGCGCCTCGCCCAGCGCGGCGCCGCCGATCAGGGTTTGCAGCAGATTGTCGGGCGCATCACCGAACCGCACCAGTGCACGTTCGAAGATCTTTTGGCAGGCCATCGCCGTCAGCGGAGTCTTTTCAGACGGTTTCCAGATCACGGGATCACCGCAGACCAGCGCCAGCGCCGCATTCCACGACCAGACCGCAACGGGGAAGTTGAAGGCCGAGATCACGCCGACCGGACCCGCCGGATGCCAAGTCTCCATCATCCGGTGGCCGGGACGTTCGGACGCGATGGTCAGGCCATACAGCTGGCGCGACAGGCCAACGGCAAAGTCGCAGATATCGATCATCTCCTGCACTTCGCCCAGACCTTCGGATGTGATTTTGCCTGCCTCCCAGCTGACAAGCGCACCCAAATCGTCCTTGGCGGCGCGCAGTTCTTCGCCCAGAAGGCGGATCAGTTCGCCGCGGCGGGGGGCCGGAACGGTGCGCCACGCTTTGAACGCGGATTTGGCGTTGGCAAAGATGGCATCCATGTCGGTGACAGGCGTTTCATGCACATCGGCCAGAACACTACCGTCAATCGGGGACGTCACCCTGAGCGTACCACCGGTCAGGTCCGCCTCAGTCAGGTCCAGATTTGCAAGGGTGGTTTGCGCAGTCATAACGATGTCTTTCATATCTCAGGCCGCCTTGTTTTGTTCGGTTACGTCACCGGCGCGATAGAGCCGGCCAAATTCAGTGTTCAGGAAATCGGTCAGGTTCACCTGCTCCTGCCGGATGAAACCTTTCGCAGGAAGGCCCCCGGTTCGCATCAGATCGACCACACCCAGAACGCCTGCGGCAGTGGTGACCTGAATAGCGCTCCAGACCTGACCATTTATGGTGCGGGCAAAGCTCTTGTTGATCAGAGATTTTTCGCGCAGCGCGCCGTCGATCATGCCCTTGGCAGTGCAATAGACCAGAACTACATCCTGATCGGTGCGCGGCAGAGCGGTCTCGAAAATGTCCTTCAGCAGATCCCGGCGGCGCTCAAGCCCCAGATCCTTAAGCAACAACTTCAGAATGTCGCAATGACCCGGATAGCGGATCGAGCGATAGGACACCGCCCGTGCCTTGCCCTCCAGCGTTTCGGGCAGCGTGCCCAACCCGCCCGAGGTGTTGAAGCATTCGTATTCGACCCCGTCATGGCCCAGAACTTCGTAATCCTCCAGCGGTGCGGTCTTCACGCGTTCGCCATTCACGATGGCATCGCAGGGGTTGCAGTACTCGTTGATCAACCCATCGGTGGACCATGTCAGATTGTATTTCAACGCGTTGGTCGGATAGAGCGGCAACGCACCCACCCGCATGTGCAGGCTGTCCAGCTCATCAAATTCTGCCGCCAGCGAAGCCCCCGCGATACCGACAAACCCCGGTGCCAGACCGCATTGCGGCATGAACGCCGTGTCGCTGTCCGCCGCCAGGTCGCGCACCGCATTGGTGGCGGCGACGTCCTCTGTCAAATCAAAGTAATGCGCGCCTGCCGCCTTGGCGGCCTTGGCGATCTTTGGGGTCAGAAAGAATGGTGCCGCCGAAAGGACAGCGTCAAACCCGGCCAACCCTTGTGTCAGCTGGGCTTCGTCAGCCACGTCGATCTGCCGAGTTGCAATACCCAGTCGATTCAGCACTGACAAAGCCGCCAAATCGCGGTCGGCGACTGTGACCGAATAGTTCGATGATGATTGCAGCAGGCTTGCGATCATTTGACCGATTTTACCCGCACCTATGACACAAATATTCCAGCTCAAGACGCGCCTCCTCTTCCCTTTTTTGAAAGTATGGGGCCAGGAGTGTTCGAACCGCAGGGGGTATCTTGACGAAAACGTTGTTGTTTACGTCATATTGACGGAAGTTTTGTCAATATGTTCACCCTCATTCTATCTGCACCAATCGGGACGCCACCAACTCGGCAGGCGGCGCTGCGCTGGTCACCTTCATCAGATTGTAAAACTGGTCGAAGACGAAATTCGGGTCAGCAGGGCAAAAGAAGGTCACGATGATCGGCGAAAGCCACCCGTCCGACAAAAGCGTTTCAAACCCCGCGCCCGCATGCCCGAGACCATGACATCCCGGTTTTGCGTGTACCTTTCCCCGCGCCGGGCCACACCACCTTCGACTTCGTGTTCGGCCAATGCCTACAGGAACGCAGCAACAACATGGGTCGGCGGCGTAAAACGCCACTGGCCTGTTTTCTCCATTGCGTCCCATTGCGCATGCAGTTCAACTCTGAGCGACGGGCAATTGCCTTAGGCGTCGATCAACGCTGACTCGCGGGCCAGAACAAATCCGAACCCCGGAACTCCTTCGATACATTTGTTGGCCGATGAAACCATCGCCTCGAACGGTATTCACTGGGCTAAAGGGGGTCGCGCCGAAGGCCGGCATGCTGTCGATCAACAGCTTGCGCCCCGCTGCCGTCGTGGCCCGGGCAATCTCGGCCAGAGGGTTCAAAATACCCGAACTGGTTTCGCAGTGGATCGCAACCACATGTGTGATCGCAGGGTCGTCGTTCAGATTCTGCGTCACCTCAGCACCGCGCGGCGGCAGGTAGTCACCCTTGTCCAGAACCACATGTGCCCGCCCGGCATAGGCCAGAGTCTGCGCCTAACGTCGGCCATAAGCCCCGTTGGCCAGCACCAGCGCCTTGCCAGAGGGCGGGATCATTGAGGTCAATATCGCCTCGACCGCGAATGTACCCGACCCTTGAATCGGGACACAGTCATAGGCTTCCTTTCCATTCCCCAACATGTCCAGCAAACGGGTTCGAATTTCTGCGGTCATGCTGCGAAAATCGCTGTCCCAGTCGCTCCAGTCGCGCAGCATCGCCTGTTTGACTGAATAAGCGGTGGTCAGTGGACTAGGCGTCAACAAATAGGGCTCGCCGAGTTCCGGTCGGGGACAGGATGGCATGGCTAGTGGCCTCTCACACGCGATGTTTCCGGGGAAAGCCTATTTGTCGGACGCTGTCTTTCACAGCTGCCATAGCTTTTTTCTATGACTTGGACATTGTCAGAAAACTGACATCATCAAAAGATCACGCCTGCGCCGGGTCAGAATGTCTCGGCCGACAGTGCTGCAGACCCTCGATATAGTCTCGTGATTGATTAGCGTTGTTTCTTCAGGGCAAGAAAAAAAGCGCGCCGGGCTGGCGCGCTTTTTTCTGTTGGGTATCAGACGAGATCAGTTGGTACCGACCGTGCTTGTTGTGCTGTTCGTTGATCCACCGCCACCCGCGGCGGCTGCCAAACCGACGCCCGCAGCAACGACACCCAGTGCCGGTGCGACAAGTGGTACAAAGCCAGTGACGCCTGCTGCAGCGGCGGCGCCTGTCGCACCTGCGGCGGCGCCACCTCCTGCCGCGCCACCGCCGGCACCTGCACCGGCCTGAGTCGCCGCTGCGTCAACGGGAACGTTCTGTGCATATACACTTGTGGTTGAGAGGGCCAAAACCAGAATAGTCGATCTGATCATCGTGAATCTCCTGAAGTAAACTTGTCCGGACGCTATCACACCCGATTTCAGGAGAAAACGCTGAAGTCGAAGAAATTTGCAGAACTATCTAAAAAATAACACTTTTCAAGGAACCTCATTTGCTATAACGGCCTAATTTTCAGCGCGACACGCCCCAACACGTCACTTGACCGCTTTCCATAGCAGCGAAACTGCGATAACCGGCCCCCGGAACGCGAAGATTCGCCAAAAAGATGTATGAAACCTTCTGATTTTGAACCGGATAAGACGCGGTCGGCACACCGGCCCAACAGGCACCAAAACTAAATTGAATGGCAAACTGACGTGAAGATTCAAGCGGTATGGAAAATGCGCGCCGGCCTGCTTGCGTTGCTGTGTGTTGCTGCCGCGGGCAAGGGGCAGGCCCAGTCGGTATCGACCTATGGCACTCCGGGCCTGCTTGAGGTTCCAACGGCAGAAATGTTTGACGACGGCACGCTGGTCTTCACGGCAGCAGGGCTGCGGGATACTGGGCGGGCGACGATGACCTTCCAGATGCTGCCCTGGGTTCATGGCAGTTTCCGCTATGCTTTTATCAAAGGGTTGGACGGATCAGCGGGTGACCGATACGACCGCAGCTTTGACCTCCACTTCCGGCTGCGCGAAGAAAGCAGGCACAGTCCGGCCATCGTGATGGGGCTGCGCGATTTCGGTGGTACCGGCATATATGCCGCAGAATATTTCGTGGCCACGAAAACCTTTCGCGAACAGTTCAAACTGACCGGCGGCATCGGCTGGGGGCGTATGGCGGGCCGCGGTGCGTTCTCGAACCCGCTGGGTATATTCGGCAGCCGGTTTGACACCCGGCCCGACGCAAACTCGAGCGGCACCGGCGGGCAGGTGGAATTCGGCAACTGGTTTCGCGGTGACGCGGCCCTGTTTGGCGGGGCCAGCTGGCAGTATAATGACCGGCTGACTTTTCTGGCCGAATACTCGCCCGACCTCTACACCCGTGAACACGATGACATCGGGTTTGACGTCCGTTCACCAATCAATGTCGGGGTGCAGTACCGGTTCAAAAACGGGACACAGCTGACCACATCGTACCTTTACGGCACAACGCTGGGGCTGACATACAGCTATTTCATCGACCCGCGCAAATCGGCGGTGCCGGGCGGGCAAGGCGCAGCGCCGCCGCCCTTGTTGCCGGCATCTCAGACCGCCGCCGCAACGCACCGCATGCCCGGCGACATCCGCGACCGGATGCAGGCCGCACTGGGGCAAGAAGGGTTGCGGTTGGTCTATTTGTCTGAAAACAGCGACACCGTCCGTGTCGGGGTCGAAAACGACAGGTATGGTCAGGCCGCGCAAGCTCTTGGACGCACCGCCCGCGTGCTAGCCAACGAACAGCCGCCCAAAACCGAACATTTCGATATTGCGCTAATGTCAGACGGCGTGCCGCTCAGCGCGGTTCGGGTCAATCGCAACGACCTTTATGAGCTGGAGCATGATCCCGACAACGCCTGGCGCAGCTTTGCCCGGGCCGAGGTTTCGGACACGCTGCCGCTGATCCAGGGTGGCATCCTGACCGATGCCTTTCCGCATTTCTCCTATCGGTTCGGACCCTACCTGAACTTTTCGTTCTTCGATCCCGATGACCCGCTGCGATACGAGTTGGGGGCCGCGCTGGAACTGGATTATACCCTGTCGCCCGGTTTTACCCTGTCCACCGGCCTGCGACAGCCGATCCTGAGCACGCTGGATGACAGCACCCGCGTCTCGGATTCCCCACTGCCGCATGTTCGTTCGGACTGGGCGATTTATGCCCGCGAATCCAACCTGCGGATCGATCACATGACCGCAAATTACATGTGGCGACCGGCAACAAACCTCTATGCCCGCGCCACGTTGGGTTATCTGGAGACCATGTTCGGCGGATTCTCAAGTGAGCTGCTCTGGTACCCCACCAACAGCCGACTGGCCCTGGGAATCGAGGCCAACTACGCGGTACAACGCGATTTTGATGTGCTATTCGGATTTCAGGATTATGATGTCGTCACCGGCCATGCCTCGGCCTATTACGACCTGCCCGGAGATTACCACGCGCAGGTCGATGTCGGGCGCTATCTGGCCGGGGATTACGGTGCCACCTTCACGCTGGATCGCGAGTTCAACAATGGCTTCAAGGTGGGCGCATTCTTTACCCTGACCAATGTCAGTTCCGAGGAATTCGGCGAAGGCTCGTTCGACAAGGGAATCCATCTGGAAATCCCGGTGTCGTGGCTGACCGGCCGCCCTTCGCGCAACAAGATCAGCCAGACGATCCGCCCGGTTCTGCGCGACGGTGGTGCGCGGCTGCATGTGCGTAACCGGCTGTACGAAGTGACGCGCGAAGCCCGGGCGCAGGACTTGTCCCGCGGATGGGGGAGGTTCTGGCGATGAAAGCTTTGCGATCCATTTTTCTGGCCCTGTTGCTGACCTCCTGCGGCGACGCACAAGAGGATTTCGAACTGCTCAAAGGGACATTGCTGCCCAATACACCCCGGTTCCACCCGCGCGCCGAGGTGCTGGCCGCACGCCGTCCTCTCCCGCCCCGGCTTGAGGTCGGGTTTCCGTCCCGCGACCTCAGCGGTGTCATGCTGTTGGAGACTGAGCGCGATGGGGTTCAGACCTGGCTGAGCGCCGACGGGGCTACCATTTCACTGGACCGGGGCATGCTGATTTCAACCAAAGGGTTCGGATCCGGCATGGCAGGTTCGGATGTGCGGCAAAGCACCGATCTGATCCTGTCCGGCGGCACCGGCAGAATCGAGCGATTTCATAGCTTTCTCAACGGCAACGATGAGATTGAGCAACACGCCTACGTCTGCGAGATCACGGCCTTGCCCTCCGAAGACATTCTTCTAAGCGGCACTCCCGTAGCAACGGAAAAACGGCAGGAAGACTGCTATGGGGTGGCCGAACGGTTCACCAACATTTACTGGGTGCAGGACCGCACCGGCAGGATCATCCAGTCCTCGCAGTGGACGGGCGATTTCCTGGGCAACATGTTCATCAAGGCTGCACCAAATGACATTTAAGGTATTGAACAACGGAGGGCAGCTCGTGCGCCAAATTCCACTATTTCTCAGCGTGCTGGCCATTGGCGGTCTGATCGCCGGATGCTCGACCATTTATCGCAGCCCCTCGGTCACAGCCGGTGTGTCGGACGGCAACAAAGTGCGGGTTGTCCCGGTGACGCCGGAAACCGTTCTGGTGGCCAACCGCGCACCTTATGCGCCCAAAACCCTGCCATCGGTGTTTCAGCTTTCGGCCGGTTCAGGATCAGGCTCCAGCCAACGGGGCCTCGGTCCATTGCCCGAAGCTCCTTCGACACAGCAGGGGTCGCGCGCGGGGCTTCAACTGAACCCGCCTCCGCAGATGAACCCCGGACCTTACACCATCGGCATCGGCGATGTTTTGGTGTTGTCGACCCCTTCCACCCAAGGAACCGCTGGCGAGCTGTCGGGCCTGTTGGCCGCCCAAAACAGCCGCAACGGGTATACCGTACAGGATGACGGTGCGATCAATATCCCCGATGTGGGTCGCGTCCGGCTGGTCGACCTAACTGTGGACGAAGCCGAAGCCCTGCTGTTTCAGCGCCTGGTGGAAAACCAGATCGACCCCACATTCAGCCTCGAGATTGCCGAGTTCAATTCGCGCCGCGTCTCGGTCGGTGGGGCCGTAGGGCAACCCGGCGTGCAACCGATCACTCTGACCCAGTTGACTCTGGGTGAAGCGCTGTCGGCGGCAGGTTCAGTTTCGGTCGGTGATATCGACAACAGTTCGGTGCGGCTTTATCGCGATGGACAGATGTATCAGATCCCGCTGCAAGACCTCTACTCGCGCACGGAATTGCAGAACCTGTTCCTGATCGCCGATGACTCGGTCTTTGTGGATACCGATTACGATCTGGACCGGGCCGAGCGCTATTTCGCCCAGCAAATCCAGTTGCGCGAAACAGTGCTCGAAGGGCGCCAGACCGCGCTGCAGGAACTTAATACCGCCGTGAATCTGCGCCGCGCCGACCTTGATGAGCGGCGAAACAACTTTATCCAGTCCATTGAGTTGGATGCGGTCGACCGCGATTATGTTTACCTCAGCGGCGAGGTACGCACGCAAGGTAGGTACGCCCTGCCTTTCAACCACAGTGCGACGCTGGCGGACGCCTTGTTTGACACGGGCGGCGGTATCGCCAAGGAAACCGGCGACGCGTCCGAGGTTTATGTGTTGCGCGCCTCGCAGGACGCGCGCGAATTCGGAGCGGTAACGGCCTGGCATCTGGATATCCGAAATGCAGCGCAACTGACGCTGGCGGCCCAGTTCCAGCTGCGCAGCAACGACATTATCTTCATCGCTGAAAACCCGGTCACGCGTTGGGGCCGCACCATCAGCCAGATCACTCCATCTCTGATCACAACACCGATCAACGCCGCGGTGAATTAAGAGGGGCCGTGGCTTGCATTCACCACACATGCCCGCGCGCCCCACTGGGAAGGCAACACTGGGCCCGCCATCTTGGCGTCCGCATATTGCCCGGCTGATCAAAATCGCCCTACCATGCGGCGGAAATTACGATGTCCGGGTCAGGGGCCTGGAACCGCAGAAACAAGGAACTGCAACATGAAGATTGCGATTGCCGGGATCGGCTATGTGGGCCTGTCCAATGCTGTACTGCTGGCGCAAAACCACACGGTGGTCGCACTGGATATCTCGCAGGATCGCGTGGACCTGATCAATCGGCGTGAAAGCCCGATCCAGGATGCCGAGATCAATGATTTTCTGGCCAATCGCGATCTGGACCTGACTGCAACGACCGATGCAGAAACCGCCTTTAAGGGCGCGGATTTCGTTGTGGTGGCCACGCCCACCAACTACGACCCACGAACCAATTATTTTGACACCAGCTCAGTCGATGCTGTGATCGAGCAGGTCACCGCGCTGAACCCGGATGCTGTGATCGTAATCAAATCGACTATACCGGTAGGGTTCGTATCCGATGCGCGCCAACGGTTCGCCACGGACAATGTGATTTTCTCACCGGAATTTCTGCGCGAAGGCCGGGCTCTGCACGATAACCTCCACCCCAGCCGGATCATTGTCGGCGAACGCTCGGACCGGGCAAAAATCTTTGCAGATCTGCTGCTGGAAGGGGCGGTCGACAAGGACGTGCCAGTTCTGTTTACCGATGCCTCGGAGGCGGAGGCCATCAAGCTGTTCGCCAACACCTATCTTGCCATGCGCGTGGCGTTCTTTAACGAGCTCGACAGCTATTCGCTGGCAGGTGGTATGGATTCACGCCAGATCATCGAAGGCGTCAGCCTCGATCCGCGCATTGGCTCTCAGTACAATAACCCGTCTTTTGGATATGGTGGGTATTGCCTGCCGAAAGATACCAAGCAGCTGTTGGCGAATTACAACCACGTGCCACAAAACCTGATCCGCGCCATCGTGGATGCCAATCGCACCCGCAAGGATTTCCTCAGCGATCAGATTCTGATGAGGGGTCCGAAAACTGTCGGGATTTATCGCTTGGTGATGAAGGAAGGCAGCGATAATTTCCGCCAAAGCTCGATTCAGGGCATCATGAAGCGGATCAAGGCCAAGGGCATTCAGGTCATTGTCTACGAGCCGGTGCTTGAAGACGACCACTTTTTCCATTCGCCAGTGGTCCGCGATCTGGACGCCTTCAAAAGCCAGGCTGACCTTATCGTCGCCAACCGCCTGTCAGAAGACATCAGCGACGTCAGCGAAAAGGTCTTTACCCGCGACCTGTTCGGAGCGGATTGAGACCGGCAGGGCCTCGCGGTGCATTTCCGCGGGAAGACAGACCGGTCCCAAGCACATCTTAAGCCAGCACCATGGCGTGAATACCGGCTGCCGTTGTTCCGGTGGCGTGCACGCGTGTGACCCCGACAGGCAGGATTGAAAAGCTGGTCACTTGAACCGTTCGAGTATCGCCACGCACGGTTGTGATGACCACTGTTCCGCCAGTTTCGACGTATAATCCGATCGCCACATCGGCCAGATCGGCGGTATCGGACGGCTCAACGGGTGCAATGTCCCGCGCGGGGCCGGACAAGCTGGCAACACGGTTGATAAATGGGTTCGTCGTCATGGGGTTTGTCTCGCTGTCTGTGTCAGTCAGCGGGACGCTAGCCAATACCGTTTAACGATCCGAAAGGCGACCGCGCGTTGCATCGGACCCTCTTCAGCCCTTTGCGCCTTGGCCACGTGCGTATTTGTCCTCAAATCGAACAATGTCGTCTTCACCGACATACGCGCCGGTCTGTACTTCGATCAGGACCATCGGAACTTTACCAGGGTTTTCCATTCTGTGAACCGCACCAAGCGGAATGTAGACGGACTCGTTTTCAGTCACCAACTGTTCCCGGTCATCTACGGTTACATGCGCTGTGCCTTCGACAACAATCCAGTGCTCGGACCGATGGAAATGGCTCTGCAGGCTTAGGGATGCGCCAGGATGTACGTGAATGCGTTTCACCTGAAACCGGTCACCGACCACCAGGCTTTCAAACCAACCCCAGGGACGGTGATCCTTTGGAAAGGTAGTGGCCTGATGCGCATCTTTTTCCTTCAGCGCGACAACAGCTTTTTTCACATCCTGCGCGCGCGTTGAATCCGCCACGAGAACCGCATCGTTCATTGCCACCGCAATGATGTTCTGCAGACCGATACCCACAAGTTCCAACTGGTCGCTATCAGACCGCAAAAGGGAATCCTGGCAATCAATTGCTGTTGCACCGCCGCTTGTGACCACTCCGTCCACATCCGGCCCGCTTTCGCGCCAGACCGCATCCCAGCCGCCCAGATCGGACCAAGCCGCATCAAAGGGAACAACGGACAGGTTCGTCGCTTTCTCCATGACCGCATAATCGATCGAAATATCCGCAGCCTTCGACCATGGCTCGGGGGCCAGTCGCAGGAATCCCAAATCAGGCACTGCTGTTTCGACCGCCGCCTGAACCGGATCAATCAAGTCCGGCGCATGAACACGGAAGGCCTCGATGATATCCGCCGCACGGAACAGGAAAATCCCCGCATTCCACTTGTAAGTCCCGGCTTCAAACATTTCGACCGCTCGGGCCAGATCTGGTTTCTCAACAAATTTCTTCAACTGGACTGGCGAACCTTGGGCATCCGGCGCCGTCGTCAGCTCAAGGTATCCATAAGCCGTCTCGGGGTGCGTGGGAGTAATTCCAAACGTCACCAATTGTCCTAGCGCTACGGCATCCAGCCCACGGCGAACCGCCGCGTGAAACGCTGCCGTATCCGGTACAACGTGATCAGAAGGTGCCACCAACAACACCGAATCCGGCTCCTGACCATGGGCGCGTAGCGCGGCGGCCAGAACCGCCGGGGCGGTGTTTCGACCCTCAGGCTCGATCAGAATGGCGCCCGGATCAATTCCGATCGCTTGCAATTGCTCTACGACGATGAACCGGAAATCCGAATTTGTCAGAACCATGGGCGCGGCGAAACTCAGGCCCTCCGCCGCACCCGACAGGCGGCGCGCAGACGCCTGAAACAGAGTTTCCTCTCCGACAAGGGGAACAAATTGCTTGGGGTAGCTTTTCCGGGACAACGGCCAAAGGCGAGTTCCAGAGCCGCCACAGAGTAAGACTGGGGTTAGCAACATGATGCGCTCGAAATCCGATTAATGATCGCTAGTCTAATCGAGTGTGACAGGGCTTTGCCTGTATTCAACCGGAAAAAGCGGTGATTGTACCGCTTACGTGGTCGAATGATCTGTCCGTCAGTCTTTGTTTCCATTTTTACCCGCAATTGGGCAGCGGTTGCATCGGAACCGGGTGACTCCATGCGCGTTTAGGCCGATCAGATTGCCAGCCGTTATTGTCCGGCGGTCAAAAATCTGGGCGCGCTGCCGTCAAGGCATACGGCACTCAGTACACCGGTGGCGAATGCGCCGGTATCGACGGCAATGCGCCCGCGCCGGGCGCTGGCCTTGTCGACAATCGTGTGCCCATGCACCACCCATACCCCGTCATGCCGGTCAACCGATTGAAAGGACGGATGCCCCCATATCAGAGTTTTGTCTTTCTGGTCCTCGGGCGGCACCTTAGGGTCGGCACCTGCATGAACGACACAAACGTTCCCTGTGATCACCCGCGTTTTCAGGTCGGCCACCCACTGGCAAAGATCTTCCCCCATTGTGTCCTTTAACCTGTCACGGCATTCGGTCAGCTGATCACCACTCATTTCAGAGCGCACCCCGCGCACTCCAAATGATGCCAATGTCTGTAACCCACCATAGCGCAGCCAACGTTGCCCATGTTCTTTGGGGTCATTCAGGAACCGCAACATCATGTCTTCATGGTTCCCCATCAGGCAGGTAAAATTCTGTTGCGAACTGATCAGCCGCAGTACGTCTGCGCTGTGCTCTCCTCGGTCGACATAGTCCCCGACCAGAACAATCCGGTGGTCCAGCGGCACCTGCGACAGCATTTTTTCCAGTTGCTTGAGGCAACCATGAACGTCGCCAATCACACATAGCGGTTCCTGGGGTGTTGGCGTTGAGAATGATTGCCGTCGCATTAGCCTTTTGAAAAGGGATGTCATGCCGATGAGCTGGGCTCCTGCGTTCTTCAATATGGCGTCAATCGGGTTCAATACCCATTTGCAATCCGTTCGTGATACCGCTGCGGTTGTCTCTCGGCAAGACCGGTTTCAGGTGGCTCGACAAGAGGGAATGCCCAATCGGATCAATTGCGCTCCTTGTATCCTGTAAATCCCATTTACGCGGGTGCGCCCCTTTTTCATAAACCAGGTTTTTAGAGGCTCGGGATAATAGCTGGCCATGATCTGACTGAAGTAGTCGAACTCTTTCTTCGCCAATCTGCGACCGTTTCGGGAAGGTCCGTGGAAGCCAAATATCGTTTTCGGATCGACGCATGTTCGAGGCAACCCCAGAAACATGGTGCAGGTCGAAAAGCAAACCCGTCCCCGAATTTCAACCTGAACACCCTTGCGTTGCAGGGCCTCCAATTCGATCAATCGGTCATGAAGATAGCCACCACGATCATTGGTAACCACCAGCTTTTGCTGCGCACGCACGCGTGTTGGAGATGTCACGATAGATACTATGACTGCAATGACCAGCAGGAATGCGGAATATCGCACGGTCCGCGAGCTGGGGAGGGAGTCGCCTTGGGAATACGTCGCGTTTGAAAGGGAACAAGGGTTCAGCACAGCTTTTTCTCCAGCTCCGGAAGTGGTCTGGATCCCGGCAAAATAGCGCCATGCCCTTGCTGAACCTTGCCTGCGTTGAAACCCGAATTTAAGTCAGTTTTTCAGTAGCTTTTCCAATTTTATTCTTCATCTTCAGAACAGTCGAGCGGTTGCGTGAAACGCCGCCCAGTTAAGGCGATCGCGCTCGGATATTTCCTCACCGGATGAGACCCTAATCGGCCTGGAATTGGGATGCGGTGAGTTAGTTTTGTCTGCCCGAATATGTCGGCGCCCGGAGATCCAAACTCATTTTGGTATTGCCTAAGTATCTGAATATAGCACGAACGTGGATAAAAAGCAGAATCTGGTTGGTGACCCTATGAGTTTGTTTTGACACGCAAGAGCCTTTTGAAACGTAATCAATTGCTGGACTTGGAGTTTAGAAATGCTGCGATCGCCCTTATCCAACCAGATTTTAACCTCTGGCTAATAAGGTGCGACAGGCTAGTTGGAATTACGAAAGCCCTGCATTTGCTCATCACCAGATCAATCTAAGTGAGCAGGCAGAACCGCACGTAAGACTCGGTATCTCCAAAGCAGTACGCGGTTTTCTGTGCCTAAGTTTGGTCGGCAAACTCAGTGGAACCTGTCGTCACTATGTCTGGTCACAATGTGATCCGGGGCAATGCGGTACAGTACAAACCGTCCAACGACCTTGATTTGTTCAGGCTCTTCTAGGAACTCGATAATGAGCGCCGGACCATCCCACAGCGTAACGGGTATCATAGCAGTCTGATTGGCCTTGTGAGCATCAAAGAGAATGTAAGAAATATCCTTCAGGCGAAAATAGTCGGGCAAGCGCCCCCCGCGAAGACTGTCTTGGTATTCCCAATTGTTGACAAGCCCGTCGCCATTGATGATCGAGCGTTCTGAAAAGTATCCCGTTATGCCGGAGTTATCGACCTGATAGATTCGGGCATCAGGTGGAATATTGGACTTTATCCATTCGGACATTTCGATAGCTTCAGTCGTTGCCCATGTTCGCGACATCCAATAGTCTGCCAGAATTGCAGTCACAGAGATGCAACCTGTTACGATTATTAACGTGGTTACTTTCTGAAAGGTTTGTGGGGCTCGGTTAAAAAACGGCTCCAAAACATGTACAGCTACAAGCACCGAAATTGATAAGGGCAATGAGTAATACCACGTTTCCAGTCCGCCTCGAAGAAACAAGGTCATAATCGTAAAATAGATAATTATCCACGCGCCAAGGGCAGCCACTACAAAATTGGCTTTCGACCGCACCCGGAACAAGCGCACCAAAGCAGCAATGGCAAAAAGGCCTGCTCCAAGCACGAATATTCCCAAAGGAGGGACACCTTGCGGGTTGAGTTTGAACAAAGGCACACCCATCGCCAATTCTGTAGACCTGAAGCCAATTTTCAATGTGCTCGAGATCGAACTTGGATGGCCAAACCAACTGTGACTGGCCGCGGCCACTGCCCCAAGCGCAAGAAATGTCGGAAGCAAAAGTAATATCAACCTCGGCACCGCGCGCCTGAGTGAGGCGGCCTCATTGGTTCCGCTCAGGAAAGCAATGGGTAAACTTACCAGGCCGACCAAAAGAACAGTGTCGACTCTGGAAAGGCAAACAAATGCTGCCAAAAGACCAGCAAAAAAATACCCGAGCCAACTGTCCTTAATTTTGAAACAAAAATAGAGAAATGCCCAAGTTGTCGTGACAAGTATGTTTGCTTCAGTTCCGAAGTCCTGATGGATGGCCATTGGCAGTAACCCGGCTAAAAACACCCATTTCGCTGGAAGGGACAGACCTAAAATCGCCGCCAGGCGAGCCGCAAAGAAAAAGCCGATAATCGTTATACACGCATCAAATAGAAAGACAGCGTCAATTCCCCCGTTACCAACAATTGGGGTAAGACAGGACAGACCGGACAATAAAAACAAATATAAGGGGTGAAAGCCGTTTGTCGCATTTACCCCATCAAACGAAACACCCAGTCCTGCACAAATATTGTGGGCAGTTTTCATATAAAAGTATGCATCATCAGGAAAAAAAAGGTGAATTTCCTCTGGGTGACTCACGTAAACAAACAACGAAATAATGAGGTAGACTAAGCAGGTTGTCACCAGTGGAAATCGGATGAACTCTTGAGCAATCCTCCATAGAGGATGTTTGGGTTCACTTAAATCTGGTGCTGCCCCGGAAGTTAACCTCATCACTTAATTTCTCCACTTTGGCCCGGCTTCGAAAAATAAGAAGATTTGGCGCCACAGATACCCAATACAATTAACCTGTCTCACATATTGGGTGGGGAAGTATTTTGGTGTCAACTGCCACTGATTTTTTAAAACACTCGATTGTCCGAAGGTGTTTTGGCAGGATAAGGCAGTAACCAGTTGAGGTAATTGTTATGGTCGCAGGGGAACAGTATGAGCCCGACGCGCGAGTCGCAGGGCTTTCACTTACAGTTCTGGCCGAAAAGCACTTTGTCGTAGCTCTTGGGATTATTCTGGTCATTGCAGCCGCTCTGCGAATTTTTCTGGCTCTTAATTCAGCGTATATCTGGGACGAAAGCCGCGAGTGGATACCTACAGCCAATGCGATTTCGCTATCATGGCAAAGCCTGGAACTCCCTCTGAGAACCAGTCGGCATGGCGCTTTTGCTTCCTACATAATTCACGCAAGCTCCGCTCTTTTTGGCGAATCCCATTTTGGCTTTCGGTTCTTCAATGCATTGCTAGGTGTAGCGACGGTATTGGTGATCGCGTTGACAGCAAAACGCTTTTTCTCGCCGTTAGCCGGGCTTGTGGCAGCTGTAGCGCTGACCTTCAACGAGTTTCATATTTTCGTTTCTATGGTCGCCGTTCAGATTTCCCCTTATCTTTTTTTCACCGCCCTAACATTGCACTATTTTCTGCGAAGCACGGAAAGTGGCAAACCAACAGACTTACTTCTCACGGCCGTTTTTTCTGGACTTTCCTTCCTTTGTTACGAAATTGGGGCGCTCAATATTCTTGCTCTGTTCCTTATTCTGATCTTTGTTACCAAAGGTGAGATTTTTACGAGACCAGTGACCTACGCGGGTGCGTTTGTAATCCTGATTATTGCATCACCTGATCTCTACTACGTCTTTTTCGATGGCACTGACACGACGGGGTATGGGGAGTACTTGAACGATATTTCGTTTCCCAAGTTTAATCCGATGATTGTCTACTTCTTTATCCCTGGAACAATTGAGTTTGCTTATGCAGCAGCGACCGGCGGGGCAGTTGTAAATGAAGTAGAAGAATACTCGCAAATGAATGATATCTTTGGCTTCTTGTACATTGCTGTCGTCGCTTGGTTTCTTTGGAGAGGGTTTTGGGGTTTGCTGCACGAAAGAACGGAACAGTCACCTGCTTTCTTGCTGGCGGTTTTCGTTCTTTTGGTTGGCGTTGTTCTGCTTTTCATTGATACAGATGCAATGGGGGGGCACTGGTTTTACGGTACTGCTACCTTGTTACCCGCTTGCGTTCTGATTGGAGCGCTGGCGTCCTCGAAAAACACCTGGCCCTTCAGCTTAATGTTGGTTGCTGCAATCGTTCTTGCGACGTTTAATGTTGTCGCCAATAATGTTGGCGTGGCGAAATGGTGGGGCGTTGCGTCTCCCTCTCGGTTGCCGGGAGATCGCAACACGTATGTAGAGGTAAATACACACTTCGACGCCTGTATGCTTTGCGAGCGCGGGTTCACACCCGTTTTGTCGTCCGTAGACGTCCAGGACGTTGGCAAAAGCGTCATGCGTCACGAAGGAGGAGACGTCATGCAAGGTCAAGTGCCTGATATTCTTCCGGATTCGAGAGAAGGTTCCTATCATATTCTTATCGACGGTAACTTCGATCAAACCTACCACCCGTTTGTTCGCCACATCATATTAAATTACAATCTGGTCAAGGGCGAAACAGTATTGCCCCCGATCGAGGTAGGTTTCTGGATTTCACGAAGTGATACGCCAGTCGTTCATCCCGATCCTTTTTGGATCGTTGATCCATAGAAACAAGCGCAAACCTCAAGTTTCTTGAACAGCATTGAGCGCCTAAAAACCGATGACTATCACGTCTCAACTGTTGTTAAACGTGGGGAGTTAATTAGAATTTTTTGATATCTACTTTGCGGCATAATCAGATTTTCAACCTGAAGTATTTTTCTTACTTGCCTTGCGTTTTCAAAAGCGCAACCGCAGTTCTTAGAGCCTTGGCAATACTGGGCCAGACAACATTACGCTCCTTCATCTCCGCTGGGCATGTGCTTTTTGATCTGGTGCGTTTTGCGGCTGTGGGGGTGTTGTGCGTGGTTTTTTTGGGGGGTCTGGCAGTCCGCGTGTGTCGCCGGGTGATGGGAGGGTAAGTGCGTTCTATTTTGGTGAGAAGTTTGTTTACGGGGGGTGGATTTGAGCCTCTGACCTTGAGGTTATGGTTTGAAGGGACGGTGGCGCCGGTGGGGCCGCGCAAGCCTTGATAACGACGCGGTTAAGACGTTAAGCAATTGATCCAGTGGATCAATTGTAGTCTGAACGGGTTGCTCTGAGATTTTCTGACGCTGGTTGCGGGAGCAGGATTTGAACCTGCGACCTTCAGGTTATGAGCCTGACGAGCTACCGGGCTGCTCCATCC